>NZ_NSDJ01000001.1:679481-1358963 GCF_003610915.1 Rahnella variigena
CTGGTCAAAAGCCTGCGCCGGAACCTGTAATCCCAGGCACAGTGCCACCGCAAATGCTCCTTTCTTCAGCCGTAATCTGGACGTCTTTTTGCCGCTCATAAGTGTGATATCCCTAAAAGATCGGTGTCGCAACGCTATGAATAAATGTAAGGATTGCGTAATAAGTGGCTTTAAATATTGTTCAGATCCGACCAGCGTCAAGGCAGAGGTTCAGAAATTGCGACGTTGCAGAGTTATCCGAGAAGCCACACACTGACGCCACGCATGTCAGCCTCTTATAAGGACAACAGAATGGCGACCACCCGATGCAGCTGGGTTTCGAAAGAGCCGGTTTATCTCGAATACCACGATAAAGAATGGGGCGTTCCGGTTAAGGATGGCCGCGAACTGTTTGAAATGCTGTGCCTCGAAGGCCAGCAGGCGGGGCTTTCCTGGATCACCGTGCTGAGAAAGCGTGAGAATTATCGTCAGAACTTCCATAATTTTGACCCCAAACGTATCGCGAAAATGACCGATGACGATGTGGAACGTCTGGTGCTCGACGCGGGTATTATTCGTCACCGTGGCAAAATCAAAGCCATTATCGGCAACGCACAGGCGTATCTGGCGATGCAGGCCAGCGGGGAGGACTTCTCAGAATTCATCTGGGATTTTGTCGGCGGTCAACCGGTCATCAATAATCCCCCCGGTCCCGAAGGCGTTCCGGCGAAAACGGCAGTGTCTGATGCCATGTCCAAAGCGCTTAAAAAGAAAGGCTTTAAATTCATCGGCTCCACGATTTGTTATGCCTTTATGCAGGCCGCCGGGCTGGTGAACGATCATCAGTCATATTGCTTCTGCCATCTCGCGAATCAGCCGTCATGATCCGCGCTGCGCAGCCCGGCGATACCGAAGCCATTCTGATGCTGTGGCTGCGCAGCTCATTACTTTCCCATCCTTTTATTGCCGATTCTTACTGGATTGAAAGCCTGCAAATGGTCAGGGAAGAGTTTCTGCCCAAAGCGCGCGTCTGGGTGGATTGTGATGCGAATGATGTGATTTGCGGATTTATCGGCGTGCTCAATCAGCAGTTTATTGGTGCGCTTTTTGTCGAAGAATCTCATTACGGCGACGGCACCGCACAACGGCTGATGGGCGCCGCTAAAGAGGAATATCCGGTGCTGCTGCTGGAGGTCTATCAGCAAAATCACCGTGCCATCGCGTTCTATCACAAAGAAAAGTTTGAAATCACCGCCCGCACCCTTCACCCCGGCACTGACCTGCCGACCTATATCCTGCGCTGGTTCCAGCCCCTTTCTGAATAAGTTCCTGAAACCGGTAAAAATACAAAAAGGGATATCCGGAATTCTCCTACTGCTTAACACCGCGAAATTGCGCATAAAGAGCGCCAGAACGCCGCAGGACTGATGTCCTCCCGTTGCATTTGTTTATGTTTTGACACCTTTTTCTGTGCAACTTGTCGGAAATCAGGCAGTCATAATGCAGCGGTGAAGTTCTGAATAATAAACATCCTGAAGGAAATAAGATGAGCAAAAGATTAGTTGTGGTTGCGGGCGTACTTTGCGCCACCCTGGGCCTGTCGGCCTGTACCACTAACCCTTACACCGGCGAATCAGAAGCAGGGAAATCCGGCATTGGCGCAGGTCTTGGGGCCGCGCTCGGCGCAGGCGTCGGTATGCTGTCTTCTTCTAAACACGACCGCGGCAAAGGCGCGTTGATCGGTGCCGCAGCCGGTGCCGCGCTGGGTGGCGGTGCAGGTTATTACATGGATGTGCAGGAATCTAAACTGCGCGACAAAATGAAAGGCACCGGCGTCAGCGTGACCCGTCAGGGCGATAACATCGTGCTGAACATGCCAAATAACGTGACCTTCGATACCAACAGCAGCACGCTGAAACCCGCTGGCGCTAACACGCTGACCGGCGTGGCGATGGTACTGAAAGAGTATCCGAAAACCGCCGTCAACGTCGTCGGTTACACCGACAGCACCGGCACCCGTGCGCTCAACATGAAGCTGTCGCAGCAACGTGCTGACGGCGTGGGCAGCGCGCTGATCACGCAAGGTGTTGAAGGCAGCCGCGTTCATACCACTGGCGCTGGCCCGGACAATCCGATCGCCAGCAACAGCACCGAAGCGGGCAAAGCGCAGAACCGTCGCGTCGAGATCACCCTCAGTCCGTTGCAGTAAATTTCGTCATCCCCCTGATAAAAACGGAGCCACCCGGCTCCGTTTTCGCGTTTGTGATATTCTCCCGCCACGTGCCTTTCCACCTGTGTAACGGATGTGAGTATGTCTCTGAAAGCCATTGCGAAAGATCTCGGTCTCTCTGTCACCACCGTCAGCCGTGCGCTGAACGGGTACGATGACGTTTCAGCGGACACCAAAGCACGCGTTCAGGCGGCGGCAGATTTGCGTGGCTACCGGCCCAACACCCTCGCCCGCCGGTTGAAAATGGGTAAAATCGACGCCGTTGGCCTCATTTTCCCCTTCACTTCTCATCCGTTAAGCAATTCCGCCTTTATAGAAATGGTCGGCTGTATCACCCGCGAACTGGCAAAATATGAAATCGATTTACTGCTGGTGCCGGATGAACTGGGCACCTTTTCGTGGCGCAGACTCATCGAAAGTAAACGCGTCGATGCCATGCTGGTGGCGCATACGCTGGATAACGATCCACGACTGCTGGATTTGCAGCAGCGTAATTTTCCGTTTCTGGCGCTCGGGCGCAGCGGATGTCTGACGCAGGATTACGCCTGGTTTGATTTCGATAACCGGGCCGGTATGCAGATGGCGGTCGATCATCTCGCCGCGCTCGGGCATCAGCGCATCGCGTTTCTCGGCGAAAATAACCAGCAATCGTTTATCGGTCAGCGCTATCAGGGTTATCTCGACGGATTGCAGTCAAACGCCCTGCCACATCATCCTGATTACGTGCATAAAATCAGCCCGAGCCGCCGCGCCGGTTATCAGACTACGCAGGCGCTGCTGGCCTTACCGGTGCCACCGACGGCGATCGTCTGCGACTGTAATATGCATGGCGAAGGCGCTGCGCTGGCGTTGCATGAAGCCGGTTTACTGCTCAGCGGCGCTGTTTCCCTGATAATCTTTGACGGATTGCCGTGCGACAGCGTGCCCGATGTGGCCGTGACCGCTGTCCGTCAGGGCACGCGTGAAGCGGTCGGGCTGCAAATCGCCACCATGACCATGGCGCTGATCCGCAACGAACCGCTGAAAAACCTGCAGGTTCTCTGGCAACCGGAATTGCAGGCGGGCGTCACCGTCCATCCACCACGCTGATATTTCCCCCTTAGATTATTTTTCCACCCTATATCACAGTTTTTAACCTTCACATTTCCCACCCGAAACGTTTCTGATCAATAGTTACTCCACCTGATCGCGTCTTATCAGCGCAAATCTCTCTGTGGAGCAGTGACTATATGGAAAACCAGATTGTTCATTTAACCGGCGGGCATACCAGCCTGATCGTCCGTTGCACGCCTTACGCCGAAATTCTTTACTGGGGAAACCGCCTCAGTCAGTTTTCCGCAGATGACATCATTTCGCTGAGCCGCGCCGTGCCCAATGGCCGGATTGATGTGGAAGCGCCGGTGAATGTCAGCGCGGATTCCGGACGGGGTTCTTTCGGCACACCGGGGATGGAAGGCCATCGCGACGGGCTGGACTGGTCGCCGGTGTTCAATACCACACAGGTAAAGCACGACGGGAATCAGCTCACCATCATCACCGAAGACGCGATCGCCGGTCTGCAATTTCGCAGCGAATTGCGCCTTGATGACAGCGGCGTTTTGCAGGCGCGTAATGCGCTGACCAATCTCAAGCCTGGCACCTATCAGGTGACGCGGCTGGCTGTGACGCTGCCGCTGCCGGAGCGCGCCGCCGAGGTAATGGCGTTTCATGGTCGCTGGATCAAAGAGTTCCAGCCACACCGCACGCAGCTGGATCACGGCGGCATCATTCAGGAAAACCGGCGCGGTAAAACGTCTTCCGAATATTTCCCGGCGATGATGATCGGTCATCCGGGTTTCAGCGAAGAACAGGGCGAAGTCTGGGGGATTCATCTGGGCTGGAGCGGCAACCATCGTCTGCGCGCTGACATCAAAATCGACGGCCGGCGTCTGGTGCAGGCCGAAGCGTTGTATTTCCCAGGCGAACAACGGCTTGAACAAGGTGAAACGCTGGAAACTCCGTGGCTGTACGCCAGCTATTCCGCCTGCGGCCTGAACCGCATGAGTCAGCAATTCCACCGCTTTGTGCGCGAACAGATTTTGCGCTTCCCGGCTGAGAAACCGCGTCCGGTGCATCTCAACACCTGGGAAGGGATTTATTTCGATCACGATCCAGACTACATCATGCAGATGGCGACTGAGTCCGCCGCGTTAGGCGTGGAACGCTTCATTATCGACGACGGCTGGTTCCGTGGCCGCGACCACGACCGCGCCGCGCTGGGTGACTGGTATCTCGATGAGAAGAAATACCCGCACGGCCTGAAACCGGTGATCGACCACGTCAAAAATCTCGGCATGGAATTTGGTATCTGGGTCGAGCCGGAAATGATTAACCCGGATTCAGATTTATATCGCGCCCATCCCGACTGGCTGCTGGCATTGCCCGGTTATCAGCAACCTAGCGGGCGTCATCAGTTCGTGCTCGACCTGAATAATCCGCAGGTCTTTGATTATCTTGTGGAACGCATGAGCTGGCTGCTCGGCGAGCACGATGTGGATTACGTGAAATGGGACATGAACCGCGAAATCGTTCAGCCCGGTCACGAAGGTCGCGCGGCGCTGACGGCGCAAACGCATGAGTTTTACCGTCTGCTGGATGTGCTGGGCGAACGCTTCCCGCACATCGAGTTTGAATCCTGCGCGTCCGGCGGTGGCCGTATTGATTTCGAGGTGCTTAAACGCAGCCATCGTTTCTGGACATCTGACAATAACGACGCGCTGGAGCGACAGAAAATTCAGCGCGGCATGAGCTATTTCTTCCCGCCGGAAGTGATGGGATCGCACATCGGCAACAAGCTGTGCCATGCCACGTCACGCCAGCACAGCATTGAATTCCGCGGCCTGACCGCGTTGTTCGGTCACATGGGCATTGAGCTGGATCCGGTGAAAGAAGGCGAGGCGGAGCGCGCCGGTTTTGCGAAATACACCCGCCTGCATCAGCAGCTGCGCCCGTTATTACACAGCGGCGATGTGTACCGCGTGGATACGCATGACGAGACGGTACTGATTAACGGTGTGATCAGTAAAAACGCCGGCAGCGCGGTATTTCTGATCAGCCAGCTGGCGATGCCGACCTGGTCATTGCCCGGATCGTTACGGGTACCGGGGCTGAAACCTGAAGCGCGTTATCGCGTGACGGTGCTGGACGAACCGCCGTTGCTGAAAGGCGGCTGCAGCGGTCACACCATGCGCGTGCAACCGGCCTGGCTGCATGAATCGCCGGTGCTGAGCGGTGAATGGCTGGCGAATGCCGGGCTGGCGTTGCCGGTGCTGGATCCGGAAAGCGCCCTGCTTCTGGGCTTCGAAGAAATCAGATAACAACAAAAAACGCCGGTACGACAGTGCCGGTTTTCATGGTTTCGGCAAGGAAATCACTATGAACCCTACACAAACTTCCGATCGTTGCTTCTATAAAAACAATACTAACTTCTGGATATTTGGCAGCTATTTCTTCCTCTACTTCTTCATTATGGCGACCTGTTATCCGTTTTTACCGATCTGGCTTTCTGACGTGATCGGCCTGAGCAAAACGGAAACTGGCATCGTGTTTTCCAGCATGTCGCTGTTCGCTATTCTGTTTCAGCCGGTTTTCGGCATCATTTCTGACAAGCTCGGCCTGAAGAAACATCTTCTGTGGGTCATCGCCGTGCTGCTGTTCCTGTTTGCGCCGTTCTTTATTTACGTCTTCGCGCCGTTGTTAAAACTCAATATTGTGCTCGGCGCCATTCTCGGCGGTGCCTATATCGGTTTCGTGTTCGCGGGTGGCTCGGGCGCGACTGAGGCGTATATCGAAAGGGTCAGCCGCAACAGCTCATTTGAATACGGCAAGGCACGGATGTTCGGTTGTTTCGGCTGGGGGATTTGCGCCTCGACGGCGGGCGTGCTGTTTAACATCAATCCGGACATTGTGTTCTGGATGGGTTCCGGCGCGGCGATCATTTTGATGATTTTGCTGCTGATTGCCCGCCCGCAGGAAAACAAAAACGCGCAGGTGCTGGATAAACTCGGTGCCAATCAGCCGCAATTCTCTCTGAAAACGGCGGCGTTGTTACTGAAAGAGCGCAAATTGTGGATGCTGATTTTGTACGTGATTGGTGTGGCCTGTGTATATGATGTGTTTGATCAGCAGTTCGCGACGTTCTTCAAAACCTTCTTTGCTTCTCCGCAACAGGGCACGGAAATGTTCGGCTACGTCACCACCGCCGGTGAGTTGTGTAACGCGCTGATTATGTTCTGTTCTCCGTGGATTATTAACCGCATCGGCGCAAAAAATACGTTGCTGCTGGCGGGTACGATTATGTCGATCCGCATTGTCGGTTCCTCTTTTGCGACCACGGCCATCGAAGTGATCCTGCTGAAAATGCTGCACGCGCTGGAAGTGCCGTTCCTGCTGGTCGGTGTGTTCAAATACATCACGCAGATTTTTGATGTCCGGTTCTCGGCGACCATTTATCTGATCGGGTTTAACTTTGCCAAACAGCTGGCAGCGATTTTCCTTTCCGCATTTGCCGGTAACCTGTACGACCGCATCGGGTTCAGCGATACCTATCTGATCCTCGGCGGTATTGCCTTTGGCGTGACGATCATTTCGGCCTTTACGCTGAGCAACAGACCTGAGCCCGGGGCGGTTTCCGGCGTCCAGACGGCAGAAGGATTGCGCTGACTTACGGGATGCAGCCTTTCGGCACTCTGTGCTAGTCTCCGTGGGACAAGCATGAGGGGAGAAAGGCTGTGAGTAAAAAACAGGAACCGGGCGCGGCGGTTCGGGCCACGATACGTGACGTCGCCAGCGCCGCTAAAACGGGTAAAACCAGCGTTTCACGTTATCTCAACGGTGAACAACACCTGCTGTCCGATTCGCTGAAAGAGCGCATCGGGCGGGCCATCTCCCTGCTCGATTATCAGCCGAGCCAGATGGCGCGCAGCCTGAAAAGCGGCCAGACGCGTCTTATCGGGCTGATCCTCGCCGATATTACCAATCCCTATTCTGTCGATGTGATGCGCGGCGTTGAAGCCGCCTGCCGTCAGGAAGGGCTGACGCTGCTGGTGTGTAACACCAACAACGAGCTGGATCAGGAAAAGCATTACCTGCAACTGCTCAGCAGTTATCGCGTGGATGGCATTGTGGTGAACGCCGTGGGTATGCGCGAAGCGGCGATTTCCACGCTGCAACAGGCCAATTTACCGATGGTGCTGATTGACCGCAAAGTCGCGAATTTCGCCTGCGACGTCATCGGCCTGAAAAACGTCGAAGCCACACAGATGATGACCGATCACCTCGTACAACAAGGTTTCGAAGCGCTGCTTTTCGTCAGCGAACCCGCCACCGTCAATACCCGTTTCGACCGCCTGCGCACGTTCCTGCAACGGATGCAGCAATCCCCGCAACTGACGGGCGAACAGGGTGAAATTGAGCTGTATAACACCGAAGGGCTGGACAATTTGCTGCGCGATTTTGTCGCGCGACACGCAGATAAACACAAAGCGGTGATGTGCGTGAATGGCGCACTGACACTACAGGTCGCGCGCGCCATGCAGCGGCTGAATCTCCGCTGGGGGCCGGACATCGGTTTATCCGGTTTCGATGAACTGGTGTGGGCCGATCTGGCGGGCGTCGGCATTACCACCCTCAAACAACCCACTTACGACATGGGCGTGGCGGCGCTCAGACAACTGGTGACCCGCATTCAGGGCAATACTGAGCCGGTTAAAGACCTGGAGTTCTCCGGCGAACTCATTGCGCGCGGTTCTACCGCAGCTCGCTGATCCCTTTTACTTCCCGATTTCCTGCCCGTTCTTCGTGAGCGGGATCATATTTTCGGGCTTTTGTTCTGTCGTCTGGAACCGGTTCCAATTAGGTTGTATAAAACGAAACAAAACGTTAACAACGGCACGACGTCTCATTTGCTTGACTAAAATGAGGTGTCGAAATGATTGCCTGCACCTTATTGGCAGCGCGCCCACACAGGAAAAACGTTCATGAAAAGAGAAATCGTCATTGTCACCGCCGCCTACGGCAACAGCGTAGTGAAAGACCTCGGTGGTCAGGCTGAACTGCTTTCTGTCATTGCCGCGGCAAAAGCCGATGGCGTGGAAATCCGCCGTGAATTGTTCTCCCCGCAGGAGCTGGATACGTTGCCGGCGCTGGCGGAAAAAATTCAGCATCACGGATTGTTTGCGGTTTACTCGGTGCCCTTCCCGCTATTTTTGTCGGGTGGAGAGTTGTCGGGTGGCGAGCTTAATCCTGATGCACCACAATATTTTGAAGAGGCGCGCATTCTCAATGCCCGCACGATTAAGTTTTCACTCGGTGAATTTGAACCGGGTCAGGATCTGACACCGCTGAAAGTGGTGCTGGCATCCAGCCCGGTGAAGCTGGTAGTGGAGAACGATCAGACCCCGGAATGCGGAATTCTGTCGCGCATCAATGCCTTCATGTTTGCCGCGGAATCCCTGCATTTGCCATTGAGTATGACTTTCGACATGGCCAACTGGCTGTGGGTCGGACAGGATCCGGCGATTGCCGCTGAGCGTCTGGCACGTCATGTCGGTTATGTGCATGTGAAAGCAGCGGAAAAACGTGCTGGTAAATGGCACGCCGTGGCGCTCGATAACAGCGATGGCAGCTGGGAACCCTTATTGAAAATGTTGCCTCAGGATGTTCCGCGCGGCATCGAATTCCCGCTTGAAGGGGATGATTTGACCGCCGTAACGCGCCATTACGTGGACGTTTTACGCGGCTGATTTCGCGGCACCCTCACCGGTGCGGGGAAGGCTGAGGCATTATCAGGAGATACCGTTATGAACAAGTCCAGACTGGCCTCGCGCCGCTGGTGGTACATCATGCCAATCGTGTTCATCACTTACAGTCTGGCGTACGTCGATCGCTCAAACTTCAGTTTCGCGTCGGCGGCCGGTATCAATGATGATCTTCACATCACCAAAGGCATGTCCTCCCTGCTCGGTGCCCTGTTTTTCCTAGGCTACTTTTTCTTCCAGATCCCCGGCACGATTTATGCCGAACGGCGCAGCGTTAAGAAACTGATTTTCTGGTGTTTATTGCTGTGGGGCGGTTTTGCTTCGCTGACCGGCGTGGTGACGAATATCCCGATGCTGGCGGTGATCCGCTTTGCCCTCGGCGTGGTGGAAGCCGCCGTGATGCCCGCCATGCTGGTCTACATCAGCAACTGGTTTACGAAATCCGAACGCTCGCGCGCCAATACGTTTTTGATTTTGGGTAATCCGGTCACGGTGCTGTGGATGTCGGTGCTTTCCGGCTATCTGATCAAATCGTTTGGCTGGCGGGAGATGTTTATCTTTGAAGGCATTCCGGCGGTGATCTGGGCGATTATCTGGTGGTTCAGCGTCAAAGATAAGCCCGAAGAAGTCAGCTGGCTGAGTGAGCAGGAGAAAAAAGCCCTGGCCGAACAGCTAGAAGAAGAACAGAAAGATATTCAGGCAGTCGGCGGTTACCGCGAAGCCTTCCGCTCGCGAAATGTGATTTTCCTCTGTCTGCAATATTTCTTCTGGAGCATCGGCGTGTATGGCTTTGTGCTCTGGCTGCCGTCGATTTTGCGTGATGGTAAGTCGATGGGCATGGTCGAAGCGGGCTGGCTCTCTTCCGCTCCTTATCTGGCGGCAACCATCGCGATGATTCTGGTGTCATGGGCATCAGATAAAATGCAAAACCGTAAGCTGTTTGTCTGGCCGCTGTTGCTGGTCGGCGCCCTGGCGTTCTTTGGATCCTGGGCCGTTGGCACAAACAATTTCTGGCTTTCGTACAGTTTACTGGTAGTCGCCGCTGCCGCAATGTATGCCCCGTATGGTCCGTTCTTTGCCATCATTCCTGAAATGCTGCCGAAGAATGTGTCCGGCGGTGCCATGGCCTTAATCAACAGCCTCGGTGCGCTGGGCTCGTTCTTTGGCTCCTGGTTTGTCGGCTATCTGAACGGCAGCACCGGTAGCCCGGCCGCCTCATTTATTTTTATGGCCGTCTCGCTGCTGCTTTCTGCGGGATTAACCCTGGTCGTCAGGCCACGAAAGGCCGCAATGAAACCGAAAGGGAAAGTTTCCTTAACCTGAAAATCTGAAAATACTCATTTAAAGAGTTGGAGTTTGTAATGAATAAGCCGTCAATTGTTCTGTACAAAAAACTGCCTGCCGATTTGCATCAACGTCTTGAAGAGCATTTTGCTATTACCGAATTCGATGGCATCACTGACAAAAACCGTGCCGAGGTTTTTGATGCTCTGCAAAACGCAGAAGGGCTGCTGGGTTCTGGCGGAAAAATCGATAAAGAGTTGTTCGACCATGCGCCACGCCTGCGCGGGGTTTCTACCATTTCCGTCGGCTACGATAACTTTGACGTGGCAGAACTGACCCGTCGCGAAATTCCGATGATGCACACACCGACGGCGCTGACCGATACCGTCGCTGATACCGTGATGGCGCTGGTGTTATCGACTGCACGCCGCGTGGTGAATGTGGCCGAGCGTGTGAAAGCCGGTGAGTGGAACGAAAACATTGGCGAAGACTGGTTCGGCATCGATGTTCACCACAAAACCATGGGTATCGTCGGCATGGGCCGTATCGGTCTGGCGCTGGCGCAACGTGCGCATTTCGGTTTCGATATGCCGATTTTGTATAACGCACGCAGCCAGCATAAAGAAGCGGAAGAGAAGTTTGGCGCACGTAAATGCGAGCTGGACGAGTTGCTGAAAAAGTCTGATTTCGTCTGTATCTTGCTGCCAATGACCGAACAAACCTTCCATCTGATCGGTAAGGAAGAACTGGCGAAAATGAAATCCAGCGCGATTCTGGTCAGCGCAGGTCGCGGGCCGGTCATTGATGAACCGGCCCTGATTGAAGCACTGAAAGCCGGTACGATTTATGGTGCGGGTATGGACGTGTTCGAGACTGAGCCGCTGCCAAAAGATTCTCCGCTGCTGAGCCTGCCAAACGTGGTGGCGCTGCCGCATATAGGTTCCGCGACCCACGAGACCCGCTACGATATGGCGGCCTGCGCGGTGGATAACCTGATTGCTGCACTCAAGGGTGACGTGAAACAGTTCTGCGTGAATCCGGAAGTTCTGAAGAAGTAAGATAAAAAAGGGGCAAGACCGGTCGGGGCGCAATCCTGCGGCCGGTCTCCCGATTATTCTTCGAAGGGTCAGAGGTACCTCATTAATATCTCTCTGATTTTCCCGTCGGCTTTTCTTGCATATATTTCCTTGTTAAACGCATGAAGACTGCTTTTCATTGCCAGCGTCGGGGCATCGTCGGGTGCCAGAAGCTTAAAGGAAAGGCTGCCATTAAAGGCTTTTCTTCCGGCGACCATCGACTTAAATTTGTTGAGCAGCTCTTCGCCCCCCAGTTCACGGGCACGGGCATTCAATCCTTTAATAAGAGGATCTTTCCAGGTTTGCTTGTCGTAATAAGGTAAACGCTTTTTCAGTGACAAATAGTCGGAAAGGCTTTGATCGCCCGACATCATGCCGGTCTTGCTGATACTGGTCAGATTTTTAAACGTCGTGCCGGGAATGGTTTGGGTAATAACAATATGTACTTTTTTCTTCCCCGTACCGCGGGAAAAGCCGTGGCACTGGAATATATTTACGTCATTCATGGTTGAATAATGACATTCAGAAAACAAATCATTATAAATTGACCCTGACAAGGACTCTTTGAGGTTTTTCAGTAATCGTTCAATGCTTCCTTTTTCTCTACACACCAGAACATAAGCTGAATTATTCAGTAAACCACTGTCTTCTATCAATGAATTAACAATAAAAATCTGAGCGCAGGTTGTCACGGTGTCAGAACTTAAATAAGCAAGATATAAGCTACAGTTTGCCGGCAACGATAAGTTGTAACTGTCCAGTAATTTAATGATTTCCTGTTTCGCTGATTTTTTTACATTGATAACTTCCTGCTCAGGCATGGGCAAATAACCCAGCGATTTCTCAGCGAATCCAAGGCTTTGGACAATGATATTTTCTAAGCACAGACTCAACAGGGCAGCTTTATAATCACGATCAGATGAAGCGGCATCCCGGGTGACGTCCATCTCATCAATCAGAATAACGGTATCGCACGTTATTATGTCCAGCTGATAGAAAAAATCAGCCAGCATTGTCGATAATACATCGGGTGACAGGAGACTGTGGGGCGTTACAATAATCACCGGGTCATCATAATTCAATTTTTTACCCTGATTGAATACTTCCTTCCCCTGGATATTAATATGTCTGGTTTTGGCATTTACCGTAATTAATGCCCCCTCAGCCTGGGTGCTTCGCGCGATGTCTTTTATTTTCTTTCCCAGCGCATGGTCTCCTCCGCCTGCCGTGAAGATATTCAGTATAAGTATGCTTCTTTTCATTTTATCAACCTGATTTATATATTCTTAAGCATAATTATGCCAAGGGAGAAAAAATATCATAAGCCGTTTTTTATTACTCTGTCATTAAGCATAAAGGGATCCGTTCAGGGATATTCGAAAAATACAGTGAATTATTTTCCGTATTCATCTTTTTTAATACTTCTCCGCGTCAAAACCCGCTGGTCCGATTGCACTGTTTTGCTGCAGGCGTTATGGTGGAAGACACATTTTGATAACATACAAAGTTTTCTATGACGTTTTCTGCTTTCGGTGACAAATTTACACGTTTTTCAGGCATTACACGCCTGATGGGCGATATGAATGACGGTCTGCGCACACCCGGCGCCGTGATGCTGGGCGGGGGCAATCCGGCGCAAATTCCTGAGATGCAGGATTATTTCCAGACGCTGCTGTCGGAAATGCTGGCCGCCGGCAAGCTGACGGAAGCGCTGTGCAACTACGACGGTCCGCAGGGCAAAGACGTGTTGCGCCACGCGCTGGCAGAGATGTTACAGAAAGAGCTCGGCTGGCAGCTGGATGCGCAAAACATTGCGCTGACCAATGGCAGCCAGAGTGCCTTCTTCTATTTATTCAACCTGTTCGCCGGACGTCGTGCCGATGGCAGCATGTCCAAAGTGTTGTTCCCGCTGGCACCGGAATACCTGGGCTATGCCGACGCAGGACTGGACGAAAATCTGTTTGTTTCAGCCAAGCCAAACATCGAATTACTGCCGGAAGGCCAGTTCAAGTATCACGTCGATTTCGATCATCTGAATATTACTGATGACATCGGCCTGATCTGCGTTTCCCGTCCGACCAACCCGACCGGCAACGTGATTACCGACGAAGAGCTGATCCGCCTTGATGCACTGGCACAGCAGAAAGATATTCCGTTACTCATTGATAATGCCTATGGCGTGCCGTTCCCCGGCATTGTGTTCACTGACGCGACGCCGTTGTGGAACCCGAATATTATTCTGTGCATGAGTCTGTCGAAACTCGGCCTGCCGGGCTCACGCTGCGGCATCGTGATTGCCGATGAGAAAATCATCAAAGCGATCAGTAATATGAACGGCATTATCAGCCTGTCTCCGGGCAGCGTCGGACCAGCGATTGCCCATGAGATGATTGCGCGTGGCGATTTACTGCGCCTTTCAAACGAGGTCATCAAACCATTCTATTTCCAGCGCGTGCAGGAAACTATCGCCACGCTGCGCCGTTATCTGCCGGAAGAACGTTGTCTGATCCACAAACCGGAAGGTGCGATTTTCCTGTGGCTGTGGTTCAAAGATTTGCCGATCACCACCGAAGTGCTGTATCAGCGCCTTAAACAGCGCGGTGTTCTGATGGTGCCGGGCGATTATTTCTTCCCGGGGCTGGAACATCCGTGGCCGCACACGCATCAATGTATGCGCATGAATTACGTGCCTGACGCAGAGCAGATCGAGCGCGGTGTGAAGATTCTGGCGGAAGAAGTGGAAAAAGCGCACGCGGAAGGTTGAGAGTCGATTATTTAAGGCCAGGGTAACAGCTTAATTACCCTGGCCTTTTTGTTTTCAGAAAGCATCTTTTATTTAAAAACAAATCCTGAATATCTCCGTAATTAAACACATACTTAATTCATCATTAAGCACTTCGCTTATGAAAAAACCTTAGTATGAAACCCTACTTTTTCGTAAGACAATCATTCATAAATTAACTCTTAGAAAAATCGCCCATGCCTATAGAAAATAAATTAGCGCTACTTGCCTCTCAAACTCAGGGTCAATACTCTACTTTTGATCAAAATGCTTATATGCGGAAAAATCACTGGGTAGGCGACAATCCACGAAACCTGAAAGGGGCCTGGATTGGCAGTTTCCGACTTCCGGGGATAAATAAAAACTTATATGGTTTACAAGGGGTGTGCCTGGGCCTGTCTGCGGCCTATCTGGTGAAAGGACATGACTGGAGCACATTCAAACAATATCTTGATTCCGCTGAGTGCCACCGGCTCACACTCGGCATCATGAATTATCAGGAACAAATGGGTGAAGTCAGTCGGGCGAGGAAAATTGCCGCTGAACAGGCAAACTCTCAGGCAATGGCACAAAAAGGCACATCAGCAGTCAGCAATTCAAAAAAGATAACTGCCCCCAAACAAATAGAATACGTCAGTACTGCAGATGCGATTAAGTTATTGATAAAGGTTCAGGGGAATATTAACTTTATCAGCAAAATTGAACTATCACCGATTGAAGACATTGAGGAAAGAATAGAAACCTTAATGAAACATATTGATTCAAACTTTGGCTACCAGTTAAGCATCAGAGGCGGGGGAAGCGGACATTCAGTAAGTCTTACAACCGGAAAAAAAAGGATAAAACTTTTTGATCCTAATTTCGGTGAAATATCCTACCCTGACACAGAAGCAGGACGAAAGTATTTCAAGTCTGCTCTTTATTTTTTATTTTACGAAGCTTATAAAAAGTTTAACATAATAATTATCTCTCGTTTTACTTACTGATTTACATAATATACTCCTCATCCCGCCCTGTTTTATGTTCCCCCCTTACAGGGGGAACATAAACAGATCACTTCTTAAGCCGACGTGTTTTCCAGCGCAGGTTTTTCTGTACCAATCGCAATTTTCTGCGGCTGCAACGCTTCCGGAACATCACGCACCAGACTGATATGCAGCAGGCCATTGGTAAATTCAGCTGCCGATACGTGCATATGCTCTGCCAGAGTAAAGCTCAGGGTGAAAGGCTTGATCACTAACCCCTGATGCAGATATTCCACTTTAGTTTCCGGCTGAGCAGGTGTACCGCTGACGGTTAAACGTGGCCCTTCGACCTCAATATTCAGCTCGCTCTGCTGGAAACCGGCCAGCGCCAGTGAAATGCGATAATGATTGTCGTCAGACTTTTCAATATTGTAAGGAGGAAAAGCCTGATCCGCGCCCTGCATTGAACTGGCTAATTTATCGAAACCAATCCACTGACGCAGTAATGGGGAAATATCGTAATTACGCATGGTATAACTCCTTCTTTGAAGCGAGATTTAACATTCCGTCATCCTGTCTGGATGTGACGGTGCAGCTCCCTGACGGCGAGCCTAAACTTTTTCATTTTTTGGCGGTCAATAACGATGGCCGCCAGTGACTTAGTGCCGGCACTTATTGCCGACAAATCAGCGGATTTCGATACGCCGCGGTTTGGACGTTTCAGGAACGATGCGTTCCAGATCGATATACAGCAAACCGTTCGACAGATTGGCGGCTTTTATTTGAATATGTTCCGCCAGCTGGAATTTGCGTTCGAAATTACGTTCAGCGATGCCCTGATATAAATAAGTGCGGTCGGTTTCAGTCGGTGCATGTGCGCCTTTCACCACCAGCATGTTGTCATGGGCCGTGATGTCCAGCTCTGACTCGGCAAAACCCGCGACCGCGATAGCAATCCGGTAATGGTTTTCGTCAACCAGCTCGACATTATATGGGGGATAGCCGCCGCCCTGATTCTGACCCGATTCGATAAGATTAAATAAACGGTCAAAACCAATGGCAGAACGATATAACGGGGATAAATCAAAATTACGCATGCCCACTTCTCCTGATATTCAGCGAGTATTTTTAAATAGCCTTCCATTCGGACAGGCCAGCGTCGCAGTGATGACAGGAGAACCCTTCCGGCGTTCCTCCTCCTGCGTCGTACAGTAAAAATGGAGACGAAAGGGATTTTTTCAAGCCGGTAAAAACAAAAAAATTTGGCTGTTGTTTATATGCTGACAGCCAAAATACATGACAGGTCAGAGCGAAAAGCCAGGGAGAGCAGGCAGATTCCTGCAAGATTTCAAATAGTAATTACACTTAGTGGGATCGCAGCCACAGAGCTACAGCTTGCTTTGTTAATTTTTTGTGCTGAGTGGTATAAGTCACTTTGACTTAAAAGCTCAGCCTGACAGCATAAGATGAGTTCTAACATGATTAAATTTGCACTGACGCCGCTGATGACAGGATGTGTTTTTTTAGCGACGAGCGGTTGTTCCAGCGTGATGAGCCATACCGGGGGAGACACCGGATATTATTCAGGTGCACGTGCTGATGTGAACATGATGAAAAGCGATGATACCAGCTGGGCGATGACGCCTCTGCTGCTCATTGATTTACCCTTCAGCGCCCTGCTGGATACGGTATTACTGCCTTATGATTATTACCGCAGCGGAAAAGTGACGACGCGCGATCGCGTCAGAGCGAGTGAAGAACACAATATTGCGCTGAGCAATGGCGTGGATATTGACCACGTTCCGCCAATGACCACCACCGATCGCGGACACAAGTCTTCAACGCATAAAAAATAAGCGTAAAAAACCGGCCAACATGATGAGATCCTTTCGAAACCTGGCCGGTTTACTCAATGCGCTACTGAGCGTCGGTCACAAAAATCTGAGCGAATTCTCCGCACTGACGCATAAACGCCACTTTGCCGCCATCCGGTGAATACACTACCGCATCGGCGCAAGGCGCAATCTCTGTTCTCTGCGTCAAACGCTGCATTACTCCGCTTTTAACATCAAGACGCATCACGCTGTTATCGCAGACCAGCGCCAGCGATTTTCCGTCCGGGCTCCAGCTGAATGCCGACTGAATGCCGTTGTCAGAATGACTGATCTGCACAGGTTCACCGCCGTTGGGTGACACCGTCCAGACCTGAACCACATCGTTTATATCCTTCATCAGAAACGCAATCTGTGCGCCATCCGCTGACGTGCGCAGCCAGTGACGCGGTTGCAGGGCAATGCCCATTTCAGTGAACGTGATCCGTCTTTGCTTCACGCCCGCCGGTGGCGCAGGCAATGTTTCCGGCGTGCCTTGCAAAGGTTTATCACCCGCCTGACGGTAATCCGCATCGTTCTCAGGTAAATCCACCACGAAGATTTCCGGATGCTTTTTGCCATCAGCAGAAAGGGTATCGCCGATAAAGGCCAGCGCCCAACGCTGCCGGGAACCGTCGGCTTTTACATAGCCTTCCTGCCCGATCCAGCCTTCTTCATAAGCACGGTTGATATCATTGCTGGCGGGCTGAGGAGCAGGCGTTGTTTCGCTGACCAGTACGCTGTAATGGCTGCCATCGTATTCACGAGGGTGATATTTTGGCGGCGTAACGGCATAGCCGGAAAGGGCAATACCGACATTGCGCAGGTCGAGAGCCGGATCCAGTTCATGTAAAACATGGTCGTTATAGGTAAAACTCAGACGCGAACCGTCCGGACTGAAAACGTGGACGTGCGTGCCGCCGCGCAGGGCTCCGGCGGTATAAGGCGCGGTAATATCCATCGCATCCAGCGTGACCGCCTTTTCACAGAAGGGCTCAGACACGATAACGCCGCGACGATGGTGAAAATCGTACTGCCAGCTGGCATCCGGATTTTCCGGGCCATGAATAAACGCATAACGGGCGGGAAGGTCGGGGCTGACCGTTACCACTCCCACATGTGCGCCATCTTGCGCCTGATAAACCACTTCCGCCTCACCGGTTTCGACATTCACCCGCTCAATGGTTGAGCCGGTGAAAGAACCGCCATGCGGACGCACGTCGTACACCAGCCACTGGCTGTCCGGCGTCCAGACATTAATGTTAGTCAGCTGATGCCCGCGGGCATCAGAGGTTAATTGTTTTTCCATGGCTGCGAGGTTCCTTTCTGCCAACTCAGTCGTTCAGAACAAACTTCTCGACCGCAAACGCCACGCCGTCTTCGGTGTTAGTTTTGGTGACGAACTGGCTGACGGCTTTCACGCTGTCCAGCGCATTGCCCATTGCGACACCAATTCCGGCGTATTCCAGCATAGCGATGTCGTTTTCCTGGTCGCCCAGCGTCATTACGCTCTCGCGCGCGATACCCAGTTTTTCCGCCAGCACTTTCACGCCTTCGCCTTTATTGACGCGTTTATCCAGAATTTCGAGGAAGTACGGCGAGCTTTTCATGATGGTATAGCGTTCTTTGGCTTCGGCCGGAAGCTGACTGATGGCGCGATCCAGCAGTTCAGGATCATCAATCATCATCACTTTCGGGAAGGTCAGCGCCGGATCCATTTCGTCTGCCGGACAGAACTGCAACGGAATGCCGGTGGTGAAAGATTCATGCACGCTGTATTTGCTGATAAAGCGGTTGGCGGTAAACAGGTCAGTTTTGGTGAGTGCATGGAAATGCACACCCAGCTCGCGCGCCAGTTGTTCAAAGTAGTGATAATCTTCAATCCTGAGGGCTACTTCGGCAATCACGCTGCCATCTTTGGCATTATGTACCAGCGCACCGTTATTGGTGATGCAGTAACAACCGTCCTGCTGCAAATCCAGTTCCATCAGGTAACGCTGCACGCCGACGAACGGACGCCCGGTCGCCAGAACGATTTGCACACCTTTCGCCCGTGCTTCTGACAACGCTTTTTTAACGGCAGGCGTCACTTCATGCTGCGGATTGAGCAACGTCCCGTCCATATCAATTGCAATTAATTCAATAGCCATAGCATCCTCAGAGTTTAAGAAATCTTCCTCAATGCTATCGCGATTACCGGCTGTAAAGCCAGCCGGAAAGCGGGTTCGCACAGACGAAAAAAAGTCCGAAGCGGTTTCCCGTTCGGACTCTGTATCGGCTCATACCGTTATCAGATATCGATTATCAGATATCGATGTTGGCGGCTTTCAGCGCGTTCTCTTCGATGAAGGCGCGGCGCGGTTCAACCGCATCGCCCATCAGCGTGGTAAACAACTGGTCAGCGGCAATGGCATCTTTCACGGTCACACGTAACATGCGACGTTGCTCAGGATCCATGGTGGTTTCCCACAGCTGATCAGGGTTCATTTCGCCCAGACCTTTATATCGCTGAATCGACAGACCACGACGGGACTCTTTCACCAGCCATTCCAGCGCCTGTTCGAAGCTGGTCACTGGCTGACGGCGTTCGCCACGTTCGATGTAAGCATCTTCTTCGATCAGGCCGCGCAGCTGTTCGCCCAGCGCACAGATTTTGCGGTATTCGCCGCCCTGAATGAAGTCTGCATCCAGATCGTAATCCGTATCGACACCGTGCGTACGGATACGCAGAACCGGTTCGAACAGCTGATGTTCGCGGTTTTCACGCACGATCGCGCTGTAAGAACTGCCGTGCTGCTCTTTCTCGTTGAGACGCGCCACCAGCGATTCCATCCAGGCCTGAACTTTCGCCTGATCGGTCAGATCCGCACCCGGCAGGGTTGGCTGATAGATCAGGTTGTTCAGCAGCGCACGCGGATAACGACGTTCCATACGGCCAATCATTTTCTGCACGCTGTGATGTTCAGCCACCAGTTTCTCCAGCGGTTCACCCGCCAGGGCCGGTGCATGGGCGTTGGCGTGTAACGTTGCCCCGTCCATGGCGATGGAAATCTGATACTGATCCATCGCTTCGTCATCTTTAATATACTGTTCCTGCTTACCTTTTTTCACTTTGTACAACGGCGGCTGTGCGATAAACACGTGGCCACGTTCTACAATTTCAGGCATCTGACGGTAGAAGAAGGTCAGCAGCAGGGTACGGATGTGTGAACCATCGACGTCGGCATCGGTCATGATGATGATGCTGTGATAGCGCAATTTGTCCGGGTTGTATTCGTCACGGCCAATGCCGCAACCGAGTGCGGTAATCAGCGTTGCCACTTCCTGAGAAGAGAGCATTTTGTCGAAGCGCGCTTTCTCGACGTTGAGGATTTTACCTTTCAACGGCAGAATCGCCTGGTTCTTACGGTTACGGCCTTGTTTTGCAGAGCCGCCCGCTGAGTCCCCTTCCACTAAGTACAGTTCGGAATGCGCCGGGTCACGTTCCTGACAGTCCGCCAGTTTGCCTGGCAAGCCAGCCAGATCCAACGCGCCTTTACGACGGGTCATTTCACGCGCTTTACGCGCCGCTTCACGGGCACGCGCCGCGTCGATGATTTTACCGACAACGATTTTGGCGTCTGACGGGTTTTCCATCAGGTAATCCACCAGCTTCTCGTTCATCAGCGTTTCAACGGCCGTTTTCACTTCGGAAGAAACCAGTTTGTCTTTGGTCTGAGAAGAGAACTTAGGATCCGGAACCTTCACCGACACCACAGCAATCAGGCCTTCACGGGCATCGTCACCGGTGGCGCTGATTTTAGATTTCTTGCTGTAGCCTTCTTTATCCATGTACGCGTTCAGGGTACGGGTCATCGCCGAACGGAAACCGGCTAAGTGAGTCCCGCCATCGCGCTGTGGAATGTTGTTGGTGAAGCAGTAAATATTTTCCTGGAAACCATCGTTCCACTGCAACGCCACTTCAACGCCAATGTCATCTTTTACCGTGGAGAAATAGAACACGGTCGGATGGATTGGGGTTTTGTTTTTGTTCAGATATTCCACGAAAGCTTTGATACCGCCTTCATAATGGAAGTGATCATTTTTACCATCACGTTTATCCAGCAGGCGGATAGCCACGCCGGAGTTCAGGAATGACAGTTCGCGCAGGCGTTTCGCCAGAATGTCATACTCGAATTCAGTGTGATTGGTGAAGGTGTTGAAGCTTGGCCAGAAACGTACCGTGGTACCGGTCACGTCAGTATCGCCAATCACTTTCAGCGGATCCTGAGGCTCACCGTGCACGTAAGTCTGAGTATGGACTTTGCCTTCGCGGCGGATAACCAGTTCCAGTTTTTCCGACAGGGCGTTAACGACGGAAACACCCACGCCATGCAGACCACCGGAAACTTTATACGAGTTATCGTCAAATTTACCGCCGGCATGAAGAACGGTCATGATGACCTGAGCAGCAGAAACGCCCTCTTCTTCATGAATACCGGTCGGAATACCACGACCATCATCCTGTACGGAAACAGAGTTATCCGCATGGATCGTGACCTGAATCTCTTTACAGTGGCCCGCGAGGGCTTCGTCGATAGCGTTGTCCACAACCTCGAATACCATGTGGTGCAGACCAGTGCCGTCATCGGTATCGCCGATATACATGCCGGGGCGCTTACGCACCGCGTCCAGCCCTTTTAATACCTTGATACTTGAGGAGTCATAAGAATTCGACATCAACGTTTCTCGCTCATTTTTAGTCCTGTGATAGAACGGCTATTTTACCTTGTTCCACGCGGAACATCTTGCCCTTTTCACCCATCATGTCGGTCACTTGCTCAGCGCTTATCGCACTGACAAAAACCTGTGCCTGGGTGGCTTTCAGGCGATCGGCCAGCAACCGACGTCGGTCGGCGTCCAGCTCAGAGGCAAAATCGTCAAGAAGATACAGGCAACGCCGCCCGCTCTGTCGGGTGAGAAACTCACCCTGCGCCAGTCTCAGCGCACACATCAGTAGCTTCAGCTGTCCACGGGACAGTAAATCTTCCACCGGCGTGCCGTCGGCACGAATGCGGAAATCCGCTTTATGCGGGCCTGATGCGGTGTAAGTTAAGGCTCTGTCGCGCTCAAAATTACGCTCCAGCAACTCGCCGTACTCAGTCTCCTTGTCCCATCCACGCTGGAAAGAAAAACTGAGGGCGAATTCAGGCAGGAATTGTGCGCAGGTCGCGCTGATATCAGCCGCGATCGCGTCGCTGTACGCTGCCCGCCATTCGCTAATGCGCTCGGCTAACGGGATCAGTTCCTGATCCCAGGCACGAATTTGCGCATAACGACTCACCTGTCGCAGCGCGGCGTTGCGCTGCTTGAGTAACCGTCGCAGGTTGCTCCAGGCGATAAAAAAACCGGGGTCGTGATGAAAACAACCCCAGTCAATAAATGCCCGCCGGTACTTCGGTCCGCCGTTGAGCAGGGTGAAGCCTTCGGGTGTGATCAGTTGCATCGGCAGCATTTGTGCCAGTTCAGACACTTTATGACCGTCAGTGCCATCAATGCGCACTTTGCTGTCGCCCTGACGGCTTTTACTCAGGCCAATCGACAACTCACGATCGCCGCCGTCATCTACACGGGCGTGAAGAACAAACTCCGGCTGATCGTGACGGATAACCCGTCCGGCCTGCAAACTGCGAAAAGCGCGGCCATGCCCCAGCGTATAGACCGCTTCGAGCACGCTGGTTTTACCGCTGCCATTGGGACCGACCAGAAAGTTAAAACCGGGCGACGGATCTAAATCCGCCGCCTCGATGTTGCGGAAATCTTTTATCAGTAAGCGCGTTAAGGCCATCTAAACCAATTCCAGGGCGTCTTCGTCGCGGTCAGTTTGCGTGCGGACAGCGCACAACAAGCGGAGCGTACTCAAGTACGTGAGCATTGCGAGCACTGCCCAATCGCAAAATGACAAGTAAGATAGCCCGATCAGAGCCTCATTGGCATAACGACGTAAGCCGCCGACTGGCTCGCAGCGTCTTCGATCTGCACGCTGGAAACAGAGTCTGTCAGCAGCAGATTAACGTCTTCGCACTTGAGCGCATTCAGCACGTCGAGCACGTAACTGACGTTAAAGCCGATTTCCATTTCGGTGCCTTCGTAGCCGACATCCAGAATTTCTTCTGCTTCTTCTTGTTCCGGGTTATTCGCGGTGATTTTCAGCTGGTTATGGCTGACATACAAACGCACGCCGCGGAATTTTTCATTGGACAGGATCGCTGCACGGGCAAATGCCTGTTTCAGCAAATCGCACCCGGCCTGCAGCGTTTTGTCCGGATTTTTCGGCAACACGCGGCGATAGTCAGGAAAACGACCGTCAACCAGTTTGGACGTAAAGATAAAGTCGCCGACGTGAGCACGGATATTGTTGCTGCCGATTTGCAGCTGCAATGTGGTGTCACCGCCGTCAAGCAGACGCACCAGTTCCATCACGCCTTTACGCGGCACGATGACTGAATGCGACGGCAGAGACTGGCCGATTGGCATCGAACATACGGCCAGACGGTGACCGTCGGTCGCAACAGTACGCAGTTCTTCACCTTCGGTTTCGAACAACATGCCGTTTAAATAATAACGAACGTCCTGATGCGCCATAGAAAACTGCGTGGCTTCGATCAGACGTTTCAACGTGGCCTGCGGCAGGGTGAATTCTACTTCGCTTTGCCAGTCGTCGAGATTAGGGAAATCTGTTGCCGGTAAGGTCGACAGCGAGAAACGGCTGCGGCCTGATTTTACCAGCATGCGGTCGCCATCGAGAGCAACGGAAATTTCCGCGCCTTCGGGCAATCCACGGCAGATATCAAAGAATTTACGCGCCGGTACCGTGGTGGCACCCGCTTCATGTGGCTGAGACAGCGCGACTTTCGCCACCATCTCCATTTCCAAATCCGTCCCGGTCAGCGACAGCGCGCCATCCGTCACCTGTAATAACAGGTTACCCAGAATAGGCAACGTCGGTCGTCCACCCAGCGGGCTACTGACCTGTTGCAGTGGTTTCAGCAAATGCTCACGTTCAACAATAAATTTCATAGCGCTAGGAAGATAATGTTCTGATTAAGTTGGAGAAATCTTCTTTGATGTCGTGACTTTCTTCACGCAACTGCTCGATTTTACGGCAGGCGTGCAACACCGTGGTATGGTCCCGACCACCGAACGCATCGCCGATTTCTGGCAGGCTGTGGTTGGTCAGCTCTTTCGCCAGCGCCATCGCCATCTGGCGTGGGCGGGCTACCGAACGGGAGCGCCGTTTGGAAAGCAGGTCAGCGACCTTGATTTTATAATATTCGGCCACTGTTTTCTGAATATTATCGATAGTGACCAGCTTCTCCTGAAGCGCTAACAAATCGCGCAACGCTTCACGAACGAAGTCGATGGTAATCGCACGGCCGGTAAAGTTGGCATTGGCGATCACGCGGTTCAGTGCGCCTTCAAGCTCACGCACATTAGAACGCAGACGTTTAGCTATAAAGAAGGCAACTTCGCCCGGCAGACGGATATCGTTCTCGTCGGCCTTTTTCATCAGGATCGCCACGCGGGTTTCTAATTCTGGCGGCTCGATCGCCACCGTCAGGCCCCAGCCGAAACGCGATT
The DNA here is from genome assembly GCF_003610915.1 of Rahnella variigena. Classification (NCBI taxonomy): domain Bacteria; kingdom Pseudomonadati; phylum Pseudomonadota; class Gammaproteobacteria; order Enterobacterales; family Yersiniaceae; genus Rahnella; species Rahnella variigena. The sequence continues at coordinate 704,086 of NZ_NSDJ01000001.1, forward strand.
TCAGACGATCTTCAACACCGTTGATCTCTTTTGGATAACGATCCGAGGTCAGGATGATCTGCTGATTGCCTTCCAGCAGGGCATTAAAGGTGTGGAAGAACTCTTCCTGGGAACGTTCTTTATTAGCAAAGAATTGGATGTCATCGATGAGCAACGCATCGACTGAACGGTAGTAACGTTTGAACTCTTCAATGGCGTTGTTTTGCAGGGCTTTTACCATGTCCTGCACAAAGCGCTCGGAGTGCATGTACACCACTTTTGCATTGGCTTTACGCGCCATGATGCCGTTACCGACCGCATGCAATAAGTGGGTTTTACCCAGACCGGTGCCACCATAAAGGAAGAGCGGGTTGTAGGCGCCGCCCGGATTGTCCGCCACCTGACGCGCCGCCGCGCGGGCCAGCTGGTTAGACTTACCTTCTACGAAGTTATCAAAAGTGTGTTTTGGATTGACGTTCGAGCGGTATGAAAGCTCGGGCTGAACAGGCGAACTGTCCCAGCTCGGACGTGAAGGCGCCAGACGCGGAATAGCAGGTGCAGTCTGAGAACTGACGCTGGCCGCAACGGGTTGACTGACGCGCTGAATCATGGGTTTGCTGCCGACTTCAAAACGCAGCAACGGCGCATCCGCCCCACAGAAATCGTTGAGCAAGCCGTTAATATTGTTTAAGTATTTGTCACGAACCCAATCAAGGACAAAACGATTCGGGGCGTAAAGCGCCAGCGTATTGTCGTTGAGTTCCGCCTGCAGGGGGCGTATCCACATACTGAATTCTGTGGCAGGTAGTTCATCCTGCAAACGGGCAAGACATTGCTGCCAAAGCGAAAGTGACACGGCGGACTCCACTCGAACAAGTATCAAAAAAGAAAAGGATCAGGATATTTTTTAAATCATGATTTTTGGCACACGTCCCGCCTGCCTGTATAAGGGGATGGGGGAAATTTCTCTCACCACCCTGTCAGTGGCGTAAAGTCACGTGCGAACCGCTTTTTACGGTTTGTGTCGAAAGCTACCCAGCCGGGATCGCGATCGGAATGGCGGATCATAACGCAATCCGACACAGAGATCCTCCCCTTCCTGACAGTTTAGATCCTTTTTATCCACAGGCAGCGGTCGGCAAGTGGGTAAGCTTAGCCGATCCTTTTTAAAATAGGCGATGTAATCATCACTGTGGTGAAAAAATAGGAGTCCGCTGAGCTAAATTTCATCACATTGCGAGAAAGATCTCCGCCCTGTGGATAAGGATCAGGCGAGGATCCTTGCGATTTACGGCAGAGTCCGTATAATCTTCAGCCCTACGTGTGAAGCCTGTGTTCCTGATGGTCATAACCAGATGGATATTGCGGTGTGACCACGGGCAATTCTGGTAAACACTTGAACCATTTCTGGCAATGTAAATTGACTCAGGACTGTACAGTTATTACAATCCCGCTTCTTTATATGTTGCGACAAAGGCACCGGTCTTTTTTTCGCCGAAATGTCTTCGCGTTTACTGATCAGTAATAATTTAAGTTTAGGTAGAAATCGCCATGAAACGCACTTTCCAACCGTCCGTATTGAAGCGCAACCGTAGCCACGGCTTCCGTGCTCGTATGGCCACCAAAAATGGTCGTCAGGTTCTGGCTCGCCGTCGTGCGAAAGGCCGTACCCGTCTGTCAGCTTCTAAGTAATAAAAGCTAACCTATTTAGTGGTTAAGCTCGCTTTTCCCAGGGAGTTACGTTTGTTAACTCCCCGTCATTTCACTTTCGTCTTCCAGCAGCCACAACGGGCTGGCACGCCGCAAATCACTATACTCGGCCGCCTGAACGAGCTGGGGCATCCCCGCATCGGTCTCACCGTCGCAAAAAAACACGTCAAACGCGCACATGAACGCAATCGGATTAAACGCCTAACCCGCGAAAGTTTCCGGTTGAATCAGCATACGCTGCCGTCGATGGATTTTGTGGTGGTCGCCAAGAAGGGTGTCGCCGATTTAGATAATCGCGCGCTGACGGAAGCGTTGGAGAAATTATGGCGTCGACATTGCCGACAGGCTCCCGCATCCTGATAAAGCTGATACGTGGTTATCAGTTATTCATCAGTCCGTTGCTCGGGCCACATTGCCGCTTTCGACCAACCTGCTCTCAATACGGTATTGAAGCAATTGGTCGTTTTGGCATGTTAAAAGGCAGTTGGTTGACTTTGAAACGCGTATTAAAATGCCATCCTTTGAACCCAGGTGGTGATGACCCCGTACCGCCGAAAACCGACAATAACAGAGAACTCTAACGATGGATTCGCAACGCAATCTTTTCCTCATCGCTCTGCTGTTCGTGTCTTTCATGATCTGGCAGGCATGGCAAACGGACCACGCTCCGCAACCGGCCAACCAGACCACGCAACAGACTGCGAACACTGCAAACGGTGATGCTGCTAACCAGGCTGTTCCTGGTAGCGGACAGGGCAAATTAATTACAGTTAACAGTGATGTGCTGTCATTAACAATCAACACCCGTGGTGGCGACATTGAGCAGGCTCTGCTGAAGGCTTACCCGACGACTTTGGGCTCTGACCAGCCTTTCCAGTTACTGGAAACCACTCCTAATTTCATCTATCAGGCACAAAGCGGTCTGACAGGTAAAAACGGTCCAGATAATCCGGCTAACGGCGAACGTCCTCTGTTCCAGACCAGCTCGGATAACTTCACGATGTCTGAAGGCCAGTCTGAACTGCGCATTCCGATGACTTACACGGCGGCAAACGGTGCGATTTACACCAAAACCTTCGTGATCAAACGTGGCTCTTACGCGGTGAGTGTTGAATACAATATCAACAACACCACAGCAGCTCCGCTTGAACTGACTCTGTTCGGTCAGCTGAAACAAACCACCGAATTGCCTAAGCACCGTGACACCGGCAGCAATAACTTTGCTCTGCACACGTTCCGCGGCGCGGCATACTCGTCAAGTGATGACAAATATCAGAAGTACGCGTTCGATAAGAGCGAAGTACTGAATGTCACCACTCAGGGCGGTTGGGTTGCGATGCTGCAGCAGTACTTTGCGACTGCATGGATCCCGTCAGCGAAAGACACCAATACCTTCTTTACCAGCACCAACAACGGCATTTCTTCGATTGGTTTCAAAGGCACGCCGTTTACCGTTGCACCAGGCGCACAACAACAAGTGGCTTCCACTCTATGGGTTGGCCCGGAAATTCAGGACAAGATGGCGGCCATCGCGCCTCACCTTGATCTGACTGTTGACTACGGTTGGTTATGGTTCATCTCTCAGCCACTGTTCAAACTGTTGAAATTCATTCAAGGGTTCGTCGGTAACTGGGGCTTCTCGATCATCGTAATCACCTTTATTGTCCGCGGTATCATGTACCCACTGACCCGCGCTCAGTACACGTCGATGGCGAAAATGCGTATGCTGCAGCCAAAACTGGCCGCCATGCGTGAACGTATCGGTGATGACAAACAGCGCATGAGTCAGGAAATGATGGCGCTGTATAAGTCTGAGAAAGTGAACCCGCTGGGTGGTTGTCTGCCGCTGGTTATTCAGATGCCAATCTTTCTGGCACTGTATTACATGCTGTCTGGTTCCATTGAATTGCGCCACGCGCCATTCATCCTGTGGATCCATGACCTGTCAGCGCAAGACCCGTACTACATTCTGCCGGTTCTGATGGGTATCACGATGTTCTTCATTCAGAAGATGTCGCCGACCACCGTCACTGACCCGATGCAGCAGAAGATCATGACCTTCATGCCGGTCATCTTCACCGTGTTCTTCCTGTGGTTCCCGTCCGGTCTGGTGGTGTACTACATCGTCAGTAACCTGGTAACCATTCTCCAGCAGCAGCTGATTTATCGCGGGCTGGAAAAACGTGGCCTGCACAGCCGCGACAAGAAAAAGTCATAAGTGAATGTCAGGGCGGCTTTCGTCCTGACCGCTAAACTTGATGATAAAAGACAAAGGCGGTCATTTGACCGCCTTTTGCATATCCATAAAAAGACCAACAGAGATCATTGCTATGAGCACCTCAGATACCATTATTGCCCAGGCAACCCCACCCGGCCGCGGTGGTGTGGGCATTTTGCGCATTTCCGGCCGTGCGGCGCGTGATGTGGCACAGGCTGTCTTAGGTAAACTGCCCAAGCCGCGTTATGCCGATTATCTGCCGTTTCAGGATGCAGACGGCAGCACGCTGGATCAGGGCATCGCGCTGTGGTTTCCCGGCCCGAATTCCTTCACCGGTGAAGACGTGCTTGAGCTGCAAGGCCACGGCGGCCCTGTGATCCTGGATTTGCTGCTTAAACGCATTATCGCGCTGGAAAACGTGCGCATTGCGCGTCCGGGCGAATTCTCTGAGCGTGCTTTCCTCAACGATAAGCTCGATCTGGCACAGGCAGAGGCGATTGCCGATCTTATCGACGCCAGTTCCGAGCAGGCCGCACGTTCTGCAGTTAACTCACTTCAGGGCGCTTTCTCTCACCGTATTCATCATCTGGTGGAAGCACTCACTCACCTGCGGATCTTTGTTGAAGCCGCTATCGACTTCCCGGATGAAGAAATCGACTTCCTGTCTGACGGCAAAATCGAAGCCAAACTCAATACAGTGATGGGCGATCTGGATGCGGTACGTGCTGAAGCACGTCAGGGCAGCTTGCTGCGCGAAGGGATGAAAGTGGTAATTGCCGGGCGTCCGAACGCCGGTAAATCCAGCCTGCTGAACGCGCTGGCCGGTCGTGAAGCGGCGATCGTTACCGATATCGCGGGCACCACGCGTGACGTTTTACGCGAACACATCCACCTCGACGGTATGCCTTTGCATATTATCGACACCGCCGGGTTACGCGAAGCCAGCGATGAAGTTGAGCGCATTGGTATTGAACGTGCATGGAATGAGATCGAACAGGCTGACTTAGTGCTGTTTATGGTAGATGGCACCACAACCGCCGCGACTGAGCCCGCGGAAATCTGGCCAGAGTTTATGGCACGTCTGCCCGCGTCTTTACCGATTGTCGTTGTGCGTAATAAAGCCGATATCACCGGCGAAGCATTGGGGCAAACCGAAGTAAATGGTCACTCACTTATTCGGCTTTCAGCCCGAACCGGCGATGGCGTTGATCTGCTGCGTGACCATCTGAAACAGGTCATGGGCTTTAATCACAATATGGAAGGTGGATTCCTCGCCCGTCGCCGTCATCTGCACGCACTGGAAGACGCCGCACAGCATCTGGTTCAGGGTAAAGACCAGCTGCTTGGCGCCCGGGCCGGTGAATTACTGGCAGAGGAACTGCGCATGGCGCAGCAGTCGCTGAGCGAAATCACTGGCGAATTTACGTCGGATGACTTGCTGGGGCGCATCTTCTCCAGCTTCTGTATCGGTAAGTAATCCGCCCTTCGCATCAAACAAAACCCACATTGCAAAATGTGGGTTTTTTATTGTATTCAAAGTATTACAGCTTACCAGACTTTATAAACACGTCCGGTCTGCGCCCCTTCCACGCTGCGGCGATACGCTTTCGCCACGCGAGCCGCCGGAGCGGCTTCAAAGCCCGAGAAGAACGGGCCGTAAGCTTTCAGCGACTCTTCTACTACGGTCGGGCTGACCACGTTGATGCGGATGCCGCGTGGCAGTTCAATCGCCGCACCACGGACAAAACCTTCCACAGCCGCATTGACCGTGGTGGCGTTTGCGCCCTGACGGATAGGTTCATCAGCAATGATCCCGCTGGTCAGGGTGACGGAGCCGCCATCTTTAAGGAATGACTGACCGATCAGCGCAATGCGTACCTGCCCGAGCAGTTTATCCTGCAAGCCGATATTGAATTGCTCTGCGGTCATTTCAGTCAGCGGGCCAAAGTGCAGGCTGCCGGTCGTCGCGATAATCGCATCGACTTTCCCGGTACTTTTGAAAAGCGCTTTTACGCTGTTTTCATCGGTGATATCGACCTGAAAATCACCGCGCGTCTTGCCTGCGGTGATAATTTCATGTTCTGCCCCGAATTCCCGGATCACCGCTTTACCCAATGTACCCGTCCCGCCAATCACTAAAATTTTCATCACAGCTTCCTCAACGTTGTTTGTTGGATCATCTTTCACCAAACTGAGAGTTAGATATAGACTCGTATTATTCGTTCTGTACTAACTCAGGGTTTGTAATGTGGATAAGCTGCGGAATATTGAAGTCTTTGTCAGCGTAGTAGAATCCGGAAATTTCAGCACTGCGGCGGAAAAACTGGGGATTTCGGCGGTGATGGTCGGTAAACACATTCAGCAACTGGAAAAACATCTCAATGCCCGTCTGCTGCAACGCACTACGCGCAGGCAAAGCCTGACCGATGCCGGTGAAGTGTTTTATGAAAACGGCAAACGGGTGCTGGATCAGATGAAATTCACGGAAAGCGCGATGGAAAGCCTGCAAAGCGTACCGACCGGATTGCTGCGGGTCAGCGCGCCGGTATCCCTTGGCTCGAGCGTTATAGCACCGATGCTGGCCCGTTATCTGCAAACACATCCCAAAGTGAATGTAGAGCTGATACTGAGTAACGCGAGGGTGGATTTGATCGGCGAAGGTTTTGACGCAGCAATTCGTATTGGCGAAATCGGCGATGACCGGCTGGTCGCGAAGCCGATGAAACCTTATGAAATGGTGATCTGCGCGTCTCCGGGGTATTTGCAGCAGTTCGGCACGCCCGCGACGCCCGAAGACCTGAAAACGCATCCGTGTCTGGTGCATACCGTCTGGAATCAGAGCGAAGGCTGGCATCTGGCGAATGCAGAACGCACCACGTCAGCGTGGCCGGTTAACAGCCGCTATGTGTCCAACGACGGTCATGCGCTGCGTGCTGCGGCACTGGAAGGCGCCGGTTTGCTGTTGCAGCCCAAAGTCCTGCTGGCGGAGGATATCGCCAGCGGCAAGCTGATCCCGGTGCTGGAGTCTTTTATCCCGAAACCCCGGGTGGTGCATCTGGTGTATCTGCCTGATTTCAGGCCGCGCGCTAAACTGACCAGCCTGATTAACTACATGACTGAAAACACTTTTTACTGATCACTGCGCAAAACAAAAAGCGGTAAGTGATCGCTCACTACCGCTCAGTTTTGAACATTTTGAATCAGACGAAATCAGAGCTTAAAGCCCGCAACCACGGTTTCCAGCTGAACGGTCTGATCCTGCATCGCCTGCGCGGCGGCAGAAACCTGTTCGACCAGCGCGGCGTTCTGCTGCGTGGCGTTATCCAGCTGCGTGATGGCCACGTTTACCTGCTCGATGCCCAGACTTTGCTCCTGACTGGAAGACATGATTTCGTTCATCAGTGTCGCCACGTTGTTCACGCCGCCCATGACTTCATCCATTGTCGTCCCCGCCGTTGCCACCAGATTGCTGCCGGTGGAAATATCCGCCACAGAATCTTCAATCAACTTTTTGATTTCACGCGCAGAGGTCGCCGAGCGTTGCGCCAGACTGCGCACTTCGGAGGCCACCACGGCAAAACCGCGCCCCTGTTCACCGGCACGCGCTGCTTCTACCGCCGCATTCAGCGCCAGAATGTTGGTCTGGAAAGCGATGCCGTCGATCACACTGATGATATCGACGATTTTGTGGGAGGAACGGGTGATCGACCCCATCGTTTCAACCACCTGCTTCACCACTTCCGAACCTTTTTCCGCGACTGCCGATGCATCACGCGCCAGCTGGTTAGCGCCCTCCGCATTGGCTGCATTTTGCTTAACGGTGCTGGTCAGCTGTTCCATTGAGGCTGCCGTTTCGACAATTGAGCTGGCCTGTTCTTCAGTTCGCGCGGACAAGTCCAGGTTACCGCTGGCAATCTGGCGCGACGCCGAGGTAATCGCCAGACTGCTGTCACCGACCTGACGCAAAATGGATTGCAGGAAAGACAGGAAGCTGTTGAAACTCTGGTTGATCTGATTGAACTCAGGACTGCGGCTGTCCGGTAAGCGTCGGGTTAAATCCGCGCCGCCCGCTGAAAGCTGAGCGATATTTTTATTCAGTGCTGCAAGCTGGCGCATAAACACTTTAATCGCCGCAATCAGTACAATCAGCAGCAGTAAGACCATCGGGATTTGTACCAGCCCGAGACTCGTCAGAATGCTATGGCTGCGCGCCAGCAACTGACTGGTCGGCATATCGGTGGCGATATACCACGGGCCCTGAATTTTACTCATGAACATCGTATGCGACGTGCCGTCGTTGTCGTAATCCGCCACCAGAGAGGATTGATCGTTAATCTGATCCAGACCTTTGCGGATTTGCATCGCCAGCGGAGAAGTTTCGCCCAGAGACGCCAGTTTCGGCAGCTTTTCATCCGTGGAATGGCTGGTCCCGACAATGGTGCCGTCTTTCTCCACAATATAAATTGTCGCGTGAACCTTTTTCTCCATTTCCGTCACCAGCTGGTTAAAGAAGCCCAGCGTCACGTCGATAGTGGCAACGCCCCACTGTTTGTCGCCTTTATAAATCGGCATCGCACAGTTGGTGCGTGGCTGGGTGCTGGCGTCATCGAAATAGGCCGGAGCCCAGACGCACTGCCCCTTTTCACCTTTAGATGCTGCGAGATACCAGGACTGATCGAAATAATTCGGCGATTCTGCGCTGTTCCAGAAAGTATTCACCGTCAGCTGATTATTACTGTTCCGGGCAAAGAAGGTGCTGAATTTGATTTTTGCGGGATCGCGCTGGTTCGGCAACGGCCAGATACCGCCACCAAACACGGCGGCATCACCATACTGATCAACCAGAGCAGGCAGCAGCCGGTCGATACTGTCGCTGTCCATTTGTGCGACGGTCTGGGTGATGGTGCGTACCTGAGACTCAACTTTATTCAGGCGATCGTTAATGGCGACGGCCACATCATCCACCTGGTTAGCCACCAGATTACTTTCCGTTTGTTTCAGCTGAGGAGCAATAAAGACCTGGATCACGATAAGCGTAACGATGACCAGCACAATAAAAAACAAGCTGATCAATGCGATAAAGCGGGATTGCGTTGTTTTTAACATTTTAGGGTACTCACAGGCGAAGCAGCGAGATCGCTGCTTAACTAGTAACGGCATTTTCTGACGATTCTTTATGTTGCTATAGTAGATATATCTGGAACCCGGATCGTATGAGTGAAAATCCAGAACATCATTCCGATGAGATTTCTTCTCAACTGGCGATTAAAACTGTGATTTGTTTCACTTTATGGTGATGAAAATCTGTCTGAAAAGTGAATGAAGTGTGCGCCACTGCGAGTTTTAAGCGGTTTTTAATGATTTCTCTTAATGTTATTCTTTAGAACAATTGAGAAAATACGGTCGAACCATTAATCATGGAGTGAACAATGGCGTGCCATTTTGCAAGATGGGCAATGACGGATGCAGAACCGGATACACACCGGTTGCCCAAAGAGATCGTATTATTCGCAAAACACCTTTCCGAAAAACAGCGCAAGCGTTTCTTAAACGGCCGCGTGCTTCTGGCAGAAATGATTTTCTACCTGTACGGAATTGCTGAACTACCTAACGTGATCACCTTACCCAGCGGTCGTCCGAGTTTCGAATCCCTTGATCTCCCTGATTTCAGCCTGGCGTATGCCGGAAGCACTGTCGGTGTCTTAATCAGCAGCGAAGGGAAAGTCGGTCTGGATCTCGAAATCATTCATGCCCGCAGTGCGCTGGTGAATCCGCAACAGCAGTTACAGCTTTCTGCGGTGGAGAAAACCTGGATTGCCATGCAATCCGATCCTGTGGAATCCTCGCTGCAACTGTGGTGTATCCGCCAGAGCATGCTGAAGATGTCCGGCCTCAACGATCAGGGTCCGCTGACGCTCAGCCTGAATCCGGCTTCTGGCCGTTTGCGGTCTGCCGTGACACCGGAGGCGCAGGTAATGAGTGATATTGAAGGGTCGATAACCTGGTCATGCGCGCAATCCCCCTCGATAATCCGCTTGCAGTGCTGGCGCTATGAACCCGAAAACGGTTTCACCCGCACACAAACACTTTCCACAGATCAGCAGTCCGAATCACCGCACTTTATGAAATTCATCAGTCTGCCGCCTGCTAAATAAAACTTCACTTATGTTTACGCTCGTCGACCCGTTTTTCGTTTATGGTTACAGGCAGTTCCTTTCGTAAAATCATCCATAACAGGAGTTAGCCATGTCAGTTACACCACTGAAGTTTGTCACACTGTTAGGTAGTCTTCGTAAAGCGTCATACAACGACATGGTGGCGCGTACATTACCGAATGTCGCCCCTGAGGGCATCGTGATTGAAGCATTACCTTCCATCGGTGCCATTCCACTCTATGATGCGGATATTCAGCAGGAAGAAGGCTTTCCGGCGGATGTTGAAGCGATTGCGGAACAAATCCGTCAGGCGGATGGCGTCATTATCGTCACGCCGGAATATAACTATTCCGTACCGGGTGGCCTGAAAAATGCCATCGACTGGATTTCACGTTTGCCAAACCAGCCGCTGGCCGGAAAGCCCGTGCTGATCCAAACCAGTTCAATGGGTCCGGTCGGTGGCGCACGCTGCCAGTATCACCTGCGCCAGATCCTGGTTTTCCTTGATGCCATGGTCATGAACAAACCTGAATTCATGGGTGGCGTCATTCAGAGCAAAGTGGATGAGCAGACAGGCGAAGTGGTTGATCAGGGGACGCTCGATTTCCTGTGCGGCCAGCTGACGGCATTTGCCGACTATACCCGCCGCGTCAGCAAATAATTCCGGTCATCAGAAATGCAAACAGCCCGCAAATGGACTGCACCCCAAAAGTTGGACACCCAACTGAGTAAGGTGCAGTTTTTTATGGCGAAGCCAAAATATACCCTCGAAACCAGAATGGCTGTGGTCAGCCATTACCTCTACGGCAATGACGGGACACAACGGACCGCAGAACGTTTTGGTGTCGAAAGAACATCCGTTCGTCGCTGGGTCAGAGCCTGGCAATTACACGGTATTGATGGCATTACCTGGAAAAATGACCGCCATTCTCCGGCATTCCGGATTGCTGTTGTCCGGACTGTTCTCGGTGAAGAACTTTCAATGCGCGAAGCTGCCGCACGGTTTAATATCTCAAACGAGACCGTCGTCCGGCACTGGGTTAATGTCTACAAAGACGCTGGTGAGAATGGACTTCTGAGCATAAAACCCGGCCGGAGCAAAGGCATGACAAAACCCAAAAAAGCATCCCCACTTACCGATGAGGCGCTGGAAAAGTTATCTCCCGAAGAGCTGCGGGCTGAGCTCCGTTACCTGCGTGCAGAGAATGCCTACCTAAAAAAGCTAAAGGCCTTAGTTCAAAGCGAGAAAAACGGCAAAAAGCCGCAATAATCAGTGAGCTAAGGCGTAATTATGCGCTTAGTGACCTTCTGCGTGCAGCGGGGATGTCCCGCAGTACGTGGTATCACAATATGAACGCGCTGAAGCGAGTGGACAGGCATGCCGGACTGAAAGACAAAATCAGAGAGATATACCACCATCATAAAGGGCGTTATGGTTACCGCAGGATCACGCTCTCACTGAGAAAGCAGGGGCTACTGGTGAACCATAAAACAGTACAGCGGCTGATGGCAGAGGTGTCGCTCCGGTCGCTTATCAGGGTGAAGAAATATCGCGCCTGGAAAGGGGAAGCGGGCAAGGCAGCCTCCAACATCCTGAGTCGGGACTTCAGTGCATCAAAAGCCAACGAAAAGTGGGTTACGGATGTTACAGAGTTCTCGATACAGGGTAAAAAGTTGTACCTGTCACCGGTTCTCGATCTTTTTAACCGGGAAATCATCTCATACAGCCTGTCGGAAAGACCGGTGATGGAAATGGTGAATACTATGCTGCGTGATGCGTTCGCAAAGCTCAGTCCAGAAGATGCCCCGTTGTTGCACTCGGATCAGGGTTGGCAGTATCGAATGGCAGCCTATCAGGCAAAATTAAAGGCAGAGGGCATAACGCAAAGTATGTCGCGTAAAGGAAACTGCCTGGATAATGCTGTAATGGAGAACTTCTTCGGTACGCTGAAATCGGAGTGTTTTTACCTGAGCCAGTTCGGGAGTCTCAGGGAACTGAGGGAGGCGATAGAGGGGTATATCCATTACTACAACAACGAAAGAATAAGCCTGAAATTAAAAGGCCTGAGTCCGGTAGAATACCGAACCCAGGCCCTGAAAGCCGCTTAACATGAACTGTCCAACTTTATGGGGTCAGTCCAAAATGCGGGCTGTTTTTTATCGGCGTTAAGCAGACGTCAGCGGATTAATGCCCGTCTACGAACGCGATTTTCAGCACGAACAGCAGCGCAACCACAACCACACAGGGGCTGATTTCTTTCCAGCGGCCGGTGCCCAGTTTCATCACCACGTAAGAGATGAAGCCCAGCGCGATACCTTCAGTGATCGAGAAACTGAATGGCATCATCACCGCAGTAACGAACGCCGGAACGGCTTCGGTCAGGTCATCCCATGACACGCGCGCCAGGCTGGAAGTCATCAGTACGCCGACATAAATCAGCGCACCCGCTGCGGCGTATTCCGGCACCATGCCGGCCAGCGGGGAAATGAAGATCACCAGCAGGAACAGCAAACCGGTGACAACCGCAGTCAGACCGGTACGGCCACCGACGGACACGCCGGAGGTGCTTTCAATGTAAGCGCCCACAGAAGACGTGCCGATAAATGCGCCGGCAACGGAAGATACGCTGTCTACATACAGCGCCTGTTTCATCTGCGGGAATTTACCTTTCTCATCCGCCAGACCGGCCTTGTCGGTCACGCCGATCAGCGTGCCGGAGGAGTCAAACAGGTTCACCAGCATGAAGGAGAAGATGACGCCCGCCAGACCGATATTCAGCGCGCCTTTCAGATCCACCTGACCGACAACCGTGGTGATGCTTGGCGGCATCGACCAGAAACCGGTGTAATGCACGTCGCCAATCATCAGGCCAATCACGGTGGTGACAATAATCGACACCAGCACCGAGGCATGGAAATTACGCGACGCCAGCACGGCAATAATGAAGAACCCGAGTACGCCCAGCAGCACGTTGTGCGAGGTCAGATTACCGATGGTGACGATGGTGTCAGGGTTCGGAACGATAATGCCGGCGTTTTTCAGCCCCATCATGCCGATAAACAGCCCGATACCGGCGGTAATGCCCACGCGCAGACTGACCGGAATATTGGCAATCATCCAGTAACGGATGCGGAAAATGGTCAGCAGCAGCAAGCCGACCGCGCCCCAGAAAATCGCGCCCATCCCGATCTGCCAGGAAACGCCCATCGCGCCCACGACCACAAAAGCAAAGAACGCATTCAGACCCATCGCCGGTGCCAGAGCGACCGGAAGGTTGGCGATCACGCCCATCAGGATGCTGCCGAACGCGGCAATCAGGCAGGTGGTCACGAACACGGCCTGTTTATCCATCCCCGCAACACCCAGGATCTGCGGGTTCACGAAAACGATATAGACCATGGTCAGGAAGGTAGTTAAACCGGCGATAGTTTCGGTGCGTACGGTGGTGCCGTGCTGCGTCAGTTTAAACAGACGTTCAGCCAGACCTTTACCCGCAGTCGCATTGCTCTGTGGTGTGCTCATTGGTGAGTTCCAAAATGGGGGAAAAACAATCGGGGGGTATCCTAAGGATTTTAGCCCGAAAGCGCCAGCACTGGATGTATGGGATTAAATCTATCGTTCGGGTACAGTGCCATAATGCACGCCAATAGATGAAACGCTCACAGGGAGAAAGTATGTCACAGGTTGAATGTGTCTTTTTTGATTGCGACGGTACGCTGGTGGACAGTGAATTGTTGTGCTGCGAAGCCTACGTCGAAATGTTCGCGCATTTTGGTGTGACGGTTTCTTTCGACGAAATGTATAAGAAATACAAAGGCGTCAAACTTTACGAAATCGTCGCAATTGTGAATAAAGAGCACGGTATCGATGTGCCGAAAGAAGAAATGGAAGTGGTGTTCCGCCAGCACGTCGCGCGGCTTTTCGACACTAAACTTGAGCCGATTGACGGTGCGCGTGAATTGCTGGAACACATTACCGTGCCAATGTGCGTCGTCTCCAACGGCCCGGTCACCAAAATGCAGCACTCCCTCGGACTGACAGGTTTGCTGCCTTTCATGGGCGATAAGCTGTTCAGCGGCTACGATTTGCAGCGCTGGAAACCCGATCCGGCGGTATTGTACAAAGCCGCCGAGGTCATGAACGTGCCGGTGGAGAACTGCATTCTGGTAGAAGATTCAGTGGCAGGCGCACAGGCCGGGATCACCGCAGGCATCCCGGTGTTTTACTACTGCGCCGATCCGCATAACCCGCCGCTGGATCACCCGCTGGTGACGACTTTCCACGACATGCGCGAACTGCCGGGGATCTGGCGGGAGATGGGGTATCAGATCACGGGTTAAGGGCGATCCGTTGTTGATTCACGCTCAACATCAGGCAGCCAGCGTACCGTTCTGAACGGCGTCCAGTCTGCTGGCTTATCGGTCAGCAGCGGATTTTTAGGCACCGGTCTGGCTTCCATGTAGTGGCAGCAGTGGCTCCATAAACCGTAAGCATCGCGCAGGTTACCCACCGTCCAGGCGAGCACAAACCGGTCCACGACCTCATATGTTCCCGGTTTACAAACCGCGCAGTATATCCGGTGCCCCCAGTCTGCATGTCCCGCCAGCTGCACCCGTTCTCCCTGAATATCGGCCCAGTCAAATACCTTGATCACCACCCGCCAGCGCTTCCAGGGCCAGACGCTGCGCTGATATTCATATACATAGACTTTCTGCCGCTTGCGGTTAAAACGAACAGGTGCGCCCCGGGGTTCAAATAAAACAGATCTGAATCCAAAGATACAAAAGAAAAGTAATCCAAATTCAGCTAGGAGAATGAAGAGTAATAATACAATTGGAATATTAATTACGAAGTCTGGGAGTGAAAGAAACAAAAAACAGAAAGGTAGGCAAAATAAAGCAGTAATAGAGGAGAACCATTGTCCCCCCCACCCGTAATTCACATAACGCGGGATCTCCATCCACACATCATTGATTTCATTCACCCGGATCAGCTGCGGCGGAGCTTTCTGATCGTCTGCCTGTTTAGGTAAATCTTCATCCCAGTATCGAACTGGCGCATCAAGCCTGGACTGTCGTTTCATCACATCATCCTGTTGCGGTGGTTGATTCACGCTCAACATCTGACGGCCAGCGTACCGTTCTGAACGGCGTCCAGTCTGCTGGCTTATCGGTCAGCAGCGGGTTTTTAGGCACCGGTCTGGCTTCCATGTAGTGGCAGCAGTGGCTCCATAAACTGTAAGCATCGCGCAGATTGCCCACCGTCCAGGCGAGCACAAACCGGTCCACGACCTCATATGTTCCCGGTTTACAAACCGCGCAGTATATCCGGTGCCCCCAGTCTGCATGTCCCGCCAGCTGCACCCGTTCTCCCTGAATATCGGCCCAGTCAAATACCTTGATCACCACCCGCCAGCGCTTCCAGGGCCAGACGCTGCGCTGATATTCATATACATAGACTTTCTGCCGCTTGCGGTTAAAACGAACAGGTGCGCCCCGGGGTTCAAATAAAACGATCTTAAAAAAATGTATAAGCAGTGAAACAAAAACAAAAATTATTATGCCAGATGTAATTAGCAGTAGTGGATTAGAAGCAACCCCTGGCGCCAGAATAAAAATAATGATTGTAATCAATGGAAAGAATGAGATTATTGAAAAAAACCATAGCCCACCCCAACCATGATTCACATAACGCGGGATCTCCATCCACACATCATTGATTTCATTCACCCGGATCAGCTGCGGCGGAGCTTTCTGATCGTCTGCCTGTTTAGGTAAATCTTCATCCCAGTATCGAACTGGCGCATCAAGTCTGGACTGTCGTTTCATCACATCATCCCTGTTTACTGACCGTCAGGCTCAGCTGATAATCTGCATCAGTATTATCCGGCCAGTAATTCGCGATTAGTGTCACTTTCGCTGTACGGCTTTGCTCCGCCCAGACACTGACCATAAGATTCAGGCTGTTTATCTTCCTCTCTTTACCGCCTTCCGTTACCGTCTCCTCATCCACTGACAGACGGTATTTATAATAACCGGAAGGCTCCACAGCCTGATACCCATCAGCCTGCCCCGGCGCACTCACTGATTGCGAGAACAATACCTTATCGTCGCCGGCACGCGCCAGATGCACGGACCAGCCACCTTTGCCTGCCGCCCATCCGGGCATACTCACCCGCAGATCGATGCGTTCATAAATCACACCCTCAAGGGTGGTGCGACCGGTCGGGCTAAAAGCAGAAGCAAAAGCCACATCTGCCACCATGCCGCTGACAATCGCCCGGTAATCGATCAGGGCTTCAGCCAGGTCTTCCAGGCTGGTGGCATGCCAGACGATATCGTTACCATGCCGCTTCAGCTCAATGCCGAAGCAGGTACGTCGCAACCAGATTTCAAACGCTTTGGTGCGCAACTCACTGCCAACATAGGCCAGCATGGCCCCGCTAATCAGCAGGAGAGCCGCCCAACCTGCTGGGCCTAACCCCATAAATCCAGTCGTTACAGTACTTGTTAAAGTGAAAATACCTTGGGCACCATAAAACCCGCTAATCAAGCCACCAGCAATAAGCGCAGCGCCACCTATTCCATAAGCAACTATGCTTCCTGTATCTCCAGTTTTATAAGCATCCCACCCATCAGCCCAAGTACCGAAGCCCTCAATAATACCCGCAATCCCCCCTAACACCGCCCCAAACCTGACCATGGCGGGCACCTGCTCTGCGGCGCTCAGCACCACCCAGTTTTTCTTTAACGCCAGTTTGTAGGCAAAACCTGACAATTCTGAGAAGCCTTCCATCATCAGCAGGGTGTTAATGGCCATATCCGCGACGAGATCTTTATCTGTGCCCACGGAGTTATTCAGCCGCTCCGTCAGTTCACGCCAGTTAAACCACTGCATCGCCAGCAATCCTGCCCCCAGTATCAGGCCGGCACCGTCACCGCTGACCAAGCGGCGGCTTAACTCGCCATATTTGGCGATCTGCGCATAAGTTGCTTTAAGCACCGGACCAGTTGCGCCTTTTTCTGCCAGCGACAGTTCAGAAAGATAGACATCGTGCAATTCATCCAATACCGCGGGGTTATTGAACGGTTTCTCCGTCAAGCCGGGTAACTCGCTTTGCATTTTCGCCAGTGTCCCCGGCGCACTGAATTCCACCCAGAGCGGCGTATCCAGCCCTTTGCCCCGCATCCCCTGAATTTCATCCACCACCGACATACTGCCACCGGTTAGCCTGAGCACGGGGCCGTTTTGCGACATGGCCTGACGCAGGGAAGCGGAATGTCTGAGATGTTTCTGCAACCCGCGGAAGGTCGTCTGGTATCTCAGTACAACGACGGATTCGCCCGCAGTCAGCATGGCCGCCTGCATCATCCACATAAACCCTTTGCGGGGAGCCTCGGCCAGCGACTTACCCAGCCGGGCGGCAGAGCCAGTGACTGCCAGCATACGGATAGCCCAGCTCCGCTGGATGGCAGCACCTTTCAGATACTGACCAAACTCATCGGAAGTTGCCGCCGCTTTATAATTACCGTAGTTGAAAACAGTGTTCAGCAATGAGGTGTCCATTCCCGTAAAGCCCTGATACGCCGGTGAGTCAGCCTTTTCGAGCCACAACGCCCAGACCTTTAAGGTATCTTTGCCCATTGCACCGCCCTGCACACAGGCAGCAAGCGTCAGCATCTGCGCAGCCCAGCTCCCCGCACTGCTATCAGGAGAATAATCATGCGTAATGATCGTCTGCCAGCCGGGTGCCTGATACCAGGCGGCAAGATCTGTATCAATGGCGGCAAGCTGCTTTTCAGGGGAGGTAAATCGCTCTTCAAATTCAGCGGCAAAGGACGCCCGCGCCGGTTCGTCATAGTTTTCCAGCAAACGATGCGTTTGTTGGCTGAACGTTTTCTCCCAGGGAACGGGTCGTGGATAGCCGCCCCCGATACCCGGACCTGATGACGCCTGGCGGGGATTATTCACTACCTCCGTTTTTATATTGTCGAGGTACTGACAGATCGCCTCAGAAATCATATGTCGGTGGAAGACGCCGGGAAGCTCAAGATATTCCAGCCTCGCTTCCGCAATCTGCATACGGCTATTATTCAGTTCCTGAATCACGCCCACGCTGTCATTCAGCGCCAGCGCCACGGTCTGGCATTGGTACTCAACATTAAAGTGCGAGATTTTCTGTTCCAGAATTCTCTGTTTAACAATGTCCGTACGGGGGAAAAAACCGTGAACGCCACCGTCTGGTTCACCGGTAAGTCTTTTGGGATTATTGAAAAAATACTCGGTGGCAAACTCCGCGACATTAGCTTTCATTGAGGAGAGTTGCGGATCCATAACCAGCGCTGCGGGTATACTCGCCGGATTATTTTTCAACTCCGGAAGAGAAATTTTGGTGAAACGACTGACCGGGCGCCTTTCGGACTTATATTCCTCAAGCACCTCTTTACTCCAGGGATCGCGGCTGAAAGCCAGCCAGGCTTCACTGTATTTTTTGTCATCGATATTGATGAAACTGGCAGAAACATCGTGCCCGTGCTGAGCACAGGATTCACTCAGCAGTTCAACGGTTTCACTTTCGGGCATATTGAAGGGATTGAATTGTCGCAGAAAGCCTTTGGCCGTCACCTGATAGCCCTGCCAGATCCGCTTATCCAGCAAGACATACACATAGCCCATGCGTAAAGTACGCAGCGCATATTTAAATTCGCTTCCGGTCAGTTCAACTTCTTGCTGAGGAACATCTGGTCGCCAGTCTGTATTCACCAGAGTATGAGGCACCGCTGCGACACGCAGCGGGTAGATTGGTAATCCTTTCCGCTGGCAGGCTTTGCAGCCTGAAGGGGTAGAAGTGGCCTGCTCACTGGCAACCGCGTTCTTCAACATCTGACTTCTGAAATCCATGAATAACATTCCCTTGTTTTTTCATGGTTAATACGCCGAATTATACACGATGTAAAACTTAACCTAAATTTCCTCTATGAATGGATTTGAATTGTGATCCTGATCGTAAGCCTGCATCCGCTTTTCCAGCTCCGCTAAGGATCGCAGGCCATCTGCCAGCGGCAGGGTTTTATCATTGAAGATTTCCAGCGACCACGGTCCGGTGAAGCCTTTTCGGTTCAGCGTGCTGACGAAATCCACCAAGGGTAAATCCCCCTGTCCCGGATAACAGCGGTAACTGCGGCTCCATTGCTGCACGTTCATGTCTTTGTAGGGCGCATCAGCCAGTTGCAGGAAGCTGATTTTATCCAGCGGCACTTCGTCCAGCCGGTCAAGATTGTCGCCCACGGCGAGAATATGGAAGCTGTCGAGCACAATGCCCAGCGCCGGACTGTTCACCTCACGTACGCGATCCCACGCCTGCCGGTAGCGGTTGATGTGTTTGCCCCACGCCAGCGCTTCAAAACCGATGCGGATATCATAAGGCTCCGCCATTTCAGCCAGCGCGGCGAGATCGGCAATCTGCACCTCCCGCTCCGGCGAGCTTTGCGGATCGGTGTTGCTGCACACCAGTAAATGATCGCAGCCCAGCTCGCGCATCAGGTCAAACTGACGGCGCGCGCTGGCGAGTTTTTCGATACGTTTTTCCGCCGGAACGCCTTCGAAATCGCGGAAAGGCTGCAGCAGGAAAATACGTAAGCCGAGGGAATCGGCGAGATTACGGATAGCCACCGGCTTGACCGGACTTTTAAGCAAATCATCTTCGAATATTTCCACACCATCAAATCCCGCAGCAGCTATCGCCGTGAGCTTTTCAGGCAAGGTTCCTGGTACTGAAACTGTTGCAATTGAACGTAAACGGGTGGTTGCAGGCAAAATAGCGTCCTTTAAGTCAGGCTTCGATACTTACAGTAGTGGACCCTCACGCCACGTTCGTCAAGTGCAGAGGCGTTGTATGAACGCGCAGATTGTAACTGAGCGACGCAATGGTTAATCTCTGTGGCGTGAATGTGGTTAATGATGAGGATAAGACGCTGAGCAGCCAAAGTTCCCCGGCGCCGGGACGTAAAAATGATCCGATAGGACTGAAGCAGCGCATTTTTGACAGCGCTTTGGCAGAATTCGCAGAATCCGGTCTGATGGGCGCACGCATGGAAAATATCGCTTCCAACGCCAGCACCACGAAACGTATGGTGGTCTATCACTACAAGACCAAAGAAGCCTTGTACATGCTGGTGCTGGAGCACGTTTACCGCGGTATCCGTCAGCACGAGCTGGATCTGGATCTCTCGTCATTTCCGCCCGCTGAAGCTATCGTCAAACTGGTCGAAGCCAGCTTTGATTTCCACGTCTCACATCCGGAATTCATTCGTATTGTTTCAACGGAAAACATGCTGCGCGGCCGGTTTATCCGTCAGTCCACCAGCATCCGTGAAATCAACAAATCGGCATTAACGCTGCTGGAAGATATTCTCGCGCGCGGCAAGCAAAGCCATCTTTTCAAAGAAGATGCGCAGGCACGCGACGTTCACCGTCTGATCAGCAGCCTGTGCGTGCACCAGGTTGCCAACCAGTACACGTTCGGCGCATTGTTTGAAAATCCGGATGAAGTGGATTTACAGACCGCCCATTACCGTCAGCTGGCCGTCATGGTTGCCCTGCGCTACGTGATGAAGTAATTGTGCTGATCGGACGCTGTTATAGAGCGGATATCAAAAAGGCCTCGTAAGAGGCCTTTTTTTGTCGGGCAATATCAGCCAGCGATTATTCTTTCGGCGCGTCTTTGCCGTCTGTCAGCAGTTTGTCCAGCGCATCGCCGCCCACGTGACGGAAATCCTGACCCTTCACGAAGTAGAAAATGAATTCGCAGATGTTCTGGCAACGGTCGCCGATACGCTCAATGGAACGGGCGCAGAACAGCGCAGTCAGCACGCTCGGGATAGTGCGCGGATCTTCCATCATGTAGGTCATCAGCTGGCGCACAATGCCTTCATATTCCTGATCCACTTTCTTGTCTTCACGGTAAATACGTACCGCTTCGTCAAGATCCATACGCGCAAACGCATCCAGCACATCATGCAGCATTTCTACGGTGTGGCGACCCAGAGATTCCAGGCTGACCAGCAGCGGCTGATGCAGATGCGAGAATTTTTCCAGCGCTGTGCGGCAGATTTTATCTGCCACGTCACCGATACGTTCGAGTTCAGAAATGGTTTTGATGATCGCCATCACCAGACGCAAATCGCTGGCGGTCGGCTGGCGCTTGGCAATAATGCGCACACAGGCTTCGTCGATCGCCACTTCCATCAGGTTAACTTTGTCATCACCTTTGATGACGCGTTGCGCCAGT
Organism: Rahnella variigena; assembly: GCF_003610915.1. Classification (NCBI taxonomy): domain Bacteria; kingdom Pseudomonadati; phylum Pseudomonadota; class Gammaproteobacteria; order Enterobacterales; family Yersiniaceae; genus Rahnella; species Rahnella variigena. The sequence goes on from NZ_NSDJ01000001.1 coordinate 725,439, forward strand.
TCGGCATCCTGATTGTGCATCGCCGTAATGGCATCAGTCAGTTGTTGCTCGACCAGCCCGCCCATTGCCAGAACCTGCGTGCGGATGTGTTCAAGCTCGGCGTTGAACTGGCCGGAAATGTGTTTGTTTAAGTTCAGGTTGTCCATTGTTCTTACCTCAACCGTAGCGGCCAGTAATGTAATCTTCAGTCTGTTTGCGCGCTGGCGACGTGAACAGCGAGTCGGTATCGCTGTATTCGATCAGTTCGCCCAGATACATAAACGCAGTGCGATCTGAACAACGCGCAGCCTGCTGCATGTTGTGGGTCACGATCACCACGGTGTAATCAGATTTTAGCTCGGTGATCAGTTCTTCGATACGACCGGTAGAAATCGGATCCAGCGCAGAACAAGGTTCGTCGAGCAGCAGAACGTCTGGGCGGATCGCAATACCGCGGGCGATACACAGACGCTGTTGCTGACCACCGGACAGGCTGTAACCGCTCTGGTGCAGCTTATCTTTGGATTCGTTCCACAGCGCGGCCTTGGTCAGTGCCCATTGCACGCGCTCGTCCATATCGGTACGGGAAAGCTTTTCAAACAGACGCACACCAAAGGCGATGTTGTCATAAATCGACATCGGGAATGGCGTCGGTTTCTGGAAGACCATGCCGACTTTGGCGCGCAGCAACGCGATATCCTGCTTATCCACCAGAATGTTTTCGCCATCGAGCAGGATTTCACCTTCTGCGTGCTGTTCCGGATACAGCTGATACATTTTGTTGAACGTACGCAGCAGCGTGGATTTACCACAGCCGGACGGGCCAATGAATGCCGTGACTTCGTTCTTAGCGATATCCAGGGAAATATTTTTCAGCGCGTGGAATTTGCCGTAATAAAAGTTCAGATCGCGAACCTGAATCTTGCTGTTGGATGCGTCAGTCATTCGACTCATTAAGACATCTCTCTTATTCGCGCGCCGCGTGGCGACGCCGGGTAAACAGTGACGGCAGCCGTTTTCGTCTGCCATCGATAATGAATGAACTTATTGCTTTTTCGGCGCGAAAATCACACGCGCCAGAATGTTCAGCAGCAGCACGCACACCGTAATCAGCAGCACGCCCGCCCAGGCCAGTTGTTGCCACTCGCCAAACGGGCTCATCGCAAACTTAAAGATAGTCACCGGCAGGTTGGCAATCGGCTGCATCATGTCAGTGCTCCAGAACTGGTTGGAGAGTGACGTGAACAGCAGCGGCGCGGTTTCACCGGCAATACGGGCAATCGCCAGCAAAATACCGGTGATAATGCCGGAAACAGACGCTTTCAGCGTGATGGCCGAAATCATTTTCCATTTCGGCGTACCCAGCGCGTAAGCCGCTTCACGCAGGCTGTCGGGCACCAGTTTCAGCATGTTTTCCGTGGTACGGATAACAATCGGGATTTGTAACAACGCCAGCGCCAGAACGCCCGCCCACCCAGAGAAGTGACCCATTTTTGCCACCATAATGGTGTACACAAACAGGCCGACAACGATGGATGGCGCAGAAAGCAAAATGTCGTTGATGAAGCGAATGAATTCAGCGAGCCAGGATTTGCGACCATATTCGGCCAGATAAATCCCCGCCATTACGCCCAGCGGCGTACCGATGACCGTCGCCCATAAAATCAGTAATCCGCTGCCCGCAATGGCATTCGCCAGACCGCCGCCCGCCGTGTTCGGTGGTGGCGTGTTTTGCGTGAACAGCGCCAGCGACATCCCGTCCACACCTTTGACGATGGTGGTAAACAGGATCCAGACCAGCCAGAACAGACCAAAAGCCATGGTCATCATCGAGACCATCAGCGCGATACGGTTTTTCTGACGGCGCCATGCCTGACGTTTACGGCGTGATTCCAGTAATGCTGCGTTACTTTGCATGTCGAGTGTCGTCATCTTAACGGCCCTCTTTCTTAGCCAGACGCAGGATCATCACTTTCGACAGCGCCAGGACAATAAAGGTGATAACAAACAAGATCAGCCCCAGTTCCATCAGCGCGGCAGTGTGCAGGCCGGCTTCCGCTTCGGCAAATTCGTTTGCCAGTGCGGAGGTAATACTGTTGCCCGGCGCATAAAGTGAGGCGCTGTCGAGCTGGTAGGTGTTACCGATAATAAAGGTCACTGCCATGGTTTCGCCCAGTGCGCGTCCCAGACCTAACATCACGCCACCGATAACGCCGTTTTTGGTGAAAGGCAACACGATGCGCCAGATCACTTCCCACGTGGTGCAACCAATGCCGTAAGCAGATTCTTTCATCATCACCGGCGTTTGCTCGAACACGTCACGCATGACGGAGGCAATGTACGGGATGATCATAATGGCGAGAATGACGCCCGCCGCCAGAATACCGATACCAAAACCCGGGCCGGCGAACAGTGCGCCAACAATCGGGATACCGGAAAGTACATCACCCACAGGCGTCTGGAAGTACTGCGCAAACAGTGGGGCGAAAACAAACAGCCCCCACATGCCATAAACAATGCTGGGGATCGCCGCCAGCAGTTCGATAGCAATACCCAGCGGGCGTTTCATCCAGTTCGGCGCCAGCTCAGTGAGGAATAATGCGATACCAAAGCTGACAGGAACTGCAATCAGCAAGGCAATAATGGAGGTCACGACCGTGCCGTAAATCGGCACCAGTGCGCCGAATTGTTCGTTCGGAGCATCCCAGATTTTCGTCCACAGGAAGGATAAACCAAACTTTTCGATGCTCGGCAGGGAAGCAATAAACAGCGAGACGATAATGCCGCCCAGCATGAATAGCACAATCAGCGCAGCCAGTTTGACCAGAGCGCCGAAGATGATGTCACCGTTTTTGCTGGGTGCCTTGATAGCCGGCTTGTATTCAGCCATACCACTCTCTTTTAATTCAGATTTAATTCCCTCCCCGGCCGGAGAGGGAATGAAGCAGAGTTACTATACCCAAAATAATTGGAGTTGCACCAAGCCAGCTGCAAGTGAATCCCGGTGAGCTTACTCAGGTAAGTGATTCGGGTGAACGAGCGCAGCTAACGCCGGTGCAGCTTCAGGTATGACGGGTATTCCTAGTACAGTGCTTTGCCGCTGCTGTCTTTAACGTTGGTTTTCCATGCTGCACGGATCTGCTCAACCACTGATTCAGGCAGAGCTGCGTAATCCAGATCGGTCGTCAGCTTGTTGCCGTTTTTGTAAGCCCAGTCGAAGAACTTCAGCACTTCAGTGCCTTTCGCTGCGTCTTGCTGATCTTTGTAAATCAGAATGAAGGTGGTGGAGCTGATTGGCCACGCATTGTCACCTTTCTGATTAGTCAGGTCCTGAGCGAAGGTTTTGCTCCAGTCAGCGCCTTTAGCCGCTGCGCTGAAGGATTCTTCCGTCGGGCTGATCGCTTTACCGTCAGCATCAACCAGCTTGGTGTAAGCCAGGTTGTTTTGCTTGGCGTAAGCATATTCTACATAACCGATTGAACCAGGCAGACGCTGAACAAAGGCTGCAACGCCGTCGTTACCTTTACCGCCGAGACCCGTTGGCCAGTTCACAGTAGAACCAGAACCGATTTTGTCTTTCCACTCGCTGTTTACTTTCGCCAGGTAGCTGGTGAAGACATAAGAGGTACCGGAACCGTCAGCACGGCGAACGACCGCGATGTTGGTGTCTGGCAGTTTCACGCCCGGGTTCAGCTTGGTGATCGCCGCGTCGTTCCACTTTTTGATTTTGCCGAGGTAGATATCACCCAGCGTTGCGCCGTCCAGCGTCAGCTGACCGGATTTGATCCCCGGGATGTTAACAGCCAGTACCACGCCACCGATCACGGTAGGGAACTGGAACAGGCCGTTTTTGGCCAGATCTTCGTCTTTCATCGGGGCATCAGATGCGCCGAAGTCTACGGTCTTGGCGATGATTTGTTTTACGCCGCCGGAAGAACCGATGCCCTGATAGTTAACCTGAGTACCGGTTTCTTTCTGATATGCGTCAGCCCACTTAGCGTAAACAGGAGCTGGGAAGGTACCGCCAGCGCCAGTCAGGTTAGTGGCAGCGAAAGCAGACATTGCTGTGAGGGAGAAAGTCGCTGCTACAAGACCGGCGACGGTGTTACGCATCAATTTCATGTTCCACTCCTGGTGGTTTTAAACTTCCCGACTGATGTCGACGTTAATTAAAGTGTTTGGCACAGGAGGAAAATAGGACAGTTTAGTGACAGTAAAATGTACGTTATGTGACAGTTTCATGACACTGGTCACAATTCGAACCATACGGGCAAAATGCGGGGGTTTTAAGCGGGAAATGCCGGTTGTGACACCGGCAGATGACAAAAAGCGGGCAAATTATCGCCCTTTCTTCTTACGTCCGGGCTGCGCAAAACGCTTACGGGAGCCTGAATTACCCTCCGGTTTTTCGGTATTTTTCGGTTTTGTGACAGCGGGTTTTGCAGCAGTGGGTTTCTTAGCCTGAGCAGTTTTTGCCTGCGCTTTTTTCGCCGGTTTATCTTCAGACGACGAATTTTCAATCAGTTTAAATAACTCAATCAGTTCATCATCGGTCAGGTCGCGCCATTCGCCCAGCGGCAATCCTTTCAGATTGATGTTCATGATGCGCACGCGTTCGAGCTTAGTGACTTCAAAACCAAAGTGCTTGGTCATACGGCGGATCTGGCGGTTAAGCCCCTGAACCAGCGTAATACGAAACACCATCGGCGCTTCTTTCTTCACTTTGCACTTTTTGGTCACGGTACCGAGCATCGGCACGCCCGCGCCCATACCGGCAATAAACTCGTCTGTGATCGGCTTGTTGACGGTCACAATGTATTCTTTTTCGTGGTCGTTACCGGCACGCAGGATTTTGTTGACCAGATCACCGTGATTGGTCAGTAAAATCAGGCCCTGGGAATCTTTATCCAGACGGCCAATCGGGAAGACGCGTTTGCTGTGGTTAACGAAATCACGGATGTTGTCCCGCTCACCTTCTTCCATCGTGGTGATGATGCCGACAGGTTTGTTCAGCGCGATCAGTACCAGATCTTCTTCATCACGCGGCTCGATAACCTGACCATTCACTTTCACCACATCGCCGGCAAATACCTGAGCCCCTACCGCGGCACGCCTGCCGTTAATAAAAACATTTCCCTGTTCGATGTAACGATCGGCATCGCGGCGCGAGCAAATTCCGCTCTCGCTGATGTATTTGTTAAGACGAATGGAGTCGGTCTGCATTGAGCAAAGCACCTTCAGAAAAACGCGAACTATACCTTATCCGGCGCGGGTTACGAAGTCTGAGAGAAGAAAATCGTGACCGTTTACTGAGAAAGAGACAAACCGGAAACAATAAAAAAGCGCCCCGAAAGGCGCTCAGAGAATCAGCGACTGAACCGGTCGATTTTATTCGACGGTCACAGACTTCGCCAGGTTACGTGGCTGGTCAACGTCGGTGCCTTTAATCAGCGCAACGTAGTAGGACAGCAACTGTAATGGCACGGTGTAGAAAATCGGTGCGACGATTTCTTCAACGTGTGGCAGCTGGATAATTTTCATCCCTTCGCTGTCAGTGAAACCGGCGTCCTGATCGGCGAAGACATACAGCAGCCCGCCACGGGCGCGCACTTCTTCGATATTCGATTTCAGTTTTTCCAGCAATTCGTTATTAGGTGCAACGACGATCACCGGCATATCCGCGTCAATCAGCGCCAGCGGGCCATGTTTCAGCTCGCCCGCCGCATAAGCTTCTGCGTGAATATAGGAAATCTCTTTCAGCTTCAGTGCACCTTCCATCGCGATCGGATACTGATCGCCGCGACCGAGGAACAGGGCGTGATGCTTGTCAGAGAAACCTTCAGCCAGAGATTCGATGGTTTTATCCAGCGACAGCATTTGTTCGATACGCGCAGGCAACGCCTGGAGCGCGTGAACAATGTCATGCTCAACTTGCGGGCTCATCCCTTTCAGACGGCCCATGCGAGCCACCAGCATCAGCAGAACGGTCAGCTGCGTGGTGAACGCTTTAGTAGAGGCCACGCCAATTTCGGTTCCGGCTTTAGTCATCAGCGCCAGATCGGATTCACGTACCAGAGAAGAACCGGCCACGTTACAGACCGCCAGAGAACCGAGATAACCCAGCTCTTTGGACAGACGCAGCGCTGCCAGCGTATCAGCCGTTTCACCAGACTGAGAAAGCGTGATGATAAGGCTGCCCGGACGAACAGCGGATTTGCGATAGCGGAATTCTGACGCGATTTCGACATCACATGGCATACCGGCCAGAGATTCGAACCAGTAACGAGCCACCATGCCGGAGTTGTAAGACGTCCCGCAGGCGATGATCTGCACGTGCTGAACACACGATAAGATCTCGTCAGCTTTTTCGCCCAGCTCGCTCAGATTCACTTCGCCGTGACTGAAACGCCCTTCGAGGGTGTTTTTAATGGCCAGCGGCTGTTCGTAAATCTCTTTTTGCATGTAGTGACGGTAAACGCCTTTGTCACCGGCGTCGTACTGTACTTTGGATTCGATTTCTTCACGCTCAACGGCATGACCATTTTTGTCATAAACGCTGACAGAACGGCGCTTAACCTCAGCAACATCACCTTCTTCCAGGAACAGGAAACGGCGGGTAACAGGTAACAGCGCCAGCTGGTCGGAAGCGATGAAGTTTTCACCCACGCCACGGCCAATAACCAGCGGGCTACCGGAACGGGCGGCGACCAGAACAGACGGGTCGCGGCGGTCCATCACTACCGTACCGTACGCGCCACGCAGTTGCGGGATAACACGCTGAACGACTTCAAGCAGCGTGCCGCCCTGAAGTTGTTCCCAATGCACCAGATGCGCGATCACTTCGGTATCCGTTTCAGAATCAAAACGGTAGCCGCGTTCAATCAGTAATTCACGCAGAGGTTCGTGGTTTTCGATAATACCGTTATGCACTACCGCAATGTAATCAGACACATGCGGGTGGGCATTGGCTTCAGAAGGCTCGCCATGTGTTGCCCAGCGGGTGTGAGCAATACCGGTACCGCCGTGCAACGGATGTTCATCCAGCGCATCAGCCAGCATCTGGACTTTGCCCAGACGACGCAGACGTCCCATTTTCCCGTCGGCATCAATCACAGCCAGACCGGCTGAGTCATAACCGCGGTATTCGAGACGGCGTAAACCTTCCAACAAAATTTCAGCAATATCGCGTTGCGCCACAGCGCCTACAATTCCACACATCAGTTTTATTCCTATAGAAGGTCTTTCGGGACCTTTTTTGATGCCTGACCTGATTTATCCACAAGCCCCGTTTTCCGGTGTACTTGCGGTTCCCCGAGCCTTGTAGAGAGTTGGGGATTATTATGTTTTGGGCTGAATTTCGAAGAAAACGCAGACCAAAACACAATGAGATAAACAAACATCAGGCGCAGAGAACTGCGCCTGAATGCTTAAATCTCAGAATAGCTTATTTTTTCTTCACCGGTTTCTGCCAGTCAGGTTTATGCACCTGCGGTACACGACTTAGCAGCAGACCGTTTTCTGGCACATCGCGCGTCACTGTCGTACCCGCAGCGATAGTCACGTTATTACCCACGGTGACTGGCGCGACCAGCTGTGTGTCAGACCCGACGAAGACATCATTACCGATGACAGTTTTATGCTTGTTCACGCCGTCGTAGTTACAGGTGATGGTGCCCGCACCGATATTCACGTTGTCGCCAATCTCGGCATCGCCAAGATAGGAAAGATGACCGGCTTTCGAGCCTTTACCCAGACGCGTCTTTTTAATTTCGACAAAATTACCTACATGCGCGCCTTCAGCCAGTTCAGCGCCGGGGCGCAGACGGGCAAACGGTCCGACAGTACAACCGCTTTCCAGCACCGCATCTTCGAACACGCTGTACGGGCTGACTTCACAGTCATCACCTATCACGCAGTTCTTCAGCACGCAGCCTGTACCAATTTTGACGCGATCGCCCAGTTTTACCTGGCCTTCAATGATAACGTTAGTGTCGATCACCACATCAATACCGTGCGCCAGTTCACCGCGCAGATCAAACCGCGCCGGATCCATCAACATCACACCTTCCAGCAACAGACGCTCAGCCTGTTCGCTCTGATATACGCGCTCGAGACGGGAAAGTTGCAGGCGGTTATTTACGCCGTCCACTTCGCTGTTTCGCGCCGGATGCACGGTGGCGATCAGATGCCCTTCAGCATGCGCCATCGCAATAATATCGGTGATGTAGTATTCACCCTGCGCGTTATTGTTGTTCAGCTGACCGAGCCAGCGTTTGAATGACGCGCCGTTAGCCACCAGAATACCGGTGTTAATTTCCTGAATTTTCAGCTGTTCTTCGCTGGCATCTTTCTGCTCAATGATGCCGGTAACAATACCGTTCTCACGAACAATGCGGCCATAACCGGTCGGGTCATCCAGCACAACGGTCAGTAAACCAATGCCGCCATCAGGCTTGGCTTTGAGTAATTTGTTCAGGGTCTCGACGGAAATCAGCGGAACATCGCCGTACAGCATCAGCACATCTTCATCATCGGCAAAGAACGGCGCCGCCTGCTGCATTGCATGACCTGTGCCCAGTTGCTCTGCCTGCAATACCCAATTCAGATCACTGCCTGCCAGATTTTTCTTCAGTAAATCGCCGCCGTGGCCATAGACCAGATGCACGTTCCGGGCACCCACTTGCGTGGCCGCATCAATGACGTGCTGAACCATTGGCTTGCCGGCCAAAGGATGAAGAACTTTCGGAAGGTTGGAGTACATGCGTGTCCCCTTGCCCGCGGCAAGGATCACCACACTCAGTGCGCTGTTCGACATAGGTAACCTGACAAATCCAATTTGAGTGACAAAAGTAACCCGTTCAGTGCGCGGATTACTACATATTTCGCTTCAAAAACCGCCCGCAGACCGCAGTCTGCAAGGGTTGTATGCTGCATAGACTACACCAAAAAAACTGAGGGTAAAGTGTCGATTAATCACGCAAGTATTCCACTAAAAGCGAAAATTTGCGTTGGGAAAAACACTGAAAATGTACTTTTTTAAAGGCAAAAAAAAAGCGACCCGAAGGTCGCTTTTCTAACTTATGTCGTTACATCGCTTTTCTGGTCAGTTCGATAACGCGAAGTTTCGCGATCGCCTTAGCCAGTTCCGCTGACGCCTGAGCGTAATCAACGTCGCCGTGAGAACCACTAATGTGTTCTTCCGCTTTGCGCTTAGCTTCAAGCGCGCGCGCTTCGTCGAGGTCTTGCCCACGGATTGCAGTATCAGCCAACACGGTCGTTGCATTCGGCTGCACCTCAAGAATGCCACCAGAAAGATAGATATACTCTTCTTCACCGTGTTCTTTAACAATGCGCACCATGCCAGGCTTGATGGCGGTGAGCAGCGGAGCATGCCCGGGGAAAATCCCCAGCTCGCCTTCGCTACCCGTCACCTGGATTTTTTGTACCATGCCTTCAAACATACGTTTTTCAGCACTAACAACGTCCAGATGGTAAGCTTTTTCAGCCATGTCATCCTCTCTCACAACAAGCTAGCGTTACAGTTTTTTGGCTTTTTCCACTGCTTCATCAATGGTGCCAACCATGTAGAACGCTTGTTCCGGCAGGTGATCGTAGTCGCCGTCCATAATACCTTTGAAACCACGAATGGTATCTTTCAGCGATACGAACTTGCCCGGAGAACCGGTGAAGACTTCGGCCACGAAGAATGGCTGGGACAGGAAGCGCTGAATCTTACGCGCACGGGATACGACCAGTTTGTCATCTTCTGACAATTCGTCCATACCCAGGATCGCGATGATGTCTTTCAGTTCCTGGTAACGTTGCAAAATAGACTGCACGCCACGAGCCACATCGTAGTGTTCCTGACCAACAACCAGTGGATCCAGCTGACGGCTGGTAGAATCCAGTGGGTCAACCGCCGGGTAGATACCCAGTGACGCGATCTGACGGCTCAGAACCACGGTCGCATCTAAGTGAGCGAAGGTGGTCGCTGGAGATGGGTCAGTCAAGTCATCCGCAGGAACGTAAACGGCCTGTACGGAGGTGATAGAACCACTTTTGGTCGAGGTGATACGTTCTTGCAGAGCGCCCATCTCTTCCGCCAGCGTTGGCTGATAACCTACCGCTGATGGCATACGACCCAGAAGTGCAGACACTTCGGTACCGGCCAGGGTGTAACGGTAAATGTTGTCAACGAACAGCAGTACGTCACGACCTTCATCACGGAATTTCTCCGCCATGGTCAGGCCGGTCAGTGCAACGCGCAGACGGTTACCAGGTGGCTCATTCATCTGACCATAGACCAGAGAAACTTTGTCGATAACGTTGGAGTCGGTCATTTCGTGATAGAAGTCGTTACCCTCACGAGTACGTTCACCCACGCCCGCAAACACAGAATAACCGGAGTGCTCGATCGCGATGTTACGGATCAGCTCCATCATGTTTACAGTTTTACCCACACCCGCACCACCGAACAGACCGACTTTACCGCCCTTAGCGAACGGACACATCAGGTCCATAACTTTGATACCGGTTTCCAGCAATTCCTGGGAGTTTGCCAGCTCTTCATAAGAAGGCGCAGCACGGTGAATAGCACGACGTTCTTCTTCGCCGATTTCACCTTTCATGTCGATTGGTTCACCCAATACGTTCATGATACGACCCAGAGTCGCTTTACCAACCGGAACTTCAATTGGGTGTTCCAGGTTGTTCACTTTCAGACCGCGACGCAGGCCGTCTGAGGTACCCATTGCGATACAACGAACAACGCCGCCGCCTAACTGTTGCTGTACTTCCAGCACCAGTTTGGAGGTACCGTTTTCTACCTCAAGAGCATTGTACACGTTCGGTACTGCATCCTGAGGGAACTCGACGTCCACCACGGCGCCGATTACCTGGATAATCTTTCCAGTAGCCATCTTGAATCCTCTACGTAATTCGTAAACCTAGCTTAAACCGCGGAGGCTCCCCCGACGATCTCGGTGAGTTCCTGAGTGATGCTGGCCTGACGAGCTTTGTTGTATACCAACTGCAGCTCTTTGATCAGGCTGCCGCCGTTATCGGTTGCGGCTTTCATCGCTACCATTCGCGCGGCCTGTTCGCTGGCCAGGTTTTCTACGACGCCCTGATAAACCTGAGATTCCACGTAGCGACGCAGGAGGGTGTCCAGCAAGGCTTTAGGGTCCGGCTCATACAGGTAATCCCAGGACTTCTTCGCCAGTTCGCCATCTTCTGCCGGTGGCAGTGGTAACAGCTGAACGATGCGGGGTTCCTGAGACATGGTATTGATAAATTTATTGCTGACAACGCATAACTTGTCTAAGCGACCTTCGTCGAAAGCCTGCAACATCACTTTTACGGGTCCGATCAGTTCTGACAGAGAAGGGTTATCCCCCATGCCAGTCACCTGAGCAACAACGTTGCCCCCCACGGAGCCGAAGAAAGAGGCTGCTTTGGAACCGATCAGTGCGAGATCAACTTCAACACCTTTTTCGGACCAGCCTTTCATCTCTGACAGCAGCTTTTTGAACAGGTTAATGTTCAGACCACCACAAAGACCACGGTCGGTAGACACCACCAGATACCCGACGCGCTTAATTTCACGCTCATCCAGGTACGGGTGCTTGTATTCCAGATTACCAAGCGCGAGGTGACCAATCACTTCACGGATGGTTTCTGCATAAGGACGGCTGGCCGCCATGCGATCCTGCGTTTTACGCATTTTGGAGGCGGCGACCATTTCCATCGCTTTAGTGATCTTTTGCGTGTTTTGCACGCTGCTGATCTTACTACGTATCTCTTTTCCGCCGGCCATCTCTGCTTCTCCTCAAGACCAAACGGCCTGCCGGGTTTTAATACCAGCAGGACCGTTTAGTGTTACCAGGACTGGGTTGCTTTGAAGGTATCGAGGATATTTTTGAATTTACCCTCGATCTCATCGTTATACGCACCAGTTTGGTTGATTTGCTGCAGAAGCTCGCCGTGCTCACGGTCGGCATAAGCCAACAGTGCCGCTTCGAAGCTACCGACTTTAGACAATTCAACGTCTTCCAGATAACCACGTTCTGCTGCGAAGATGATCAGAGACTGCGCGACGATTGACATCGGAGCGTATTGTTTCTGCTTCAGCAGCTCGGTCACTTTCTGACCATGGTTCAGCTGTTTACGCGTTGCTTCGTCCAGATCTGAGGCGAACTGCGAGAACGCAGCCAGCTCACGATACTGTGCCAGAGCAGTACGAATACCACCGGACAGTTTCTTCATGATCTTAGTCTGAGCAGCACCACCAACACGGGATACCGAAATACCCGGGTTAACCGCAGGACGAATACCGGCGTTGAACAGGTTTGATTCCAGGAAGATCTGACCATCTGTAATCGAGATTACGTTGGTCGGAACGAACGCGGAAACGTCACCTGCTTGCGTTTCGATAATTGGAAGCGCAGTCAGGGAACCGGTTTTGCCTTTCACTTCACCCTTGGTGAATGCTTCAACATACTCGGCGTTAACACGCGCAGCACGTTCCAGCAGACGGGAGTGGAGATAGAAAACGTCGCCTGGGTAAGCTTCACGACCTGGTGGACGACGAAGCAGCAGGGAAATCTGACGGTAAGCAACAGCCTGTTTAGACAGGTCATCATAAACGATCAGTGCGTCTTCACCGCGGTCACGGAAGTATTCACCCATTGCGCAACCGGAGTACGGTGCCAGGTATTGCAGTGCAGCAGATTCTGATGCAGTTGCAACAACAACGATGGTGTTTGCCAGTGCGCCGTGCTCTTCCAGTTTACGAACCACGTTAGAAATGGTGGACGCTTTCTGGCCGATAGCCACATAGATACATTTGATGCCGGAATCACGCTGGTTGATGATCGCATCGATCGCCAGAGCTGTTTTACCGGTTTGACGGTCGCCGATGACCAGTTCACGCTGACCACGACCAATTGGGATCATGGCATCAACGGACTTATAACCTGTTTGCACAGGTTCATCTACGGACTGACGTTCGATAACGCCAGGTGCGATCGCTTCAACAGCTGAGAAGCCGTCATGCTCTACCGGACCTTTACCGTCAATAGGTGCACCCAGGGTGTTAACAACGCGACCTAACAGGCCACGGCCAACAGGAACTTCCAGGATACGACCCGTACATTTTACTTTCATACCTTCGGCGAGGTCAGCGTAAGGGCCCATTACAACAGCACCTACAGAGTCGCGCTCCAGGTTCAGGGCGATAGCGTAGCGGTTACCCGGCAGCGCAATCATTTCGCCTTGCATGACATCGGCTAAGCCGTGCACGCGGATGATCCCGTCACTGACGGAAACGATAGTACCTTCATTGTGAGCTTCGCTCACCACATTGAACTGAGCAATGCGCTGCTTGATCAGTTCGCTGATTTCGGTGGAATTCAGTTGCATGCTCCAGTCCCCTTAAGACTGCAAGACGTCTGCCAGGCGTTCAAGACGACTGCGAACGCTGCCATCAATCACCATATCACCTGCACGGATTACGACACCGGCAAGAACAGACTTGTCAATTTTGCAATTCAGCTTAACTTTGCGAGACAGACGTTTTTCCATCGCAGCAGCAATTTTTGCCTGCTGTTCTTCCGTAAGCGGATTTGCTGAAGTAACTTCAACTTCAGCAACAGCCTCGAGAGAGGCGCGCAGTTCGATAAACTGCTCCAGCACTTGCGGAAGAACGCGTAAACGTCCATTTTCAGCCATTACCTTAATCAGGTTTTGGCCTGCGTCGTCGAGTTCGTCACCACATACGGCAATAAACGTTTTAGACAAAGTTTCAGGCGCGCTAGCACCGGAAAGCAGTTCTTCAATTTGTTCATTGCGCGTGACTTCAGCCGTGAACGCTAGCATGGATTGCCAGCGATCTAAGCTTTGGTGCTCAACGGCAAAGTCAAAAGCTGCTTTGGCGTAGGGGCGAGCTACAGTTACAAATTCAGACATCAGCCCCTCCCTCCTTACAGTTCAGCGACCAGTTTATCAACGATGTCGCTGTTAGCAGCTTCATCCACGGAACGTTCGATGATCTTCTCGGCGCCAGCAATGGCCAAAATTCCGACTTGCTTACGCAACTCTTCACGGGCGCGTTGGCGTTCGGCGTCGATCTCTGCCTTGGCTTGCGTCACGATCTTGTTACGTTCCTGCTCGGCTTCAGCTTTTGCTTCGTCGACGATTTGAGCTTTACGCTTGTTCGCCTGATCGATGATTACCTGAGCTTCTGCTTTGGCTTTCTTCAGTTGGTCGGTCGCATCGGCTTGCGCTAAGTCCAGCTCTTTTTTGGCACGTTCTGCGGAAGATAAACCTTCAGAAATTTCTTTCTGACGTTTTTCGATGGCAGCCATAATTGGCGGCCATACGTACTTCATGCAGAACCAGACAAACAGGACGAACGCGATAGCCTGGCCGAGGATTGTTGCGTTAAGATTCACAGCACAATGCCTCTTTCAAAGTGAATTATTTGATGTAGTTCGATTAACGCTGAGCGAACTCAGTGTTAGGCGACAGCAAACATCACGTACAGACCCAGACCAACCGCAATCATTGGGATTGCATCGACCAGACCCATAACGATAAAGAACTGTGTACGCAACAGAGGGATCAGGTCAGGCTGACGTGCAGCACCTTCCAAGAATTTACCACCCAAGATGCCGATACCGATTGCAGCACCGATTGCCGCCAGGCCCATCATCACAGCGGCAGCCATGTACAGCAGATCCATACTCAGGTTTTCCATGACAGTCTCCAGTTTGTTTCAGTTAAAACGCAGTAGTGTTGAAAGAAAATCAGTGTTTTTCAGATGCCATCGAGAGATAGACAATCGTCAGAACCATGAAAATAAAGGCTTGTAGCGTAATGATCAGTATGTGGAAAATGGCCCAAGGCACATTCAGAACCCACTGTGACCACCACGGCAACAGGCCAGCAATAAGGATGAAGATCAACTCACCCGCATACATATTGCCAAACAGTCGCAGACCCAGTGAAACTGGTTTAGACAGCAGGCTGACACCTTCAAGAATCAGGTTAACCGGAATGAAAACCGGATGATTGAATGGCTGCATTGTCAGTTCTTTAATGAAACCGCCAAAGCCTTTCATCTTAATGCTATAGAAAAGAATCAGAATGAATACGCCAAGTGCCATGGACAACGTGATGTTCACGTCAGCCGTAGGAACCACACGCAACGCTGGCAGACCAAAGATGTGCTCGCCGATGAATGGCAGCAAATCGATTGGCAGCAAATCCATCAGGTTCATCATAAACACCCAGACGAAGACGGTCAGCGCGAGAGGTGCAATCACTTTGCTTTTGCCGTGATACATGTCACGCACGCTGCTGTCGACGAAACCAACGACCAGTTCAACTGCGGTTTGCAGTTTACCCGGGACACCGCTGGTGGCGTTTTTGGCTACGCGATGGAAAATAACCAGAAAGAGTACTCCGAGGAACACGGAGAAAAACATCGAATCGATGTTAATCGACCAGAATCCCGTCCCGATCTGAAGCTGAGTCAGATGGTGACCGATATACTCTTGTGGAGTAGAGATTTCTCCTGATGCAGACATGATGCCTCTTACCCTTTAGTAGTTAAGTACGGTAACTGTTAATGACGGCCGGTGCCAAAATCTGGGTCATCAACACCGATAAATAGGCCAACCCCAACGGAGCAAATGCCGCCTTAAACAGGCCAAGTGCGATAACCATTAAGATCACCGTAACCAGCACCTTCAGCGCTTCTCCGATAGCAAAGGACCAGGCAACCCGTCCAGAGACCGTTGTTTGCGCCTGGTGGCGCCATGCAAACAGCATGAACAGTACATTTGGCACCCAGGCGGCCAAACCACCCATAAGAGCCGATGTGGTCCATTCCAGGCTTTTAAGACCAAATACTGCACTGAGCAGAACAAAGGTCAATAACTGCAGTATCAACAGCTTTCTGGCAACCTTCACACTATTTGTACTGTGTAAAATACCGGATACAGACATGACGTTTGTTCTCTCCGTATCAAGTACCTAGCTGGAGGTAGACTGAATGCCGTATATCACTGCCTTTACTGTTTTGAGTCAAGCAGCAAAAACCGAGCAAATTATACGGGGCACAGGGACGAATTCAATGGATAAGTAGCGAAAAGGTGAACAATTATTTAAATTTTCCCCTTCACGACTATTTTGACAACCAAACTATAGCTGAATTTGCCCTTTTTGGTTTGATACGGTTATTTCATCACCCGACAAAGAAGCGTGCACTGGATCACATAATTAACGCAGGACACTTTATATACCCTGCACTGTTTGAATGTCTTTAGCTAATCAGGCCTTTTAAAACCTTTATAAATCAATTTGTTAATAAAACACTGCTCGTTAAACAAACTTATTTAAAAATAACCACGATTTATTGACACAACAACCCAACAAATAACAACATTTTCATTACAAGTTGAATATCCGCAGGGTGACGGACGTTCAATTTCACAAGTGACTATTACAGTCCGGATTAAAATAAAAACATCTCTTAAATGCTATCAGTGTGTAAAAAAGCGGTGATAGAGACTTTGCCACCGCTATATAATTAGCCTGCTCATTTTAACTGTGTAAACACAGCCATTTTTTAAATATTATTTGATAAAACGCAACTTTAGTTTGAGAGAAGAATGACGAGATGTCGTTCCCCGTCAAGTTCTGGTACCTGCAGTTTTATGACAGATTCCAAAGTGATACCTTCCGGTAATGCGGCCAGTTCATCATCAGGGCTGACTCCTTTTAAGGCGTAAAACCGCCCCTGCCCTTTTTGCGGCAGATGATGGCACCAGGAAAGCATATCCTGAAGAGATGCAAAAGCACGGCTAATTACCCCATCAAACGGCGGCTCTGGCTCAAACTCTTCCACACGGCTTTGTACCGGTTCGATATTTTTCAGCCCGAGCTCATGCTGAACCTGACGCAGGAAGCGTACACGTTTACCCAGGCTGTCCAGCAGCGTGAAGTGTGAATCAGGGCGAACAATGGCCAGAGGAACGCCTGGCAAACCAGGACCGGTGCCGACATCAATGAAACGACTGCCTTGCAGGTGTTCATTCACCACGATGCTGTCCATGATATGACGCACCAGCATTTGCATCGGGTCACGAACAGACGTCAGGTTATAGGCCTTGTTCCACTTATGCAGCAGTTCAACATAGCCAATCAGTTGCTGTTTTTGCTGATCGGGTAACGCTATTCCTGCCGCAGCAAGCAGCGAGTCCAGTTTCTTTTGCACAGTGAATCCTCAGAAAGAGTCGATATTCCGGGAACAGCCCGGTAGAGAAATGATAAAACACTCAGAAAGATGGGAAAAGTAAGAACTGACCGCCGCTTTGGCTACAAAGGGCGGTCATTGAGATGTGATTTATGCGCTACGGCGCAGTAAGCCTTGTTTTTTAAGCCAGATCAGCAAGATCGAGATAGCTGCAGGCGTAATACCCGAGATCCGCGATGCCTGACCAATGGAGGTCGGCTTGTGATCATTAAGCTTGGCGATCACTTCATTGGAAAGACCATTCACCTGCCGGTAATCAAGATCAACCGGCAGCACGGTGTTTTCATTGCGCTGCTGTTTTTCGATCTCTTCCTGCTGACGGGCAATATAGCCTTCATATTTGATCTGAATTTCTACCTGTTCTGCCGCCTGTACATCCGGAACGGAAGGTGCGAACGGGGAAAGACTTGTGATCAGCTCATAGGTCATTTCAGGACGACGCAGTAACTCTTCCGCACTGGCTTCTTTAGAAAGCGGAGCAGAAAGATGCGCGTTAATTTCTTCAACCTGTGCATGATGCGGGTTCACCCAGATGCCACGCAGGCGCTGACGTTCCTGTTCGATCATTTCCAGTTTTTCGTTGAAGCGCGCCCAGCGAGCATCATCAACCAGACCTAACTCACGGCCTTTTTCAGTCAGACGTAAATCGGCATTATCTTCGCGCAGCATCAGGCGGTACTCAGCACGTGAGGTAAACATGCGGTACGGTTCTTTGGTGCCCAGCGTACACAGGTCATCAACCAGCACACCGAGATAAGCCTGGTCGCGACGCGGTGCCCAGCCTTCCTGCTCAGTGGCACAACGGGCAGCGTTCATGCCAGCCAGCAAGCCCTGCGCAGCGGCTTCTTCATAACCAGTGGTGCCGTTGATCTGTCCGGCAAAGAACAGACCGGCGATAAATTTGCTTTCCAGCGTCGGTTTCAAATCACGCGGATCGAAGAAATCGTATTCAATCGCATAACCCGGACGAACGATGACGGCATTTTCCATCCCCTGCATAGACCGGACGATCTGCATCTGCACATCGAATGGCAGGCTGGTGGAAATACCGTTTGGATAAACTTCATTGCTGGTCAGGCCTTCCGGTTCAAGGAAGATCTGATGAGAATTGCGATCGGCAAAACGCATGACTTTATCTTCGATCGACGGACAGTAACGCGGGCCGATCCCTTCGATGATCCCGGCATACATCGGGCTGCGATCCAGGTTATTGCGGATCACATCATGGGTTTTTTCGTTGGTATAGGTCATGTAACACGGGATCTGGCGCGGATGCTGCGACACGTTGCCCATAAATGAGAATACCGGTGCCGGATTATCACCGTGTTGTTGTGCCAGCACGCTGAAATCAATGGTGCGGGCATCGATACGCGGAGGTGTACCGGTTTTAAGACGGTTAACGCGTAAAGGTAATTCACGCAGGCGCTGGGACAAGGAGATCGCAGGAGGATCTCCGGCACGACCACCGCTGTAGTTCTCCAGACCGATGTGGATCTTCCCATCCAGAAAGGTTCCCACCGTCAGAACAACCGATTTGGCGCGGAATTTCAGCCCCATTTTGGTCACAGCACCCACGACACGATCGTTTTCGACGATCAGGTCTTCAACCGGTTGCTGGAAGATCATCAGGTTTGGCTGGTTTTCCAGTGCGGTGCGTACTGCATGGCGATACAGAACTCGGTCAGCCTGAGCACGTGTCGCCCTGACAGCAGGGCCTTTGCTGGCGTTTAGTATCCTAAACTGAATGCCCGCATGATCGATAGCCGTGGCCATCAGTCCGCCCAGTGCGTCCACTTCTTTTACCAGATGTCCTTTCCCGATCCCGCCAATTGCAGGGTTACACGACATCTGTCCCAGCGTGTCGATATTGTGGGTTAATAATAAGGTCTGACGTCCCATGCGTGCAGAAGCCATGGCGGCTTCGGTACCTGCATGACCACCACCTATGATGATGACGTCAAATTGATCCGGATAAAACATGCGACTGCACCTCGGCGTTCAAGCGAACTTTCTTTGTATGGCGTTGGGAGGAGGGATTCTACTCAAGTTTTGAGCTTCCACAAGTCCCCGGGGATCTTCACTAATTAAAAGAAGATCTTTTTTATTTAAAGATCTCTTATTAATACTTCTATTAAGATCGCGATCCTCTGTGCATAAGTCATTTTTGTTTATGAAGATCAGTATGCTAAGAAGGATCGAATGCTGTGAATGACCGGTGATCCTGGACAGTATAAGCTGGGATCAGAAGTGAGAGTTATGCACAGCATGAAAAGCGTACAGGAGTTGTTAGAGGGATAACTACGGGTTTTACCCTGCTTTTAAGCATAGTTATCCACATCTGATCGCCTGAAATTTACACTTATTTGATCAAATTAATCCAGTTGATCACCCAAACCTCGGCCGGATCCTCAGGAATTTCGTGTTGAGTCACGTCGATCTCTAGACGATCACCGATCCGTTTTGCCCCTAATGACGTCAGTTTTTGATCCAACGTACCGATCGCGCCACAGAAGGTGTCATATTCACTGCTGCCCAGGCCTAATGCGCCAAAGCGTACTTTAGACAGATCGGGTTGCTGATCTTCCAGCTGCTCCAAAAAAGGTTGCAGGTTATCAGGTAACTCGCCCGCGCCGTGTGTCGAGCACACAACCAGCCAGATCCCTTCCTGCGGAACTTCATAGAGCTCGGGGCCATGGAACATCTGAGTGGAAAAACCGGCTTCTTCCAGTTTCTCAGCCACGTGTTCTGCTACATATTCGGCACTGCCAAGCGTACTGCCACTGATCAGGGTAATGTCAGACATGGTGCTCTCACCCGGGAAAAGGAGGCTATTGTACGCTGTGAATGAGCTGGGATCTACCTGTGGATAATAGGGGTATAGAAATCAGTGCTCAGGGCTGGATGGTACGTGTGATGGGGTTCTGCAGGGAGATCAGCGTCTCGGTTGACTGGATCTCGTCAATTGTCTGGATCTTGTTGATAAGTACATGCTGGAGGGAATCAATCGAGCGGCACATGATCTTAATGAAAATGCTGTAATGCCCGGTGGTGTAATAGGCTTCGACCACTTCTTCTATACTCTCGAGCTTTTTCAGCGCTGACGGATAATCCTTGGCGCTTTTTAAAATGATGCCAATAAAGCAGCACACGTCATAACCCAGTTGCTTGGGATTAACGGTAATATGCGCGCCGGTAATGATGCCTGCCTGCTTCATTTTCTCTACGCGGACGTGGATAGTTCCCGGGCTGACCGTGAACACTTTTGCCAGTTCCGCATAAGGGGTACGGGCGTTCTCCATCAATGCATTCAGGATCCCGCGATCCAGCTCATCGAGCTGATAGATTTCAGTCATGGTTATCTTTCTCTGTAGGCTTAATTTCGCTGCCAGCGACGTTGTACGCGGCTTTTAACGCCCGTATCAAAGCGCCAGATGTGATCGAAGATCCGCAGGATTCCGGGCTTGCCATAATGTGACATCGCCAGAGCATGAAAGCGATGCTGCTTTTCTTTTTGCAGCGTCCTGACTTTTCTTTGCACCTCATCAGGCAGGCGCTGGGCGATAAAATCGGAAATGACCACGGCATCGGCATCATGCCATTGTGGTGACGCCAGTTTATCCAGCGTGGCATTCAGACAGGCTGCCAGATCGGTACCGCCGCGAAAATGCTGTCCCAGAAAGCGCAGCGCCTGATCCAGACCGCCATTGGACGTCAGTTCATAATGGATCACTTCACTGGCGAACAACATGATGTAACAGCGGCGGTTATCCGCCAGTGCAATTTTCAGTAGTGCCAGACAGAATGCTTTGGCGCACTGTTCGTTAAAACCGCCCATAGAACCCGAGGTATCGACGCACACCACAAAAGGCCCGCGCGGTTGTGGTTCCTGTTGCTGATAAACCACCGGGCGTTTAACCACTTTCTCACGCCAGACATCACCTTGCAGCCGATAAGTCATCAGCCGCTTTTCCAGCAGGCGGCGGTAAAATTCGTACTCCAGTTCGGGAAGCCCCAGCGTTACCAGCTCCGTCGGCATCAGGCGCAAAATATCGTCGCTCTGATGGATACCGTTGACTTCTTCCGGTACCGTCGCGGGTTCACGCACCATCAGCCGGTGCGTTTCCATTTTGGCATCTTCATGCGGGCTGGTTTTGACGGTCTGACTGCGCCCCAGCTGTTCGGCCAGATGCATCAGTTCAGGTTGCTGCTGCAGAAATGCCCCGAAACGCGCCAGCGACTGGATATCGCCACGCATGCGCTTTCCTTTACTCATATCCCATAAACGACCGGCCGCCGTATCGTTCTCTGCTAATAAAGGAGAGAGCTCGCTGCTGAGCTCCAGGCGTTGCAGCAATTCTTCCTGCAGCTGCTCCTGTTCCTGTTCCAGTAACTGCTGATGAACGGTCACCGTCTGGAAGGTCAGATTCAGGCGCCAGCGCTGGAGGAACAGGGTCTGAAAGCTGTTGCCAGTTTTGGCGGTGCGGGAGGCTTCATGATTCTGCTGCAACGTTCGGGCTTCTGTGGTGAAAGGGGAGGTTAGCCGTTCAAGCTCTTCAAGAAGCGCAGGCAGTTCCGACTGAAAAGTAACGGCATCAGTCTGCTGGCAATGCTGATAAAGATAGAATTCTTTCGCCAGATCTTCCGGAACAGGGGTTTCGTGGATCCTCTGGCGAAGTCGCATTTTCCATTCGGGAAGATCTTTGGTCAGCGCCCGTTTGAGACGTGGGAATTTCTTGAAGAAAACCGCCATTGCCGGTGCCGCCAGCAGGCCGATGATCGATTCCTCAATCAGTTCAGCCTCGCTGATGGCCAGCAGAAGATCCAAAGACTCCAGACTGAACATGATCAGTGTCCGCTGAACGTCTGTTGCTGATGACGCAGCTGTTCAGATACCTGCAACAGGCTGGCCTCTATTTTTGCCATCCATTCTGCCGGCACAAACAGGCAGTTTTGCTGCTGGCCGAATTCATGCCTTTGCTGAGCCAGTTTTGCGGTGAGATCGCTGAGCGTATTTTTCATCTCATCGGGAACGGCAATATGCTCATGTCCTGGCAGGGTCAGCGGTGTGCTCTGACGACTCACATCCAGCACCAGCAATTGCTGTTTATCGTCGATTTCCAGATCAACGGTCTGAGCAAAGCCAATGCCATTGATTTTGGCTTTCAGTACGCCCCCTTTATTGAGCCAATCCTCCAGAACGATACGTTCAAACAGCAAATGCGTGACTTTAATGTCATGCAGATGCAAAGGCGTTTGCAGTAATAATGTCAGGCTGGTGGTGGTCATCGTGTCAGGCAGGGAGTATTGCGGCTTGCGGCTGAATATTCCGGCTTTTTTGCTCAGCTTGATGGACTGCTGTGAGCTTTGTTGCTGCTGATGTTGCATCCATTGCTGATTAAGCTGCTGGATTTTCATCAGCAATGTTTGCTGCTGAAAAGCCTGTTCGGTGATCAGCTGTTCGATCTGCGTTTGCAGCAGGTTATAGGTGTTCAGGTCGTGCCATAAACAGTCTTTGAGCAGGATCAGATCGACTGGCGTGATCGCATTCCGGCCGCTGAAGAAGGCGCAGGCCTGCAACAGACGCAGGGCTTTTTTCCAGCGACGGTCGGAGACATAAGGCGCGGTATCCAGGGCATCAAGACGCTGGCGCAACTGGAAAATCAGTTCAAAGCAGCTGTCTGAAAGCGTAACTTTGTCGATTTCCGGCTGCCATTGTTGGTATTCTTCATCGCTGATACTCAGGGACTCTGCCACCGGATTGGTGCTTTCATTATTGCGGCTGGTGAGCAGCGAGCGGAAATTTTGCTTATCCTGCACTTTATCCAGCCACAGACGGATCAGCATACGGTCATACAGCGCTTCCAGACCGCCGTCGGCTTCAGGTAATTCGTTAGACGCACTGACCAGCAGGCGCATCGGAATAGGGGCTTCGCGCTCGCCATTACGGAAACGACGTTCGTTGATGGCCGTCAGTAGCGTATTAAGGATGGCAGGGCCTGCTTTCCAGATTTCATCAAGGAAGACAATTTCAGCTTCTGGCAGATAACCTTCAGTCAGACGCAGATAACGGCCTTCATCTTTCAGGGCCTGAATCGACAGCGGACCAAAGACTTCTTCCGGCGTGGAAAAGCGCGTCATAAGATATTCAAACGCGCGGGCGTGACGGAAGGCAAATTTCAGACGGCGGGCAATCAGACTTTTTGCAATACCCGGCGGGCCGAGCAGGAAAACGCTTTCACCGCACAGTGCGGCCAGCAGGCAAAGTCGTATGGCATCCTGCCGCTCGTACAGGCCATGTTCTAGTGCGTTAGCAAGACGGGCGATCCGTTCTGCCAGAAGGGGAGATTGCGCCATACTGTCTCTTCCGGTTTCCATTTAGTTGTTGAATAGTGTACTGGGTTCTTATGAGAAGCTACGATTATTTTTATCGTTATAGCTTGTTGATTACTAAAAATTTTCTATTATCAAAATTGTGAACCCGTTCATCTGAACCCTGGTTTAGCTGCACATTTAAGGGTAGGCAATCAGATTTATTCGTGCATACTGTGCGCCTTTTAGTGGGCATCATAAGACTGAGCGCACGCATCGCTTACAGATGTTCGAGCAAAAAAGAAAAGAAACGAAATATGAGCACTGAACATAAACGGTCACTCCCAGCAGTAACCCTGGCCGCCATTGGTGTGGTCTATGGCGACATTGGTACCAGTCCTCTCTATACCTTAAGAGAGTGTTTTTCCGGTCATTATGGTTTCAACGTTGAACCCAGCGTCGTTTTTGGTTTTCTTTCTCTGATTTTCTGGATGTTAATCCTCATTGTTTCGCTCAAGTACCTCACGTATGTGATGCGGGCGGACAACGCAGGCGAGGGCGGTATTCTGACGCTGATGTCTCTGGCGGGCAGAAACACTTCGGCACGCACCACCGCCGTACTGGTCATTCTCGGCCTGATTGGGGGAAGCTTCTTCTATGGTGAAGTGGTGATCACTCCGGCTATTTCTGTTCTTTCCGCGATGGAAGGTCTGGAAATCGCAGCACCTTCACTTGATCCCTATATTGTCCCTCTTTCTATTACTGTCCTGACGCTGCTTTTCATTATTCAGAAACACGGCACTGGCATCGTGGGCAAACTGTTTGCGCCGGTGATGTTGTTGTGGTTCCTGACGCTGGCTGTTCTCGGCGTCAACAGCATCATGCAGAACCCTGAAGTACTTCGCGCCATGAACCCGATGTGGGCGGTTAACTTCTTTATCGAGCATAAGTCGTTTTCCTTCCTGGCGCTCGGTGCGGTCGTTCTGTCGATTACCGGCGTGGAAGCGCTGTATGCGGATATGGGGCACTTCGGGAAATTCCCGATCCGTCTGGCCTGGTTCACCGTCGTGCTGCCTTCTCTGGTGCTGAACTACTTCGGTCAGGGCGCATTGCTGCTCAAAGATCCGGAGTCGATTAAAAACCCGTTCTTCCTGCTGGCACCTGACTGGGCTTTAATTCCGTTACTGGTGCTGGCGACGCTGGCGACTATTATCGCGTCTCAGGCTGTTATCTCCGGAGTGTTTTCCCTGACCCGTCAGGCGGTGCGTCTGGGTTATCTGCCGCCAATGCGCATTATTCACACCTCAGAAATGGAAGCGGGTCAGATTTATATCCCGGCCATTAACTGGCTGCTGTATTTTGCGGTGGTTATCGTTATTGCCAGCTTCGAGCATTCGAGCAACCTGGCGGCGGCATACGGTATTGCTGTGACCGGTACGATGGTGCTGACCAGTATTCTTTCCTGTACGGTGGCGCTTAAAAACTGGCACTGGAAACCGTTCCTGGTGGGGCTTTTGCTGATCGGTCTGCTGTTTATGGATATCCCGCTGTTCGCGGCGAATGCCACGAAATTGTTCTCCGGCGGCTGGTTGCCGCTGACGCTGGGTTTGTGCATGTTTATCGTTATGACTACCTGGAAAAGCGAGCGTTTCCGCCTTATGCGCCGCATGAACGAGCACGGCAACTCTCTTGAAGCGATGATTGCGTCTCTGGAGAAATCCCCGCCGGTTCGCGTTCCGGGAACCGCGGTGTATATGTCCCGCGCCATCAACGTCATTCCGTTTGCCTTGCTGCATAACCTCAAGCACAACAAAGTGTTGCATGAACGCGTGGTACTGCTGACGTTACGCACCGAAGATGCGCCTTATGTGCATAACGTCCGGCGCGTCACCATCGAACAGCTTTCGCCGACGTTCTGGCGTGTGGTCGCGAGTTACGGATTTAAAGAGACGCCGAATGTGGAAGAGGTTTTCCACCGCTGTGGTCTGGAAGGGCTGCCATGCCGGATGATGGAAACCTCATTCTTTATGTCGCACGAATCGCTGATCCTGACCAAACGCCCGTGGTATCTCTACTTCCGTGGCAAGCTCTTTATGGCGCTCAGCCGTAACGCCTTACGCGCACCGGATCAGTTTGAAATTCCGCCTAACAGGGTGATCGAACTCGGTACGCAGGTAGAAATTTAACGCTAATTTCTGCCGTCACAGGGCACCTTCGGGTGCCCTGTTTTATTTTCGCTTTCTCCTTTCTGAAACGACTAACTCAAATTTCCCTGCTGTTTCTGAATCATTCAGCGAAACGTTTCGACGCTGATCACAATTCCATCACTTGTCCGTTGCCATGCGTGGTGAAGTTAATAAACTCATCCGTGAGCGAAACGTTTCGCTGTAGGAGTTCACAATGAAGAAGTCACCGCTGTTAAATGCCGAAATCTCACATGTTATTGCCCGGTTAGGTCACACCGATCAGCTGGTTATTGGCGATGCCGGACTTCCGGTGCCAGCAGCTTGCCAACGCATCGATCTGGCTCTGACCCAGGGAGTTCCCACCTTTTTACAAGTCTTAGAGGTAGTGACACATGAGATGCAGGTTGAGCGGGCTATCCTCGCCGAGGAAATCTTCACTAAAAATCCTCAACTCCATGAAGCGTTGCTCGCCCAATTGACACAACTCGAACAACACCAGGGAAACACCATTGCTTTGGATTACGTCAGTCATGAGGCATTCAAAGCGCAAAGCGAAAAAAGTCGGGCTGTGATCCGCAGCGGGGAATGTTCGCCTTACGCGAACGTTATTCTGTGTGCCGGCGTAACCTTCTGAGGCCTTTATGCAACCTTTGCTGCAACTGACAGGCATTGATAAAGCCTTTCCCGGCGTTAAAGCACTTTCCGGCGCGGCGCTCAGCGTCTATCCGGGACGTGTGATGGCGCTGGTGGGAGAAAACGGCGCGGGCAAGTCCACCATGATGAAAGTGCTGACCGGCATCTACCAGAAAGATGCCGGCTCAGTACATTTTCTGGGCAAGGAAGCGGCGTTCAATGGCCCGAAAGCTTCTCAGGAAGCTGGAATTGGCATCATCCATCAGGAACTGAATCTGATCCCTCAGCTGACCATCGCTGAAAATATCTTTCTGGGCCGTGAGTTTGTGAACGGTTTTGGCCGCATTAACTGGAAAAAGATGTATGCCGAAGCCGATAAACTGCTGGCGCGCCTGAACCTGCGCTACAAAAGCGATCGTCTGGTTGGCGAATTATCAATTGGCGATCAGCAGATGGTCGAAATTGCCAAGGTGCTGAGCTTTGAGTCGAAAGTCATCATCATGGATGAACCCACGGACGCCCTGACCGATACCGAAACCGCCTCTTTATTTAGCGTGATCCGCGAGCTGAAAGCCGCAGGCTGTGGCGTGGTGTATATCTCCCACCGCATGAAAGAAATCTTTGAAATCTGCGATGACGTGACGGTATTCCGTGACGGGCAGTTTATCGCTGAGCGTCCGGTCAGTTCGCTGGAAGAAGACACGCTGATTGAAATGATGGTTGGCCGCCGTCTCGAAGAACAATACCCGCGTATTAATCATCAGCGCGGTGCGTTGCGTCTGCAGGTGCGTGATGTCAGCGGTCCGGGCGTGGATAACGTCAGCTTTGATCTGCACAGCGGCGAAATTCTGGGGATTTCCGGTTTGATGGGCGCAGGCCGTACTGAACTGATGAAAATTCTCTACGGTGCATTGCCGCGTAAAAGTGGCTATGTGTCGCTTGATGGACGCGAAGTGGTAACGCATTCACCGCAGGACGGACTGGCAAACGGCATCGTTTACATCTCAGAAGATCGTAAGCGCGATGGCCTGGTGCTTGGTATGTCAGTGAAAGAAAATATGTCACTGACTGCGCTGCGCTATTTCAGCCATGGTGGCGGACGTCTCAGGCACGCGGAAGAACAGCAGGCCGTTGGCGACTTTATCCGTCTCTTCAATATTAAAACGCCGTCGATGATGCAGACAATCGGCCTGCTTTCCGGTGGTAATCAGCAAAAAGTGGCGATTGCCCGCGGATTGATGACGCGGCCAAAAGTCCTGATCCTCGACGAACCGACGCGTGGCGTTGACGTCGGTGCCAAAAAAGAGATTTACCAGCTTATAAACCAGTTCAAGCGCGAAGGGCTGAGCATCATCCTGGTTTCCTCAGAAATGCCGGAAGTGATCGGCATGAGTGACCGTGTTTTGGTGATGCATGAAGGTCATTTAAGCGGTGAATTCCCGATAGAACAGGCTACGCAAGAAGTGTTGATGGCAGCCGCTGTCGGCAAGCAATACGGCGTGACGCAGGAGTAATCAGATATGAGTTCTCAGACATTGCCAGCCAAGAAGCGCTGGATCAGTAAAGAGTGGTTGTTGGAGCAAAAGTCTCTGATTGCGCTGCTGGTGTTGATTGCCGTGGTTTCTTCCATGAGCCCGAATTTCTTCACGCTCAATAACCTGTTTAACATTCTTCAGCAGACGTCGGTCAACGCCATTATGGCGGTCGGCATGACGCTGGTGATCCTCACCTCAGGTATCGATTTATCCGTCGGTTCTTTGCTGGCGCTGACCGGCGCGGTGGCAGCCTCGATTGTTGGGCTGGAAGTGAATGCATTAGTCGCGGTGGCGGGAGCTTTGGCGCTGGGTGCCGCCGTCGGTGCGGTGACCGGGGTGATTGTCGCCAAAGGCAAAGTGCAGGCGTTTATCGCCACGCTGGTCATGATGTTGCTGCTGCGCGGTATCACGATGGTGTACACCAACGGCAGCCCGATCAGCACGGGTTTTAATGATGTTGCCGATGTCTTCGGCTGGTTTGGTATCGGCCGCCCGCTGGGCATCCCGACGCCGGTCTGGCTGATGGCGGTGGTGTTTATTGCGGCCTGGTACATGCTCCATCACACCCGCTTAGGACGTTATATCTACGCGCTGGGCGGTAACGAATCCGCGACGCGTCTGTCAGGTATCAGCGTCGATAAAGTTAAAATTATCGTCTACTCCCTGTGTGGTTTGTTGGCGGCTCTGGCCAGTATCATCGAAGTGGCGCGCCTGTCTTCTGCGCAGCCTAACGCCGGTACAGGTTACGAGCTGGATGCGATTGCCGCAGTGGTATTAGGGGGAACCAGCCTGTCCGGGGGTAAAGGACGCATTGTCGGAACGCTGATCGGGGCACTGATCCTTGGCTTCCTGAATAACGGTTTGAACTTATTAGGTGTTTCTTCCTACTACCAGATGATCGTAAAAGCAGTTGTCATCCTGCTGGCGGTACTGGTGGATAACAAAAGCAACAAATAACCTCTCCTACAGGACTTATGACCATGAATATGAAAAAACTGGCTGTCTGGGTTTCCGCCGCAGCGATCACCGCTTCTTTCAGTGCTAACGTTCTGGCGAAAGACACCATTGCGCTGGTCGTTTCTACTCTGAACAACCCGTTCTTCGTTTCCATGAAAGACGGCGCGCAAAAAGAAGCGGACAAACTGGGTTACAACCTGGTGGTACTTGATTCTCAGAACAACCCGGCGAAAGAACTGGCGAACGTGCAGGATCTGACCGTTCGCGGCACCAAACTGATGCTGATCAACCCGACGGATTCTGATGCGGTAGGTAACGCCGTTGCGATGGCAAACCAGGCGAAAATCCCGGTGATCACCCTTGACCGTCAGGCAACTAAAGGCGTTGTCGCCAGCCACGTGGCTTCTGATAACGCCTTCGGCGGCAAAATGGCCGGTGATTACATCGCTAAGAAACTGGGCGAAAATGCCAAAGTTATCGAACTGGAAGGTATCGCCGGTACGTCTGTTGCCCGTGAACGCGGTAAAGGTTTCGCTCAGGCGGCTGAAAAACATCATTTCCAGATACTCGCCAGCCAGCCTGCTGACTTCGACCGCACCAAAGGTCTGAACGTGATGCAGAACCTGCTGACCGCGCATCAGGATGTGCAGGCCGTGTTTGCTCAGAACGATGAAATGGCGCTGGGTGCATTGCGTGCCCTGCAGACTGCCGGTAAAACGGATGTACTGGTCGTAGGTTTTGACGGCACCGAAGACGGTATTAAAGCGGTTAACAGCGGTAAAATGGGCGCGACTGTGGCACAGCGTCCTGAGCAAATCGGTGTGATCGGTGTTCAGACTGCAGATAAAGTGCTGAAAGGCGAGAAAGTTCCGGCTGTTATCCCTGTTGATTTGAAACTGGTTGCTCAGCCGTAATACCCTCTTTATTTATGCTGTCACTGCGCCTCCTTCGGGGAGGCGCTATTTAACTCAGGGATCTCCACATGAAGACAGGCAAACTGGTGGTACTCGGCAGTATCAACGCTGACCACATTTTGAATATCAACCACTTCCCGCAACCGGGCGAAACGGTTATCGGTAAGCAATACACCGTAGCCTTTGGCGGTAAAGGGGCGAATCAGGCTGTTGCAGCTGGTCGCAGTGGCGCTGATATTTCTTTTATTGCCTGTGTGGGAGATGACGATATTGGCGAGCGCGTTCGTAAACAGCTGGCCAGTGATCATATTGATACGCAACCCATCGAAGCCATCAAAGACACAACCACCGGCGTAGCGCTGATTTTCGTGAATGCGGAAGGTGAGAATGTTATCGGTATCGATGCGGGGGCGAATAAAGCTGTGACGCCCGAATACCTTGATCGCTATAAACAGCAGGTCATTGGCGCATCAGCATTATTAATGCAGCTGGAATCGCCGCTCGAGACGGTGATTGCGGCGGCGAAGATTGCCAAAGACAACGGAACGCAGGTGATCCTCAATCCGGCTCCGGCCTGTGAATTGCCCGATGAATTGCTGGCGCGGGTGGATATGATCACCCCGAACGAAACCGAAGCTGAAAAGCTGACAGGAATTAAAGTCGATAATATTGAAGATGCCGCACGGGCCGCGAAAGCGCTGCACGACAAAGGCATCGCGACTGTCATCATTACGTTAGGCAGTAAAGGCGTCTGGCTGAGCGAGAACGGTGAAGGTAAGTTAGTGGCCGGATTCCGTGTAAAAGCCGTCGATACCA
Organism: Rahnella variigena; assembly: GCF_003610915.1. Taxonomy (NCBI): domain Bacteria; kingdom Pseudomonadati; phylum Pseudomonadota; class Gammaproteobacteria; order Enterobacterales; family Yersiniaceae; genus Rahnella; species Rahnella variigena. The sequence goes on from NZ_NSDJ01000001.1 coordinate 756,085, forward strand.
TTGCGGCCGGCGATACGTTTAACGGCGCGCTGGTGACAGCATTGCTGGAAGGCAAACCAATGGACAGTGCGGTACGATTCGCACACGCGGCAGCGGCGATTGCAGTGACGCGTCCTGGTGCGCAACCTTCCGTGCCGTGGCGTAAAGAAATCGACGATTTTCTTGCACAACAGGAGGCCTGATTGGCCACCATGAAAGATGTCGCCCGCCTCGCGGGCGTTTCAACCTCGACAGTCTCCCATGTGATCAACAAGAATCGTTTTGTCAGTGAATCTATCGCTGACAAAGTGAATGCCGCCGTTGAACAACTCAATTACGCACCTTCCGCGTTAGCGCGCAGCCTGAAACTGAACCAGACACGTACTCTCGGCATGTTACTGACTGCCAGCAGTAACCCTTTTTATTCAGAAGTGGTGCGGGGTGTTGAGCGTAGTTGCTATGAGCGCGGATACAGTCTGATTTTGTGTAATACCGATAATGATGCAGAACGTATGAACCGTAGCCTCGAAACGTTGTTGCAAAAGCGGGTCGACGGGCTGCTTATCATGTGTACGGAAAATCACCGGCCTTCAAAAGAAGCGATCAGCCGTTATCCGTCATTACCGATTGTGATGATGGACTGGTCACCCTTTGATGGCGCCATTGATATCATTCAGGATAACGCCTTGCTAGGCGGGGAAATGGCGACAGAGTTTTTAATCCGTCAGGGTTACCAGCGTATTGCCTGTATTACCGGCCCGCTGGATAAAACTACCGCGCAGGAACGGCTGAGTGGATATCGTCAGGCTATGGATAAAGCAGGTCTGAAGATTTTGCCCGGTTATGAAGTGAGTGGTGATTTTGAATTTGAAGGCGGATTAGCCGCGATGCAGGAGTTGCTGGCGCTGCCCGAACCGCCTCATGCTGTTTTCGCTGGCAACGACGCAATGGCAGTTGGCGTTTATCAGGCGCTTTATCAGCGTGGATTACGTGTTCCCGATGATGTGGCGGTGATGGGCTACGATGACATCCAGCTGGCGCAATATATGATGCCGCCGCTGACCACCATTCATCAGCCCAAAGACTCGCTGGGCGAACTGGCCGTCGATGCTTTATTACATCGGTTGCAGGACCCGGATTCCGAGCCGCAAGTTTTAGTGCTCACGCCGGAACTGGTCGTGCGTGAGTCCGTCGGATCATACATCGGTAAGTAACAGCCTCTGGCATTCCAGAAGGGCGGTATTGGCGTCACCGGCAAGAATTGCATCCGTCAGCCGCTGGTGATGTTCCAGCTTAATCACTTCATTGCCGGTAATCGCCCGAAAATAGCTTTGATACACCGAACTGAACAAATTCGAGAAAGACGTAAGGAAGGGATTCTTCCCCGCCTCATAAATCAGCTGATGAAACTGGGTATCGACCGTTATCCAGCGTTCCCGATCAAAGCTGTTATGCAGCTGGCGCATTTCATACATATATAGAGAGAGCTGATGCTTTTGTTCTTCACTTGCAGAAAGTGCAGCTAGCGCACAAGCCTGCGGTTCGAGAGCCCGGCGTAGTACGATAAAATGCGCCATCACCTGATCGAAGTTTTCGCGTGTCATCCACCAGGTCAGTAATTCCTGATCGAGAAAATTCCAGCTCGATTGAGGCATTACCCGGGTACCAATCCGTGGACGGGGTAAAAGCATTCCTTTTGCGGTCAGTGTTTTTACTGCTTCACGTACCGCAGTCCGGCTGACGCCAAAAATCTCCCCTAACTCATTCTCACCAGGAAGGATTGCACCTTCCGGATACTCGCCAGACAAAACGCGTTGTGCAATTTTCTCTGCCAGCAGATAAGAAAGGTTGCGCTGAGCCGCTTGCTGATGGGCATTAAGTAACATGTAAGGTATTCCTGAATGTTTTTCTCTTATTATAAAGGAGAGTTTACTCCAGCCTCTGGTCTAAAACTGGTGTGTTTTACGCTGAAATAGGTCGCTATTTGTCCGTTTCGGGCGAAATTGTTTAATTTGCGAACGGTCAGTAAATTATTTGAAATTAGGGGTTGCGGCCTTCTGAGAACTCCCTATAATGCGCCTCCACTGACCGGGAACAACGACTCCTCTAACGAGAACCAAGTCGCCCAGTCAGGAAGATTCAACCCGGTGAAAACACCGCATCTTGTAAAAGAAAATGGTTGACTCTTCAGGGAGAAAGAGTATTATCTGCCTCCCACGTTGCTGAGTTAAGTCTCGCAACGTACGCTCTTTAACAATTTATCAGACAATCTGTGTGGGCACTCACAAGACGATATCAGCCACTTCGGTGGCAAAATATTTATTGACAGCAATGTCAAGTCTTAGAGTGACCAAGCAGTAATTCATTTAGTTGAATTATTACGAAGTAATCTCTGAGCACCGCTTAACTTGTTTAAGCAAATCGAACTTTTAATTGAAGAGTTTGATCATGGCTCAGATTGAACGCTGGCGGCAGGCCTAACACATGCAAGTCGAGCGGCAGCGGGAAGTAGCTTGCTACTTTGCCGGCGAGCGGCGGACGGGTGAGTAATGTCTGGGAAACTGCCTGATGGAGGGGGATAACTACTGGAAACGGTAGCTAATACCGCATGACCTCGCAAGAGCAAAGTGGGGGACCTTCGGGCCTCACGCCATCGGATGTGCCCAGATGGGATTAGCTAGTAGGTGAGGTAATGGCTCACCTAGGCGACGATCCCTAGCTGGTCTGAGAGGATGACCAGCCACACTGGAACTGAGACACGGTCCAGACTCCTACGGGAGGCAGCAGTGGGGAATATTGCACAATGGGCGCAAGCCTGATGCAGCCATGCCGCGTGTGTGAAGAAGGCCTTAGGGTTGTAAAGCACTTTCAGCGAGGAGGAAGGGTTCAGTGTTAATAGCACTGTACATTGACGTTACTCGCAGAAGAAGCACCGGCTAACTCCGTGCCAGCAGCCGCGGTAATACGGAGGGTGCAAGCGTTAATCGGAATTACTGGGCGTAAAGCGCACGCAGGCGGTTTGTTAAGTCAGATGTGAAATCCCCGAGCTTAACTTGGGAACTGCATTTGAAACTGGCAAGCTAGAGTCTTGTAGAGGGGGGTAGAATTCCAGGTGTAGCGGTGAAATGCGTAGAGATCTGGAGGAATACCGGTGGCGAAGGCGGCCCCCTGGACAAAGACTGACGCTCAGGTGCGAAAGCGTGGGGAGCAAACAGGATTAGATACCCTGGTAGTCCACGCTGTAAACGATGTCGACTTGGAGGTTGTGCCCTTGAGGCGTGGCTTCCGGAGCTAACGCGTTAAGTCGACCGCCTGGGGAGTACGGCCGCAAGGTTAAAACTCAAATGAATTGACGGGGGCCCGCACAAGCGGTGGAGCATGTGGTTTAATTCGATGCAACGCGAAGAACCTTACCTACTCTTGACATCCAGAGAATTCGCTAGAGATAGCTTAGTGCCTTCGGGAACTCTGAGACAGGTGCTGCATGGCTGTCGTCAGCTCGTGTTGTGAAATGTTGGGTTAAGTCCCGCAACGAGCGCAACCCTTATCCTTTGTTGCCAGCACGTAATGGTGGGAACTCAAAGGAGACTGCCGGTGATAAACCGGAGGAAGGTGGGGATGACGTCAAGTCATCATGGCCCTTACGAGTAGGGCTACACACGTGCTACAATGGCATATACAAAGAGAAGCGAACTCGCGAGAGCAAGCGGACCTCATAAAGTATGTCGTAGTCCGGATTGGAGTCTGCAACTCGACTCCATGAAGTCGGAATCGCTAGTAATCGTAGATCAGAATGCTACGGTGAATACGTTCCCGGGCCTTGTACACACCGCCCGTCACACCATGGGAGTGGGTTGCAAAAGAAGTAGGTAGCTTAACCTTCGGGAGGGCGCTTACCACTTTGTGATTCATGACTGGGGTGAAGTCGTAACAAGGTAACCGTAGGGGAACCTGCGGTTGGATCACCTCCTTACCTCAAGATACGCATTGTGCAGTGTCCACACAGATTGTCTGATGAAATTAATGAGCAAGAGCACCTGTTGATGCAGTAAGGGTAACCTTACGCTGATGCGAAAAGTGCCAAACCACTGTGTGGTCTGGTACGGAATTTTCGTGTCCCCATCGTCTAGAGGCCTAGGACACTGCCCTTTCACGGCTGTAACAGGGGTTCGAATCCCCTTGGGGACGCCACTCCGATAATGTGTGAAAGACATTATCAAATGAATATCTTAAAGATGACTTTAACAAGTCGTGTTTAAGATATTGCTCTTTAACAATCTGGAACAAGCTGAAAATTGAAAGTTTACAGCTGAACATCACTCTCCGTAGAAGTGCTGAGTGGTGGATTAGTCTGTAACAGAGTCTCTCAAATAATCGCAGCGCGACGGTGGAAACACCTTCGGGTTGTGAGGTTAAGCGACTAAGCGTACACGGTGGATGCCTAGGCAGTCAGAGGCGATGAAGGGCGTGCTAATCTGCGAAAAGCGTCGGTAAGGTGATATGAACCGTTACAACCGACGATACCCGAATGGGGAAACCCAGTGTGTTTCGACACATTATCATTACATGAATACATAGTGTAATGAGGCGAACCGGGGGAACTGAAACATCTAAGTACCCCGAGGAAAAGAAATCAACCGAGATTCCCCCAGTAGCGGCGAGCGAACGGGGAAGAGCCCAGAACCAGAATCAGCGTATGTGTTAGTGGAAGCGTCTGGAAAGTCGCACAGTATAGGGTGATAGTCCCGTACACAAAAATGCATATGTTGTGAGTTCGATGAGTAGGGCGGGACACGTGACATCCTGTCTGAATATGGGGGGACCATCCTCCAAGGCTAAATACTCCTGACTGACCGATAGTGAACCAGTACCGTGAGGGAAAGGCGAAAAGAACCCCGGCGAGGGGAGTGAAATAGAACCTGAAACCGTGTACGTACAAGCAGTGGGAGCCTACTTTGTTGGGTGACTGCGTACCTTTTGTATAATGGGTCAGCGACTTATATTTTGTAGCAAGGTTAACCGTATAGGGGAGCCGTAGGGAAACCGAGTCTTAACTGGGCGTCAAGTTGCAAGGTATAGACCCGAAACCCGGTGATCTAGCCATGGGCAGGTTGAAGGTTGGGTAACACTAACTGGAGGACCGAACCGACTAATGTTGAAAAATTAGCGGATGACTTGTGGCTGGGGGTGAAAGGCCAATCAAACCGGGAGATAGCTGGTTCTCCCCGAAAGCTATTTAGGTAGCGCCTCGTGAACTCATCTTCGGGGGTAGAGCACTGTTTCGACTAGGGGGCCATCCCGGCTTACCAACTCGATGCAAACTACGAATACCGAAGAATGTTATCACGGGAGACACACGGCGGGTGCTAACGTCCGTCGTGAAGAGGGAAACAACCCAGACCGCCAGCTAAGGTCCCAAAGTCATGGTTAAGTGGGAAACGATGTGGGAAGGCATAGACAGCCAGGATGTTGGCTTAGAAGCAGCCATCATTTAAAGAAAGCGTAATAGCTCACTGGTCGAGTCGGCCTGCGCGGAAGATGTAACGGGGCTAAACCATGCACCGAAGCTGCGGCAGCGACGCTTATGCGTTGTTGGGTAGGGGAGCGTTCTGTAAGCCGTCGAAGGTGAACTGTGAGGTTTGCTGGAGGTATCAGAAGTGCGAATGCTGACATAAGTAACGATAATGCGGGTGAAAAACCCGCACGCCGGAAGACCAAGGGTTCCTGTCCAACGTTAATCGGGGCAGGGTGAGTCGACCCCTAAGGCGAGGCTGAAAAGCGTAGTCGATGGGAAGCTGGTTAATATTCCAGCACTTGGTGTTACTGCGAAGGGGGGACGGAGAAGGCTAGGCTAGCCGGGCGACGGTTGTCCCGGTTCAAGCGTGTAGGGGGTGTGATTTGGTAAATCCGGTCGCATATTAACCCTGAGGCGTGATAACGAGCCACTACGGTGGTGAAGTAGTTGATGCCAAGCTTCCAGGAAAAGCCTCTAAGCTCCAGGTAACACGAAATCGTACCCCAAACCGACACAGGTGGTCAGGTAGAGAATACTCAGGCGCTTGAGAGAACTCGGGTGAAGGAACTAGGCAAAATGGTGCCGTAACTTCGGGAGAAGGCACGCTGGCGCGTAGGTGAAGGGACTTGCTCCCGGAGCTGAAGCCAGTCGAAGATACCAGCTGGCTGCAACTGTTTAATAAAAACACAGCACTGTGCAAACACGAAAGTGGACGTATACGGTGTGACGCCTGCCCGGTGCCGGAAGGTTAATTGATGGGGTTATCCGCAAGGAGAAGCTCTTGATCGAAGCCCCGGTAAACGGCGGCCGTAACTATAACGGTCCTAAGGTAGCGAAATTCCTTGTCGGGTAAGTTCCGACCTGCACGAATGGCGTAATGATGGCCAGGCTGTCTCCACCCGAGACTCAGTGAAATTGAACTCGCTGTGAAGATGCAGTGTACCCGCGGCAAGACGGAAAGACCCCGTGAACCTTTACTATAGCTTGACACTGAACATTGAGCCTTGATGTGTAGGATAGGTGGGAGGCTTTGAAGCGTGGACGCCAGTCTGCGTGGAGCCAACCTTGAAATACCACCCTTTAATGTTTGATGTTCTAACTCGGCCCCGTGATCCGGGGTGAGGACAGTGTCTGGTGGGTAGTTTGACTGGGGCGGTCTCCTCCTAAAGAGTAACGGAGGAGCACGAAGGTTAGCTAATCACGGTCGGACATCGTGAGGTTAGTGCAATGGCATAAGCTAGCTTGACTGCGAGAGTGACGGCTCGAGCAGGTACGAAAGTAGGTCATAGTGATCCGGTGGTTCTGAATGGAAGGGCCATCGCTCAACGGATAAAAGGTACTCCGGGGATAACAGGCTGATACCGCCCAAGAGTTCATATCGACGGCGGTGTTTGGCACCTCGATGTCGGCTCATCACATCCTGGGGCTGAAGTAGGTCCCAAGGGTATGGCTGTTCGCCATTTAAAGTGGTACGCGAGCTGGGTTTAGAACGTCGTGAGACAGTTCGGTCCCTATCTGCCGTGGGCGTTGGAAGATTGAGAGGGGCTGCTCCTAGTACGAGAGGACCGGAGTGGACGCATCACTGGTGTTCGGGTTGTCATGCCAATGGCATTGCCCGGTAGCTAAATGCGGAAAAGATAAGCGCTGAAAGCATCTAAGCGCGAAACTTGCCTCGAGATGAGTCTTCCCTGTGGCTTTAAGCCACCTGAAGGGACGTTTAAGACTAAGACGTTGATAGGCTGGGTGTGTAAGTGCAGCGATGCATTGAGCTAACCAGTACTAATGACCCGAGAGGCTTAACCTTACAACACCAAAGGTGTTTTTAGAGACTTGAAGTAGATTTTCAGCTGAATGTTCCGAGATTGGTTCGTATGGCGGAGTGTGTGAGAAATCATGACATGATGCGGTATGGATGAAACAGAATTTGCCTGGCGGCAGTAGCGCGGTGGTCCCACCTGACCCCATGCCGAACTCAGAAGTGAAACGCCGTAGCGCCGATGGTAGTGTGGGGTCTCCCCATGCGAGAGTAGGGAACTGCCAGGCATCAAATAAGTGGAAAGCCCTGTACTGACGTACAGGGCTTTTTGCTATGTGAGATTTAGGAAAATAAAAGAGGGCAGAACCTCTAGTTTTGCTGACTTTCCAGCCACTGAACAACAAATTCCCCCACTTTATCTACCTCATTTATATTCAGGATGTTGATCACCTGCCTAACAGGCGCGAACAGATCATTAGTTGCGACTGCAACAACGTGAATATCAATCAGACTCTCCAGTGACTTTCCCGTTTCCTTCCTGTGCAGCACGATTTTATCGATATCTTCATGTTTAAATCCCTCAACCAAAATCATATCAAGATTACTACTGTCGAAACGCGTTGCCAGATACTCAAGACTGAAGTCGTCATGCCCGGGTGTTTCAGTCATCAGCGCCCACCGGCTATTGCTGGCAACCATTGTCTGGTCTGCGCCAGCTTTGCGTAGCTCGAAACTGTCTTTCCCCGGCGTATCTACATCAATATCATGATGGGTATGTTTTATCAGACCCGTCCGGATACCACGCTGACGAAGCCAGGGGATGAGTTGTTTCAGCAGCGTTGTTTTTCCTGTACCGCTATAAGCGACGATCCCAAGTAATGGGATTGGTTTGTTTATCATCTTGAGGGATCCTGATTGCGGGTTTTCCAAAGCGCCACATCTTCAGGCGTATTAAGATTGAAAAACGCAGCGGACTCACTGAACAGCACCGAGTTTGCTCCGATATTATGAAGGAAAATCATGAGCTTCCTGTCGCCGTTTTCCAGGTACGACGTCAGTGCCGGTAACAGACTCCGGTTTAACAGGCAAAGCGTTGGATGCTCACGCTCCGGATCACGCACATAAGCTGCTTTCTGCCCTGATAGCCCGGCAAATAATCTTTCACTCAGGTCGATGGGAAAATCTGGCACGTCGCAGGGAACGAAGAGTATCCATTCGGTTTTACTCACTGATAACGCAGCAAGCATACCGGCGAGTGGCCCCGAGAAATTCTGTTTGATGTCCGGGACGGTCTGGTTATTTCTGCCATAGCGTTCAGAATTCTGATTACAGCTGATCAGAATTTCTCCGACTTGGGGATGTAATCTTTGGGCGATATGTTCAAATAAAGGCTGACCATTAATATCAATCAGCCCTTTCTCTTCGCCCATCCTGCTCGACCGACCGCCTGCTAAAATAACGCCAGTGATGTTACTGCGATCCATAATATCCGCCTTTCAGAACCTCATTATTACCGTCATTGTAACGCCTTAATTTATACCGGGCAGGTTAAACTTTTTTACAGTGAGCTTGTACTTTCCCTGACGAAATAACCCTGTTATTTTTAAGGTCTGAAAACAAGTGGAGAAGGATTATCATGAAAGAACATCGCGTAAACGAGCTGATCGAACTGCTGCATCCGGCATGGAAAGAGGATTGCGATCTGAACCTGATGGAGTTCATCCAGAAGCTGGCCACAGAATGTGGATACCAGGGGACATTAGGCGAACTCAGTGATGACACATTGATTTATCACCTGAAAATGCGTGGTACTGACAGCACGACTGAAATCCCGGGTTTAAAGAAAGACTATGAGGATGACTTTAAAACTGCACTTTTACGTGCCCGTGGCGTGATTAAGGATTGATGTAAACTTATGTGAACTTCATGCGAACCGCCAAAAATAGATGATACTATTTCCCATTGTCATTTTTCTGTGCGGCCAATCCGAATGAAGTTATGAACAATTCAGCTTTTAATTTTCAGGCATTGTCGCCGGATCTTATCCTTGATGCGTTAGAGAGTGTCGGTCTTATTGCTGAGTCCGGCCTCACTGCATTAAACAGTTATGAAAACCGCGTTTACCAGTTTCTTAGTGAAGACAGAAAACGCTATGTGGTGAAGTTTTACCGTCCTGAGCGATGGACCGAAGAACAAATCCACGAAGAGCATCAGTTTTCACTTGATATGGCTGATGCAGAAATTCCTGCTGTTGCCCCTCTTTCTATCAACGAAAACACATTGCACCACTACCAGGGATATATGTTTACCGTATTTCCCAGCGTGGGTGGTCGTCAGTATGAAATCGATAATCTCGATCAGCTGGAGTGGGTAGGACGTTTTCTTGGGCGCATTCATCAGGTGGGCAGTGAAAGCCTGTTTACCGCACGGCCAACTATCGGACTTGATGAATATCTCGTCCGGCCGCGCGAAGTTCTCGCGCAATGTCCGCTGATCCCCAAGAGTTTGCGTGAACCCTTCTTATCCGCAACAGACCAGCTGATTCGCACTACGGGCGATTATTGGCATACTGACTGGCAACCTCTACGCTTACATGGCGATTGCCACCCAGGGAATATTCTCTGGCGTGACGGGCCATTGTTTGTCGATATGGATGATGCCCGTAATGGTCCGGCAATTCAGGATCTCTGGATGCTGTTGCATGGGGATCAAAGTGAGCAAAGGCTCCAGTTAGATATCTTGCTGGAAGCTTACGGAGAGTTTGCTGATTTAGATACGCGCGAACTCTCTTTGATTGAACCGCTGCGGGCTATGCGTATGGTTTATTATCTGGCCTGGGTTGCCCGTCGCTGGGAGGATCCTGCATTTCCTAAGAGTTTCCCCTGGATGCAGGATGAAGATTTCTGGCGTAGTCAGATAGCGGCGTTTACTGAGCAAGTTAAGAAATTACAGGCACCTCCTTTACAGCTGATGCCAATGTATTAAGTCATGATTAATGTTCGAAGTTTAATTAAATGGAGATAGGCTTTATATGAAAAAGATATTCCTGGCACTGGTTGGTATGGTTATGGCCTTCAGTGTGTCTGCCGCGCAGTTTTCTGATGGCGCACAGTACGTTACTTTAGATAAAACCGTTGCTAATGAGCCACAGGTACTCGAGTTCTTCTCATTTTATTGCCCGCACTGCTACCAGTTTGAACAAGTCTGGCATGTCTCTGACAACATCCGCAAGAACCTGCCTAAAGATGTTAAATATGCCAAATATCACGTCGAATTCCTGGGGCCATTGGGTAAACAATTAACTCAAGCCTGGGCTGTTGCGATTGCCCTGGGTGTGGAAGACAAAGTGAGTCCGCTGATGTTTGATGCTGTGCAGAAACAGCAATCCATTCAGAATGCTGATGATATCCGTAAAGTCTTTATTCAGGCGGGTGTGAAAGGCGAGGATTACGATGCTGCACTTAACAGCTTTGTTGTGAAATCTCTGGTTGTTCAACAAGAGAAAGCCGCTGCTGACCTGGGTCTGCAAGGCGTTCCTTCCGTATTTGTGAACGGCAAATATATGGTTAAAAATGACGGACTTGATACCAGCTCAATGGATATGTACGTCAAACAATATTCTGATGTGATCAACTTCTTAGCGACCAAAAAATAAGAATTTCTGATCTCAACGCCAGCTTTCGGGCTGGCGTTATATTTTCGAAGAAATGAGAAAAAGGAAATGTTTGCAGGCGTGAATATAAAAAATATCCCGCAGAAAGTTTTCCAGTAAATATTACTATCCACAATAGCTATTAAGCTTCTATTACATCAATATTTCATTAAGCAATCCTATAACCTGATGAAACACGTAGCTAAAATCCTGATATGTTTTCGGATTAACCCTCCGAATTAATTTCCTGTTAAAACTATTCACAAAGTTATCCACAGGATGATCCTTCGAGATCCCCCGCAACTTCGTAATGAATTTCCTTCTCAAGGTTCGTCTTTCCTGCTGGCTATGGCATCCTTAGAGCATGTCTGATCACGAATAAAGAAGAGTTATGGCCCAGATAGCAGAAAACCCATTAATCCTGGTGGACGGTTCGTCCTACCTTTATCGCGCTTATCATGCGTTCCCTCCGCTGACCAACTCTGCGGGTGAACCGACCGGCGCGATGTACGGTGTGCTGAATATGTTGCGCAGTCTTTTGCTGCAATACACACCAAGCCATGTTGCGGTGGTTTTTGACGCGAAAGGCAAAACCTTCCGTGATGAGCTTTTCGAACAATATAAATCCCATCGTCCTCCGATGCCGGATGATCTGCGTTCTCAAATTGAGCCGCTTCATCAAATGGTGAAAGCGATGGGGTTGCCATTACTGGTGGTTTCCGGCGTAGAGGCGGACGACGTGATCGGTACGTTAGCACTCGAAGCAGAACAGGCTGGTCATGCGGTTCTGATCAGCACCGGCGATAAAGATATGGCTCAGCTGGTGACGCCGGGTGTCACTTTGATCAACACCATGAACAATGCGATTCTGGGGCCAGATGAAGTTGTCGAGAAATACGGTGTGCCGCCTGAACTGATCATCGATTTCCTCGCCCTGATGGGTGACTCCTCGGACAACATTCCGGGCGTACCGGGCGTTGGTGAGAAAACGGCACAGGCACTGTTACAAGGCATTGGTGGCCTTGATGCGTTATATGCCGATCTGGATAAAGTATCGACACTCAGTTTCCGTGGTTCAAAAACCATGGCGGCAAAACTGGCAGATAATAAAGAAGTTGCCTACCTCTCTTATCAGCTGGCGACCATTAAAACTGACGTTAAGCTGGATCTCACTTGTGCTGAGCTGACGGTTTCAGAACCCGATGCCGATGAACTTCACAAGTTATTTGGCCGCTATGAATTCAAGCGCTGGCTGGCAGATGTTGAATCCGGCACCTGGCTGAGCGCCAAAAAATCGGCAGGTAAAGCGTCGGCAGCAGCGAAGAAAGGTGCTCCGGCAGAAGAAACGACGTCAGTATCCGCTGTTGAACCAAACCAGCTCTCGCAGGAGGGATATGTCACCATTCTGGATCAGGCGACTCTTGATGAGTGGATCGGTTATCTGAAAGCATCCAATGTTTTCGCTTTCGATACCGAAACGGATGGTCTGGATACCCTGACTGCCAATCTGATCGGCTTATCTTTCGCCACAGAAGCGGGTAAAGCGGCTTATCTTCCTGTGGCACATGACTATCTGGATGCACCGGCGCAGCTGGACCGCGATGATGTGCTGAAACAACTCAAGCCGTTACTCGAAGATGAAAAGCAGCTGAAAGTCGGGCAGAACCTCAAATTCGACCGCGGTGTTTTACTGCGTTATGACATCGAAATGAAAGGTATCGCCTTCGACACCATGCTTGAATCTTACGTGCTCGATAGCGTATCTGGCCGCCATGACATGGACAGTTTGGCAGACCGTTATCTCGGCCATAAAACCGTGGGCTTTGAAGAAATTGCGGGTAAAGGTAAGAACCAGCTAACCTTCAACCAGATAGCCCTTGAGCAGGCAGCGCCTTACGCGGCAGAAGATGCCGATGTTACATTGCAATTGCATCAGGCACTCTGGCCACGCATTCAGGAAAGCGAATCCCTGACCAAAGTGTTCACGGATATTGAAATGCCGCTAGTTCCTGTTCTTTCTCATATCGAGCGTACCGGGGTTCTGATTGATCAGAACATCCTCGCAGCTCACTCGAAAGAGCTGGCAATTCGACTGAATGAGCTGGAAAACAAAGCGCATGAACTGGCTGAAGAGCCTTTCAACCTCTCTTCGACCAAACAGTTGCAGGCTATTTTGTATGAAAAACAAAAACTGCCAATCCTGAAGAAAACTCCGGGTGGTGCGCCATCAACTAACGAAGAAGTTCTGGCTGAACTGGCGCTGGATTATCCGTTGCCGAAAGTGATTCTGGAATATCGTGGTCTGGCAAAACTGAAATCGACTTACACCGATAAACTGCCATTGATGATCAACCCGCAGTCTGGCCGCGTTCATACGTCCTACCATCAGGCCGTGACCGCGACGGGGCGTCTGTCTTCCAGCGATCCCAACCTGCAAAACATTCCGGTGCGTAATGATGAAGGGCGCCGTATCCGTCAGGCGTTTATTGCGCCAAAAGACTACATCATTCTGGCGGCCGACTATTCGCAGATTGAACTGCGCATCATGGCACATTTATCGAAAGATGAAGGCTTGCTGAAAGCTTTTGCTGAAGGCCAGGATATTCACCGCGCGACCGCCGCAGAAGTTTTCGGCACACCGCTGGAGAAAGTATCTGGTGAACAGCGTCGCAGCGCTAAAGCGATTAACTTTGGTCTGATTTACGGCATGAGCGCCTTTGGCTTATCGCGTCAGCTCAATATTCCACGCAAAGAATCCCAGCGTTATATGGATTTGTACTTCGAGCGTTATCCGGGCGTGCTGGAATATATGGAGCGTACCCGCACTCAGGCTTCTGAGCAGGGTTACGTTGAAACGCTCGATGGTCGCCGTCTGTATCTGCCGGACATCAAATCCAGCAACGCGATGCGCCGTAAAGGTGCCGAGCGTGCCGCGATCAACGCCCCGATGCAGGGTACTGCGGCTGACATTATCAAACGCGCCATGATCAGCGTCGATGCCTGGCTGAAACAGTCAGATGCTCCGCGTGCCCGCATTATCATGCAGGTACACGATGAACTGGTGTTTGAAGTGCATAAAGATGATGTTGCTGCAGCGAGTGAAAAAATTCGCAACCTGATGGAAGCCAGTATGACACTGGCGGTTCCGTTGAAAGTGGATGTCGGTACTGGCGAGAACTGGGATCAGGCTCACTAAGTGGATAGTAATTAAGCTTTTTTTGTAATTAAGCTACAGGATTATGTGCTCAGACCATGAAGGTGATCGCATAATCCACGATTTTTGTGTAAGTAAACTACAAAAAGTTCTTTTTCCCCGTCATGAAATAGGGTAAAGTTTCTCTCGTAGGGTACAGAGGTAAGATGTTCTATCTTTCAGACCTTTTACTTCACGTAATCGGATTTGGCTGAATATTTTAGCCGCCCCAGGCATTTATGTCTGGGGCGTTTTTTATTGGATTTTTCACAGGGTTACGCCTATCTTCTGACTACCAGTGATAAAAATCCGGCCCATAAAAAAGGGCAGCCTGTTGGCTACCCTGATATGTTCTTTACTTACAGACTTCTTCGTTTAAGCCGAGATTTACTCGCCTTCGTCAAAAAGCTCTTCTTCCAGCACTTCGGGTGGGATTTCGCTGAACCAGGTGTTCAGTTTGTCACTCAGTTTATCGACGCCCATTTTCTTCGGGGAAGAGAAGGCTTCCACCTGAATATCGCCCATGAATTCTTTCACGGCTTCGCGGACCATTTTGATCTGCGCCTGACGCGCGCCGGATGCCAGTTTGTCGGCTTTCGTCAGCAGCAACATCACCGGCGTACCCACATCGACAGCCCATTGAATCATCTGCTGATCGAGATCTTTCAGCGGATGACGGATATCCATCAACACCACCAGACCTTTCAGCGAGTTGCGCATTTGCAGATATTCGCCCAGCGCGCGCTGCCATTTACGCTTCATTTCTTCCGGTACTTCCGCGTAACCATAACCCGGCAAGTCGACCAGACGGATGCCCGGCTTCACTTCAAACAGGTTGATGAGCTGAGTACGGCCAGGCGTTTTACTGGTACGTGCGAGGCTTTTCTGCTGCGTCAGAGTATTCAGTGCGCTGGATTTGCCGGCGTTTGAACGACCAGCAAATGCGACTTCAATGCCTGCGTCAGATGGCAAATGCCGGATATCCGGGGCGCTCATGACGAAATGGGTCATATGATAGTTGTAAGTTTGGCTGGTCAAAGCGTGCGTCTCCGTGAGGCATGAGTATCTGGCTGGCGATTATAACTGCAACAGAGCCGAGATGCGTTCGTGTTTTTAAAATCCGAATGATGAGGCGAAGGGACCACAGAGATGAAGGCGGGGGAAATTGCCTTCATGATGTAAGACATTTGCTATTCATGATGCGGGTTATTTCGCTTGTTTTGTCGCCGAAATTTTTAATATTGTGCAATTTCAATAAGATAAAATTTATATCGTTATGAAACCGACAAGACGGCTGGCGGGTATCTTGAGCCTTTGTGCCAGTCGGGTAAAGTATTTCTTACGCGGTGAAGGCGAGAACGGAAACAAGGACGAATATTGCATTCAGGGATCACGGGAAATGCATCGCGATTTAAGGACAAACGGAGCCGGAGGCTCTGAAAGGCAAAGGAAAAACCGGGACGTTGACGCTATACAGGGAAAGTGTTTGAGGAATATCCTTCTTCTGAAGGAAAGAAAAAGGCAGCAAGGTTAACTTGCTGCCTTTTTTCTTTGTCCGCTTTCTGCTAGATTCCGCCGCAAATCTATACTAAATGTACACACCTAAGAGCAGATGCCATGAAACAGCCAGCGAAAGCCCCGCGCGCCAATACCGCGACAGCTAAAACGAAGAAGAAAAGTCGTGTAGAGCTTGATATCGAAGCGCGCGAACGCAAGCGTGACAATAAGCGTCGTGGCCATAAAGCAGGCTCACGCGCAAATCCGGACGCTGCCCAGAATCAAAGCGGCGCAGGCGCTAAAAAGACCGATCCGCGTATCGGCAGTAAAAAAGCGGTGCCATTGATCGTGGAAACCGTCACCAACAATGCAGCGAAAGCGAAGAAAGCCGCTCAGCCGAAGCCAGAGGCAAAACCAAAAATGTCTCCGCAGGAAGAACTGACATTACTGGAAAACGATGAGCGTCTGGATTCATTGCTTGATCTTATCGACGACGGCAAAGCGCTGAGTGCAGAAGATCAGGCTTATGTTGACCAGACTCTGGATCGTATTGATGTTCTGATGGAAATTCTCGGTATCGAACTCGGCGACGATGAAGATGACGAAGAAGAAGAGAAGAACGAAGATATGATGCAGTTGCTCAAACGCGGGAATCCAAAAGAAGGTTTCTAAGCGATGCGCTGGGTCATTCCGGCAATAGCCTTACTCTTTGCATGTTATCTCCTTTGGTTATTCGGTAAACTACGACGGTTATCGAAAACCAAAGCACGTTTGCGCAGAGCGACCTTTGTAAGGCAGGCCAAAAGCCTGCCTGTAAGGGAAACCGGCAGCATCCGACGCCGGAAGGAGTAAGTCACCCATGTCAGAACAGACAACCGTCTGGGATTTAGCGCTGATCCAGAAGTACAACTATTCAGGTCCGCGATACACATCCTATCCAACAGCACTCGAATTCAGCGAAAGCTACGACGATGCGGCTTTTAATCAAGCGGCTGTCCGTTACCCTGAGCGCTCCCTTTCTCTGTATGTGCATATCCCTTTCTGCCATAAGCTCTGCTATTTCTGCGGCTGCAATAAACTGGTAACCCGTCAGCAGCATAAAGCCGAAGAATATCTCGACGTACTTGAGAAAGAGATAAGTCACCGTGCGCCGCTCTTTAAGGGCCGTCAGGTCAGTCAGTTGCATTGGGGCGGTGGTACTCCGACTTACCTCGATAAAGCGCAGATAAGCCGTCTGATGGGCCTTCTGCGGGCACACTTTGATATTCTCCCCGATGCAGAAATATCACTGGAAGTGGATCCCCGCGAAATCGAGCTGAATGTGCTCGACCATCTGCGCAGCGAAGGCTTTAATCGGCTGAGCATGGGCGTGCAGGATTTCAATAAAGAAGTGCAGCGTCTGGTGAATCGCGAGCAGGATGAAGATTTCATCTTTGCGCTGATTGAACGCGCCAGAGCGCTGGGTTTCAATTCCACCAACATCGACCTGATTTACGGCCTGCCGAAGCAAACGGCGGAAAGTTTTGCGTATACGCTGCAACGCGTGGCAGAGCTGAACCCGGATCGCCTGAGCGTGTTCAATTACGCCCACATGCCAAAACTGTTTGCCGCTCAGCGTAAAATAAAAGACGCTGATTTGCCGGGCGCAGAAGAGAAATTGAAAATTCTGCAGGAAACCATTGCCTCGCTGACCGCCTCCGGTTACCGCTTTATCGGCATGGATCACTTTGCGCGTCCTGATGACGAACTGGCGATTGCCCAACGTGAAGGCAAGCTGCACCGTAATTTCCAGGGATATACCACGCAGGGCGACAGTGATTTACTGGGAATGGGCGTGTCAGCCATCAGCATGCTGGGCGATACTTACGCGCAGAACGAGAAAGACCTCAAAACGTATTACGCCAGAGTAGAACAGCAGGGGAATGCGTTATGGCGTGGTCTGGAAATGACGGATGATGATTGCCTGCGTCGCGATGTCATTAAATCGCTGATCTGCCATTTCGAGCTGAGCTTTGCGGATATGGAAGAGCGCTATGGCATCCGCTTTACAGACTATTTTTCCGATGATCTGGCGCTGCTGAAACCGCTGGTTGAAGACGGGCTGGTTGAGGTGAGCGAGACGCATATTCAGGTAACGCCACGCGGGCGTTTGCTTATCCGCAACATCTGCATGTGCTTTGATATTTATCTGCGCCGTCAGGTACGTCAGCAGCAATTCTCCCGCGTGATCTGATTTCTTTGCTATCAACAAAAACAGCCGCATAAGCGGCTGTTTTGCTTTCTGGCACAGGGCTTTTATTTCAGGCCCGGTTATTCCATACCCAGTTCTTTCAGCTTGCGGGTCAGCGTATTGCGTCCCCAGCCCAGTAAGCGTGCGGCTTCCTGTTTATGTCCCTGCGTGTGACGCAATGCCGTGGTCAGCAAAGTGCGCTCCATTTCAGGCTGCGCTTCTGACAACAGGTTTTGATGACCGGAACGCAGGGCGCGATCGGCCCATTGTGCCAGCAGTGTTGCCCAGCTGTCCGGTAAGCTCTGACCACCGGTTTCCGGGGCAGACGTTTCAAACAGTTCGCTCGGTAAATCCTGAATCAGGACTTCCTGACCCGCAGCCATCACCGTTAACCAGCGACAGGTATTTTCCAGCTGGCGCACGTTGCCCTGCCACGGCAGACGCGTCAGCGCGGTCTCTGTTTCCGGATGCAGGTTTTTCGCTTCCACGCCCAATTCTTTCGCTGCCACTTGCAGGAAATAACGTGCCAGACGCGGAATATCTTCGCGACGTTCGCGCAGCGGTGGCAGATGAACACGGATAACATTCAGGCGGTGGAATAAATCCTCGCGGAATTTCCCTTCCTGAACCCGTAATTCCAGATTCTGGTGAGTCGCAGCGATAATACGCACATCCACTTTCACCGGTGCATAACCGCCCACACGATAGAACTGACCATCTGCCAGCACGCGCAGAAGACGGGTTTGCACATCGAGGGGCATATCACCGATTTCATCAAGGAACAGCGTGCCGTTGTCGGCCTGCTCAAAACGTCCCTGACGGATGGTGTTAGCGCCAGTAAACGCCCCTTTCTCGTGGCCGAATAGTTCGGATTCGATCAGGTCTTTCGGGATTGCCGCCATGTTCAGTGCGATAAAAGGCGCTTTGGCGCGCGGGCTGTGACGGTGTAAAGCATGAGCCACCAGCTCTTTACCGGTACCGGATTCCCCGTTAATCAGCACGCTGATTGAAGAGCGGGACAAACGGCCGATGATGCGAAAGACGTCCTGCATGGCTGGCGCTTCACCGATAATATCCGCCGTCGGGCCACTTGCAGGCTGGCTGCGAGCCGGTTGCTGTTGCTCCTGATAATGGCTGATAGCGCGTTCAACCAGCGCCACTGCTTCGTCAATGTCGAAAGGTTTTGGCAGATAATCAAATGCGCCTTGCTGATAGGCGCTGACCGCCGCATCCAGATCGGAGTGCGCTGTCATTATGATGACCGGAAGCATCGGATGGCGCTGTTTAATTTGCTTTAACAGCGCTAAACCGTCCATCCCCGGCATACGGATATCTGATAACAAAACGTCAGGGGTTTGAGTCGCAATGGCATCAAGCACTTCATTGCCGCTGTCAAACGTGGTGCAGGTCAAACCGGCTCCAGTGAGCGCACGTTCAAGTACCCAGCGGATGGAGCTATCGTCATCGACGATCCAGACTATCCCTCGTTGCATAAGAACCTCACTGGCGAATAGGCAGGAAAACCGAGAATTCGGTATGTCCTGGCCAACTGTTAAATTCAACTTTACCCGAATGCTGGTCAATCAAACTGCGTGCGATAGAGAGGCCCAGTCCGGTGCCCCCTTCGCGGCCACTGACCATGGGGTAAAAAAGAGTGTCCTGCAAATGTGCCGGTACGCCGGGGCCGTCATCTTCAATATCGATGCGTGCCGCCAGACGATAACGCACGCCGTGTAACGTAATCTGGAAAGCAGTCCGCGTACGCAGTGTTATTGTGCCGCCTTCCTCCCCCAGCGCCTGCAAGGCATTGCGGGTGATATTCAGTAAAATCTGTTCTATCTGATCGGGGTCGTGTGCCAGTTCCGGCAGGCTCGGATCATAGTCCCGTACCAGCTGAACGTTATCGGGTTTTTCCATCGACACCAGCTGACAAACGCGCTCCGCAACCTGATGAATACTTTGTGTCACATGCTGGCTCGGACGTTGCGGACCCAGCAATCTGTCGACCAGATTACGCAGACGGTCGGCCTGCTCAATAATGACTTTGGTGTACTCAAGCAAAGCCGGATCGGGCAGCGCTCTGGATAACAACTGTGCCGCACCACGCAAACCGCCAAGCGGATTTTTAATTTCATGCGCGAGGCCGCGGATCAAATCGCGGGCTGCAACCTGTTGAGCATGCTGCAATTGTTCCTGACTCAAACGTCGCTGATTATCCATCGGCGCCAGTTCGAGCAGAATAAAACCTTCCGGCAGCATCTGTGCGGTCAGTGACAACACATGTGCGCGGCCATCGACGACTAAAGTCACTTCGCTGTCTGTAAAGCCCTGTCCGGCCGTCAGACTTTCACGCATTAACTCGATGTTCAGCGAAAAATATCCCACCAGCTCTGGCAACGGGGTGCCAAAAAGTTTGCGGGAACTTTGCGCCAGTAATTGCTGAGCCGCCGGGTTGGCGTAATGCACAGCCAAATCGTCGTCCAACAGCAGAACGCTGTTGATTAAAGAATTCAGGATCTGCCCAGCATCGGGCAGCTTGCCAGTTGCCATACCGCAGTCTCCCGCACCTGATGGGTGCAATTTGTCTCGCTACCCGGCCAAAACACGGGTCAGAGGGGTTAAGCAGGAAAGAGTGTGGAGAAAAAAGCCCATCCGGAGATGGGCTGAAAGTTTCCACGGCAACAAATAAAATCGTCTTACTTAATTTTGACGCTGAAGGCTTTCTTACTGCCAGGCCTCCAGTCGGGTATTTCTCTCAGCGCCGGTCAGAGGACGGGCGCTGAGTTCAGCAGCTAATTCGAGAATTAAACGCTGTGTTTAGACGCTGTAATACAGCTCGAACTCAACCGGATGCGGAGTCATACGCACGCGATCCATTTCTTCTTTACGCAGACCGATGTAAGCATCGATAGCGTCGTCAGTGAACACGCCGCCACGGGTCAGGAACTCGCGGTCTTCGTTCAGTGCGTTCAGCGCTTCTTCCAGTGAACCTGCAACTTTTGGAATTTCTGCTTCTTCTTCCGGTGGCAGGTCATACAGGTTTTTGTCCATCGCATCGCCAGGGTGGATCTTGTTGATGATACCGTCCAGGCCAGCCATCATCAGTGCAGCAAACGCCAGGTATGGGTTAGCCGCTGGATCAGGGAAGCGTGCTTCGATACGCATCGCTTTAGGCGTTGATACGTGTGGAATACGGATGGATGCAGAACGGTTACGCGCAGAGTAAGCCAGCATCACTGGCGCTTCGTAGCCCGGGACCAGACGCTTATAGGAGTTGGTAGTCGGGTTAGCGTAGGCGTTGATTGCTTTGGCGTGCTTGATGATACCGCCGATGTAGAACAGTGCCATTTCAGACAGGCCGCCGTATTTGTCGCCAGCGAACAGGTTGTTACCGTTCTTGGACAGAGACATGTGGCAGTGCATACCGGAACCGTTATCGCCAAACATTGGTTTTGGCATGAAGGTCGCAGTTTTGCCAAATGCGTGAGCCACGTTGTGAACCACGTATTTGTAGATTTGGATTTCGTCAGCTTTTTTGGTCAGGGTATTGAAGCGGGTTGCCACTTCGTTCTGACCCGCGGTTGCCACTTCGTGGTGGTGAGCTTCAACAACCAGACCCATTTCTTCCATGGTCAGACACATGGTAGAACGCAGATCCTGGGAGGAGTCGACCGGAGGAACCGGGAAGTAACCGCCTTTAACTGCAGGACGGTGGCCTTTGTTGCCGCCTTCGTATTTGGTGCTGGAGTTCCATGCGCCTTCGATATCATCGATAGCCACGTGAGAACCGGAGATGCTGCTGCCGAAGCGCACATCATCAAACAGGAAGAATTCTGGCTCTGGCCCGAACAGAACGGTGTCCGCGATACCGGAAGAGCGCAGGAAGTCTTCTGCACGTTTCGCGGTAGAACGTGGGTCGCGGTCATAACCTTGCAGCGTAGTTGGCTCAAGGATGTCGCAACGAATGATCAGCGTGGTTTCTTCGTAGAACGGGTCAAGAACAGCAGTGCTCGCATCTGGCATCAAAACCATGTCAGATTCGTTAATGCCTTTCCAGCCACCGATTGAAGAGCCATCAAACATTTTGCCTTCTTCGAAGAAGTCAGCGCTAACCTGGTGTGCAGGAATGGTGACGTGCTGTTCTTTGCCTTTGGTATCTGTGAAACGTAAATCTACGAATTTCACTTCATGCTCATTCAGCATCGTCAAAACGTGTTCAGCGGACATACTAGTTCTCCCGAATTTCTCATTATCGTCGTGGAACGAATAACCATTTTTGGTCTTTAGTTGGAAATAACAGCTTTACTTGAACTGGCGTGTGGACTGAACAGCGCTATTATTTGACTGGTCAGACGCGTCACCCTGTAAAAACTTTTTTTTACCCTAAAAACTATTAGCGAAAAGTGTGCCAACTTTGAGAAAATGCAAACAACGCCATTTTACAGGGCTCTTGCACTCGATAAGTATGCACCATAACGGAATTTCTGCACTATAATGGTGCTAACTCTGAGATGCATAGCACCAAAACGGTGCGTCATAATGGTTCAGTGGTCTTTTTGCACCGTGAAAGGGATCACAAAGTAACCATCCATAAGTTGTTTCATCAAGATCCTTGTGATCTTGTTTAGAACCTCGCTTAATACGTGTACAATAGCGCGCTATTTCTAATGCCTGAGGCAAAGCTGTGATCGAAAATTTGCGTAACATCGCCATTATTGCCCACGTTGACCATGGTAAAACCACCCTGGTCGACAAGCTGCTGCAACAATCCGGTACTTTCGGAGAGCGTGTAGAAGCCACTG
The DNA here is from genome assembly GCF_003610915.1 of Rahnella variigena. Lineage (NCBI taxonomy): Bacteria > Pseudomonadati > Pseudomonadota > Gammaproteobacteria > Enterobacterales > Yersiniaceae > Rahnella > Rahnella variigena. The sequence goes on from NZ_NSDJ01000001.1 coordinate 778,709, forward strand.
AACGCGTAATGGACTCCAACGATTTGGAGAAAGAGCGTGGGATTACCATCCTCGCAAAAAACACCGCCATTAATTGGAAAGACTACCGCATCAACATCGTGGATACCCCAGGACACGCCGACTTCGGCGGTGAGGTAGAGCGTGTGATGTCAATGGTCGACTCGGTGCTGCTGGTTGTGGATGCAATGGATGGCCCAATGCCGCAAACCCGTTTCGTGACCAAAAAAGCATTCGCTAATGGTCTGAAACCGATCGTGGTAATCAACAAGGTTGACCGCCCTGGCGCGCGTCCTGACTGGGTTGTTGATCAGGTCTTCGACCTGTTCGTAAACCTGGACGCAACCGACGAACAACTCGATTTCCCAATCATCTATGCATCCGCATTGATGGGTATCGCGGGTAACGACCATAACGATATGGCCGAAGACATGACCCCGTTGTACCAGGCGATCGTTGACCACGTATCTCCGCCACAAGTTGAGATGGATGCACCTTTCCAGATGCAAATCTCTCAGCTGGACTACAACAACTATGTTGGCGTCATCGGCATCGGCCGCATCAAACGCGGTACCGTTAAGCCTAACCAGCAAATCACTGTCATCGACAGCGAAGGCAAAACCCGTAACGGTAAAGTCGGTAAAGTTCTGACCCACATGGGTCTTGAGCGTATCGAAGCCACCGTTGCTGAAGCGGGCGACATCATCGCAATCACCGGCCTGGGCGAACTGAACATCTCCGACACAATCTGTGATCCGGCGAATGTTGAAGCTCTGCCAGCGCTGAGCGTTGATGAACCAACAGTAACCATGTACTTCAACGTAAACACCTCTCCGTTCTGTGGTAAAGAAGGTAAGTATGTGACTTCACGTCAGATCCTTGACCGTCTGAACAAAGAACTGGTGCACAACGTTGCATTGCGTGTTGAAGAAACTGAAGATGCTGATGCATTCCGCGTTTCAGGCCGTGGTGAACTTCACCTGTCGGTTCTGATCGAAAACATGCGTCGTGAAGGTTTCGAGCTGGCGGTTTCCCGCCCTAAAGTAATCAACCGTAAAATCGATGGCCGCATGCAAGAGCCATTCGAGAACGTGACACTGGATATCGAAGAGCAACACCAGGGTTCTGTAATGCAGGCCATGGGTGAGCGTAAAGGCGATGTCAAAGACATGATCCCAGACGGCAAAGGTCGTATCCGTCTTGATTACCTGATCCCTGCACGTGGCCTGATCGGCTTCCGTACAGAATTCATGACCATGACTTCTGGTACCGGTCTGCTGTACTCCACGTTCAGCCACTACGATGACGTTCGTCCGGGCGAAATCGGCCAGCGTCAGAACGGCGTGCTGATCTCCAACGGTCAGGGTAAAGCAGTTGCGTTTGCACTGTTCAGCCTGCAAGACCGCGGTAAATTGTTCCTGGGCCACGGCGCAGAAGTGTATGAAGGCCAGATCATCGGTATTCACTCACGTTCTAACGACCTGACCGTGAACTGCCTGACCGGTAAGAAACTGACCAACATGCGTGCGTCCGGTACTGACGAAGCAACGACTCTGGTTCCTGCTATCAAAATGTCTCTGGAGCAAGCTCTGGAATTCATCGATGATGACGAACTGGTAGAAGTGACTCCTCAGTCTGTACGTATTCGTAAACGTCACCTGACCGAGAACGATCGTAAACGTGCAATGCGTGGTCCTAAAGAAGGTTAATCTTCTTTAACGCGTGCCGTTACACAGAAACAGGGTGCCTTTGGGTACCCTGTTTTTTTTTGTCTTTTTTCTAACGCTGAGCTCAACAGCGCAACTCTGTCACTGTTCAGGTGTACGTTTTACCGCTAAAGTTAAAAGTCATCTTTGAAATCAGGAGCGTGCAATGCTGTACATTTTTGATATGGGAAACGTCATTATTGATATTGATTTCAAACGTGTCCTTGGCGTGTGGAGCCATCTCAGCGGAACGCCACTGGCTACGCTGACCGAGCGTTTCAACATGGGCGAGGTGTTCCAGCAGCACGAGCGGGGTGAAATCAGCGATGAGCAGTTCGCCGCCGATCTGTGTAATGAAATGGGCATTGCGCTCAGTTTTGAGCAGTTCAGTGCGGGCTGGCATGCCGTTTTCGTCGGTTTACGTCCTGAAGTCATCACGTTATTCCAAAAGCTGCGCGAAGAAGGTCATCGCGTTGTCGTGCTGTCGAATACTAACCGCTTACACCTGGATTTCTGGCCGCAGCACTATCCGGAAATCGAAGCCAATACCGATGCGATGTATCTTTCGCAAAATCTGGGTATGCGCAAACCTGAACCGGAAATTTTCCAGCATGTGCTGGAGAAAGAAGGATTCACCGCCGATCAGGCCGTGTTCTTTGATGATGTTGCCGAAAACATCGAGGCTGCCCGCGCGGCAGGCATTGAAGCTGTGTGGGTGGAAGATAACCAGACGGTACCGAAATACTTTTCCTGAAGGATGTAAGGATGCACAAAAGGGCATTGAGCCACTACCCAAAATCATTATGGAAATTCACAGTCCTGCTCTTAAAGCGCTCAGATAAGGATGGCCTGACGCTTCTGGCGGGCCATTTAGCCTATGTTTCTTTGCTTTCTCTGGTTCCGCTGATTGCCGTGGTGTTTTCGCTGTTTGCATTATTTCCGGTCTTTTCGGATATCAGTGCACAGCTTAAAACCTTCATTTTTTCTAACTTCATGCCGGCCACGGGCAATACCATTCAGCGTTATCTCGAACAGTTTGTTGCCAACTCCAGCAAAATGACGGCGGTGGGTACCTGCGGATTAATTGTCACCGCATTACTGCTGATCGCTTCAGTGGACAGCGTGCTGAATAAAATTTGGGACAGCAAAACCAAGCGTCCGATTGTGTTCTCATTTGCGGTCTACTGGATGGTATTAACGCTCGGGCCCATTCTTCTGGTGGCCAGCGTGGCGGTCAGCTCTTATTTACTCTCCCTGAACTGGCTTAACCTCAGCGGCGTGCATTCCCTCATCGACCATGCGCTGCGGATCCTGCCTTTGCTGATTTCCTGGGTGACGTTCTGGCTCTTATATCAGGTCGTGCCAACGGTGAGAGTTCCGGCAAAGGATGCGCTGGTAGGCGCCCTGGTTTCCGGTGCCTTATTTGAGCTGAGTAAAAAAATCTTCACCTTGTATATTCAGCTTTTCCCATCGTATCAGTTGATTTACGGTGTACTGGCTGTGATCCCCATTTTATTTCTCTGGGTCTATGTCAGCTGGTGTATCGTGCTTCTTGGCGCAGAAATTACCGTCACGCTTGGCGAGTTCCGTTCTGTGAGAAAATTGCAGTCTGCTCAATACAAAGCAGAAGAATAATCAGTTCGAAGGATTTGTATGATTGCGTTAATTCAGCGGGTATTGAATGCCAGCGTGACTATCGATGGCGACGTTTGCGGCCAGATAGGGCCGGGATTACTGGTTTTACTGGGTGTTGAACAGGGCGATGACGAACAAAAAGCTAAACGCCTTTGCGAACGGGTGATCGGGTACCGAATTTTCGGTGACGAAAATGACAAAATGAATCTTAACGTACAGCAGGCGGGCGGTAGCCTGCTGGTGGTGTCGCAGTTCACACTGGCGGCTGACACACAAAAAGGCATGCGTCCGGGGTTCTCACGCGGTGCTGAACCACAGGAAGCCGACCGGTTGTATCAGTATTTTTGCGGGCAGTGTCGTGAGAAAGGCATTGTGACCGAAACCGGGCGCTTCGCTGCGGATATGAAAGTGGCACTGGTGAACGACGGGCCGGTGACCTTCTGGCTACAAGTCTGATCGATAAGGCATAACGCCGGAGAGAACGCATCTATGTATCACCTTAGAGTACCGACGACCGAAAAAGAGCTGGCCGCCTATTACCGATTCCGCTGGGAAATGCTGCGCAAACCACTGCGTCAGCCTGAAGGTTCCGAACGTGATGCCTACGATTCCATTGCGCATCATCAGATGGTCGTAGATGAAAGCGGCGAGCCGGTTGCTGTTGGCCGTTTATACATTAATGCCGATAACGAGGCCTCAATCCGCTTCCTGGCCGTTGACCCGAATGTACAGGACAAAGGGTTAGGAACACTGGTGGCGATGACCCTGGAGTCTGTGGCGCGTCAGGAAGGGGTAAAGCGCGTGGTCTGTAGCGCCCGCGAAGACGCAGTGGATTTTTTTGCCAAACTGGGCTTTGTGAATCAGGGGGAAATTACCACCCCGCAAACTACACCGGTTCGTCACTTCCTGATGATTAAACCGATCGAAACGCTGGATGATATTCTTCATCGCCCCGACTGGTGCGGACAACTGCAACAAGCCTGGTACGACCATATCCCGCTGAGTGAGAAAATGGGTGTGCGGATCAGCCAGTATACCGGACAGCGTTTTGTCACTACGATGCCGGAAACCGGCAATCAGAATCCGCACCATACGTTATTTGCGGGAAGTCTGTTCTCGCTGGCAACGCTGACAGGCTGGGGTTTGATCTGGCTGCTGCTGCGTGAACGGCATCTGGGCGGCACCATTGTGCTGGCGGATGCACATATCCGTTACAGTTCGCCGGTGACCGGCAGGCCGCGTGCGGTGGCGGATTTAGGCTCTGTCAGCGGCGACCTTGATCGTCTGGCTCGCGGGCGTAAGGCGCGCGTGCAACTCGAAGTGAATTTATACGGCGATGAGGTAGACGGCGCAGTGTTTGAAGGTACCTATCTGGTGCTTCCGGCTGCACCCGGCGCACCGCTCGAACCCGAAATTAACTGATTTGCTTTAGCCCAAACAAAAGGCACCGCGATTGCGGTGCCTTTTTGCGTTATAGCCAGACGAACTGATTTATGGCGCAACGGGGGATGGCGCACCGGAAACCAATCCGTTCACCATCCTCTGGTCAATGGTCTCGCTGCCGTTTATCTGCAATGTGCCGTTCAGCGTCGGTTTGTAATCGACATTTGCCGGCATCTGCCCTTGCAGATTGAGCTGCATATTGACGTTACCTTCCAGCGGCACATGTGGCCATCCCCAGTTTTCAAGCTGATTTGCCGGTACGGAGCGGCCGGTCATCTTCAATGAGAAATGACGTTGCGGCTGCTGGTCAACGGTCGCACTGGCTTCCAGCAAACCTTCTTTAGTAAAGGCGCTCAGTTCGGAAATATTCACCTGACTGTCGTTCGCATTCAGGGTTATTGAAGGACGACGCACGTCATTACGATTAAATGTGGCTTCGCTGGCATTCAGATTTAGCGTACCGCTCCAGATCCCCCATTGATGATTACGTGCCAGCAACAGATTATTGCCCAGACCATCAAGCGCGGTCAGCTGGAAAGGGAACTGCGGGTTGATATCAATAATCAGGTTTCGGTTGGCAATAAACCGGCCGACAAAGACTTCAGAAAGCGAATCCGGCAACGCCTGATTCCAGAGCTGTTTCCAGTTTTCCGGCAACGTATATTCCAGGCCAGCGACGGAAACTTCATCAAGTTGCAGGCGTTTGTTGGCGCGCAACCAGTTCCCTGTGGTACGGAGCAAACTACGCTCCCAGCGCGCCGTCGCCTGTTTGATGGCAATGCCCTGCGGTGAAAGGTCGAGACTGATAATAGGATCCTGGATATGCAGATTGCCATCAATCATATCGGTTGCATTCAGGGTGATTTCCCCGTCATCGCTTTGCCAGTCGCCTTTTTCCAGAGTCAGATCCTGTACAGACAAATCAACGTCGCTGAATGCCCAGTCAGTTCCCTGCAAGCGGGCATCGATCAGGTCAAGACGCTGGATAGTCACTTTAGGCAATGTCTGGTAATCATCAAAAAAAGCAGCAAGTGATTTAGAGGTTTGCAGGCGTACATTGCTCAGGCGCAGGTTTTCAATGTTCCAGCTACCGTCAGCGGCCTGTGTGGCTTTACCGGTCAGCTGACCGCGCGCCAGATCGCCGCCAAAATTACTGAGCGTCAGATTCTTATTATTGATATTGCCCTGAATCAGCACATTTTCGGCCGGAAGACCGTTGACCGTCAGATTCGCGGCACTCAGCTGGAAATCGGCTTTGTCACCCAGTAGCTGAGCCGGTTTTGGCTGCCACGGCGAAATGCCGGCATTAATCTGCTGTCCCTGAATATCTAATCCGGCGGTATTCCCGGTCAGCGCCATTTTGCTGAGCTGCAGCGTATTGGCCTGCAACGGTAAATTCATTGAGGAAGGGCTGACGCTGAGGCGACCGTTAGCCAGAACGACGCGATCGAAAAAGCGTGGCTCGGTTATCTGTCGCAAGCTTAAATCCAGATCGACTTCGCCAGCGTTCAGGATTTCCGGCTGATTCTTTTGCCCGAAGACGACATTGTTTAACGTCACACGACCCGGAGACGACCAGTTGTGGTCGATTTTCTCTACGGAGACGCGGTACTCGCTGTTATCGCTGATCCAGCGGCTGACCCAGCCAGCCGCCCAGCGGGTTTGTAATAGGACGTACACCAGCACGATCGCCAGCACCAGAAGTAAGGCGAACGTCAGCAAAATTTTACCGATAAATCTCATCGTCTGGAGCCCTGTAACGGGAAAGCGGAAAAAAGATTCTTTGTTTATGCCGCAAACAGCGACTTTTCTCAACAGGTTAGCAGAATGGAGACAATAAAAAGCGGCAGGGGTTCCAGACCCGCTGCCGCTGTTACACACGGATTACATCCCGTGATTACTTTTCGTGAGGGAAGACCAGATTCAGAACAATCGCAGTAATACCACCGGCAGCAATTCCCGAAGACAGAAGGGTTTTCAGCCAGTCGGGTGCGAATTGCAGGATCAGCGGTTGCTGGGAAACACCCATACCGACGGCCAGTGAAAGCGCCATGATCATGATTGCGCGGCGGTTAAGGCGCTCCCGGGAAACAATACGCACGCCGGAAGCCGCGATCGTACCGAACATCACGATGGTTGCGCCGCCCAGAACCGGTTCAGGAATATGTTGCACAAAACCCGCTACGGCAGGGAACAGCCCAAGGATGATCAGCATCAGAGCGACAACAAAACCGACATAGCGGCTTGCAACTCCGGTCAGCTGAATCACGCCGTTGTTTTGCCCGAAACATGAATTCGGGAAAGTGTTAAATACCGCAGACAGCATTGAGTTCAGGCCGTTTGCCAGAACACCGCCTTTGATGCGCTTCATATAGAGCGGGCCGCTGACCGGCTGCTCCGAAACGTCTGAGGTCGCGGTAATATCACCGATAGTTTCCAGCGACGTGACCATGAAAATCAGCATCAGCGGGATCAGCAGATTCCAGTCGAAGCCCAGACCGTAATACAGCGGCGTCGGTAAGGTTATCCAGTTTGTCTGTGTGGCTGGCGCGACGGAGGGCAACATCCCCATCATCCAGGCCGCCAGATAACCCACGGCCATGGCGATCACCAGAGATGCCACGCGCAGATAAGGGTTGCGCTGACGGTTCAGCAGAACAATCACCACCAGCACCACGGCAGCCAGCAACAGATTTTTCGGCGCGCCGAAAGTGTGATCACTCATGGCGGAGTAACCGCCGCCAATAGACGTCAGTCCGACCTGAATCAGTGACAGCCCGATAATCATCACCACGATGCCGGAAACCAGCGGCGTAATGATGCGGCGTGCGAGATGCAGGAAACGGGAAAGAATGATTTCAGTACAGGAAGCCAGCATCAGGGTGCCGAACAGCGCCGCCATCATGGTCGGGACATCGGCACCGCCATTTTTCAGCGCCATTCCGCCCATGATAAGCGGTGCCACAAAGTTAAAGCTGGTACCCTGAATGGAGAGTAAACCTGAACCGACAGGCCCCCAGGTTTTAATCTGCAAAATGGAAGCGAGGCCAGAGGCGAACAGCGACATGCTGATGATGTGCTGTGTGTCCTGCGCGGGTAAACCCAGGGCCTGGCAAATCAGCAATGCCGGTGTGATTACCGCAACAAACATCGCCAGCAAATGCTGACAGGCGGCAAATAACGTCTGAGGAAGTGGCGGACGATCTTCGAGGCGGTAAATCAGTTCACTTTTTTGCTGGCGTGAGAGGTCAGATGGCTGTGTTTCTTGTTCTGCGGTTTGCGAACTCATGTTGTGGCATTCCAATAAGCGGCAAAGCGGGCATTTTTATTGAAATTACCGACAAAAGCAATCGTTTGCTATCGGCAATTTTTGATGGGGAGTTTGGGTTAAGGGGAGATTTACGATCTGTTTTTCTTGCTTATCGCAGCTTTAATGACTTCTAATTCAGCCTCTGGGGAAATGATACTTAAATGAGATGTTTATAACTCAATAATATTTTTGGATATTTTTTTAAAATGGAGTTTTTCAATGATTCAACTCGACACCTACGGCACGCTCGTTGCCGCCACGTTGGTACTCCTTTTAGGACGAAAATGCGTCCAGTCGGTCAAATTTCTAAAGAAATACACTATTCCTGAGCCCGTTGCCGGCGGGTTACTGGTCGCTTTGCTGTTGCTGATTGCCAATCAGATGTTCGGATTGGAAATCGGCTTTGATATGTCCCTGAAAGAGCCCCTGATGCTGGCGTTCTTTGCGACAATTGGTTTGAATGCCAATCTTTCCAGCTTGCGTGCAGGCGGCAAATCTTTATTTCTTCTGGTCTTTGTCGTGATCGGCCTGTTACTGATGCAAAACGCCATCGGTATCGGGATGGCGAAAATGCTGGGGCTTGATCCGCTGATGGGGCTGCTGGCCGGTTCGATTACACTTTCTGGCGGTCACGGAACAGGTGCGGCGTGGAGCAAGCTGTTTATCGAACGTTATGGCTTTGAAAACGCGACGGAAGTTGCAATGGCCTGCGCGACCTTCGGCCTGGTGTTAGGTGGAATTATCGGCGGTCCCGTGGCGCGTTATCTGGTCAGCCATTCTTCAACACCAAACGGCACACCGGAAGATGCCGCCGATCCCAGCGCATTTGAAAAACCGACCATCGGGCGAATGATCACCCCGCTGGTGATGGTGGAAACGATCGCGCTGATCGCGATATGTCTGATGGCTGGAACTTACTTTGCCAGCCTGCTTCAGGGGTCTGCCTTCGAAATTCCGACATTTGTCTGTGTTCTGTTCGTGGGTGTGATCCTGAGCAACGTCATGGCGTGGCTCGGTTTTTATCGTGTTTTCGACCGGGCCGTTTCAGTACTGGGTAATGTCAGCCTGTCATTGTTCCTGGCGATGGCACTGATGAGTCTGAAACTGTGGGAAATGGCGTCACTGGCTTTGCCGATGATGGCAATCCTCATCGTACAGACCATCGCGATGGCGCTTTACGCGATTTTCGTAACGTATCGCGTAATGGGCAAAAACTATGATGCCGCGGTACTGGCTGCCGGACATTGTGGCTTCGGGTTGGGTGCAACGCCGACGGCGATTGCAAATATGCAGGCGATCACCAACCAGTTTGGTCCTTCGCATCTGGCCTTCCTGGTTGTGCCGATGGTCGGTGCATTCTTCATTGATATTGCGAATGCGATCGTCATTAAACTGTATCTGATGCTGCCAATATTCCCGGCTTTCAGTTAAAAAAACAGGCACAGAAGTTTCGCTTCTGTGCCTGCCTTTCCTTCTGATTTATCGCTTACTGTGCTGCCTTTTCCGTAAACACCTCTTCCGCTTCAGCGGCTTTCTCCTGCGCCATCAGCTGTTTTTCATAAACCTTGAAAAACGGATAGTAAATCACCATCGAAAGCGCCATCAGCATGACGACCAGAATCGACACTTTGAAATCCCAGCCCATTGCCCAGGCTGCGCCAATCGGCGCCGGAGATGTCCAGGGAACCAGTGAAATCATATGCGGCAGAAGATCGGTTTTAACCGCAGTGTAGGCAATGACGGCATTCACCATCGGTGCCAGAAGGAAGGGGATGAAAAATACCGGGTTCATAACAATTGGCGTGCCGAAGATCACCGGCTCATTGATGTTAAAGCAGCTGGGAACCAGACTGAGTTTGCCCATTGTGCGCAGATGCGCCGACTTGCTGCGACAAAACAGCAACACCAGCCCGATGGTTGCGCCGGAGCCGCCGATAACGATCAGGAAATTCCAGAAAGCCTCAGTCATGATGTGCGTCATCGGTAAACCTGCGGCGAGATCTGTCTGATTCAGGCCAAGGTTGGTTAACCAGAAAGCCTGCAACATGCCGGAAACGATGGCTGAACCGTGAATGCCGGCAAACCACAGCAGGTGGCAAATCAGCACGGCGAGAAGTACCGCGGGCAGTGAGTCAGCGGCGGAAATCAGCGGTTCGAACAGCGCCATAATCGCCTGTGGTAACAGCATGTCAAACCCTGACTGCACCAGCAAACTCAAAGGGAAAAGCGTCACCACTACCGCAATAATCGGGATCAGCAAATCGAATGAATGCTTAATGTTTGAAGGAACCTGTTCAGGTAAGCGTATGCCGATATTGTATTTTTTCAGCAGCCGCGTCAGCTCAGTCACATAAATCGCCACCAGAATGGCGGTAAATATGCCCACGCCACCCAGCGCGACGGTCGACATTTTCTCATCAACCTGCGGCGCAGCAACCAGCAGAAAAGACATCAGCGCCAGCATCGCCGTCATAAACGGGTCAAGTTTGTAACTTCTTGCCAGATTGTAGGCAATCGATGCCGCGATGTAGATCGACATAATCCCCATCGTCATATTGAACGGCGTCAAAATTTGTACTTCATATTTAGCCGAAAGCGCCAGCCAGCCCCTGGCGAAACCCCACGAAGATTCAGGCGAGAATGGCGGGTGGACAAAAACCAGTAAAAATGAGCCGACAATCATAAACGGCATTGCTGAAATGAAGCCGTCACGTACTGCCATGACGTGCCGTTGTGAGGAAAGCCGGGCAGCAAAAGGGCTGATCTTTAGTTCTATAAAGTTAAAGAGTGACTGGCTGATGCTCATAATAATATTGGCCTTATGTTGAAGAGTTCAGACACGGTTGCCTTAATTATCATCAGTGTAGTGGCGGGGTGTGAAACCGGTTACCGACTTTGCCCCACTCTGTGAAGGTCATCAAATAACCAACGAAGAAAGCGGTTCAGCTGCGGTTACATTAAAATTTGCATGAATGTGAAGGCGCAAAAACATCATTTTTAATAATGTTTCGACGATAAGAGAGAGTGGAGAAGGGGATCAGGCGTTGGTGTATCTGACTCTTTCCGGCAGCCAGCGTTCTATCAATGCTTTGGCGTGATCCGGGAACTGCTGTTGCAGATAGCGCGCTATACGTTGTACGTCGGGGATCATTGCCTGGTCGCGTAACAGGTCCGCGACTTTAAACTCTGCACTGCCGGTCTGGCGTGTACCCAGTAATTCGCCCGGTCCGCGGATCTCTAAATCCTGCTGGGCAATGACAAAACCATCGTTACTGTCACGCAGTACCTGCAAACGTTTCTGCGCAGTTTTGCTCAGCGGCGTTTTGTAGAGCAGAACACAGTGAGAAGCCACGGCGCCGCGCCCGACGCGTCCGCGCAGCTGGTGTAACTGCGCCAGCCCTAAACGCTCCGGGTTTTCGATAATCATCAGGCTGGCGTTTGGCACGTCAACGCCAACTTCAATAACGGTCGTCGCCACCAGAAGTTGCACTTCGCCTTGTTTAAACGCCTGCATGACGGCCTGTTTTTCCTGCGCTTTCATGCGGCCATGCACCAGGCCGATATTGAGCGCTGGCAGGGCCTCTTTTAGTCCTTCCCAGGTGGCTTCGGCTGCCTGAGCCTCGAGCATTTCTGATTCTTCGATCAGCGTACATACCCAATAAGCCTGACGATTTTCCTGCTCGCAGGCACTTTTGACGCGGCTGATAATATCACTGCGGCGGGTATCGGGGATCGCGACGGTTGTCACCGGCGTACGGCCTGGCGGCAGTTCGTCGATCACTGACGTATCAAGATCCGCATAGGCAGTCATGGCCAGAGTTCGCGGGATAGGCGTCGCCGTCATGATCAGCTGATGTGGATGGAACCCTTGTTGCAGGCCTTTCTCCCACAGCGCCAGACGCTGGTGTACACCAAACCGGTGCTGTTCATCAATGATGACCAGAGAAAGTGACGAGAACAAAACCTGCTCCTGGAAGATGGCATGCGTGCCCACCACCATTGAAACCTGACCGCTGGCAATCGCGTCTTGCTGCGCCTGCCGGGCTTTACCTTTTTGTTTTCCTGCCAGCCAGCCGACCTGAATTCCCAGCGGTTCAAACCACTGACGGAAATTATTGGCATGTTGTTCGGCCAGCAATTCTGTCGGTGCCATTAATCCGACCTGTTGCCCCTGAGCGATAGCGCAGAGTGCTGCGAGAGCGGCCACCAGCGTCTTGCCTGAACCCACATCGCCCTGAACCAGACGCATCATCGGGTAGCTTTTCGCTAAATCCTGCTCGATTTCAGCCACCACGCGCTGCTGCGCACCTGTCGGGCTGAAAGGAAGAGAAGCGAGGAACTGCTTTTTCAGGCGATCGTCATGGTGCAACGGCAGTGCTTTATAACTTTGTGTACCGGCGCGAACGGCCAGCATACTGAGATTATGCGCTACCAGTTCTTCCATAATCAGGCGTCGCTGAGCAGGATGATGACCTTTCTCAAGATCGGCGAGCTGGATGTCTGGCGGCGGGCGATGCAGTAAATGCAGCGCCTGAGGAAGCGGGATCAGCGAACGGCTTAATTCTTCCGGCAATAATTCGGCGATAGGTACGGTATCGAGTAATTCTAAAGCCTGATCGGTCAGCTTACGCAATGTTGCCTGGCGAATACCTTCCGTTGTCGGATAAACCGGCGTGAGCGATTCCTGCAAAACCACTTCACTGTTTTCACCCTGAATGCGGTATTCCGGATGGATAACTTCTGCGCCGATGGTGCCGCGTTTAATTTCGCCATACGCGGTGACACGACGGCCTGCGGCCAGACTGTTTTTCATCGCGGCGTTAAAATTGAAGAACCGCAACGTCACCATGCCGGTGCCATCGCTTATCTGACAGGTCAGCATTCTGCGGCGGCCAAAACTGATATCACTGCGCAGCACTTCGCCTTCTATGGTCGCGAAAATGCCAGGCTGTAAATCATTGATGGTGTAAAGGCGGGTGCGATCTTCATAACGCAAAGGCAGGTGAAGCAGTAAATCCTGAATAGTTTCAAGGCCGAGTTTAGCGAGTTTATCTGCCTGACTGGCTCCGACGCCGGAAAGCGACGTCAGCGGGATGGCGTCGAGCAGGCGGCCTTTCATCTTTTTTTAACCGTCATTTGCATCGCAGACCACCATTCGTCATCGGCAACAATCTGGCCGTGATCGTCAATGAAAGGGCGTGGAAGTTTCTTGCGCTTCGCCACATTCGACAGCACCGGATAGCCACCTTCAAACAGCAATCGCTGCTGCTCTTTCTCGCTCAGCAGGCTGGTTTCGCGGCGATACAGACCGGCGTTTTCCCGCTGGCGCTGTGCTTCGTACAGGATAAGTGCTGAGGCGACAGATACGTTCAGAGATTGCACCATCCCGATCATCGGAATGATGATATCGCTGTCCGCGAGAGCTAAAGCTTCTGGAGTGATACCCGTTTTTTCTTGTCCGAGCAAGATACAGGTCGGACGGGTGTAATCAATGGCACGGAAATCGACAGCTTTTTCAGAAAGATTCGTAGCGAGTATTTGCATACCCTTCGCCTTCATTTTAGCGACGGCTTCCTGAATGGTTTTGTGTGTTTTGACCTGAACCCAGCTGTTGCTGCCCGCCGCCGAAGAGACCAGTGTTTTCATTCGGGTGGTAGGCCAGACGGCATGGATTTCATGAACGCCGACGGCGTCTGCCGTGCGAATGACGGCAGAAACGTTATGCGGTTTATGCACCTGTTCCATGCAGACCGTCAGGTCTGGCTGTCGGGCCGCAAGCATTTCGCGGATACGCGCATAACGTTCTGGGGTCATAACAATCAGTTTCGGTTGCGGGTAACTTTAATGACGTCCGGCATGATACGAATTTTACGCATGATATTCGCCAGATGAACGCGGTCGCGAGTCGTCAGGCGGATAAAGGCGCTGTAGACGCGACCGTCTTTTTCTTCGGTGCTCAGGCTCTGAATGTTCGACTGAGCAGCATTAATTGCTGCTGTCAGGTTCGCCAGTGCGCCCTGATGGTTGAACATATCGACTTTGATTTCGGCGATAAATTCCTGATCCGTTTCCTGATGGTCATCCCAGTCAACGGCCATGAATTTCTCAGGTTCTTTCTGATAGCCACGAATATTACGGCAGGACTCATGGTGGATAACCAGACCTTTGCCCGGGCTGACGTGCGCAATAATCGGGTCACCCGGGATCGGACGGCAACATTTTGCGAACGTGATCAGCACGCCGTCTGCGCCTTTAATCGGCAGGTTACGCGTGCCTGACGATGCCATTGATGACTGATCGCCCATCAGATTTTTAGCAACCACCACGCTCATCGCGTTACCGAGACCGATTTCAGCCAGCAGATCATCCATCGCCACGAGCTTCATGCGATCCAGCTCGTTTTTAATGTTTTCTGGCGGAATATCTGACAGTTTTTTACCGGCACCCAGCGCGTGATTCAGCAGACGACGACCCAGCGAAACGGAATCATCACGTTTCAGGTTTTTAAGCATCTGGCGGATTTTGGCGCGAGCGCGTGAGCTGACGACAAAGTTCAGCCAGGCAGCGTTCGGGCGGGCACCCGGAGCGGTAATGATTTCGATAGTCTGACCGCTGGTGAGCGGTTGTGAAAGCGGATAAGGCTGGCGGTCAACGCGCGCGCCGACACAGGCATGGCCGATATCGGTATGCACGGCGTAAGCAAAGTCGACCGGCGTCGCGCCCGCAGGCAATTCGACGATACGACCTTCCGGCGTAAAGACATAAATCTCATCCGGGAACAGATCCGATTTCACACTCTCGATAAATTCAAAGGAGTTACCTGCGCTTTGTTGCAGCTCAAGCAAACTCTGCAACCAGCGTTGAGCGCGGATCTGCGCCGTCGTGCTGGTTTCACTGTTCTCTTTATAAGCCCAGTGAGCGGCAACCCCCATCTCTGCCATCTGATCCATATCTTCAGTACGGATCTGCACTTCAACCGGCACGCCGTGCGGGCCGATAAGTGAGGTATGCAAAGATTGATAGCCGTTGGCTTTTGGGATTGCGATGTAATCTTTGACCCGACCCGGACGCGGTTTGTAGAGGCTGTGAGCCTGCCCTAACACGCGATAGCAGGTATCGAGGTCTTTAACGATCACCCGGAAGGCGTAGATATCCATGATGGAATGGAAACGCTGTTCCTTGAGGTGCATTTTGCAATAGATAGAGTACAGGTGTTTTTCGCGACCACTGACACGGCACTGAATACCGGCTTCGGTTAAACGGCCTTCTATCTCAGAGAGGATTTTTTGGATCATCTCTTTACGGTTACCACGCGCGGCTTTCACCACTTCTTTGATGACGCGATAACGGTTTGGATAGAGTGCTTCGAAGCCCAGCTCTTCGAGCTCGGTTTTCAGGTGATGAATACCCAAACGGTGTGCCAGCGGGCTGTAAATTTCCAGCGTTTCGCGGGCAATGCGGCGACGTTTATCCGGGCGCAAAGAGCCCAGCGTGCGCATGTTATGGGTACGGTCAGCGAGTTTGATCAGAATGACGCGGATGTCTTGCACCATCGCCATGACCATTTTGCGGAAGTTTTCCGCCTGCGCTTCTTTCTTATCGCGGAACTTCAGCTTGTCTAACTTTGAAACGCCTTCAACCAGCTCAGCAACGCTCTTGCCAAACAGTTGTTCCATATCCTGGTAAGTTGCAGGCGTGTCTTCGATAACGTCGTGTAATAACGCCGCCATCAGAGTCTCATGATCGAGCCTCATTTCAGCCAAAATACAGGCCACGGCCACCGGGTGAGTAATATACGGCTCACCGCTGGAACGTGTTTGCCCCTCGTGCGCATCCCGCGCCACGAGGTAAGCCTGCACGAGGCGCTTAATTTGCTCCTCCGGCAGGTATTTTTGAATCAGTTGATTCAGGCTTTCAAAGATATACAAGTGAGATCCGTTTCGTTAATTAACGACGGCCTTCAGCGATGGCAGTCACTGCCTGAATCTCTGCGGCTTCCTGCTCTTGTTGCTCCTGACGGTCACGAACGTCGAGGATCTGATTAGTGATCAGGCCTTCTTCGATTTCGCGCAGGGCAATAACGGTGAATTTATCGTTTTCTTCAGCGACCAGTGGATCTTTACCACCAGATTGCAGCTGGCGTGCGCGACGAGCAGCCACCAACACCAGGTCAAAACGGTTACCAATTTTCTCAACAGCGTCTTGAACAGTTACGCGTGCCATATATGTGCTACTCCACAGGGTGACGAAAGACTGGGCATAATACTGAAAGTGACTTCAGTCTGCCAATAGTTTGGTGATTAATCCGTCATGACGGAGCCGCTGACGGCTCAGACGCAGACGTTCGGCGCGAATAATGGTTTTTAAATCCGATAACGCCAGATCAAAATCATCATTCACAATTAAATAGTCGTATTCAGCAAAGTGCGTCATTTCCGCAACAGCTTGTGCCATACGTTTTGCGATAACGTCTTCGCTGTCCTGACCACGGCCACGTAAGCGGCGGTCAAGTTCATCTTTGGATGGCGGCAATACAAAAATACTGCGTGCCTGAGGCATTTTTTCCCGGATTTGCTGAGCGCCTTGCCAGTCGATATCCAGGAAAACATCCACACCAGAAGCTAAAACCTGCTCAATGGTTTCACGCGAAGTGCCGTAGTAATTACCGAAAACTTCTGCGTGTTCTAAAAAGGCATCACGTTCAATCATCTCGCGAAACTCTTCTTTAGAGACAAAGAAGTAATGTTCGCTGTGTTTCTCGCCCGGTCGCATTGAACGGGTGGTATGAGAAATAGAAACCTGTGTGTCGTAGAGCGGTTGTGTTTTAAGTAAAGCCTGAATCAGACTTGATTTACCTGCTCCACTAGGGGCGGAGACAATATATAGCGTGCCTTGAACCATGATGACGTTTCAACTGAATGGGTTGATAGGAAGTATGCGAAGAGTGATCTCTCGCACAGTATACACGCTCGCCGCATTCGGTGCAGTGCCCAGACGTATTTCATCGCAACTTCGCACGGGAAAATAGCCTTTCTTTGTAGATTTACGTGCCGTCTTCCAAAATTTCTTTTCGTTACAGCAACTCACTAAATAACGGTGAATGCATCTCGCAGGAATCAAAAATGCGACTGGCGGAAGATATCTCTGCGGCGTTTACTGGCGCCCACAAGGAGGTGCTTATGCGCCAGCTCATCATTATCAGTCTGTTATTTATCCATTTTTCTTCTCTAAGCGCTGAGTTGTCTGAGCGTGCATGTCCTGCCTGGCCAGCGACACATCTGGAAAAGGAAACCCTTCAGCTCACGGCCCAACTCGCACAATGGGACACTGCTTACCATCAGTCTGGCATCAGCCCGGTTGAGGATTCGGTCTATGACAATTTACGCCAGAAACAGAGTTTTTGGCTGCAATGTGCTGGTCAGGTACTTCCTGCACCAGTGATCCCCCGCGCAGAAGATGCTATTTCCGTTCATCCGGTTTCTCATACCGGGCTGAATAAAATGAAAGACAAGCGAGCTGTTGCAGACTGGATGAAGGGGCGTGAAAACCTTTGGGTGCAGCCCAAAATAGATGGTGTAGCAGTGACGCTGATTTACCGATACGGGCAACTCGCCGCGTTGCTAAGCCGCGGTGATGGTGAAAAAGGACAAAGCTGGACCGCAAAAGCTGCATTGATTCCGGCTATACCTCTGACTATCCCCGACCTGGCACCCCAACTGGTGTTACAGGGCGAGCTCTATCTGAAGATGACCGGTCATCAGCAAAGTGCTAATGGCGGCTTGAATGCGCGATCGAAAGTCGCGGGGGCAATGTTGCGCACTTCGGTCTCTGACATATTGAATCAGTTGGGTATTTTCATCTGGTCGTGGCCGGATGGTCCGCTCAGTATGAGCTCGCATCTCGGGAAACTCAGCCAGTTCGGTTTTCCTGTGGTTTCTCAATACACCCTGCCCGTGAAATCTGTTGATGAAGTCGCTAAATGGCGTGATACCTGGTTTCTCCGGCCACTGCCTTTTGCGACCGATGGCGTCGTCATCCGTCAGGAAGAGGAGCCTGCGGGAAAATATTGGAGAAATAAGCCAGCGACCTGGGCCGTGGCGTGGAAATATCCACCGGCAAGACAGCTCACTGAAGTTGCGGGTATCACGACGACTATCGGGCGCAGCGGGAAAGTCACCATCATTCTGAATCTGAAAAGCCTCAGGCTGGACGACAAATGGGTGAATAAGGTGAATGTGGGATCCATAAATCGTTTCAGAAAATGGGATGTGCTCCCGGGAGATCAGGTGGCCATTACACTGGCCGGGCAAGGGATCCCGCGTCTTGACGAAGTTGTGTGGCGCGTGAGTGAGCGCACGGGGCTGCAACTGCCAGACCCACAGCAATACAACGCGCTTTCTTGCTTCACGCCTGAGCCCGGCTGCGCGCAGCAGTTCCTTTCCCGTCTGGTCTGGCTCAGCGGTCCGGAAGCGCTGGATATGGCCGGGTTTGGCGGGGCAACCTGGAAAAAACTGCTCAATGCTCGTCCTGCTGATTCGCTGGTAAGCTGGTTGGATATCACCGAAAAAGAGATGGCTGCGGTTCCGGGCATTGGTGTTAAACAGGCTCAAAAGCTGATGGCCCAGATTTCCCTGACGCGGGAAAAAGATTTTCGCCACTGGCTTTCAGCAATGGGATTTCCAACATTTGCATTGAAATTTGCAGAACGCCAGCATTCCTGGAACCAGCTGAAAGCAATGACCTCGCCGGAATGGGAAGCAACAGCAGGAATCGGGAAAACGCGGGCGAACCAGATTTTTGAGTTTATTCATCACCCGCAGGTGATGGCAATCGCCGGGGCGTTAAGACAGGCGCATTTGCCTGCCTTTCAGTGAGCTATAAAAACCGGGTTAATGGTCCGAATGCGGATAATTGAAGACAGGCAATCCAAGGCGGAACCGTAATGCAATCAGGCGAGCAATAAACCCGACCAGCAGGGTAATGATTACCACCAGATTGTGTGGCAACGAGAAATATTGCAGGCCGATATACACCCAG
Organism: Rahnella variigena; assembly: GCF_003610915.1. Taxonomy (NCBI): domain Bacteria; kingdom Pseudomonadati; phylum Pseudomonadota; class Gammaproteobacteria; order Enterobacterales; family Yersiniaceae; genus Rahnella; species Rahnella variigena. The sequence continues at coordinate 797,837 of NZ_NSDJ01000001.1, forward strand.
GCAGAGGCAAATGAAACGCCTGCATATATCTCTTTCTGGAAGACCAATGGGATCTGATTACACATCATGTCCCTCAGGACGCCACCGAAAACGCCGGTGATGACTGCGCAAACCGAAGCGATGATAGGACCATGTCCCATATCGAGCGCCACTTGTGTCCCGATAATAGAAAACACCACCAGCCCCAGCGCATCCAGTACCAAAAAGAGCCGCCGCAGGTGTTGCATAAGCGGTGCAAGCCAGGTGGTCATGAGTGCGGCGACGGCCACAATGACAATGTATTCCGGATGCTTAACCCACCCCAAAGGATAGTGCCCCAGCAGCATATCGCGGACAGAGCCGCCACCAATTGCCGTCGCTGATGCGATAATAATGACGCCAAAGGAGTCCATTTTACGCCGTCCGGCAGCAAGAGCACCGGTCATGGCCTCTGCGGTGATCCCAATAATATAAAGAACAGTGAGTAACATCGATGTGCGCCAGACGAATCAGTAATGAGAAAGCGATAGCCGCGTAGAGTAATGAGTTTCCCATTGTCTCTCGACTGAGTTTTTCTTTTGCATTGATTTTGAAATTACTAAATCTAATGCGATTACCCATGAAACTTGCCTGTGTAAAAGGATGGGTAAGAATAGCGTATTATTTTAGATTAGAAAAATTGCAATTGCTCGTTACTTTAACCTTCCTTTTACTCTTTATGTACGCCCGACATTCTTATCAGAGGTGAATTTTCTCTGTTTATAAGTTACGATTATTTAAAATCGTCACTCATTGACGCACTGCATAATAGTTTTATCTGCCCGGAGGCGTGTATGAAACCCGATATTCCGGTTGCGTTAACACAGCGTGGACCTGCCGGGCACGAACGGCGTGAGCAAATCATTGATGCTGCTTTCGAGCACTTTCGCCTTTATGGGTTTGCCAAAACGTCGGTTGCCGATCTGGCAAAATCGATTGGCGTTTCAAGTGCTTATATCTATAAGTTTTTTGAGTCTAAACAGGCTATTGGCGAGGCCATTTGCTCGCAGCGCGTTGGGCAGATAGATGAAGCACTCCTGTTGATTGCACAAAGCGACCAAAGTGCGACTCTGCGCCTGAGATCTATTTTTAAAACGCTGCTGACACGTAGTCTGGATCTCTTTTTCCAGGATCGTAAATTACATGATCTGGCCGCGACAGCAGCGGCTCAGCAATGGAAATCGACACTAAATCACCGGGCAATGATGTACAGCATTGTTGAGAAAGTGGTCACAGACGGGCGCGAATCTGGTGAGTTTGAGCGTAAAACGCCGCTTGATGAAGTTTGCATGGCGATCACCAGCGTGACCACGCCTTTTTCGCACCCATTGTTGCTGGAACAAAAAACGCCGGAACAACTGGAAGAGCGCGTTCAGGCGATTACCAGCCTGGTTCTGCGCAGTTTGGCAAAATAGCCATAACGAAATTTTTGGTTACGGGTTTACAAAATCGTAATTCGTCACATACTGTCAGCCTTATTATCAGAAACCCGTTTCTGGCCGGTACACCAAAGCGCCCGCAGAAACTTAAGTCCTAAACAGACAGAGAGGAATATTTATGTCTCATCGTCGAGTAGTTATAACCGGCATGGGGGCTGTGAGTCCTCTGGGCTGTGATATCGAAACGATCTGGAAGCGCCTGCTGGCCGGTCAGTCCGGTATCCGTGTTTTACCGGAAGAGATTGTTGAAACCCTGTCCGTGAAAATTGGTGGTCAGGTACAAACCAAAGAACAGGATCCTGAGTCAGGATTCGATCCGGATCAGTTCGTGGTGCCCAAAGACCAGAAAAAAATGGACCGTTTCATTCTATTCGCGATGGCTGCTGCTGATATGGCCGTTGCTGATGCGGGCTGGAAAGCAGAAACGCAGGAACAGCAGGAACGTACCGCAACGGTAATCGGTTCCGGTATCGGTGGTTTCCCTGCGATTGCCCATGCTGTGCGTACTAACGACAGCCGTGGCGCTAAGCGTTTGTCCCCGTTCACGATCCCTTCATTTCTGGTGAATCTGGCGTCTGGTCAGGTTTCCATTAAGCATCAGTTCAAAGGCCCGATTGGCGCACCGGTAACGGCTTGCGCGGCAGGTGTTCAGGCGATTGGCGATGCTGTACGTTTGATTCGTAATGACGAAGCGGATGTTGCGCTTTGTGGCGGTGCAGAAGCGGCTATCGATACCGTGAGTTTGGGTGGTTTTGCTGCGGCGAAAGCGATGTCCACCGGCCATGAAGATCATCCGGAAAAAGCTTCCCGCCCGTTCGACAGTGCTCGTGATGGTTTCATCATGGGCGAAGGTGCCGGCATGCTGGTGATTGAAGAACTGGAACACGCGAAAGCCCGTGGTGCGAAAATTCTGGCTGAGATTGTCGGTTACGGCACCAGCGGTGACGCTTACCATATGACTTCGGGTGCGGAAGATGGCAACGGCGCGGGTCGCGCCATGAAAATCGCGCTGCGTCAGGCGGGTATCCAGCCTTCAGATGTGCAGCACCTGAATGCTCATGCTACCTCTACGCCGGTGGGGGATCTGGGTGAAATCAATGCGATTAAAACCCTGTTCGGAACCGACGGTAAGCTGGCGGTGACATCCACCAAATCTGCGACCGGGCATCTTCTGGGCGCGGCTGGTGGTCTGGAAACCATCTTCACCATTCTGGCCGTGCGTGACCAGATTGTTCCTCCGACGCTGAATCTGGAAAACAAAGATGAAGCAGCTGCAGGTCTGAACATTGTCGGTAATACCGCGCAGAAACATGAGATTACCTATGCCCTGTCAAACGGCTTCGGTTTCGGTGGCGTGAACGCCTGCGTGCTGTTGAAACGCTGGGAAAACTAATTTCCCTCGCTGTTAAAGCATAAAAAACGCCTCGGGTTGTGATGACCGGAGGCTTTTTTTTTGTGCGTGAGGCAATGAACCTGTTGTCGTTATTTTTTATTCAGACGCTTTGCGGCTGATTCAATTTGCCTGATGCTGTGTTCCGGAGCGGGGAGATTTTCCGGCATGGTTCCGCCTAATTCTTCGATTGTTTTCCGAACCTTACTACCCACATCAAAATGTGTCTAATCCGCCATACAGCCCCTGATAGCCATGATTCTGAAACACGGCAAAATCCAGAGTGGTTTTTACGCCGGCCTGTTGAGCGACTTCGACTAATTGTTTGTTATGCTCTTTTAGCTCGTTACGCAGGAACAGACGCTTTTCATCTTCCCTGAGTCGCTTAAAGTTTTCATCATCAGCTAATTCTTGCCGTCTGGTTTGCAGAGCAAAGTAAGTCTGTCCTGCAGCGATGACGGGTTTGCCGGGATCACCATTTTGGACAACCAGATAACATGCGTATCTCGACAGATGAACGTCATCTAATTCACGCAATGCTGTTGAACCAAGAGTAACCATTTTGGTGGCGTCAACGAAATGGTCTGCTATCTCCTGATTACTTGTCTCACAGGCTTGCATAGCTCTGGATAGAACCTTCTGGAAATTCCTCCAGTCTTTATAATCCAATAAAGAGGACAGGTCTCTTGCTGACCAATACTCACTTCCATTTTCGTTGTTCAGACGAAGTTTTTCAAAAGGTTGATGGTGTTCGTTCATGCCAATCTCCATATTGCAAATGATACAGCTGGCCAGAACAAGGGAATGGCTAGCGCGTTTTAAGGCGCCTTCATGATAACTCCTGAGAATAAAAAAAAGCCCGCCAGGATGCGGACTTTCTAATGTTAGTAAGACTTAATAATACGCTTTGACGTTTTACTCAATATTCTGGATCTGCTCGCGCATTTGCTCGATCAATACTTTCAGCTCAATGGCGGAAGTCGTGACATCGGCGTTGATGGATTTAGACGCCAGCGTATTCGACTCGCGGTTAAATTCCTGCATCATGAAATCAAGACGACGGCCAACGGCTTCTTCCTTCTTCATGATTTTGTGCGTTTCTTTGACGTGTGCTTCCAGACGGTCCAGCTCTTCTGCCACATCAACACGCTGCGCCATCAGCACCAGTTCCTGCTCCAGACGGGTGTTTTCCAGCTGTACCTGGGCATCTTCCAGCTTGCTGACCAGACGTTCGCGCTGCCATTGCAAAATGTTTGGCATCTGGGCACGAACCTTGATCACTTCAGCACTGACACCGTCGAGACGTTGCTCGATCATGGTTTTCAGCGCGGCACCTTCGCTTTCACGGGCGCTGATGAAATCGTCGAGCGCAGTTTCCAGAGCCACCAGCAATTCGTTGCTGATAGCATCTAGATCCTGTTCTTCGGCCAGCATGACGCCCGGCCAGCGCAGAACTTCCAGCGGATTGATTTCGCCTTCGTCACTTTGCATTTTTACCCATTGCGCGGCTTCAACCAGCTGTTTAGCCAGCTTTTCATTGAGCTGCAATGTGCTCTGTGCGCCCGGATCGAGATCAAAACGCAGATTACATTCGACTTTACCGCGGGTCAGGCGAGAACGAATACGCTCACGGACGACCGGCTCCAGGCTGCGGAATTGCTCGGGCAGACGGATGTAAGTTTCGAGATAACGTTGGTTTACCGAGCGGAGTTCCCACGCTGCGCTGCCCCAGTCACCCTTAATTTCGCGTCGGGCATAAGCGGTCATACTTCTGATCATGTATGCGTACCTGTTAATGTAAAGATGCAGCGATTATAGCCGTGCCGTGCCGGTCATGATAGGCATTACCTCGCGAAGTCCGTATAATGCGCAGCCAAACATGATTCGCGACCCGGAGAACTATCCATGCGTCCAGCAGGCCGAAATGCACAACAAGTGCGCCCCGTAACACTGACCCGCCATTACACTAAACACGCTGAAGGTTCCGTGCTGGTGGAGTTTGGTGATACCAAAGTGCTGTGTACCGCCACGGTGGAGGAAGGTGTTCCGCGTTTTCTGAAAGGTCAGGGACAAGGTTGGATCACCGCTGAGTACGGCATGTTGCCGCGTTCTACCCACACGCGTAATGCGCGTGAAGCTGCCAAAGGCAAGCAAGGCGGCCGTACGCTGGAAATTCAGCGTCTGATTGCCCGTTCCCTGCGTGCTGCTGTCGATCTGAAAAAGTTAGGTGAGTTCACCATTACCCTCGACTGCGACGTGTTGCAGGCTGATGGTGGTACGCGCACTGCGTCCATTTCTGGTGCGTGTGTGGCTCTGGCCGATGCGCTTAATGCGCTGGTGGCTGCGGGGAAACTGAAAGCTAACCCGATGAAAGGCATGGTTGCCGCGGTGTCTGTCGGTATCGTTAAAGGCGAAGCGCTGTGTGACCTTGAGTATGTCGAAGATTCGGCAGCTGAAACCGATATGAACGTCGTGATGATGGAAGATGGCCGCATGATTGAGGTGCAGGGCACCGCAGAGGGCGAGCCGTTCAGTCATGAGGAGCTACTCGGTTTACTGGCCCTCGCCCGAGGGGGCATCGACACTATCTTCCAGGCGCAGAAAGCGGCGCTGGCGGAATAATTTTTTAAGGCGACTGAGAAGTCGCCTTTTTTATGGCCTGCGGGCTGACAATTAGAAATAAGACATTATCGAGGAGACCATCAATGAAAGCCTATCAGCGCCAGTTTATTGAGTTCGCACTGAACAAACAGGTTTTGAAATTCGGCGAATTTACCCTGAAGTCAGGGCGCATCAGCCCTTACTTCTTCAATGCCGGTTTGTTTAATACCGGCCGTGATCTGGCGTTACTGGGACGTTTTTATGCCGAAGCATTGGTGGATTCTAAAATTGATTTCGATTTAGTGTTTGGACCGGCTTACAAAGGTATTCCGATCGCGACGACCACGGCGGTTGCGCTGGCTGAGCACCATGAGCGCGATGTGCCATACTGCTTTAACCGCAAAGAGGCCAAAGACCACGGCGAAGGCGGTTTGCTGGTAGGCAGTCCGTTGCAGGGGCGCGTCATGCTGGTGGATGATGTCATCACCGCCGGGACGGCTATCCGTGAATCGATGGAAATCATCAATGCCAATAACGCCACTCTGGCAGGTGTGCTGATTTCTCTGGATCGTCAGGAACGCGGACGCGCAGACATCTCCGCCATTCAGGAAGTTGAACGCGACTATCATTGCAAAGTGATTTCAATTATTACGCTGGCCGACCTGATTGAGTATCTGGAAGAAAAAGCGGAAATGGCTGACCATCTGGCTGCTGTGCGGGCTTACCGGCAGGAGTATGGCGTTTAATATCGGGTAAAACTTCATAAGGCAGGGATGTCATGACACAAATTGAAGCGGGCAGCAAAGCATGGATCCCTTCCCGGGCGGCAGAGTTTCTCTGTCGCCAGACGCAGCGCCTGGTCAGAAGCCGCATCCTGACGCCAGCGGAATGCCAGCGTATTTATGATTTTTTTGGTGTCCGGCCTGATTATCCTGAATGGCGAAAATTTCTGGTCCCGTTACTCTCGCTGCTGGGTTTATTGTCGCTGGTCGCGGGTGCCGTCTTTTTTGTCGCCTGGAACTGGGCAAATATGCCGAAGATGGCAAAATTTGCGCTGGCAGAGTTGTTGATCGTTGCGCTTGCCGTCGTAGTCTGGTGGCGCTGGTATGACGGACTTGCACGCAGCGCCTTGCTGGCCGCCGGCCTCAGCTTTGGTGCGCTGTTTGCCCTCTATGGCCAGATTTATCAGACGGGCGCCGACAGCTGGGAGTTGTTCAGAGCCTGGTTGTTTGTTTTCCTGCCTTTAGCCCTCATCGCCCGACAGAACAGTCTGTGGTTCTGCTCCTGGTTACTTGCCAATCTTACGTTTCAGCTCTATTACGCTACGGTGTCAATGTCTTTGCTGGACAGCGCGGCATTTGACGGTCTCGACTATTTCCCTGCAACTGCGCTCTGCAGCTATCTGATTGTGCAGATATTGTGTCTGGTTACGCGTGAAGTGCTTGCCCTGCGGACCCTAAAACATAATCCTCAGTCCTGGCTTGCCAGTCGCTGGTTCTCCCGCGTGATGGCTGGTTTTCTGCTGTTGATGCTGACGTCCATCGTGGCGGGAAATATATCCGGCTGGAGCTACGGTAACCATCATCCCTTTATTACCGCGTTATGGCTGGTTGTTTTGCTGGCGGGATACCTCTTCTACCGCTATCGCCATCCCGATCTTTGCATGCTGACGTTGGGGACGGTCAGTTTGGCTGCCGTTGGATGCGTATTGATCATGCAAATGTTCGACAGTTCTTACGATGTGGGTGGCCTGTTTATGCTGGGCTGTCTGATGGCTTTATGGCTGGCGGGATGTGGTGCTCTGATGCTCTACTGGCGGCGTAAACTCTATGAGCGCCAGCCGGTCGAGGTCTCCTCCACGGAGATCGCTTTACTGGCGGAGCAATTACGTCAGCATAATTTGCTTAATCAGACGCAAATTGAAGAGATTCAGCAATACGATCACTCCTCTCACCTTCCCTGGTATCTGCGGCTGACGCTGGGTATCGGTGGCTGGGTGGCGGCGATGATTATTTTACTTCTGCTGATACTGGTGCTGTATGTTGTCGGCCTGCTCAATGATCCCAACGCTGCCACGGTGATTATCCCTTCGCTGCTCCTTGCCTTTGTCGCCGGCGGACTTTTGCGCGTACAGGGCGTGAGCAAGCATCATATCGGGCTGGCATGGGTAATAGCCGCAACCTGTGGCCTCTGTTTTGGTTTCTATATTCTCTTTGAGCCTGGTTGGGAAATGTCTTTCCTGGTGGGCTCGCTCTGTTCATTGCCGGTGCTTGCGTTGATGGCGCTGGCCATGCCTGATCGTACTTTCCGCTTTATGGCGATAACCGCGCTGACATTTTTTCTGATCCTTTCCGGCAATTTGCTGGCTGGCATGTATTTACCGCCGGCCGCCAGTTTTTGGGCCGTTTCAGCGCTGGTCGCTGCGATAGTGATTTTCTGGCTGTGGATTATCAGAGAACAAATTAACCTAAAAGCCACATCATGGGCTGATGCGGTTTCTCCTTTCCTCTGGGGTATTCCTTCCGGCCTGATATTGCAGTGTTTTTCCGGTATTAATTCCTCGCTTCTCTTCGACTTTTTCTGGCAGCCAGCAGGGTATTTCACTCTTTCGCAGGGTACCGGCGCAGGTATTGCCGCCGGTTTAATACTGGGGTGTTTGTATCAGACTGGGGTGAAAAAGACGCCATCAGCCATGCTGTATCTGGCAGCGGCGGTTTTGTGTGGTGCCGCAGCCTTTTATGTGCCGGGAATCGGCCTGGGCCTGTGGTTATTACTGATGGCCCGTTATCAGGGAAGTCAGGGGATTTTAGCCGCGAGCGGCTGTTTTGTGGCGCTGTATATCATTGACTGGTATTACTTCCTCGGCGTCAGCTTATTGCATAAATCTCTTCTGATGTTTGTCACAGGCGTGGTGTTGCTGGCGCTGGCATTTGCAGCCAAAAAGCTGATCCCCGCGTGTAAGGAGCAAACTTATGCGAACCGGTAATCTGAGAAAATGGCTGGCAGGATTAGTGATACTGCTGGCGCTAATCGCAGTGAATGCGGGTATCTGGCAAAAAGAGCAGGTACTTAAACAGGGCGCGGTGATGATATTGCAGCTTGCGCCGGTTGATCCGCGCTCTCTGATGCAGGGGGATTACATGGTTCTCAACTATGCCATTACGCGTTCTTTGCAGCAGGAGTTATACCAGCAACGTCAGGTTTGTGATTCTGTTCCACAGACGCCTTGTCTTCCTGTCAGTGGCAAAATTATTGTGGCCGTTAATGAGCACCGGCAGGTCACTCAGGCGCGGTTTGATAGCGGTGACCCGCTGAAGCCCGATGAGTTGCGGGTTAACTATCATATGAATGCCGGAACGCTGACGGTGGGTACTGATGCTTACTTTTTCCAGGAAGGCCACGGTGAGCGTTTCGCCAGCGCACGTTATGGTGCATTTCGGGTAGGAGAAGACGGGTCGGCTTTACTGACCGCTATGCTGGATGAAAATGGAAAAATGATTCAGCCGTAGCGGGAAAAACAAAAGGGCCTTTCGGCCCTTTTTGATATCTGATGTTTGTCGCTGCGTCGTGTTTTTATTGCAACTGAGCGGAGATAAGCGGCCAGCGGGTATCGAAGTCTTGTGTCGGCTTGTACTTGAATTCAGAGCGTACAAAACGCGACAGCATTCCTTCGCAGAATGCCAGTAACTGGCTGGCGAGCAGGGTTTCATCACTGATAAACCCGCTGCCTTCACGCATTTTCTTTTCCCGCAAAACCTGACGCAATTGCGCTTCGATTCGCTCGAACAGCTGGTTGATGCGACCTTGCAGGCGGTCCTGTTCAAACATCAGGGCATGACCGGTCATGATGCGGGTTAATCCCGGATTACGTTCGGCAAATCCTAAAATCAGCAGCAAAATCAGACGGATTCTGTTTAGCGTATCTTTTTCATCCTGCAGGATGAGATTGATACGAGTGATCAGACTGTCTTCGATAAACTCGATTAAACTGTCAAACATCCGCGTTTTACTGGGGAAATGACGGTAAAGAGCTGCTTCTGAAACACCTACACTGGCGGCAAGCTTTGCCGTTGTGATCCGCTGGCTGCCATCGCTGGACTGAAGCATTTGCGCTAACGCCTGCAAAATCTCTTCGCGCCTGTTCCTTTTTGTCGTTTCTTTCTCTGCCATGTCTGAATAGACCCTTGCTAAAAAACGGCTAAAACCATGGAGAAACCGCACAACTGCCGCATGAATCGCTGTGATCCTGCGGCTTATTTCGTTCCCTTCGCGTTGTTACGGTCTGATAGTGATAAGGATCTGTTCAATATCGCGTCAAAATCTGCGGTGCTGAACAGGTTCTTATTGGCGACCTGAGTGGCCAAAGCCCCCTTCGCCGCGTTCACTGGCGTTAAAATCTTCCACCAGATTGAATTCTGCCTGAACCACAGGGACAAATACCATCTGAGCAATGCGCTCGCCCGGTTCAATAATAAATGTGGTCTGACCGCGGTTCCATACAGACACCATCAGCTGGCCCTGATAATCAGAGTCGATAAGACCGACCAGATTGCCCAGCACGACGCCGTGTTTATGGCCCAGGCCGGAGCGCGGCAAAATCACCGCCGCCAGATTAGCATCACCAATATGGATAGCCAGACCAGTTGGCAGCAGCGTAGTTTCACCCGGTTTCAGTTCTACAGACGCGTCCAGACAGGCGCGTAAATCCAGACCCGCAGACCCTGGTGTCGCGTAAGCCGGTAAAGGGAAAGTCGAACCGATGCGCGGGTCGAGAATTTTAATGTCGATTTTTTTCATCATAACGGCTGACAATCTCTTCTAATAAACGTTGACCAAGCAGGGACTTATCGCTGAGCGGTAAAATTTTATCCCCGTCCTGCCAAAAAAGATGCAGGGCATTGGAATCACTGTTGAAACCCTGCCCGGCAAGTGAAACATCGTTAGCGCAGATCAGATCCAGATTCTTGCGGATCCTTTTTTGCCGCGCGTATTCTTCCACATTCTGGGTTTCAGCGGCAAACCCCACAACGTATGGCCGGTTCTCTGTCATGGCGGCAACGCCCGCGACAATGTCGGGGTTTTTCACCATTTTCACAGTGATTTCATCGCCTTGCTTTTTGATTTTCTCATCAGCAATAATTTCTGCGCGGTAATCAGCCACGGCAGCGCAGGAAATAAAAATATGCTGAGAACCCGCAGAAAGCTGCACCGCTTTTTGCATTTCCAGCGCACTTTCCACATCAATCCGGCGGACGTTAGGCGGTGTCGGCTGGGTGACCGGTCCGGCGATTAGCGTAACCTGCGCACCGCGTTCAGCGGCGGCTTTGGCAATCGAAAAACCCATTTTGCCGGAACTGTGATTACTGATGAAGCGGACAGGATCCAGCGGCTCACGGGTCGGACCTGCGGTCACCATAATGTTCAGATGGGCCAGATCTTTGCGTGAAGAGAAATGCGCGTTTGCCATATCAACAATCACCAGCGGATCGAGCATGCGTCCCGGACCTACGTCGCCACAAGCCTGACTGCCGCTGTCAGGGCCCCACAACAACGTGCCCCGCGCCGCCAGGCTTTGCAGATTTTCCTGCGTGACGGCAGCGCGATACATTTGCTGATTCATCGCAGGGAGCACCGCGACCGGCGCGGCTGTCGCCAGACAAACCGTCGTCAGCAGATCATTCGCCATACCGGCATTCATGCGGGCCAGCAAATCCGCCGTGGCGGGGGCGATAATCACTAAATCAGCCCATTTGCCTAACTCAATATGACCCATTGCCGCTTCAGCTGCGGGATCAAGCAGGTCGTCGGAAACCGGATAGCCAGAAACAGCCTGCAGGCTCAGCGGAGTCACAAAGGATTTCGCCGCTTCTGTCATAACGACGCGGACTTCAGCGCCCCTTTCACGTAAGCGACGTACCAGTTCTGGTGCTTTATAGGCAGCGATACCACCGCTGATACCGAGCACAATATGTTTGCCGGAAAGTCCCGTCATCATCATTGTCCGATTGGTTGAAAGCTGGAAGAAGCGACATTTTAGCATAACGCGCAATGATGACAGCTATTGGCGATGCTCCGTTACCGGAGCAATAAAAATTCTGCGTAATGTCTCGCAAGCTGACCCGGTGGAAATCACGACGGCTATGGCGTTGTGCCACAATCCTGGTCAATTAAGGAGTCAGGATGACGAAACGACAAGAGCCCTGGCCGGGCGTGATGCCGCCGCGGGAGAAATTATTGCAACTTGGTGCAAAAGAGCTGACGGATCAGGAGCTGCTGGCGATTTATCTGCGCACCGGATGCCGGGGATTGCATGTGATGGAACTGGCAAAGAACCTGCTGGAGGAATTCGGTTCATTGCATCAGTTACTGATGGCCGATTTTGACGCGATGGCCCGCACGAAAGGGATGGGCGTCGCCAAGTTTTCCCAGCTGGTCGCGGTCTCCGAATTATCACGTCGCGCCTATTTGCGTCATTTGAGTGCTGAAAATGCGATGCTCAGCCCGGAGGTTATCAGAGAATATTTGCAGAATTTGCTCGTTTTCCGGGAAAGAGAGGTGTTTCTGGTACTTTTTCTCGACAACCAGCATCGCGTTATTCGCCATGAGGAGATGTTTGCTGGTACTATTGGGCACGTAGAAGTGTATCCCCGCGAAATTGTTCGTGGTGCGATGAAGGTTAATGCGGCAGCCCTAATTCTGGCGCATAATCACCCATCCGGTCGGGCTGAGCCCAGCCTGATGGACAGAAAAGTGACTGAACAGATTATTCGAGCGTGCCAGCTGCTTGAGATTCGTGTCCTCGACCATTTGGTTGTAGGTCACGGAGAAACGGTATCTTTTGCCGAGCGTGGTTGGATTTAGCCTTGTTTTTTGAAGATCCTTTGGGATCTTTAGCTGTTCGGGACTTGAGCACTTACGCTACAGAGCGTATACTACGCCACCTTTGAGAATCTTGGGTTTGGCGATAAGAGCCTATCTCAGCAGGTTTCTAACCTGATGAATTGGTTTTTACCCGACGACAGTGAGTCGGTTCTCAGTGGAGTTTGCTGAGATGGGCTCTAAAAGCCTGACGAGGCGGCCATACCCTATACGAAGCTCGAGCTGATTTGATTTTTGGAGAATAGACATGTCCCGAGTCTGCCAAGTTACTGGCAAGCGCCCGGTGAGCGGTAACAACCGTTCCCACGCAATGAACGCGACCAAACGCCGTTTTCTGCCGAACCTGCACTCCCACCGTTTTTGGGTTGAGGCTGAGAAGCGCTTTGTAACTCTGCGTGTATCTGCTAAAGGTATGCGTGTTATTGATAAGAAGGGTATTGAGACGGTCTTGGCCGATCTGCGTGCCCGCGGTGAGAAGTATTAAGGAACTGCATCATGGCTAAAGGTGTTCGCGAGAAGATCAAGCTGGTTTCTTCTGCTGGTACTGGTCACTTCTATACCACCACGAAGAACAAGCGTACTAAGCCGGAAAAATTGGAACTGAAGAAATTCGATCCAGTTGTCCGTCAACACGTGATCTACAAAGAAGCTAAAATTAAATAATTTTAGTGGATTGCTAAAAACCCGGCTCCGGCCGGGTTTTTTATTGCCTGAATTTTGGGATTTCCATTCACAGCGACTTTTATTTGCCTGATGTCGGTGTCTGCGACACACTCTGAACACGATTCTGCTAAGGGAGAAATTAATGCCGGAATTACCTGAGGTTGAAACCAGCCGCAGAGGGATTGAACCCTATCTGAAAGGTCACACGATACTCCATGCTGTCGTACGCAATCCGCGTTTGCGCTGGCCTGTCTCGGCGGAGATCTTAGCGTTGAGCGATCAGCCTGTTCTGAGTGTTCAGCGTCGCGCTAAATATCTGCTGGTCGAGCTGAAAACCGGATGGATCATCATTCATCTGGGCATGTCTGGCAGTTTGCGCGTGTTGCCGGAAGAGACTGAGCCGGGCAAACATGACCACGTTGATCTGGTGATGGATACCGGCCACGTGTTGCGTTATACCGATCCGCGGCGTTTTGGCGCCTGGTTATGGTCTTCTGATCTGGCGGCCAGCAATGTCCTGGCGCATCTCGGTCCTGAACCGCTGAGCGAAAATTTCACGGCAGATTATCTGTTTGAGAAATGCCGTACGAAAAAATCACCGATCAAACCCTGGCTGATGGACAACAAACTGGTGGTCGGCGTGGGGAATATCTACGCCAGCGAATCCTTGTTTGTTGCCGGTATTTCACCTGACAGACCCGCGCACTCGCTCAAACGTGATGAAGCGGAGTTGCTGGTCAGAACCATCAAAGCAGTACTGTTGCGTTCGATTGAACAGGGCGGGACGACGCTGAAGGACTTTTTACAGTCAGATGGAAAGCCGGGATATTTTGCGCAGGAATTACAGGTGTACGGAAGAGCTGGCGAGCTTTGCCGGGCATGTGGTACGCCGATTGAGAGTAAGAAACACGCTCAGCGCACCACGTTTTTCTGCCCGAACTGCCAGCGCTGATAAGCGATTCAGGCGCTGATTTTTTCCATCAGGGCCTGAGTAATAACCTGTGGCAGGAAAGGCGCGATGTCGCCACCGTGTCGTGCCACTTCTTTGACCAGTGAAGAGGAAATAAACGACCACTCTTTCGATGGCATCATGAACACGCTTTCCAGCGTCGGCAGTAAATGCCGGTTCATGTTCGCAAGCTGCATTTCATATTCAAAATCAGACACCGCGCGTAAACCACGAACCAGCACGTTAGCGCCCTGAGCTTTGGCAAAATTCGCCATCAGATCGCTGAATCCAATCACTTCAACATTATCCAGATGCGACGTCACTTGTGTCGCCAGCGCCACGCGCTCATCCAGCGAGAACATCGGTTTTTTGCCTGGGCTGGCCGCAATCGCAAGAATAACATGGTCAAACATCAGTGCCGCACGGGTGACGATATCAAGATGCCCGTTGGTCATCGGGTCGAACGTGCCGGGATAAATTGCCTTAGTGCTCATGACGGCTCACTTTTGCAGTTGATGGCTGAGTGCCCACAGGGCGGCATACTTATTGAAGGTATATTGTGCATTGACGCCTGCCAGTATCAACCCCTGCTTACCATCCAGAAAGCCAGCGCGAAGGATCCAGGTTTTCATGAATGCCCCCAGCGTATGCGAAATAACCGAGAAGAAACTGCACTTACGCCCTTGCTGATGACGTTGTTCTGCCCACGCCTGCGCATAACTGAGCTGTTTACGCTGGAAAGCGAAAAGGTCACGACAGGTGAGATGCTGGAGATCGCCTTGCAATGGCACGACCGCAGCACTCCCGGTGTTCAGTGATTCATGAACCAGATCGTCGTTATAACTGAATGTGGAAGGATACAACCGGTTCACGCGATCCGGATACCATCCGCTGTGGCGCATGAATCTTCCGAGAAAAAGATTACTGCGCCCGAGGCTATAAACGGTGTTTTCCTGCGGAGTTTTCAGGACATTTTCAATCGACTGGCGCAATTCCGGCGTTACACGCTCGTCGGCATCGATCATCAAAATATAGTCACCGCTGGCATAGCTTTGCGCCAGCTGACGTTGTTTGCCGAACCCCGGCCAGTCGGTATTTTGAAATACTTTTGCGCCAAAACTGCGGGCGACATCCTGAGTTGCATCTTTGCTGCCGGAGTCGAGCAGAATAATTTCATCCGCCCATGCAACTGATTCAAGGCATTCCGGCAACAAACCGGCTTCATCACGCGCAATCAGTACAACAGATAAACGTTTTTTATCAGCCATTAATGACTCCGGACAGGCAGATAAGGCTCCAGTAAATGCAGCAGGCGTTGTAATGCCCCCTGATTTTGATGCAGAACTTCAACGGCGTGACGCCCGTAATACAAACGATAGTCTTCGTCAGTCAGCAGGGTCGAAATTTCTTTCACCAGCGATGCCGTATCCATCACCGTAATCAGACCGTCGTCCTGAGCTAACTTGGCGCAAATGTCTTTGAAATTAACGGTGTGCGGCCCCATCAGTACCGGGATGGCGTGTGCGGCGGCTTCAAGCGGGTTATGACCACCGCGATCGACCAGACTGCCGCCGACAAATGCCAGGTCAGCAATGCCGTACAGCAGCATTAATTCGCCCATGGTATCGCCGATCACCACCTGAGTGGTCGAGGATGGCACTTCACCGGAGCTGCGCTGAATGAAGGAGAGTCCTGCTTTACGCGTCAGTTCACAGGCCACCGGGAAACGTTCCGGATGGCGGGGAACCAGAATCAGCAGCAAGTTAGGATGCGCTTTCAGCAGTTCTTTGTGTGCTTCCAGCAGCAGAGTTTCTTCACCCTCATGCGTGCTGGTAGCTATCCAGACCTGACGGCGTGATGCCCATTGACTGCGCAGCGCAATGGCTTTTGCCGCCAGTTCAGGTGTCACGGAGATATCGAATTTCAGGCTACCGGTGACAGCGAGCTGATTTCGTTTCAGGCCTAAGGAGAGGAAACGTTCACCGTCTTCCTGGTTTTGCGCGGCAATCAGCGTGATACGTTGCAAAATGGTACGAATGAATTTGCCCAGCTTCTGATATCCCTTTGCCGAACGGGCTGAAAGGCGCGCATTGGCGATGACCAGCGGGATCTGGCGACGGTGCAGGGCACTGATCAGATTCGGCCACAACTCGGTTTCCATGATGATCACCAGCTTAGGGTTTACTTCATCAAGAAAACGATTTACCGATCCTGCCAGATCATAAGGCAGATAGACGTGATGCACACCTTTGCCAAAGGCCGACTGAACACGCTCCGAGCCGGTCGGGGTCATTGTCGTGACGGTAATTGGCAAGGAAGGATAGCGATGACGTAAAGCGCGGACTAAAGGAATGGCTGCCAGTGTTTCGCCCACGGAAACGGAATGCAGCATAATGCCACCGGACACAACCTTCCCTTTGCAGAAGCCATAACGTTCAGCCCAGCGTTTACGGTATGCAGGAGACTTCCGGCTGCGCAACAGTAAACGGATCCAAATCAATGGCTGAATTAAATATATGATTATATTATAAAAAATATTCATCTTTTATCAGGCGTTGCATAAGGGAAAGTCAATTTCATATAGCGAAAATAGTCCCGGCGGATAGATGGGCACATGTTACCAGATAAGTGTGATCGACTCATCATGTCAGCGCGAATGGCATCAGGCCAGCAACGAGTAATAAAGTGCAACTAATTGTTGTGAAAGGTTTTTTGGGCTATAGGGGAGAATACGCTCTCTGGCCGCATTTCCCATCTCAGCATTTTCCCTTCGGGAAGGAATTTTCTTCACGAATTCAGTGAGTTTTGCCACATCCAGCGCATCACAAACAAACCCTTCATGTCCTTCCCTGATGAATTCAGCACCGCCACATGTCTGGCTGGTGATCACCGGAAGGCCGCAGGCCATCGCTTCAAGAATGACGTTAGGAAACGGGTCATACAACGTCGGTAAAATCATTCCATCAGCTGCGTGATAGAACGGGATAACATTGTTTTGTACGCCGGCGAAACGGACTCTTTCCAGACATCCTGCCTGCTTCGCCAGAGATTCATACTTCTTCTGGTCTTTATCCTGTCCGACAACGATGAGATAGCGGTCACTGGCGGCAATGGCTTCTATCGCGGGTTTAAGCCCCTTACGCTCGAAGCCTGAACCCACATAAATCAGGGCAACAGCGCCGGCAGGGATAGAAAGTGTTTCGCGCGAGGCATTGCGTTGCTCGTCAGTTGCAGGAATAAACTTTTGCGAGTCGATAGCATTATAAATAACCTCGAACCGGCTCTCATCGACCCCGTAACAACGCATGATGTCGCGTTTTACCATCTCAGAATTACAGATGATTTTTTTCAATTCCGGCGAATGGAACATCGCTTCTTCGGCTTGCAGAACATAGCGGTGGTAGGGACTGATTTGCGTAAGGAAACGCTGAAAAGGGGAAATGACGCGTGCCCTTTGTTCCAGCCAGACGCGATGTGCGCCGTCTCCTGCACGGAAAATATCGCAACCCGGGATGCGCTCATGACTTTGGACTATATCGAAATGTTCCTGCTTCCAGCATTGCTGCGCGGCTGCGGCAAAGCCTTTTTCCCTTGAAACGCGACCGTATTTTGCCGGGTTACAAATATGAATTTTCCATTTCGGATTAGGCTTGCCTTCCCACTGACGGGTGATGATGTTCAGGTCGATATTCTGATCGTTCAGGGCTTCCAGCGCTCGGGATATAAAACGCTCTGCACCGCCATCCGGGCGATACTTTTGTCTGACGATCGCTAAACGAATATTTTTTGTCTGATCAGCAGAATCACTCATGCAGATAACTCCTGGCGGCATCAATAACATCGCTGACCGGAATAGCATGCAAATAACGCTGTTGGGTTTTTGTGTCGATAGAATCCGGCGCGGGCAGCGGAGCGTAATCTCCGGCCCAGAGAGTTGTATTGTTATTGCCCCAGGGGCGCCAGTGCTGCATTTTTGTCGGGCCGAACAAAGCCACGCAGGGAGTATTCAGGGCCGCTGCCATGTGCATCGGCGCGGAATCAACACCGATAAAAAGTTTTGCACCGTCAATCATGGCGGCCAGTTGCGTCAGCGACAACTGCCCGGCAACAGAAATAACCTGAGGATTGTGAGTGAGATCCTGGATTTTACGCACCATGTCCCGTTCTTTTTTATCAGGACCCGCGGTCATGACAATCGTCAGCCCTGTATCTGCGAGGCCATCAATGACGCTGGCAAATTTATCATCATCCCAGCATTTGAACGTCCAGCGTGAGGTCGGCTGAATCACGATGTATCCGCCGGTGACATGATGTTTGAGAAGCAACTGCTGGCAAAAAGCCTTGTCACTTTCTGAATAATGCATCGAGGTTTGGGCATTCTCCACCGGGATCCCAAGCGGAGATAAAATCGACATATTTTGTTCAACGGTATGCAAAATACTGTGATTTTCAGTCGTCACTAACTCTGTATGGCCAGCCCGCCAGACCGGAGAACGGCGTTTTTTATAGTCAAAACCCAGCCGGACTTTTGCTCCGGAAAACAACGAAAGTAGCGCACTGCGCCACTGATCAGCCAGGTTGATCACCAGATCATAATGGCGTGCGCGAACGGCTTTCAGCAGCTGATATTCTTGCTGTAACTGATAGCGGATGCCTTGCTTTTTCCAAGTTCTGTCAATGACATGAATATGGGAAAGCGACGGATGTTCGCTCAGAATAGGGCGGGTTTCTTTATAGAGAAGCACATCAATTTCAGCATCAGGATAATGCTGGCGCAGTCTGTTTATCACTGGTGTTGTGAGCACCATATCTCCGTGATGACGGAGTTTCACCAGCAAAATTCGTCTGGGGATAAAGGCTGCGTACTTGGCTTCTGAGTTAGGCATTCTATTATCTGATATTAGAATATAGTGAATAGATTTTAGGTGAAGAATCCTATGCTGTGAAGTTATTTATCTGCCTGATATAGAAAGGTAAATAACTTCGTTTAGGAAATAGTTATAAAGGAATTATGTGGGTAAGGAAATCATCTCTTTCTTAAAGGCCTCAGGCGAGTTTTTTGCGTAAGTTATGCAGGCGCTTTAGCCACAATAATAGTTGCCACCATTGCTTCGGGCCGCGGGCATTACGGAGCATTATCTTACGTGTGCCGGAGGTATAAATATCTTCAATCATGGCTTTTTGAGCCGCAGGATCAGGCTCACGACGAACTGAGTGGCATACCGTCAGCGCTTCACGTGTGACCTGCCGTGGAAACTCAGCATAAATTTTTATCCGGTCTTTATATTGCTCATTCAGCTCATCAAGCATTTTGGCAATTTTCAGATAATGTCTTTGATATTCAACGTTCTTCATCCCAGTGCGTTTTTGATTACTGATTGACTGACCGTGAATGTAGTAGCGGTATAGGATCGTTTGGGTGTATCTCACGCGGCGGGCATTGAACATGAATTCGGTCGTCCAGGGAATATCCTGATGGTGTAAACCAGGTTCAAAATACAGTCCCTGTTTTCTAATCAATTCGAGACGATAGACGCCAAGCCAGACAACATGCAAATACCGGTTAGTCGCCAGCGCCGTTTTCAACCACAACGGCCCATCCAGTACACCCGTTGAGGTTAAACGGTCCTCAGGAATGAGCGTTTTTACTTTTTCTGAGCCGACAAAATAGCGTTCACCATTGCACTGAGCGGCATCCAGATCATCCTGCTCACACATCTCTATCAACGTTTTGTACATATCCGGAGAGATGATGTCATCGGCATCCGGAAAGGTTACATACTTGCCCCGGGCAATATCCAGACCGGCATTACGCGCCCGAGAAACCCCGCCGTTTTCCTGGGTAATAACCTGAATATGGGGATATTTTGCGGCGTACTCTTGTGCTGTCTGCTCTGACCCGTCCGTAGAGCCGTCGTTAACAATGATAATCTCGAGGCTATCCAGCGTTTGCGCGACGAGTGAATCCATAAAATTTCGGAACATCGCCCCTGCGTTGTACATAGGGATGATCGCGCTGAGCTTAATGGTTTCGGATGGTGTTGTTAGGGTCATGACACATAATTTCCACGAATAAGGAGTGCTGGCAACCGCGCCGGGCGCAGTGCCCGGCACGTAAAATCATTATTTTTCAGAGACTGAAGGGGTCTTCATCCGCAACATCAGCAGATACCCCACTATCAGAACGACAAAATACGGCGTCTCGCGATTATAGAACTGAGAATCGCCCTGACTGAAATAAATGACCGGTACTGAAAGCAGCAGGAATTCGTAGCCTTTAGGGACGAGTTTAAAGGGATATAACAATAATACGGCGAAGAACAACACCATAATAATCCCGCCAAAAATGCCCTGTAATGACAAGGTGTCAATGATGTCATTGTGCAAATGGAATGGCAGATTACGTAAGGCTTCCGGATTTCCCCCTTCATGTTGATTAATGAAGGCTGTCGCAAGCGCATTCCGGCTGTCTGCTGACTGTCCGAACGGATGATGTTCAAAAGCATCGATACCCGCGCGCCACATTGAGAAACGGGCGCCTACGGAAGTATTACGGTCTCCGGCATCGTAAGAGGCGACTTCATTCTGCAGATTATCGATCCGGGTGACGATTTTGTTGTAATACGGATGGCCGGATAAAAGAGCAGAAATGATTAGCCCTGCAATGGCGAAGCCATAAATCATTTTTGATGTATGTGAACTCTTCGCGAAATCATAGAGCACACTACAGACGCTAATAAAGGTAAACAGGATTGCCGCTGATCGGGTTTCTGTTGCTGCCAGAACGCCAAATGTCATGGTCATGATCACCAGACAAAAAAGCCTGTAATGTTTTAGTCCATGAAATTTCAGGCTGTACATCACCAGTAACGAGAAAATAGTAAACGTATAAGCACCGGAAGTCGGTGCATCAGAGTTAATTCGGATACGCTCGCCCGTTTTCAGGTAAACCGCGATATGCATGACGGAGATAATCATAAATAACAATGTCATGATCGCAATTCCCGTGCGGACAGTCACTGTCGATATCTTCCATCTGTGCAAATTATGCTCTATAGCATAAAGAATAAAGGCCGCCAGGATAAGTCGCTTGCCGCTTATCTGATAATGGTGAGCAATCAGCGGATACTGTTCATTGGTCGTCAATGCGACCCACAATACTTTGCTAACACCGAGCAGTAATACAATCCATGAAAAAACGTAAAAATGGACTTTTTTATCTTTTTTAAACGTGATGTATACGAAATAGATAACTGCGATATATGTCGTGATATAGAAAAAGTTTCGGGTGACTTCTCCGGACAGCATAAAAAAAGAAATCGAGATGGTGGTGAATAAGAAAAACAGTGCAGCAAGCTTATCGTCAAATGACGATTTTTTGATTGCTGATAACCAAGGGTTAATCATGTGTTCTTTTCCTGAATACTTTTGTGTTCATATACTTAGCCATCCATTTCACGCTACTTAAGTAGTCTCCTTTAAACCACAGGACACGAGCATAGCGTTTCATTTCTTTATAACTTACTGGCATGTCGAGCGAAATGCCTCTCCATGGGGAGCGCTCATAATAGGAGTAATAGAGATCAGCCACTTTGCTTCCACCCCACGAATGCCAGGGTTTACATTTTCCGGTGTAATGAATCAGGATCACACCGGCAGGAAGGGCTTTCTCATGGCCTACGCGTTTGTAAATGATATCGACGATATAATTATATTCTTTAGGCAGTAGCAGGATTTCGTTTTCCAGCACGACATTCAGGGCTTCCTGATCAGGGAATTTAAATTTATCCCCGTTTTCGCGAAGCTCATTAATCACCCGGTTGGTGGTGTCTCTGGCAACCCATTTTTCGATATTGATATAAAGAAATCCGGAGTTGAAATAATTACCAGAAGTCAGCTTTAGCACCGGGCAAAGTTTAGCTCGCGCCCTTTTTTCATCATTTACTGCACATAACGTGTGTTGACTGATATCCAGTTTGATCAGGTCATTGTACTGACCGACACATAGCGTATCAGCATCCAGATAAATCACTTTATCTGTGATATCAGCGAGGATGAGCGGGATAAATAACCGGTAATAGATGGCGTGTGTGTAGCGGCCAACCATCGGCAATCCCTGAAAAGCCTCATCTTTGAAGGTATAGGTGGTGACGGCAAGGGGAAACATCTTCGCTAACTCAATAATTCGGCTGATGCTCTCATTGCTGAGCGTTGTACCGAATAAATGAACATGAAAGCGCAGATCAGGGTTGTTTTCCAGAACTGAGAACACAGCAATGCCCATTCCGCGAGCATAACTGTCATTGATACCGAAAGAGAGATGCACCACATCTTTTTCAGTTCCCAGAGAGTTAACAATCTCTTCCCTATTCTTAATTGATGGATGCAAGGTATTAGCCATAAGGGCGCTCCTGACCTCTGCTGTCAGTAATGAACTCGTGAATCGCTTTTAATTTATGTTCGTTCAGCGCAAACAATTGTTCCGGCGTCAGGCTAAAACGGGTTCTGGTTTCAAAAACAAACGAAGCAGGTTCAAAGTTTTCAGGTTCAATAAACAGCACCTTACCTAACGGACGCTGTTCTTCCTTACAACATGGGCCGGTAAAGCAGATGATAGGCGTTTTTTGTGAATCTGCTATATAGGCATTTCCTGAATCTGAGGCGATATAAGCATCAAGTTGACCTAGCGCAAAAGGCACATCTTCTAACGGCATCTGACCGATTAGGCTCACGACGCGTGATTTTTCCTCTTCACTTAATATTTCAAGTAAAGCATCCAGATAAGGCTGTTCATTAGCCGGACCGAACACGATGAACTGACAGTCAAGATTCGACAGATTTTGTATGATCTGCTGCCAGACTTCCCGTGGGATGGTTTTTGCACGATTCCCCGCAGAAATACTGATCCCAATTTTGATTTCACCGGTTTTATCCAGCACAGGATAGTGAGTTTTCGGGATCCATAACGGCAGCGTGGCATGCGAGTGGTAACTGTCAGCCGTCAGCGCGGGATCAGCCAGTTTCAGGTAGTTTTCTAAAGCGAGGTCATACTTACCGTGCTGACAAACCACGTTAGCTGTGGCAAAGAAAATCCGGTGATACCACTTACGCACGTAGGTTTCTAAAAAGGCTTTGTGCTTCGCATTACAAAATGCAGCGTAGAAAGCATTAATGCTGTTAGGTTGCAGCAGATAGACATTGTCATAGCGGTTGAGGAGCCTGAACGCCAGACGGATTTTACTGAAGAGAGACTTCTTGTGTTCTTCAATCAGGAAGATCGACTCAATCGTTGTATCGCGCCCGGCCAGTGGCAGCACCGTTTTACTGATTAACACGTCCGATTTTTTCAGATGTTTGAGTAACGGCGTGATGTTAACAAAATCGCCAATTTTGGCGGTCTGGATGACGAGATTGCGTCCTTTGCCCTGATGAAAAGGTTTCATCAGCATTTTGAATGGCCACAGCAAAATGAAAATAATTACATAGCTCATGGTCAGTTCATTTCCTTACTGGCAGAAATAACATCGTTGAGTTGCTCAAAAACGCGTTCCGCCGGCAGAGCCTCCAGCGAGTTGTTTTCTGCTTTCAGGACACACTGATTCTTCCCGTATCCGCCAATCAAACCCGGATCGGTCGGACCGTAGAGGGTGATATTCGGGCGATCCAGCGCCGCAGTCAGATGGCTGAGTCCGGTATCCACTGAAATCACGGCTTGCGCACCGGCTAACACCTCAGCCACTTTCTCGAGACTCAATTTAGGCAAGACTTCAACGTAAGGAAACCCTTCAGCCAGGCGCAACGCACGCTGATATTCATGCTCAGCGCCCCACGGCAGTTTGATGCGAAGATTGGCAGTACTCAACATCCCGATCAGTTCACGCCACTTTTCTTCCGGCCAGTGTTTTTCTGCACGGGTGGTCGCATGGAGAAAGACCAGATACTGACCGGCATCGTCAGGCAAATGTGAAAGGAAGCGCGCCGCAATGGCGTAGTCGCCCTGGGTCGCAGGTTTTACATAGCCGAGACTTTTAGCAAACAGTTCTCTGGTGCGCTCCACTGCATGCTGTTTTTTATCAATTTCGTGGCGCTGATTGTAGAACCAGCTGGCGAAAGGTTCACGGGCACTTTTGCAGTCTTGCCCGTGTTTTTCACCTTTGGCAACACGGGTGATTAGCGCTGCACTTTTGATTAATCCCTGAGCGTCAATGATGGCGTCATAGAGGGTGGATTGCACTTCGCGTTTGAAATCACAGCGTTGCTGCCGGGTTTCAGAGCCAAACCAGTTTTTGCGCCAGCGGCGAATCGCCACCGGAATAACGCGATCGACGGCCGGATGCCAGCCGGGGATCTGAGTGAAACCTTCTTCCACAACCCAGTCAAAGCGGATCCCGGGAATAGCCTGCATGGCATCCGTTAATGCAGGAAGCGTATGCAGAACGTCGCCCATGGACGAGGTTTTGACAATGAGAACCCGCATTAAATCTCCTTCCTTGCGCTCAGTAACTGGTTTAATTCCTGATAAACCTGCTCAGGTTGAATATCAATCAGACTCTGGTGATAGCCTTCTTCGGCATCGCCTTTGCGGACTTTATGGTAGCCGGTGATCAGGCGGATAACTTTCGCCTGATGGCTGAGTGGCGGGGTGAAGTCCGGGCTGCTCGGCCCGTAGAGTGCCACCAGCGGTTTATCCAGTGCAGCAGCGACATGCATCAGACCAGAATCATTGCTGACCACAGCCTGGCAGGCCGCGATCATCACCACAGCCTGATCCAGAGAAGTTTTACCCGCAAGATTCAGGCAGAAAGCTTGAGCACTTTCATTCAGTGCCAGACGGATTTGCTCTCCGGCGGCATTGTCTTTTGCCGAACCAAACAGCACGACCTGATAGCCTTCGCTGATCAGTTTTTCAGCCAGTACGGCGTAGTGATAATGCGGCCAGCGTTTGGCCGGGCCGAATTCAGCACCCGGACAAAAGCCAATCAACGGACGTGAATTATCGACAGCAAAGGCGATTTTGACGGCCGCGATTTCGGCTCCAGTGACCTGCAGTTTTGGCCACAGAATGGGTTGTGGAAGGTCGGCCGCAGTTTTGATTTTTCCGGCTTCGTAGCCGAGCGCCGCGTAGCGCTGAACCATCAGCGGAAATGCGGCTTTATCGAGGACCCGTAAATCATTGAGCAAGCCATAGCGCATTTCGCCACGCCAGCCAGTGCGCTGAGGAATGCGCGCAAAGAACGGAACCAGCGCTGATTTAAAAGAGTTAGGCAAGACATAAGCGCGGTCATAATGCGTATCGCGCAATGAAACGCCCAGACGACGACGCTCGCCAAGTTCCAGTGCGCCATGACCCAATGGCATCGCCAGCGCCTGATTCACTTCCGGCATCCGGTCGAGCAAGGGACGGCACCATGCAGGTGCCATCACGTCAATTTGTGCTTGCGGGTGCGCAGCTTTCAGGGTGCGGTAGAGACTTTGAGACATCATCATGTCACCGACCCATGACGGCCCAATTACCAGTATTTTCATACCGTTAATCCATTCCTCAATGTGCAGGGCTTAAACTGTGCGGTTAAGCCAGCTCATGTATTCCGTCACGCCTTCAGCAACCGTTTTGAAGGGTTTGTCATAACCGGCATTACGCAGCGCGGTCATATCGGCCTGAGTGAAGGACTGATAACGGCCTTTCAATTTTTCCGGGAAAGGAATGTATTCGATATCGCCAGATTTGTGGTACGCCACGACCGCGTCTGCCACCGCCTGGAAGGATTCTGAACGACCGGTACCGCAGTTGAAAATACCGGAAACGCCGTTCTGCCAGAACCACAGGTTCACCGCAGCCACATCGCCCACGTAGATGAAATCGCGTTTGAAGCCTTCGCTGCCGGAGAACAATTTCGGGTTCTCGCCGGCGTTGATCTGGTTGTTCAGGTGGAACGCGACGCTGGCCATGCTGCCTTTATGGCCTTCGCGTGGTCCGTAAACGTTGAAGTAACGAAAACCACAAATCTGAGATTCTGCGTGTGGCAGAATTTCGCGAACATACTGGTCAAAAAGGAATTTAGAATAGCCATAGACGTTCAGTGGCTGCTCATATTTACGATCTTCAACAAAGCTGGTGCTCTGGCTGCCGTAAGTCGCCGCGGAAGAGGCGTAAAGGAAAGGAATACTGCGATCCAGACAATAATGCAGGATATCTTTAGAGTACTGATAGTTGTTGTCCATCATGTACTTTCCGTCCCACTCGGTGGTGGACGAACAGGCGCCTTCGTGGAAAATGGCGTCAATATCACCTAAATCATCGCCTGCAACGATACTGGCGATGAAATCTTCTTTATCACAATAATCCGCAATATCCAGATCAACCAGATTGACGAATTTGGTGCCGTCTTTCAGGTTATCGACCACCAGAATATCGCGGTATCCCATATCATTGAGCGATTTAATAATATTGCTGCCGATAAAACCAGCGCCGCCAGTGACGATTATCATGGGATCCACCTTTAATCATTTTAAGAACCGCGCACCATGCGCCGCCTGTAATTGGGTAATATCATAACACTTCATTATGAAGCTCACATTGGGAAGGTGTCCGATAACACGCATTCTTGTGTTTCAGACCGTAAGGCGTGAACTATGCTGCAAAACAAAGATATTGTGAGCGGTTCCATCGTTATTTCGTATTCAGATTAGTAATGTATTCCGTGAATGAGTCATTTCAGGAGAATACTGTATGTCTGTTTCGTTTTATCGGCAGTTGGAAGACCAGCTCGATCAGGCGCGGGTTGAAGGACTGTTTAAAGAAGAACGTATACTCACCACGCCTCAGCAGGCTGAAGTCTCTGTCGCGGGTGGCAAGCCGGTCATCAATTTCTGCGCGAACAACTATCTCGGATTAGCTAACCATCCGGAGCTCATCAGGGCCGCTAAAGAAGGGCTCGACAGCCACGGTTTTGGCATGGCGTCGGTGCGTTTTATCTGCGGTACACAAGATGCCCATAAAGAACTCGAACACCGCCTGGCCGATTTTCTCGGTATGGACGACGCGATCCTTTATTCCTCCTGTTTTGATGCCAACGGCGGATTATTCGAAACGCTGCTGGGCGAAGAAGACGCCATCATTTCGGATGCGCTGAATCACGCATCAATCATCGACGGCGTCCGGTTGTGCAAAGCGAAACGCTACCGCTATGCCAACAATAATATGGACGAACTTGAAGCCCGTTTGCAGCAGGCGAAAGACGACGGTGCCCGGCATATTCTGGTCGCTACCGACGGTGTATTTTCCATGGATGGTGTGATTGCTAACCTGAAAGGTGTCTGCGATCTGGCAGAACGATTTGACGCGCTGGTGATGGTCGATGATTCCCATGCTGTCGGTTTTGTCGGTGCCGAAGGGCGCGGTACTCATGAATATTGTGACGTGATGGGGCGGGTAGACATCATCACCGGAACGCTCGGTAAAGCGCTGGGCGGAGCTTCCGGTGGTTATACCGCAGCCCGTCAGGAAGTCATCGACTGGTTACGTCAGCGTTCACGTCCTTATCTTTTCTCCAATTCACTGGCACCGTCGATTGTCTCTGCCTCGCTGAAAGTGCTCTCCATGCTGGAAGAAGGCAGCGAACTGCGTGAGCGCCTGCTCAGCAATTCAAAAATGTTCCGTGAAAAAATGACAGCAGCCGGTTTCACGTTGGCAGGGGCCGATCACGCCATCATTCCTGTGATGCTGGGCGAAGCCCGTTTAGCGCAAGAATTTGCCGCGCTTTTGCAACGGGAAGGTATTTATGTCACCGGTTTCTTTTATCCGGTCGTGCCGCAAGGCCAGGCGCGTATCCGTACCCAGATGTCTGCGGCGCACAGCATTGAACAAATCGAAAAGGCGGTTGAAGCCTTTACCCGTATTGGCAAAAAGCTTGGCGTGATCGCCTGAGGAGTTTCCATGAAAGCCTTAGCAAAACTCAAACGTGAGGAAGGCATCTGGATGACGGATGCGCCGGTGCCTGAAATGGGCCATAACGATTTGCTGATCAAAATCCGCAAAACAGCCATCTGTGGCACCGATGTGCATATTTATAACTGGGATGCATGGTCGCAAAAAACCATTCCGGTGCCGATGGTGGTCGGCCATGAATACGTCGGCGAAGTCGTCGGGATCGGGCAGGAAGTTAAAGGCTTCAGCATCGGCGACCGTGTTTCCGGCGAAGGTCATATCACCTGCGGGCATTGCCGCAACTGCCGCGGCGGGCGCACGCACTTATGCCGCAATGCGCAGGGCGTCGGGGTAAATCGTCCCGGTGCCTTTGCGGAATATCTTGTTTTACCGGCGTTCAATGCGTTCAAAATCCCGGACAATATTTCTGACGATCTGGCGGCCATTTTCGACCCATTGGGCAACGCAGTTCATACCGCGCTGTCTTTTGATTTAGTCGGGGAAGATGTCCTGATAAGCGGCGCGGGTCCGATTGGTATCATGGCTGCCGCTATCTGCAAACACGTTGGCGCGCGTCATGTTGTGATCACTGACATGAACGAATACCGGCTCGAACTTGCGCGCAAAATGGGTGTAACGCGGGCGGTCAATGTCAGTCAGCAAAGCCTGCCGGACGTCATGGAAGAACTGGGGATGACGGAAGGGTTTGATGTCGGGCTGGAAATGTCCGGCGCACCGGCAGCATTTCGCAGCATGCTCAGTGCGATGAATCACGGCGGGCGGATTGCCATGCTCGGCATTCCTTCTGCAGAAATGGCCATTGACTGGAATCAGGTGATTTTCAAGGGGCTGTTTATCAAGGGGATCTATGGCCGGGAAATGTTTGAAACCTGGTACAAAATGGCGGCGCTCATTCAGTCCGGGCTGGATCTCACTCCGTTAATCACTCACCATTTCCCGATTGATGAATTCCAGAAAGGGTTTGATGCGATGCGCTCCGGTCATTCCGGAAAGGTCATTCTTAACTGGTGATCTGATTTTTCGCAGAGATGAAAAAGCCCGCTCAACTGGACTGACCCCATAAAGTTGGACAGTTCATGTTAAGCGGCTTTCAGGGCCTGGGTTCGGTATTCTACCGGACTCAACCCTTTTAATTTCAGGCTTATTCTTTCGTTGTTGTAGTAATGGATATATCCCTCTATCGCCTCCCTCAGTTCCCTGAGACTCCCGAACTGGCTCAGGTAAAAACACTCCGATTTCAGCGTACCGAAGAAGTTCTCCATTACAGCATTATCCAGGCAGTTTCCTTTACGCGACATACTTTGCGTTATGCCCTCTGCCTTTAATTTTGCCTGATAGGCTGCCATTCGATACTGCCAACCCTGATCCGAGTGCAACAACGGGGCATCTTCTGGACTGAGCTTTGCGAACGCATCACGCAGCATGGTATTCACCATTTCCATCACCGGTCTTTCCGACAGGCTGTATGAGATGATTTCCCGGTTAAAAAGATCGAGAACCGGTGACAGGTACAACTTTTTACCCTGTATCGAGAACTCTGTAACATCCGTAACCCACTTTTCGTTGGCTTTTGATGCACTGAAGTCCCGACTCAGGATGTTGGAGGCTGCCTTGCCCGCTTCCCCTTTCCAGGCGCGATATTTCTTCACCCTGATAAGCGACCGGAGCGACACCTCTGCCATCAGCCGCTGTACTGTTTTATGGTTCACCAGCAGCCCCTGCTTTCTCAGTGAGAGCGTGATCCTGCGGTAACCATAACGCCCTTTATGATGGTGGTATATCTCTCTGATTTTGTCTTTCAGTCCGGCATGCCTGTCCACTCGCTTCAGCGCGTTCACATTGTGATACCACGTACTGCGGGACATCCCCGCTGCACGCAGAAGGTCACTAAGCGCATAATTACGCCTTAGTTCACTGATTATTGCGGCTTTTTGCCGTTTTTCTCGCTTTGAACTAAGGCCTTTAGCTTTTTTAGGTAGGCATTCTCTGCACGCAGGTAACGGAGCTCAGCCCGCAGCTCTTCGGGAGATAACTTTTCCAGCGCCTCATCGGTAAGTGGGGATGCTTTTTTGGGTTTTGTCATGCCTTTGCTCCGGCCGGGTTTTATGCTCAGAAGTCCATTCTCACCAGCGTCTTTGTAGACATTAACCCAGTGCCGGACGACGGTCTCGTTTGAGATATTAAACCGTGCGGCAGCTTCGCGCATTGAAAGTTCTTCACCGAGAACAGTCCGGACAACAGCAATCCGGAATGCCGGAGAATGGCGGTCATTTTTCCAGGTAATGCCATCAATACCGTGTAATTGCCAGGCTCTGACCCAGCGACGAACGGATGTTCTTTCGACACCAAAACGTTCTGCGGTCCGTTGTGTCCCGTCATTGCCGTAGAGGTAATGGCTGACCACAGCCATTCTGGTTTCGAGGGTATATTTTGGCTTCGCCATAAAAAACTGCACCTTACTCAGTTGGGTGTCCAACTTTTGGGGTGCAGTCCACAACAGCGGGCTTTTTTCTGGCTAACGGGAGTGTTCAGGCTTCCGGTTCTGCCTTTTGTTTCTCTGCATCCGTCAGATATCGCACTTTGCGGGTGTAATCCTGCCCTTTAAACAGCAGTTCATTGTCTGGCGAGGCCAGATACTTTTGCCATTCTGTCAGCGGGAAACCGCCGTGCGCGCCAATGACCTCTTTCGGAATCACCGACGGCGTGCCGCCAATTTTCTTCGAGACCGGCCAGTTCATCCAGTCGCCGAGATTCACGCTTTTAATGTCCAGAGTGTCGAGCATCGCCGCCAGGGGCAGCTGATCGGTCGGTGGCTGATTATCTGGCAGGATATTCCAGGTATCTCTGAAAAACATAATCCACAACGGGCACAAACGTTCCCAGGTTTTACGCGTCGCCGCTAAAAATGCGCCGTTGACGTGGTCAACGATATAAGGCCGCACGCTGTCTTTGTAATACGCTGGAATAATTTCAGGGTCACAATCCCCGAGTTTGGCAATCATTTTGCCCTGACGGAAACTCGAATAAATATGATTTTCATGCAGCTGAATTTCAGGCATTTTCAGCAGATTCAGATCAGAGTCGATCATCAAAATGCCGTCAGTTTTAGCCTGCAAAGGCGCCAGCAGTTTGATCAGACGGCTGAGATAAATTTGTTTATAGCGATAATCGCCGGATTTAGTTTCGGGATTCAGTGTCACGATGCGGACTTTTTCAGGCAGAGGCCGGAACAGGCTGGCATCCTGATCGGTCACAATGACAATTTCCTGCAATTGTGTCGCGAATTTGTCGGCAAATTCCGCGCATAAACAGGCTTCTTCAATGTAGTCAGCACCCGCGGAAGGAACGACGACAGAGGTGATATTATTCTTTGGCGCGCCTGCCTTGACGGTATCGGCATAAGGCAGATTGTGGCGTGAAAGAATATGACGATATTTAGAGTTTAGAAATTTGAACATGTTCAGCCTTGTTTCTTTTTAACGCTGCTCAAAACGGTTTCCACGCCAGAGACATATTTTTCAATCGCAAATTTTTCGCGGACAGTGAGATTTGCCTGCGTAGCGATTTCACTGCGCAAATGGGCGTTGAGATACAGCGTTTTCATATGGTTGAAGAGCATCTCAATATCGCCATACTCGAAAAGCATTCCGGTTTCTGCATTTTTAATCAGTTCGGCAGTCCCCGTGACATTGGATCCAATCACCGGCGTTTTCAGTAACATGGATTCCAGAACCACCCGCGGTAAACCTTCACTTTTTGAGCCTAATATAAAGGCATCAAAAGCCGCCAGATATTCCAGAGGATTGCTTTGAAAACCGGTGAAGATGACTTTATCCATCATATTCAGTGCGGCAGCCTGCTGGATCAGGCGGCGTAAATTCGGGCCTTCACCGACAAAGACCATTTTCCATTTTGCTTCCGGGAAAGCACGGTTAAATTTATCGAGTGCCAGCAGGGTGAAGTGGTGGGCTTTACGATTAATCAGAGAACCGATACTGCCAAAGATGAAAGTATCTTCTGTTGCGCCGAGTTCTGCGCGGATCCTGATGCCATCAGGTAACGGCTGGTTAATATCAATGCCGTTGAAGACGGTAAAACACAGCTCTTTGCGCACGCCACGTTTGAGCAACTGTTCCTGAACCCCCTGAGAAACAGAAATGATGCTGTGGCAAAAACGGTTAACAATGCCCACGACGTCTTTGTTCAGAACCGGTTCGATGCGGCAATGCTGCACGATTTCTGTCGGTAAGCCTTCGGTCGAATAATAGCCTTCCACGTTAGAACTTGGCTGATTATTCATATATAAAATATCAAACTGACCGAGCTCAAGCAGGGAATGGATTTTGCGGATATTGGGGTTTATACGCCAGATTTTATCAACAGAATAAATCGCTTTCTGGCGTAAATTTCCGCTAAAGAAAAACAGCGTTCGCAGGACTTCTTTGCTGATTTTTGCCCAGGTGGGTTGTCTGACCTGAGGAATGAAAAATACCGGCACATTGAGCGAGTTCAATATCTGGCTAATGGTTTCCCCGTTATCCCGGGCGTAGTCATTGTAAAAGCAGCAACTGATTTCAAACTTTTCACGATCGATTCTTTTCAGCAACTCCAACATGCTGTTGGTGCCACCTCCCCATTCTTTGCCGCTGTCGAGCAGCAGAATTTTAGATCGATCTAGTCCCATCGGATAGCGCCCTTGCTCAGCCCGGTTAAAAAAATATGCTACCCATTATAAGAGGCAAATTCTATAAGCTCTACATATTTGATTCTGATACTAAAATCACTCATATCAATATGTTGTATGAATATTTCAAATCCATTTTTTCGAAAATGGGAACCTGCCGCCAGTCAATGTCCCTGAATCCTATTTTTTAGGAAATGTGGTCCATGCTAGATATTGGCGTTCAACAAACTGTATTGCCGGCAATGCAGACAGGCTTTCGCCCAGCACTCTAAACATGCTGTCGGCATACACTTGCGGAACCGGTTGTTTCACGCGGCAGATGCTGATGCCTTTGCGTGATGGTTTGGACGCCGTGATACCGGTCGCTTTCCCCGCCGGGGCGTTGCGCTGGGGTTCGTTGAGCAGATCGCTTGGCCGCACCAGAACGATATCGGAAGGCAAATTCGGCAGCATTTGTTGCAGCACTTTCACCGTGGTCGGATGGGGATGGCCGATGGCGATGGCATAACCGTTCTTGCGGGCGAGCTGAATAGCCCGTTCAAACTGATGGCGGATTTCCGCTTCGTTCTGCACATCATCTAAAAAGACGTTGCGCTTAATCACTTTCACCCGGGTTCCCTGAGCGGCCTGAACCGATTTGGTATTGCCGATGGTCATACTGTCGAGGAAGAATAAGTTGTGAGCATTCATGGCCTGCATGACGTTTTCCATGCCGGTCAAGCTGGAGGTCATGGCGCTGCCCATATGATTGTTGATACCAATCGCATACGGGATATTGCTGATGGCCTGATCGACAATACGCTTCACTTCTGCGGCACTCATCGAAGGTGTCAGCGTATCTTTTTCCAGCGGTTGTTTGCTGAGCGGCGCCATCGGCAGGTGGATCAATATTTCACGGCCCTGCTGATGTGCCTTGTTCATCATCATCTGCGAATCTGGCGCATTAGGGAAAATCGCAACGGATACCGCTTTTGGCATCTGAAGTACCTGGTTTTCCTCATGCTGGCGATAACCAAAGTCATCAATCAGGATGGATAATTTCGCTGCCTGAACCTGACAAACGAAAAACGCAGTACCACAAAGGGCAGCTAAAACGGACTTTTTATATCGCAATGCTATCTTCCCAACCACGGCTGTGGATTTACTGCCTGGCCCTGACGACGAATTTCAAAATACAGCGATGGCTGGCCCTGTCCGCCGCTGTTCCCAACTTTAGCAATGGCCTGACCGGTTCTCACCTGATCGCCAACGCTGACCAGCGCATCCTGGTTGTAACCGTAAAGACTCATATCGCCTTTACCGTGGTCGATAACCACAACCAGCCCGTAGCCCTGTAACCAGTCCGCCAGAATGACGCGTCCGTCGGCAATAGCCCGTACATCACTGCCCTCACGTGCTGAAATGACAATGCCTTTCCAGCGTAGTTCACCCTGTAGCTGTTCGCCGAAACGATGTATCAACGAACCGTTAACCGGCCACATATTTTGACCAGACGGGCGTCCCAGACCGCCGGTTCGGGCCATCAGTGACTGTTCGCTTTGGGTCGGTTTATAGGTTGAACCTTTTTTCTTCGCTTGCTGTTCTTTCGCTCGCACGGCGGCGGCTTCCCGCGCTTCTTTTTCCGCACGGGCTTTGGCGGCACGTTCAGCGGCGGCAATTTTGTTTTGCAGGCTGGATTCGTTGGCGCGCAGCTCCGTCAGGCTCTGCTCATCTTTTTGCAATGAGGATTCCAGCGCCGTGAGCGTTTGCTTACGGGCGGCACGCGCCTGTTCGAGTTTTTGTTGCTGTGATTGTTGTTCACTCAGCAGGCTTTTTTGTTGTGTTTGCTTTGATTGCAAAGAAACACGCTGTTCAGCCAGCGTGGTGCGGGTTTGTTTCAGCTCTTCGATGGTTTTCTGTCGTTCGGTATTCAGATAGCCGAAATACGCCAGGATCCGCTCATTACGTTCGCTCTCTTCGCCGCTGAGCAGCAGTTGCAAGCCTTTATGCTGACCGATACGGAAGGCAGCATCGAGCTGTTTTGCCAGGATCTCTTCCTGCGTCTTTTGCTGTTTTTGCAACTTATCGATAGAGGCGTTAAGCCCGGCAATGTCTTTACTGAGTGTGGCGAGGGTTGACTGAGTTCCGCGTAGCTGGCTGCTGGCGGAGGCAATGGTTTTTTCCTGCGCCTGCAATTGCTGCAATAAAGTGCCGCGCTGTTGTTTCTGCTGCTTAACGCTTTTTTCTTTTTCCGCGATATTTTGCTGAATGGTTTTTAGCTGATCTTTATTGTCGTCAGCATGCACACTCACGGAAAGAGAGAGTAAAGAAGCACAAAGTAATAAGGCTGAAGATGGGAAGGCAGATACGGCCTTGTCCTGAGCGGAAAGGCGGGTTCTCATCAGGCTGAAATGAATGAATTTGCTCAAACTTTTTTCCGCTTGTCGACCGTGGATGATAGACAATATGGCTGTCCCTTCTCGTATCGTAACACTAATCAACCGGCTGATGCACAAACAAAAAAGGCGTACCAACGGGTGTCAGTACGCCTTTGTAACAGAGCTTTAAGAGAAATTAGCGTGCGATAAACAGCGGTTTGCCGCTCATTTCTGCCGGAATTTCCATGCCCATCAGTGAAAGCATTGTTGGTGCGATATCAGACAATTTACCGCCTTCAACCGCTTCTGCGTTTCCGCCAATGTAGATTAATGGCACCGGCAGACTGGTGTGCGCGGTGTGTGCCTGACCGGTCGCCGGGTCGCGCATTTGTTCTGCGTTACCGTGGTCGGCGGTGATCAGCAACTGGCCACCGGCTGCTTTCACGGCATCCACAACCTGAGCAACACAATTATCCAGTGCTTCAACGGCGCTCACCGCGGCGTCGTAAACGCCGGTATGACCGACCATATCGCCATTCGGGTAGTTACAAATGATGGTGTCATATTTGCCGCTGGCAATTGCGCCAAGCAGTTTTTCCGTCAGTTCAGCCGAACTCATTTCCGGTTGCAGGTCATAAGTCGCCACGTTCGGGGATTTCACCAGAATGCGGTCTTCGCCTTCAAACGAGTCTTCCATGCCGCCGTTAAAGAAGAAGGTAACGTGTGCATATTTCTCAGTTTCGGAAATACGCAGCTGCGTTTTGCCATGTGCCATCAGCCACTCGCCAAGGGTATTTTTCAGTGATGCTGGCGGATAGGCGCAGGCGGCGTTGATGTCCGCGGCATATTCGGTCAGCATGATGAAATCGCCGAAGTTGATGACTTTTTCGCGGGCAAAACCATCGAAGTCCGGACTGATAAAGGCGCGGGTGATTTCGCGGGCCCGGTCTGCGCGGAAGTTCATGAAGATCAGTGCATCGCCGTCATTGATGGCCGCGGATTCTTCGCCTGCTGCCTGCAATACGGTTGGCTTCACGAATTCATCATTTTCATCACGGGCATAAGCGGCCTGCAGGCCAGTCAGTGCATTATCGGCAGTGAACGCGCCTTTTGCCTGTGACATCAAATCGTAAGCCAGTTGTACGCGATCCCAGCGGTTATCGCGGTCCATCGCGTAATAGCGGCCTACGATAGATGCGATACGGCCAGTACCGATTTGTGCGAATTTCTCAGAGAAGCGTTTCAGTGCAGCTTCAGCGCTGCGCGGCGGTGTATCACGGCCATCGAGGAAGGCGTGCAGATAAATGGCTTTCGCGCCACGACGGTGCGCCAGTTCCACCATCGCCATAATGTGGTCTTCGTGACTGTGAACGCCGCCCGCAGACAACAGACCCATAATGTGAACCGCTTTGCCTGCGGCAATGGCACGATCAACCGCACCGGTCAGTACGCTATTATTAAAGAAGTCGCCTTCTTTGATTTCTTTGTCCAGACGGGTGAGATCCTGATACACGATGCGGCCCGCACCTAAATTGACATGGCCGACTTCGGAGTTGCCCATCTGACCGTCGGGCAGACCGACGTCCAGTCCGGAGGCTGCGATAAGTGTGTGAGGATGAGTGGCCCACAGATTATCCATCACCGGCGTTTTGGCGTTCAGAATCGCGTTATCTTGTTGCTCTTCGCGATGTCCATAGCCGTCCAGAATCACCAGAACCATCGGTTTTTTGTTGCTCGACATGTCAATTGACCTCAGTTTAAAAGATGAAATGCTCAATAGGCTCGCCCGCTGAAACGGGATAAACAGGCGCGACTAAAGGCATTTAAGCCGGCTGATTTTACCCCAGTGCAGGAAGTGAATAGCCGGAGGAGATCAAAGATGAGGTGAGGTGAGGGTTAACTTTCAGCATAAAGGCGTGTTAATTTTCCGAGACGTGCCGCAGATTGTGGCATTCGCCCGCGCTTACTGGCTGTATTTGCTCCGGCGCGCAGGTATACTCTGAAGCCTTGAATTTTCCCCCAACTGACGGGAGTTGTTACACCCCATGCAAGATATTATGCCGTTCATCAGTGCGCATCCGGTTCTCAGCCTGGCGTGGGTTGCGTTACTGATTGCAGTAATTGTGACCACCTTTAAAACACGTTTCTCTAAAGTGAAAGAGATCACCCGTGGCGAAGCAACACGCCTGATTAATAAAGAAGATGCCATCGTTGTCGATGTTCGCGCGCGTGAAGAATTCCGCAAAGGCCACATCGCTGAATCACAGAATGTGTTGTCTGCTGACATCAAAAACAACAATCTGGGTGAACTGACCAAACACAAAGCACAGCCAGTAATCGTGGTATGTGCCACCGGACAAACTTCCCGTACTGCGGCTGAAGGCCTGATTGCTGCTGGTTTTGAGCGTGTGTTCACACTCAAAGAAGGCATCAGCGGCTGGAGCGGTGAAAACCTGCCTTTAGTTCGCGGTAAATGATTCGCGGTAAATAAGACGTTCAGATAACCGCTACGGCATTAAATTCTACGACTCTGAGGTGGAACCCATGGCTAAAATTGAAATCTATACCAAGGCAACCTGCCCTTACTGCCATCGTGCGAAAGCCCTGCTCAATAGCAAAGGCGCTTCATTCGATGAAATCGCTATCGATGGTGATGCAGATAAGCGTGAAAAAATGATCGCCCGCAGCGGTCGTTCAACGGTTCCTCAGATCTTTATCGACGGACAGCACGTTGGCGGTTGTGATGATTTACATGCACTTGATGCACGCGGTGGCCTTGACCCAATGCTGGGTTAATCAGGGCGGCGGTGGTTTCGCATTACGTGTTTAAAAGGACTATTAACTTAAGGGTACTACTCACATGTCAGAACAAAATAACACCGAGATGGCTTTCCAGATCCAACGTATTTATACCAAAGACATCTCTTTTGAAGCGCCAAATGCGCCTCAGGTTTTCCAGCAAGACTGGCAGCCAGAAGTTAAACTGGATCTTGATACCGCTTCCAGCCAGCTGGCCGAAGGTGTATACGAAGTTGTCTTGCGTGTGACCGTAACGTCTTCTCTGGGCGACGAAACTGCGTTCCTGTGTGAAGTTCAGCAAGGTGGTATCTTCACCATCTCCGGTATCGATGGTAACCAGATGGCGCATTGCCTGGGTGCATATTGCCCGAACATTCTGTTCCCGTATGCCCGTGAGTGCATCACCAGCCTGGTCTCCCGCGGTACTTTCCCGCAACTGAATCTGGCACCTGTTAACTTTGACGCTCTGTTCATGAACTATCTGCAACAGCAAGCTGAAGGCGAAGGTGCAGAACCGCATCAGGATGCCTGATGAAAACCGTCAATGCGTCAATGACAGTGATCGGTGCCGGCTCGTACGGCACCGCTTTAGCGATTACTCTCGCCAGAAATGGCCATCCCGTTGTGCTGTGGGGACATAATCCCGACCACATCAACGCCTTACAACGTGCCCGCTGTAATCAGGAATTCCTTCCTGATGTTCCGTTCCCCGATAATCTGTTGCTCGAAACTAATCTGTCTGTCGCGTTAGCCGCCAGCCGTAATGTGCTGGTTGTGGTACCCAGCCATGTATTTGGTGACGTATTGCGCCAGCTGAAACCTCACTTGCGTCCTGATGCGCGTGTGGTGTGGGCGACGAAGGGGCTGGAGGCGGAAACCGGCCGTCTGTTGCAGGATGTCGCACGCGAAGAACTCGGCGATGCCATTCCGTTAGCCGTGGTTTCCGGGCCGACATTCGCCAAAGAACTCGCGGCAGGTATGCCGACGGCAATCTCTCTGGCCGCAACCGATGCGACGTTTGCCGACGATTTGCAGCAGTTACTGCACTGTGGCAAAAGTTTTCGTGTCTACAGCAACCCGGATTTTATCGGCGTTCAGCTGGGTGGTGCGATTAAAAACGTTATCGCCATTGGTGCCGGAATGTCAGATGGTATTGGCTTTGGCGCTAATGCCCGAACCGCGCTGATTACCCGCGGGCTGGCTGAAATGACACGTCTGGGTGCCGCTTTGGGCGCTGACCCTGCGACATTTATGGGCATGGCAGGGCTGGGTGATTTGGTGTTAACCTGCACAGACAACCAGTCCCGCAACCGTCGTTTCGGCATTATGCTGGGACAAGGCAAGGATGTTCAGACCGCTCAGGACACCATCGGACAGGTTGTAGAAGGCTATCGCAATACGAAAGAAGTACGGGCTCTGGCGCAGCGTAACAACGTTGAAATGCCAATCACAGAACAGATTTACCAGGTGTTGTACTGCGGTAAAGATGCGCGTGAAGCAGCGATCAGTTTACTTGCCCGTGCGAGCAAGGACGAAAAACACAGCCACTGAAAGGCGTATAAAGTATAGCCACCTTGTTGGTGTTCCCGACAGGGCGGCTTTTTATTACCCGAACTTGCAAAGTCGTAAGGAAAAGTGATGTCGCTAGAAGAATTAGAGCTGGTCTGGAATAACATTAAATCAGAAGCGAGAGCACTGGCTGAGTGTGAACCGATGCTGGCGAGTTTTTTCCATGCGACGTTACTTAAACATGAAACGCTGGGCGGCGCACTGAGCTACATTCTGGCCAATAAGCTGGGCAATCCGATTATGCCCGCGATGGCTATCCGTGAAGTGGTTGAAGAAGCCTATCGCAACGACGAACAAATGATCTTGTCCGCTGCCCGCGACATTCTGGCTGTGCATCAGCGCGATGCGGCGGTCGATAAATATTCGACTCCGCTGCTCTATCTGAAAGGTTTCCACGCACTTCAGGCATACCGTATCGGTAACTGGCTGTGGAAGCAGGATCGTAAAGCGCTGGCGATTTATTTCCAGAATCAGATTTCAGTGTCCTTTGGCGTAGATATTCATCCGGCAGCACGCATTGGTTGCGGCATCATGTTTGACCATGCGACCGGAATTGTCATCGGTGAAACGGCTGTTGTTGAGAACGACGTGTCGATTTTGCAATCCGTTACCCTTGGCGGTACCGGTAAAACTTGCGGCGACCGTCACCCTAAAATTCGTGAAGGCGTCATGATTGGTGCTGGTGCGAAAATACTCGGTAATATCGAAGTGGGTGCGGGTGCGAAAATCGGGGCGGGCTCAGTCGTGTTGCAATCCGTTCCTCCGCATACCACCGCTGCAGGCGTACCGGCGCGTATTGTCGGGCGTCCGGAAAGCGAGCGTCCTTCCATGGATATGGATCAGCATTTCAACGGTATTGCGCAGGGTTTTGAATTCGGCGACGGTATCTGACAGGCATTTCCGATGGCATCATTCTGCATGCCATCGTCTTCATTTCCACAACGCTATTCTTTCAGCAGTGCGCCCGGATATCCCAGCTGGCGCCAGGCTTCATATACCACCACCGAAACAGCATTCGACAAGTTCATGCTGCGGCTTTCTGCGAGCATCGGAATACGGATTTTGTGCTGTGCGGGCAGATTATCCAGAATGGATGCCGGCAGACCACGTGTTTCAGGGCCGAACAGCAGGAAATCATTATCCTGATAGCTGACGGCACTGTGCGCGGGCGTACCTTTGGTCGTCAGTGCAAAAAGACGTTGTGGATTTTCGCTGCTGAGGAACGCGTCATAATTGGCATGATGCTTAATATGGGCGAATTCATGGTAATCGAGCCCGGCGCGGCGCAGACGTTTATCGTCCCAGCCGAAACCTAAAGGTTCGATGAGGTGAAGCTGACATCCGGTGTTGGCACACAGGCGGATAATATTGCCGGTATTTGGCGGGATTTCTGGTTCAAATAAAACGATGTTAAGCATGCGTCCCCCTGATAGAGGAACGCAGAATAGCAGAAACTTAGCGCTGGTGCAGCGGCAGCCAGATAATCAAACGAAGGCCGCCCAGCGGGCTGTCCTCGGCTCTGACTTTGCCTCTGTGCTGCTGAACCGCAGTATCCACGATAGCCAGCCCAAGGCCGGTACCGCCGGATTCACGGTCACGCGCTTCATCAGTCCGGTAGAACGGACGGAAAATCTGCTCACGATCTTCTTCACTCACGCCCGGACCGTCGTCATCAACGGTGATGGTGATCCCTTCACTGTCGTGGGCGAAGTTCAGCGCAATGTGATGATGTGAATAACGCAGGGCATTACGCACAATATTTTCCAGTGCGCTGTCGAGTGCCGCGGCATTCCCGATCAGTTTCCACGGACCAGGCGGCGACGTGACCTCCAGCGTTTTGCCCATCTGCTCGGCTTCAAACTGCGCATCGTCAATCACGCCTTCCCACAGTTCATTGGCTTTCAGGGTCTCGCGCGACAGCTCATTTTTATGCTGACTGCGTGATAACACCAGTAAGTCATTGATCATACCATCAAGACGTTGCGCTTCATTTTCAATGCGTTGCAGCTCTTTACCTTCGCCATGACGACGACGCATCAGCGCAGTAGCCAGTTGCAGACGCGTCAGCGGGGTACGAAGTTCATGTGAGATATCAGATATCAGCCGTTGTTGCGCCGTCACCATTCGTTCGAGAGCGCTGACCATCTGGTTGAAACTGGCACCGGTCGCAAGGAATTCCTGCGGGCCGGCTTCGAGTTCCGGATGCTGCTTGAGATTGCCGCGTGCAACGTCATCTGCGGCGTTTTTCAACTTACGCGCAGGTTTCGCCAGACTCCACGCCAGCCAGAGCAACAGCGGGGCGCTGATGAGCATAGTGACGATAAGCAGAAGCAGAGGGCGGTCGAACATCAGGTTGATAAAATCAGACTGAGAACTGCTGGCAGGGCGCATCAGGTAAAGCTGGTAATTGTCTTCACCATCACGAACCGAGAAGGGCCCGACCATTTCCACACGGCCATATTTTTTCTTTTTCGGACGATCTGAGTTATCAGACTGACCGATAAAGTTACGTACAATCTGCATTTCATTGCGCTGAGCGCCAATCACGCGCCCTTCGCTGGTGACCAGCAACAAACGCTGACCCGGCGGAGCCCATTTGTCGATAGCGCGGAACAGTCTGCGCCACCACATCAGATCATTGGCAGGATCGGTCGCCAGCTCAGCTTCGACGTGCTGTTCAATCATCAGGCCCTGCCGTTGTTCGTTATCGAGCAACGGCGTAATCTGGCGTGAATCGAGTTTCGGCACCATCAATACCAGCATTAGCACCAGGGCTAACGTAAACCAGAAAATGGCAAAAATACGTGCCGTAAGGCTGTTTATCATGAAGCAGAAACCATCAGATAACCGCGTCCGCGCAGGGTTTTAAACCACGGATGTCCGTCCTGACGATCGGGCAATTTACGGCGTAAATTAGAGATGTGCATATCAATCGCACGGTCAAACGGTGTCAGGCGTTTACCCAATACTTCCTGGCTCAGATGTTCGCGGGAAACGACCTGTCCGAGATGTTTTGCCAGTAAATACAGCAGGGTAAATTCGGTACCGGTCAGATCCAGCGCTTCGCCATTAAAGCTGGCTTCCTGACGGCCCGGATTCAGCTGCAAGCCATCGACTTCCAGCGTCGGTGAACCGTTGTTCTCATTGGTTTGCTGCTGCTCGCTCCAGTTGGAACGGCGCAACATCGCCCGGATCCGGGCAACCAGTTCGCGGTCATTAAACGGTTTTGGCAGATAGTCATCGGCACCCAGTTCGAGGCCAAGAACACGGTCTAATTCACTGCCGCGAGCGGTTAACATAATCACTGGCGTCTGGTGGCGCTGGCGTAATTCTTTAAGGGTTTCAATGCCGTTTTTCTTCGGCATCATCACGTCAAGTAACAGAAGATCGATGGTATTATCGATTTTCTCTAATGCCTGCTCACCGTCGTAAGCCACCACAACATTAAAGCCTTCCATTTCGAGCAATTCTTTCAAAAGTGAAGTCAGTTCACGGTCGTCATCAACCAACAAAATTTTATTCATTGTATTTACCTCTAGACGCAAAATACGTCATCAATTGCCGCTATTCCATGACTTTACGTACTTTTACAAGCACTGACGCTTGTTTGCAGCAGCAGGTTTAGACTGCTTTTCAATGATTCGCGATGAAGCGATAAAGACTTTAGGAGTATGTGATGTTTAAGGCAGCTTCATTCGGTTTGGCCACGCTTCTGACGCTGAGTTCAGGTGTCGTTTTAGCAGATGGCGCAAAACCAGTGTCGGCGATGCCAGCAGAACATGATAGCACGATGTTGGATAAGCCTCAGGAACGCAACACCATGTTTGATGGTGTAAATCTCACTGAGCAGCAGCGCCAGCAAATGCGTGACCTGATGCACCAGGCTCGTAAAGATCTGCCTCATGTAAATGTAGAACAGATAGAAACGATGCACAGGTTGGTTACCGCCGAAAAGTTTGATCAGGCCGCAGTCCGGGCACAAGCCGAATTAATGGCTCAGGAACAGGTGGATCGTCAGGTCGAAATGGCCCGCATCCGCAACCAGATGTTTAATCTGCTGACGCCTGAGCAAAAAGATGTATTGAACCAGAAACATGAGCAGCGCATGCAACAGATGCGTAAGCAGTTATCTGGATTACAGCCCTCTTCTGCCCAGAAGACGAGTAGTACCAGCACGACCGAGTAAGATCCCTGTTTTTCCTTGCCATAGACACCATCCCTGTCTTCCCCCGCCGAAAGGTGGGGTTTTTTTTGCCTGCAATTCGGGATGGGTTCACAAAAGCGGAAATTAACAAGGTGGAAATCTGCGCGTAACGAACGGGAAATATCTTGTAAAAGCCGTATGAATCAGTAAATTGCGAAGTACAGAGCAGTGTATGCGTATTCTTGCTGACTTGAATCAATTCAGCACCGGTGTTTTGTTATACTATAGGCTCAAACGCTAGTAAGCCCTTTTGGCTGCACAAGAAAAATTCGCCCAACAGGCTGGCTCAAGATTCTTAAGAAATTGCATCTACAAGTTCAGAGGTAGTCATGATCAAAAAAATTGGTGTACTGACAAGTGGTGGCGATGCCCCAGGCATGAATGCTGCGATCCGTGGCGTTGTCCGCTCCGCTTTATCTGCAGATTTAGAAGTCTACGGTATTGAAGATGGCTACCTCGGCATGTACGAAAACCGCATGCGCAAACTGGATCGCTACAGCGTTTCAGACATGATTAACCGCGGCGGTACTTTCCTGGGTTCAGCTCGTTTCCCGGAATTCCGTGACCCGGAAATGCGTAAAGTAGCGCTGCAGAATATGAAAGACCGCGGTATTGATGGCCTGGTGGTTATCGGTGGTGACGGTTCTTATGCAGGTGCAGACTTGCTGACCAAAGAAGGCGGCATCCGTTGTATCGGCCTGCCAGGCACTATCGATAACGATGTTGCCGGTACTGACTACACCATCGGTTTCTTCACGGCGCTGGGCACTGTGGTAGAAGCGATTGACCGTCTGCGTGATACCTCCTCTTCACACCAGCGTATCTCCATCGTTGAAGTGATGGGCCGTTATTGCGGCGACCTGACTCTGGCGGCTGCGATTGCCGGTGGTTGCGAATTTATTGCTATCCCGGAAGTTGAATTCAAACGTGATGATCTGGTTGCTGAAATCAAAGCAGGCATCGCGAAAGGTAAAAAACACGCGATCGTCGCCATCACTGAGAAGTTAGATAACATCGAAGAGCTGGCCAAATACATTGAGAAAGAAACCTGCCGCGAAACGCGTGGCACGGTATTAGGTCACATTCAGCGTGGTGGTGCGCCAGTCGCTTACGACCGCATCTTAGCTTCCCGCATGGGCGCTTATGCTGTTGACCTGCTGCTGGAAGAAGGCCGCGACTATTCTCAGGGCGGTTTCTGTGTCGGCGTAGAAAACGAGAAAATGGTTCACGAGCTGATCTCGGTTTGTATCGCACCAGAGAATAAGAAAAGCAAATTCAAAGAAGACTGGTACGACACTGCGAAAAAACTGTTCTGATACAGTTGATTACGCAATGGAAAGAACCTCC
Source organism: Rahnella variigena (assembly GCF_003610915.1). Lineage (NCBI taxonomy): Bacteria > Pseudomonadati > Pseudomonadota > Gammaproteobacteria > Enterobacterales > Yersiniaceae > Rahnella > Rahnella variigena. The sequence goes on from NZ_NSDJ01000001.1 coordinate 842,684, forward strand.
TTTACGGGAGGTTTTTTTTCGCCCGTCTTTTGTTTATTCCAGAAAGTAATAGAAAAAAACCTTTTATTCTTTATACGTTTCATTTTTATCTGGCACGCTCTCCTTAACGAACAAATAAATGAAATCCATAGAAACTATCTCGGGAGAGTACGATGCGTAAATGGGCTGTAGGTTTGGGATTACTGTTGGTGGCAACCGGAGCAATTGCCAAAGATATTCAGATTCTGAACGTGTCATACGATCCAACGCGTGAGTTCTATGAACAATACAACAAGGCGTTCAGCAAATACTGGCAGGCTAAAACGGGCGATACCGTGACCGTGCGTCAGTCACATGGCGGTTCAGGAAAACAGGCCACGTCTGTTATTAACGGCATTGAAGCGGATGTGGTAACACTGGCGCTGGCTTATGACGTTGATGCTATTGCCGAGCGCGGCCGTATCGATAAAAACTGGATCACCCGTCTGCCGGACAACTCTGCACCTTATACGTCCACCATTGTTTTCCTGGTGCGCAAAGGCAATCCGAAACAAATTCACGACTGGAATGATTTGATCAAGCCGGGTGTGTCGGTTATCACGCCGAACCCTAAAACGTCAGGCGGTGCCCGCTGGAACTATCTCGCAGCATGGGGTTATGCCCTGCATCACAACAACAATGATAAAGCGAAGGCTCAGGATTTCGTGAAAGCATTGTATAAAAACGTCGAAGTGCTGGATTCCGGCGCGCGTGGCGCAACCAATACTTTCGTTGAGCGCGGTATCGGTGATGTGCTGATTGCGTGGGAAAACGAAGCGTTGCTGGCGACCAAAGAAGTCGGCAAAGATAAGTTTGAAATCGTGACGCCAAGCGAATCGATTCTGGCTGAGCCAACGGTTTCTGTGGTCGATAAAGTGGTGGATAAACGTGATACCCGCACTGTGGCGGATGCTTATCTGAAGTATCTGTATTCACCGGAAGGCCAGACTATCGCGGCAGAAAACTATTACCGCCCTCGTGATCCGCAAGTCGAAAAGAAATTCGCTTCTGAATTCCCGAAACTGAAACTGTTCACCATTGATCAGGTTGCAGGTACCTGGGCACAGGCGCAGAAAGACCATTTCGCGACAGACGGTATTTTTGATCAGATCTCTAAGCGTTAATGACGTTTTACAGACAGGTCTTTCGCAAATAACTCTCTTTGCATACAAAAAAGAAAACCCCGGCATGCCGGGGTTTTTTTTGCGCAGAAGAAAAGAAACAGGCTTACGCTTGTTTAGCTTCTGCAGCCGCTTTCACGATCACTGCGAAAGCATCCGCTTTCAGTGATGCGCCGCCAACCAGTGCGCCATCGATGTCTGGCTGGGTGAACAGCTCAGCAGCGTTAGCCGCGTTAACGGAACCGCCGTACTGGATGATTACTTGTTCAGCAACCGCAGCATCTTGTTTCGCGATGTGGTCACGGATGAATTTGTGAACAGCCTGAGCTTGCGCAGGAGTTGCAGATTTACCGGTACCGATCGCCCAAACTGGTTCGTAAGCGATAACAGCGCCTTCGAATGCTTTCGCGCCCAGAGTGTTCAGAACCGCATCCAGTTGCTTAGCGCAAACGGCTTCAGTTTTGCCTGCTTCGTTTTCTGCTTCGGTTTCACCGATGCACAGAACAGGGATCAGACCCGCTTCTTTCAGCACGCCGAATTTCTTCGCGATGAACTCGTCGCTTTCTTTGTGGTAAGTGCGGCGTTCTGAGTGACCGATGATGATGTATTGCGCACCGATGTCTTTCAGCATGTCGGCAGAGATTTCACCGGTGAATGCGCCGGACAGGTTAGCATCAACGTTCTGAGCACCCAGCGCGATACGGCTGCCAGCCAGAGCGTGTTTAGCCTGTGACAGGTAAACTTCTGGTGGAGCAATCGCAACGCCACAACCTACTACTGTGCTCAGTTCAGTACGCAGAGCAGCAATCAGTTCGTTAACCATGTGGGTGCTGCCGTTAAGCTTCCAGTTACCCATCACTAATGGATGTCGCATGTTTTTTCCTCCAAAAGGGGACGCGAGTGTCGATTAAAATTTCTGCCAAATAAGCAGATTACCTGTGCAACAGTATAGAGATCATTGGACGTAAAGGCTTTGCTTTTTGTCATTAAAAGCCGTCATCTCACGGCTCAGCCAGCGCAAGCTTGACCGGCTCCACGGCGAATGTCAGACCTTTTTCGCCATTGTCTGAAATCACAAAACGCACCGCGCCTACTTCCTGCTTATAAAACTGCTGACCTTTACCTTTCTCAATCATGGACGTCACTTTCGCCACGCTTTGTGGCGCAGAAAGTGTGGCGTCAAACTGACGCATCAGGTTTGCCATGTAGCTGATCGCCAGCGTGCGCGCGGCTTTCTCTTCGGCACCCTGAATCGGCAAATAGGTAATTTGCAGCGTTTTGATTTTGCCGGTGCCTTTTTCCAGCGCCGTCGAGGCGTAAAGATTTTCGTTAATCTTGCTGGCGGCCCGGGTCAGGGAACTGTTCGGCGATTTATCGCTGATAGAACGAAACTCGCCGATCTGCTGGGTCGGATTGGCTTCATTGTATTTGGCGCGGAAGTTGATCAGCGTCGTTTCAAACGTCGGTGCGCCAGCCAGCAGGTAAGGAGCTTTGGGCATTTCTTCCGCGCCTGAGTGGTCGGCCGGCGGGTCGGCAAGCGCGGTGTTTTGGCTCGCCAGCATCAGCAGCGCGGGCAGCGCCAGACGTAATAAAGATTGAGCAACAGTCATAGGGCATTTCTTATTTTGTTTCAACAGACCGATTAAAGCGGGGAACGGGGGGTAATGTCAAAAGGAGAGCGTAAAGATTCTCGCGGCCGCTGCCTGTAGGTTACACTCCGCCTGATTTAACAATTTACTCCCATTGGACTTTACGGAACGGACTGTCAATGACGTTACAGCATGCACTGTTTTCTTTTAACGGCCGCCTTGGCCGCCGCGATTTCTGGATCTGGATGGTCAGCTGGCTGATTCTGATGGTGGCTGATTTCTTTTTTGCCGCACAGGAATGGATTACCTATCAGACCGCCGGTTTTGCGCTGGTCGTATTACTGTGGCCGACCGCGGCGGTGCTGGTGAAAAGATTGCATGATCGCAATAAATCCGCCTGGTGGGCATTGCTGTTTGTGCTGGCGTGGATGCTGGTGGCCGGAAACTGGGCAGCGGCGATGCCGCAAACCTGGAGCTGGGTGTTAGGCCGTCTGGCGCCATCCGTGATTTTCATCATGCTGATTATCGACTGCGGCGCGTTTGTCGGTACGCCGGGCACAAATCGTTTTGGCCCGGAACCGGATGACGTTAAATTCCGCTAGTTTTGCAGGAACAGGCTTACCAGTAATGCTCGCTGGTCATATGGCCCGGCTTGCGTTTGAGATGCTTGCGCATACCCCGCGTGTCTTTCAGGACTTGCTGGGTATCGCGCACCATTTGCGGGTTTCCGCACAGCATCACATGGCTGTCTTCTGCCAGCATCTTCAGGCCGACAGCGCTTTCCAGCGTGCCGTTTTCAATCAGCGCCGGTACGCGACCGCTCAGCGAACCGGCAATCTCTTCGCGGCTGACCACGGTCTGAATATGTAATTTGCCCTCATAGCGACGCTGAAGCTGTTGCATCAGTGGCAGATAACTCAGGTCAGCCGCGAAGCGTGCAGCGTGAACCAGAACAATATTTTTGAACCGCTCCAGCCCGAGCCCTTCCTGCAAAATCGACAGATACGGCCCGATTGCCGTGCCGGTTGCCAGCATCCACAACGTGTCGCATTCCGGCACTTCTTCGATGACGAAAAAACCTGCGGCTTCTTTGGTGATATTAATTTCGTCACCCGGCTGCATCACGTGCAGGCGCGGGCTGAGCTTTCCTTCCGGCACATTGACCAGATAGAACTCCAGTTCGTTGCTGGAGGGCGGATTCACATACGAATAGGCACGCTGAACGCGTTCGCCATCGATATCCAGAGAGAGTTTGGCGAACTGACCTGCGGTAAAAGGATCGACCGGTGCATTGACCGTGATGCTGAACAAATTGTCTGTCCAGTGCTCAACTTTTTTGACTTTTCCCGTTACCCAATCAGCCATAAAAACTCCCGTTGTTCCTGATTTATTCATGAATACCGAAATTGAGGCCTGATTTTATTTCAAATTTTTCGGATCCCTTATCGGTTAAATGTTATCAGCCTGATCAGCTCTGGTTAGCCAGTATCGATTTTCGTACACCCAGCGTTACACCGCTGGCTTATCCTGCTGCCAGTCGGCAGACGGGATAGTTCACTGCGATACTCGCTTATTCATCTTAATTTGTTAACTTATGCGCCGCCGCCCGTGCGGCCGGTTTTACTGGTTATTTGTTCTGCACTTTTCCATCACTGTCTGATAATGAACTGAAAAATGAAAAAACTGGAAAACATTCACCTGCTTGTAATGCTGATTTTGCTGGTCGCTGTTGGCCAGATGGCGCAAACCATTTATGTGCCGAATATCGCGGATATGGCAACCAGTCTGGCGGTGAAACCCGGTGCCGTGCAGCGTGTGATGGCGGCCTATCTGCTGACGTACGGCGGCTCACAGCTGATTTACGGACCGCTCTCCGATAACATCGGGCGCAGACCGGTGATCCTGACCGGTCTGATGATTTTCCTGATTGGCGCGGCGGGCGCAATGATGTCGACCAGTCTGAATATGCTGATCCTGGCCAGTGCGGTTCAGGGGCTGGGTACCGGCGTGGCGGGCGTGATGGCGCGCACCATGCCGCGTGATTTGTACAGCGGCGGCGCACTGCGTCATGCCAACAGCCTGCTGAACATGGGAATTCTGGTGAGTCCGCTGCTGGCGCCGGTCATCGGCGGGGCTTTGTCTGCGTGGCTGGGCTGGCGTGCAAGCTTTGGTTTTCTGCTGATCCTGTGCGCGGGCGTGGCGTTTTCTATGTACCGCTGGCTGCCTGAAACCCGTCCGGGATTCACGGCTGATAATCCGCCGCGTAAAATGCTCGCCAGCCTGCGTTTACTCCTGGCCGACGCCAATTTCAGCCGCTATCTGGTAATGCTGGTGGGTGCGCTGGCCGGTGTGGCAGTTTTCGAAGCCAGTTGTGGCGTGCTGATGGGCGGTGTTCTCGGACTGAGCGGCGTGATGGTCAGCATCCTGTTTATCCTGCCGATCCCCGCGGCATTCTTTGGTGCCTGGTATGCCGGGCGTACCGAAAAAAGTTTCCAGCAGCTGATGTGGCATTCGGTCATCAGTTGTCTGCTGGCCGGGCTGGCGATGTGGATCCCGGGCTGGCTGGGCATCATGAATATCTGGACGCTGATCGTTCCCGCTTCTCTGTTCTTCTTCGGCGCTGGGATGTTGTTCCCACTGGCAACTACCGGTGCAATGGAGCCTTTTCCGTATCTGGCGGGTGCGGCGGGTGCGCTGGTGGGTGGCCTGCAAAATATGGGCTCAGGGCTGGTGGCGTGGATGTCCGCGATGTTGCCGCAAACCGGTCAGTTCAGTCTGGGCTTGCTGATGTTTGCGATGGCGGTGCTGATCTTGCTGTGCTGGTGGCCAATGTCCAACCGGCAGCAGGAGCAGGGCCACACGGTCTGATACTGTTTCCGGCGCATAAAAAAAGCAGAGCCTGAGCTCTGCTTTTTGTCTTTAAGGCATCCGGTCAGATAATAAATTCGTGCAACGCGGCGTCTTTACGGTCGAGATAATGCGTCGAGCGTATACGACGGATGGTGCGGGATTTACCGCGGATCAGCAGCGTTTCGGTGGTCGCCATATTCCCCGTGCGGCTGATGCCTTCCAGCAAATCGCCTTTGGTAATGCCGGTCGCGGAGAAAATCACGTTATCGTTGCGCGCCATATCATCAAGCAGCAGCACTTTACCGGCTTCAATCCCCATCGCCTGGCAACGCGCCAGCTCATCTTCGCCCATGCGGCGGTTTTCCGGTGTATCGCCTTTCACGTGATGACGTGCCAGTAAACGGCCTTGCATATCACCATCCAGCGCGCGGATCACTGCAGCGGAAATCACCCCTTCAGGTGCGCCGCCGATGCCGTACAACACGTCCACTTCGCTTTCCGGCATACAGGTCAGAATAGTTGCCGCCACGTCACCGTCCGGGAATGCGAACACACGCACGCCGGAGGCCAGCATTTCACGGATAGCGTCGTCATGGCGTGGTTTCGCCAAAACAGCCACAGTCAGTTCTGTCAGGGGTTTATCCAGCGCTCTGGCTACATTTGCCAGATTCTCAGCCAGCGTCAGGTTCAGATCGATAGCGCCTTTGGCACCCGGCCCGACGGCGATTTTTTCCATGTACATGTCCGGCGCATTGAGGAAAGACCCTTTGTCGCCGACGGCCAGAACGGCCAGTGCGTTGGATTGTCCCATTGCAGTCATGCGCGTACCCTCAATCGGATCGACCGCGATATCCACCGCATCGCCATTCCCGGTACCGACCTTTTCACCGATATACAGCATCGGCGCTTCATCAATTTCCCCTTCGCCAATGACGATAGTGCCGTCGATATCGACTTTGTTGAGCATGATGCGCATGGACTGAACGGCAGCGTTGTCGGCGAGGTTTTTATCACCCCGGCCCAGCCATTTATAACCGGCGAGCGCGGCAGCTTCGGTCACGCGGGAGAACTCGATTGCTAATTCACGTTTCATTGGAAAGCCTGTAGAAAGAAAAAAAGAGGTCGGTGAGGCAGGGCTCATCTGTGGAGCGATTTTAGCACAACGGGGAATCGGCATAAAAAAACTCCCCGTGCGGGGAGTTTCAGAAAGGTGTTGGCGATAATATCCGGCGATTACTCGTCGTGATCTTCCCACGAGCGAACGCGTGCCACCGCTTTTTGCCAGCCTTTATAGCGGACATTACGTTCCGTCGTTTCAATGCTTGGGCGGAATTCACGTTCGATAGTGGCTTTGCTGCGCACTTCTTCCAGATCGTTCCAGAAGCCGACGGCCAGACCTGCGAGGAAAGCAGAACCCAGCGCGGTGACTTCCAGCACTTCCGGACGCTCAACGCGGGTGCCCAGAATGTCTGACTGGAATTGCATCAGGAAGTTGTTGGCAACCGCGCCGCCGTCCACACGCAGCGCCTGCAGACGTGTGCCTGAGTCAGCCTGCATCGCATCCAGCACGTCGCGGGTCTGGTAAGCGATAGATTCCAGTGTTGCACGGATGATGTGGTTGCTGTTGGCGCCACGGCTCAGACCGAAGATGGCACCACGGGCATACGGGTCCCAGTAAGGCGCACCGAGTCCGGTGAAAGCCGGTACCACGTAAACGCCGTTGGTGTCTTTCACTTTAGACGCGAAGTATTCGGAGTCTGTTGCATCGCTGATCAGTTTCAGTTCGTCGCGCAGCCACTGAATCGAAGCCCCGCCAACAAACACCGCGCCTTCCAGTGCGTAGTTCACTTCGCCGCGCGGACCGCAGGCGATGGTGGTCAGCAGACCGTTTTTAGACGCGACCGCTTCAGTACCGGTGTTCATCAGCAGGAAGCAGCCGGTGCCGTAGGTATTTTTCGCCATACCCGGTTGCACGCAAAGCTGGCCGTACAGCGCCGCCTGCTGGTCACCTGCGATACCGGCGATAGGAATACGCGTACCGCCTTTACCACCAATGTTGGTCTGGCCGTAAATCTCAGAAGAAGGACGCACTTCCGGCAGCATTTCACGCGGAATATCCAGCGCTTCCAGCATACGGTCATCCCACTTCAGGTCGTGGATGTTGAACAGCATGGTACGTGAGGCGTTAGTGTAATCCGTTACGTGAACGCGTCCCTGAGTCATTTTCCAGACTAACCAGGTGTCAACGGTGCCGAACAGCAGTTCGCCACGTTTAGCACGCTCGCGGGAGCCTTCAACGTGATCGAGGATCCATTTCAGTTTGGTGCCGGAGAAATACGGGTCAACCACCAGGCCGGTGTTATGACGGATGTACTCTTCCATGCCATCTTTTTTCAGCTTTTCACAGATGTCAGCAGTACGGCGGCATTGCCACACAATCGCGTTATAGATTGGCTTGCCGGTTTCTTTTTCCCACACGATGGTGGTTTCACGCTGGTTGGTGATACCGATACCGGCGATCTGATCAGAGTTGATGTCGGCTTTCGCCAGCACTTCCACCAGCACCGAGCTTTGCGAAGACCAGATTTCCATCGGGTCATGCTCAACCCAGCCAGATTTAGGGTATATCTGGGTGAATTCGCGCTGTGAAACGCTGACGATGTTGGCATCGTGATCCAGAACCACGGCGCGTGAACTGGTCGTACCCTGGTCGAGTGCGACAATGTATTTTTTTTCGTGAGTCGTATCTGCTGACATAATGTTCATCCTGCGAATAAGTAAGCTGTGGAACAGTTTAGCCGATCAGGCCTTACGCTGTTTGGTTGGCTGCGGTGCTTTATCTTCAACCGGCACATTAATCTGATGTGGCAGATTGCGACTAATCAACGCTTTATAACCGGCGGCACCCAGGGCAGCACCCACCAGCGGACCGAAAATTGGCACCAGGAAATAAGGGATATCGCGGGCACCGGTAAAGGCGACTTTGCCCCAGCCAGCGAAGTAGGCGAAAAGTTTAGGACCGAAGTCACGCGCAGGGTTCAGGGCGAATCCGGTCAGTGGCCCCATTGATGCGCCGATAACTGCAATCAGAATACCGATCAGCAGCGGTGCCAGCGGGCCACGCGGCAGGCCGTTACCGTCGTCAGTCAGGCCGAGGATCAGCGCCATCAGAACTGCAGTAATCACGGTTTCAACGAAGAATGCCTGTAATACGCTGATGTGCGGGTTTGGATAGGTCGAGAAGATACCGGCCAGATCCAGACTTTCGACACTGCCGCGCACCATGTTGTGGCTTTGCTCGAAATCGAAGAACAGATTGTAATAAAGGCCGTAGACCAGTGCGGCGGCACAGAAGGCGCCTGCAACCTGTGCGATGATGTAAGGCAGAACTTTGCGTCCTTCAAAGTTCGCGAACAAACATAATGCGACGGTTACAGCCGGGTTCAGGTGTGCGCCTGAAATCGCGGCAGTCAGGTAGATGGCCATTGCCACACCAAATCCCCAGACGATACTGATTTCCCACTGGCCAAAGGATGCTCCGGCAAGTTTCAGCGCAGCAACACAGCCCGCACCGAAGAAAATGATAAGCCCGGTACCCAGAAACTCAGCGATGCACTGACCTTTTAATGTGGAACTCATGGTTTGGCTCATAGTTTGATCCTGCTAAGGATGATGTTAATGGTTAGTTATAGTTTTTCTGTCGTGCGTACGTGAACGTAATCGGATTTTGACGTTCATCATTAAATGAGAACGTAATGTGAATTTATCGTTAACGAGCATAAACGAGAAATAGCGAAATCAAATTTTGTGTGTCGTGTCATAAAAATGAGCGATTTCGCGTATTGGCTTAACTTGATGTAGAGCAAAAAGCACAGGGTTTAACATTTTATACGGGCGTTTGAGCCAAACGAACACCCCGCCGCATAGCACTACGGCGGCTAAGGTTATTCGGTATTAAGGACGATTTCTGGTAAGCGGTACCGCTTTTTAAGCATTTCCTGATACCCGGCACTGTTAAATTGCAACAGACTGCGTGGATAAAGGGGTTCTGGGTAGACAGGGCAAAGCTGGCTACATACAATCACCCGTTAAGACACCCGACGTTTATACGAAATTTTGAATTGAATTCGTTATGAAAATCGACGGAGTGCAGGAATTTTTGAGCCGTGTCCGGACGATGCGGCAGAACATAAGATGTGCGCCTTGCGAACATAAGGGGACCGAAAAATGTCATTTGAAGTATTTGAGAAATTAGAAGCTAAAGTTCAGCAAGCGATTGATACCATCACTCTGTTGCAGATGGAAATCGAAGAACTGAAAGAGCAGAACAACACCTTGTCTCAGGAAGTTCAGCAGGCCAGCGGCAATCACGAGTCTCTGGTGCGTGAAAACGCGCAGCTGAAAGAAGAACAACACGTCTGGCAGGATCGTCTGCGTGCACTGTTGGGAAAAATGGAAGAAGTCTGAGTACTTCCGCCATTCAATGAAAAAGGACGCCTCGGCGTCCTTTTTTGTGGCTGAAAACAGCGGTTTACTCGATATCGAGCGGATCTTCTGACAACACGATGCCGGTATTGTCGGCATACAGATGATCGCCGGAGAAGAAGGTGACGCCGCCAAAATTGACACGAATGTCGCTTTCGCCGATCCCTTCACTGCCTGCGCCCGCAGGAATGGCTGCCATCGCCTGAATGCCGATGTCGAGCTCTTCCAGATCGTCTACCTGACGGACAGCACCGTAAATCACAATGCCTTCCCATTCGTTTTGCAATGCCTGGCGTGCCAGTCCGGCATCCAGCAATGCGCGACGAACAGAGCCGCCGCCATCGACCACTAACACGCGGCCACGGCCATTTTCTTCCAGCAGGTCATAAAGCAAGCCATTATCTTCAAAGCATTTCACTGTCGTGATTTGCCCGCCAAATGAAGTACGGCCGCCAAAGTTGGAGAACAGGGGTTCGACGACATTCACTTCTTCATGGTAGATGTCGCAAAGTTCGGAAGTATCGTATTTCATAGGATTTCATCTGGTTGCTGCATGAGTGTTCAGTATATCCCTTTCCGGCAGATGTTGGCAAAATCATCAATTGTTAAATGTGAAAAGCAGCCCGATAAACGCACATCAGGCCAACTTTACTCAGTTGAGCAACAGACCCATCGCAAACAAGATGTTAGTCAGTAACGCCGCTTTTACCATATGTTCCAGAAGGGGACGTACTTCGGTGGATGTTTTAGCGCGCATCACACGCAGGACGTGTTTTGCCAGCATCGGAATCGCCAGAATAAACAACCAGCCAGTCCAGTGATGCAGATGCACGGCGGAGAATATCGCCAGACACACGACAGCGGCCGTCAAAATGGTTGCATGATAGCGGCGGGCATTGACCGGGCCGAGACGTACAGCCAGCGTGTTCTTGCCATTCGCACTGTCGGTTTCGATATCGCGCAAATTATTGATATTGAGCACCGCGGTCGAGAGCAAACCGGTCGCCGTCGCCGGTAACATCACGATCCAGTCGAAATAACCCGCCTGCAAATAGAATGTGCCCGCGACGCTTATCCAGCCGAAGAAAATCAGCACGGAAATATCACCCAGTCCCATGTAACCGTAAGGGCGCGTGCCGACGGTATAGGTGATGGCGGCGCCAATCGAGAGCAGACCGAGGATCAGAAAACCTACCACGTCGCTCGGTTTGTGGCAGGCAACGGCAATCAGTGCAATCCCGCAAACGATGGTCAGCGCAATAGTCAGCATGATGGCGCGCTTCATTTGTGCGGCCGTAATCAGGCCTTTTTGCATACCGCGCAATGGCCCGACGCGATCGGGGGTATCGCTGCCTTTTTCGGCGTCGCCATAGTCATTTGCCAGATTCGACAAAATTTGCAGACATCCGGCAGTCAGAAGTGCCAGAAGCGCGATAAGCGGATGGAAAACGCCTTGCAGGCTGGCAATGGCAGACCCCATGACGATAGAGGCAAAAGCCAGGGGCAACGTTTTTGGACGCAGGCTTTCCAGCCACGCGCGGGCAGGCGTTGTCGGGGTGCAGGGAGTCATTGTGCTCATAGGTGATTTCGCTCAGGTGAAGAATCAGTCCGAAATCTAAAAAAAATCAGGGAGGCAAACGCCTCCCTGAAGATCACTTTCGGAACGTATGAGCAAATTATAAGATAAAACGGCTCAGATCTTCATCAGCTACCAGCTGGTCAAGGTGGCTTCTAACATAATCTGCATCAATGTTTATAGAGATTCCGTTACTTTCACTCGCGTCATAGGAGATATCCTCCATCAAACGCTCCAGAACGGTATGCAGACGACGTGCACCAATGTTCTCGGTGGTTTCGTTCACCTGCCATGCTGCTTCGGCAATACGACGGATACCGTCAGCCGTGAAATCAATGGTCACGCCTTCGGTCGCCATCAATGCTTTGTACTGATGAGTCAGCGAAGCACTCGGCTCGGTCAGGATGCGCTCGAAGTCTTCAGTCGACAGCGCCTGCAGTTCCACACGGATTGGCAGACGGCCCTGCAATTCAGGGATCAGGTCTGACGGGCTGGCAGTCTGGAAAGCACCGGAGGCGATAAACAGGATGTGATCCGTTTTCACCATGCCGTGCTTGGTCGAAACCGTGCAGCCTTCTACCAGTGGCAGCAGGTCGCGCTGAACACCTTCACGGGAAACGTCAGGACCGGAGCTTTGGCCGCCGCGTTTACAGATTTTATCGATCTCATCAATAAACACGATACCGTGCTGTTCAACGGCTTCAATCGCCTGTTCTTTCAGCTCTTCCGGGTTCACCAGTTTTGCCGCTTCTTCCTCAATCAGCAGCTTATACGCTTCTTTGATTTTCAGTTTGCGCGGTTTCTGTTTCTGAGCCCCCATGCTCTGGAACATCGACTGGAGCTGATTAGTCATTTCTTCCATGCCCGGAGGGGACATGATTTCAACGCCCATCGGACCGGATGCCAGACTGATTTCGATTTCTTTATCGTCGAGCTGGCCTTCACGCAGTTTCTTGCGGAAGTTCTGGCGTGCAGCAGAAGGTTCCTGCGCTTCGTCGGCCTGTCCCCAGTTATTTTTCGCTGGCGGGATCAGCACGTCGAGAATGCGCTCTTCAGCCATTTCTTCGGCACGGTAACGGTTTTTCTCAATCGATTGCAGGCGCACCATTTTCACGGCGGAATCGGTCAGATCGCGGATAATAGAGTCTACTTCTTTACCGACATAACCCACTTCGGTGAATTTGGTCGCTTCAACTTTGATGAACGGCGCATTAGCCAGTTTGGCCAGGCGACGCGCGATTTCGGTTTTACCGACACCGGTCGGGCCGATCATCAGAATATTTTTCGGGGTGACTTCGTGGCGCAGCGCTTCATCAAGCTGCATACGGCGCCAGCGGTTACGCAAAGCAATGGCCACGGCGCGTTTCGCTTTATCCTGGCCAATGATGTAGCTGTCTAACTCGCTGACAATCTCGCGCGGGGTCATCTCAGACATAATTTTCGATCCTTACGCTTTAGAAGACAATTCTTCGATAGTGTGGAATTGGTTGGTGTAGATGCAGATGTCACCGGCGATGCTCAGCGATTTTTCGACGATGTCGCGTGCTTCAAGCTCTGAGTTTTCCAGCAATGCACGGGCTGCCGCTTGCGCGTACGGGCCACCGGAACCAATCGCGATCAGATCGTTTTCAGGCTGTATAACGTCACCGTTACCGCTGATGATAAGGGATGCGTTTTCATCGGCCACGGCCAGAAGGGCTTCCAGACGACGTAACATACGGTCAGTACGCCAGTCTTTTGCCAGTTCAACGGCGGCTTTCACCAGATGACCCTGGTGCATTTCCAGTTTGCGTTCGAACAGCTCAAACAGCGTGAAGGCATCAGCAGTACCGCCAGCAAAACCGGCGATCACTTTGTCGTTATACAGGCGACGTACTTTTTTGACGTTGCCCTTCATGACGGTATTTCCCAATGTGGCCTGGCCATCACCACCAATAACGACCTTGCCGTTGCGGCGTACACTTACAATTGTTGTCACGAGCGGTTCCTCGTTGCAGACGGAAAAGATCCCCGCAGGTTTGCGGGACACTGAGCGTGTCTCACAAACTTACGGGGCATATTGAAAGTATAGATTGGGGAAGGATTACGGGTTTTCAACCCCCGGTTGCGACGGGAATGCAACCGGAGATGCCAGCGCCTTTGAGGCGCGATAGTGTGCTGTCAGCACCAGAACGGCTGTTGTACGGGCCGATGACGACGCGACTCCAGCCACCGCCGGTGGTGATCCGGCCTTCAAAACCTTCGAATGCCAGCTTGGCGCGCTGGGATTCCGCCTGCTCAGACCCTTTGAACGAACCGCACTGAACCACAAAGTGCTGGGTTTTTTCCTGCGCTTTCGGTTTTTCTGGTGCGACCTGCGTGATTGCCGCCGGTTGTTGCGGTTTCGCCACTTCTTTCGGCACCTCTTTCACCGGTTCTTTGACCTGTGGTTTCGGTTTTGGCTGAACGGCCTGTGTTTGCACCTGAGCCTGCGGCGCACGTACTGGCTGCGTTTGCGGCGTATACGTTGGCTGCACCTGACGCGGCTGAGTCTGTACCGGTTGCTGCTGCGCGTACGTCGGCTGTTGTTGCTGAACCTGGCGCTGTGCTGGCGCTGTACGCGTTTGTGTCGCCTGATTCGGGTCGTTATACGGCACTTCCGACAATTGTGTCGGCGTCTGGCGCATATCGGCCTGCATCTGCTCGAGCAACTGACGTTGTTCCGGTGTCAGCTGCGTCTTGGATTCTACCTGACCCCCGGCAGTCGGCTCGGTTGGCGTGGTCACGCCCATCTGGCGGTTTTCCAGCTCTTTGATGTAGCGCCAGCGTTCTTCTGGCTTAGGTGGCAATCCATTACCCGGACGGACAGGATGCGTCGGCAATACCACCGCTTCTTCATGTTTATTGTGCGCAATAAAATAGAGGCCACCGACAAACACCACCAGCACCGCAACGGCTAACACCACCATGGTTTTGGAGATCGTTGGGGAACTGCGTTTTTTACTCCGGCTGGTACTTTTCCGCCGCGCTCCTGAGCGCCCACGGCTTACATAGTCTCTTTGTGCCACTATCGTTTCGCTGTGTCGTGATGAATGAAGAAGTGCGTCATGTTACTCAACCCTGAACATTTACTGAAATTAAAATCACTGAACAGCCATCAAAACTGACTCACGCTTTGGGAGCGGCGGTGCTTTCACGCACAACCAGTTCGCTGTCGAGCAGCAATGAACCGCTTTGTACCTGATTTCCCTGTAACTGCTCAAGTAATAATAACATGGCCTGACGACCAAGCTGGAATCTTGGCTGCGCGACGGTGGTCAGCGGAGGATCGGTATACTGGCTGGCCTTAATGTCATCGAAGCCGACAACCGAGAGATCCTCCGGGACGCGCAGACCCATTTTTTTCGCCTGGAACATCGCGCCAATCGCCATAATATCGTTATGACAAAAAATTGCCGTTGGCGGCTCCGGCAGCGACATCAGTTCGGTAACAGCCTGTGCGCCGGATTCATAACTAAAATCACCGTCAACCGTCAGCTGCTTTTCGACGCTTAGCCCGTTACGGCGCAGTGCCTGCACATAGCCTTGTGAACGGTACTGGCACAGCGGCATATGTTTCGGCCCGGCGATGCAGGCAATGCGCTGATGTCCCAGTTTGAGAAGATAATGTACGGCTTCAAACGCGGCGGTCAGGTTGTCGATGTGTACCGTTGGCAGTTCCAGTTCCGGCGCAAATTCGTTAGCCATCACCATCGGTGGCAGATTGCGCTGTTCTTCCTTGCTGGCGTCGAAAGGTAAATCGGAGCCGAGCAGCAACATGCCGTCAATTTGCTTGGTAATGATCAGATTGATAAAGGTTTTTTCTTGCTGATTCTGTTGGGCGCAATCGCCGATGAGCACCAGATAACCGCTTTCAGCCGCTGTGCGTTCGATCCCCTGGATCAGGTCTGAAAAAAACGGATCGCAGATGTCCGGGACGATCACCAAAATCGTACGCGATTCGTTACGTTTCAGGTTGCGGGACAGGGCGTGAGGAGAATAACCCACAGCCATGACGGCCTGATCAACCTTTTGACGGGTAGAGGCGGAGACTTTCTCCGGATTCATTAACGCGCGGGATACCGTTGCTGTTGAAACGCCTGCTTGTTCAGCCACATCTTTCATTGTCGCGGCGGGTAATTCTTTCTTGTGCTCCAACGTCTCTCTCCTTGCAACAGCATCAAACTGACACAACAACATCAACATTCCTCACCTGGCTACCGATGATGTGTAGCACATCACATTCTAAACAGAATGTGAGTAGGATTTGTTACCTAATTTGCATTAAAAGTGTGATGCAGATGCTTTTTTCGATCCATCACGCAGAAATCCTGACTAATTATGCGGATTCCCTTCAGGGATCAGCTGTCAATCGGGTCCACATCCAGCGTCCATTTCACTTTTTTAGCCTGCGGCAGGCTGGCAATCAACGGCTGAGAACTTTTGATCAGATGCTGTAAAACGCGCCGTGAAGGATGCTGTAGCAGCAACTGCCAGCGGAAGCGTCCGCTGCGTTTAGGCTGCAAGGCGGGAACCGGCCCTAAAATCCACAGCGAATCATCTTTCAGCGGGCTGGATTCGAGCAAATTGCGTAACTGCTGGAGAAACAGCGCGGACTGCTGATTATCGTGATCTTCAGAGCGGATCAGAATATGGCTGGTAAAAGGAGGAAGAAACACGCTTTTGCGCTCCGCCAGCGTTTGTCTGGCGAACTCGTCATAGCCTTGCTGTAACAGAACCTGCAATAACGGATGTTCCGGATGGTGCGTCTGCAACACGACTTCACCCTGTTTCCCTGCACGACCGGCACGACCGGAAACCTGAGTATAAAGCTGGGCAAAGCGCTCGGCAGAACGAAAGTCCGCCGAGAACAGCGCGCCGTCGACGTCTAATAATGACACCAGTGTGACGTCCGGGAAGTGATGCCCTTTCGCCAGCATCTGCGTGCCGATAAGAATGCGCGCGCCGCCGCGATGGACTTCATTCAGATGTTGTTCCAGCGAGCCTTTACGGCTGGTGGTATCGCGGTCAATTCGCGTGATGGGCGTATCCGGGAACAACGGCGCGAGTTCGTTTTCCAGCTGTTCGGTACCAACACCGACGGAAACCAGTTGTGTCGATCCGCAGTGCGGACACTGATGCGGCACAGCGCGCTGGCTGTCGCAATGGTGGCAGCGCAGCTGGCGCTGATTCTGATGCAGGGTGTAATAGTGGTCACAGCGCTGGCATTCGGCAATCCAGCCGCATTCGTGGCAAAGCAGGGCAGGTGCATAACCCCGGCGATTCAGGAACAACATCACCTGATTATCGGCTTTCAGATGTTCCTGCATTTTTTGGATCAGCGGCTGCGACAGCCCGACTTTCAGCTGCAACCCTTTTAAATCCAGCAAATTCTGCCGGGCAAGTTTGGCATTCCCGGCGCGCTTGGTCAGTTTGAGCTGGCGATATTTCCCCAGTTCCACGTTGTGCAGGGTTTCCAGCGCAGGGGTCGCAGAGCCCATAATAATCGGGATATTTTCCGCATGAGCGCGGTATACCGCCAGATCCCGCGCGTGATAACGCCAGCCTTCCTGCTGCTTATAAGAACTGTCGTGTTCTTCATCGATAATAATAACGCCGAGACGCGCGAATGGCGTAAAGAGCGAAGAGCGCGTACCAATCACAATGCCTGCTTCGCCATTACGCGCCCGCAGCCAGACGGCGAGACGCTCACTGTCGTTCAGGCCGGAATGCAGCACATCCACCGGCGCGCTGAAACGTTCGCGAAAACGCGCGATGGTTTGCGGCGTCAGGCCAATTTCCGGCACCATCACCAGCGCCTGCCGCCCTTGCGCCAGAATGTTTTCCAGTACGCTCAGATACACTTCGGTTTTACCTGAACCGGTCACACCGGCCAGCAGCCAGGCGGAAAACTGCTGATCTTCACTGCGGATCGCGCCAACGGCGGTGGCCTGTTCAGTATTGAGCCGTAAACGCTCGCCGACCACCGAGAAATCTTTGCGCCAGTCGAGCGTGGCGGGCGCGATGCTGCGTAAATCCGTCAGACCTTTGGCGCGTAACGCCTGCAACGCCGTATCCGTGAGATCAAGATCGGCGACCTGATGGCGATACAGCGGCTTTTGCATCAGCGCAGCCATGGCCTGCTGCTGTTTTGGCGCACGTTTGAGGCTGTCGAGCGGCGTAGCGCGCCCCTGTTCGGTGGCGAACCATTGCCATAGCGGCGTCAGTTCGGCGGGTTTCCCCTGGCGCAGTAATACCGGCAGCGCATGGAACAGCACTTCACCAATCGGATAATGATAATAGTCGGCTGCCCAGAACAGAATGCGCCACAAATCAGGGGTAAACAGACTGGAACTGTCGAGCACTTCGCGTACCGGTTTCAGCTTATCCAGGCCAAAATCACTGGATTCACTGACGTTGACGACAATGCCGATAGCGTCGCGTTTACCGAAAGGCACACTGACCCGGCAACCCTTTGAAACCGCCATGTCAGGTGGCAACAGATAGTCGAAAGTACGGGCAAGCGGGACAGGTAAAGCAACGTGGGCAACAGGCATTGTGGATCCAGACTATAAAAAAATGACGAGATAGTGTACACTGTGTCCTTCGAAATGCATGAACATCATTGCGCGGTTCTCAGAGATTCTGTATGATTCGCCGCCTTTGGTGCATTTCGTACTCAAAGCCTATCATCCACTACGCGTGGTGTCTGACAGAACAGGGTTGGATAGCGACGCGGCCTTAAGAAGAGGTTTTCCATGAAAAAAGGTATTCACCCTAAATACGTAGAAGTTACTGCAAACTGCTCATGCGGTAACGTTATCAAAACTCACTCAACTGTGGGTCACGATCTGAACCTGGACGTTTGTGGCGAATGTCACCCGTTCTACACTGGTAAGCAACGTGAAGTGGCTACCGGTGGCCGCGTTGACCGCTTCAACAAGCGTTTCAGCGTTCCAAGCAGCAAATAAGCTACGCTTGAGAGCAAAAAAAGGCGCCTTAGGCGCCTTTTTTGTTGCCTGTCGTTTCACTTCCCGCCAGACAAACCTTCTTTTCTCACAAAGACACTGAAAAAACGCGCGACGGGTCGCACGGTCTTTCAGCATATCTCTGTGCAGCTGCGATCAGTATTCCCAGGTATCAGGATCCACACCCAGTTCACGCATCAGGATCTTCGCCGCTTCCGGGATTTCGTCACTGCGTTCTTTACGCAGGTCTTCGTCATTCGGCAAAGGCTGACCGGTGAAGGCATGAAGGAAAGCTTCACACAATAATTCACTGTTGGTCGCATGACGCAGGTTGTTCACCTGGCGACGGGTACGCTCATCAGTCAGAATTTTGAGGACTTTCAGCGGAATGGATACCGTAATTTTCTTAACTTGTTCGCTTTTCTTACCGTGTTCAGCGTAAGGGCTGACATATTCGCCGTTCCACTCAGCCATGGGACACCTTAAATTTATCAAAAAATAAAATTCTGAAAACCGCGTGATTATGCCCGATTTTCACTGTTCTCACTAAATAAATGTCGGAATTTGACAGGGATATCTCACGATTTCTCCTGCGGCATTATTCGTTTTGTCACCTTGCGCTCAATAACCTCAGCGCGACAGATCTGCCTGACATCTTCATTAACGCCATAATTTTAGCGGGTATTGCTCTGTTGCTCAATCTATACGCAAAGAAGTTTAGATGTCCAGATGTATTGACGTCTATAACTCCGGGCGTTACTCTTGACACCCTCATCCTCCGCATTTCGTCAGGAAGAAATGATTATGACGCACAAGCAAGCCACCATTGCCGTAGGCAGTGGCCTGAACAATGATCAGCAATATGGTTGTGTTGTTCCGCCAATCTACCTTTCCAGTACCTACAACTTTGAAGATTTCAATCAGCCAAGAGCCCATGACTATTCGCGTCGCGGTAATCCGTCACGTGATGTTGTCCAGAAAGCGCTGGCGGATCTGGAAGGCGGTGCCGGCGCGGTACTGACCAGCAGCGGTATGTCTGCTATTCATCTGGTGTGTACAGTCTTTCTGAAACCTGGCGATTTACTGCTGGCACCGCACGATTGCTACGGCGGCAGCTATCGTCTGTTCGACAGCCTGAGCAAACGCGGCGCGTATCGCGTGCTGTTTGTCGATCAGGGCGACCCGCAGGCGCTGGCCGAAGCACTGAAAGAACAACCGAAGCTGGTGCTGATAGAAACCCCGAGCAACCCGTTGCTGCGCGTGGTGGATATTCAGGCGATTTGTGACGCATCCCGCGCCGCCGGTGCGCTGACCGTGGTGGATAACACCTTCCTCAGCCCGGCGTTGCAAAATCCGCTACAACTTGGCGCGGATTTAGTCGTTCATTCGTGTACGAAATATCTTAACGGGCATTCTGATGTGGTCGCCGGTACGGTAATATCTAAGACCGCCGAACACGCGACAGAACTGGCGTGGTGGGCGAACAACATTGGTGTGACCGCTGCAGCTTTTGACAGCTATCTGTTATTGCGTGGTCTGCGCACGCTGACGGTTCGCGTGAAACAGCAGCAGGAAAATGCACTGGCAATTGTTGCTTATTTACAGAAACAATCGCAGGTCAAAAAGCTGTATCATCCGTCGCTGCCGGAAAACCAGGGGCACGACATTGCCCGCCGTCAGCAACGTGGCTTCGGTGCCATGATCAGTTTTGAATTTAACGGAGATGAAGCTCAGCTGCGTCATTTCCTGAAAGAATTGAAGTTATTTACCCTCGCAGAATCACTGGGGGGCGTCGAAAGCCTGATTTCTCATACCGCGACCATGACGCACGCTGGCATGGCGCCGGAAGCGCGTAAAGCCGCCGGGATTTCTGACAGCTTGCTCCGTATTTCTGTAGGTCTTGAAGACAGCGAAGATTTGATTGCTGATCTGGAACATGCATTCCAGTCAGTGGCAACGAGGTAAGTATGAATGCAATAGCGGTTGCAGCGCCGGCGGGAAGCCGTCAGTTGCACAAATTTGGTGGTAGCAGTCTGGCCGACGTGAAATGTTATCTGCGCGTCGCCGGGATCATGGCCGAGTATGCCAAACCGGGCGACATGATGGTGGTGTCGGCGGCGGGCAGTACAACCAACCAGCTGATCAGCTGGCTGAAACTCAGCCAGACAGACAGAATTGCCGCGCATCAGGTTCAGCAGGCTTTGCGCCGTTATCAGAGTGATTTGATAACCGGCCTGTTGCCGCCGGAAATGGCCGAACCGCTTATTGCTTCGTTTATTCATGATCTCGAACGTCTGGCTGTTTTGCTTGATGGCAAAATGACTGATGCGATTTACGCCGAAGTCGTCGGGCACGGTGAAGTCTGGTCTGCGCGCCTGATGTCTGCGGTGCTGTGCAAACTGGAATTACCGGCCGCCTGGCTGGATGCGCGTGAATTCCTGCGTGCCGAACGTGCCGCTCAACCTCAGGTCGATGAAGGCCGTTCGTATCCGCTGCTGCAACAACTGCTGGCGCAACATCCTCAGCAATATCTGGTCGTCACCGGCTTTATCGCCCGCAGCGATGCGGGTGAAACCGTACTGTTGGGACGTAACGGCAGTGACTATTCCGCCACCCAGATTGGCGCACTGGCTGATGCCAGCCGCGTGACCATCTGGAGTGACGTGGCCGGTGTTTACAGCGCTGACCCGCGTAAAGTGAAAGATGCCTGCCTGCTGCCGTTGCTGCGTCTCGATGAAGCCAGTGAACTGGCGCGTCTGGCGGCTCCGGTGCTGCACACCCGTACGCTTCAGCCGGTTTCCGGCAGCGATATCGATTTACAGCTGCGTTGCAGCTATCAGCCGGAGCAGGGCTCAACGCGTATTGAACGCGTGCTGGCTTCCGGTACCGGTGCAAAAATTGTCACCAGTCACGATGATATTTGTCTGATCGAGATGGTCATTCCATCCGGCCACGATTTTGGCCTGGCGCAAAAAGATGTCGAGCTGCTGCTCA
This sequence comes from Rahnella variigena, assembly GCF_003610915.1. Lineage (NCBI taxonomy): Bacteria > Pseudomonadati > Pseudomonadota > Gammaproteobacteria > Enterobacterales > Yersiniaceae > Rahnella > Rahnella variigena. Next base: position 864,303 of record NZ_NSDJ01000001.1, read on the forward strand.
AACGCGCGCAGATCAAACCGCTGTGTACCGGCATTCACCCGGACCGTAATTTGCTGCAACTGTGCTACACCTCCGAAGTGGCGGGAAGCGCCTTGCAAGTTATTGAAGAAGCGGCACTTCCGGCGCGTCTGACGCTGCGTGAAGGGCTGGCGCTGGTAGCGCTGGTCGGTGCGGGCGTGTGCAAGAACCCGCTTCACAGCCACCGTTTCTATCAGGAAATGAAGGATCAGCCGGTAGAGTTTATCTGGCAGGCGGAAGACGGTATCAGTCTGGTCGCCGTGCTGCGTATCGGCCCGACCGCGCACCTGATTCAGGGGCTGCACAAAACGCTGTTCCGTGCTGAAAAGCAAATCGGTCTGATGCTGTTTGGTAAAGGCAATATCGGTTCCCGCTGGCTGGAACTGTTTGCCCGCGAGCAAAAGAACATTTCTGCCCGCAGCGGTTTTGAGTTTGTGCTGGCCGGTGTGGTCGACAGCAAGCGCAGTTTGCTCAATTACGAGGGACTGGATGCCAGCCGTGCTCTGGCCTTCTTTGATGATGAATCGCAGGCGCACGACGAAGAATCGCTGTTCCTGTGGATGCGTGCGCATCCCTATGACGATTTAGTGGTGCTGGACGTCACCGCCAGCGCCGAACTGGCCGATCAGTATCTGGATTTCGCCAGCTATGGTTTCCACGTCATCAGCGCCAACAAACTGGCGGGCGCGTCGGATACCCATAAATACCGTCAGATCCGCGACGCGTTTTCCAAAACCGACAGCCACTGGCTATATAACGCCACGGTCGGTGCCGGTTTACCGGTTAACCATACGGTGCGTGATTTACGCGAAAGCGGCGACAGTATTCTGGCCATCAGCGGGATTTTTTCCGGCACATTGTCCTGGCTGTTCCTGCAATTTGACGGCACGCTGCCGTTCACCGAACTGGTGGATTTGGCGTGGCAACAGGGGCTGACTGAACCGGATCCGCGTGATGATTTATCCGGTCAGGATGTGATGCGTAAGCTGGTGATCCTGGCGCGTGAAGCCGGTTATGACATCGAGCCGACGCAGGTTCGAGTGGAATCACTGGTGCCGGAAAGCTGTGCGCACGGTTCTGTCGATCAGTTCTTTGAAGACGGCGAGGCGCTGAACCAGCAAATGCTACAGCGTCTGGAAGCTGCCCGCGAAATGGGTCTGGTGCTGCGCTACGTAGCGCGTTTCGATGCGAACGGCAAAGCACGCGTTGGAGTTGAAGCTGTGCGTGAAGATCATCCTCTGGCTTCCCTGTTGCCATGCGATAACGTGTTTGCCATCGAAAGTCGCTGGTATCGCGATAACCCGCTGGTGATCCGCGGGCCGGGGGCAGGACGTGATGTCACCGCCGGTGCATTGCAGTCTGACCTTAACCGCCTGACGCAACTTCTGTAATTTATCTCAGCCCTTCCGGTACTTACCGTAAGGGCTGTTCTTCACTTTTCCGCACCTTCCCCGCAGCAAAACCTTCCCAAAGTGAAATTCTTTCAGATTGCGTGAAGATTAATCATCCCTTGCCCTCATTTTAACGTTGACACTTTGTCCGCTTTACGTCATTTTCTATCTATACGTTTAGACGTCCAAACGTCCATCATAACGAATCATAATAAAACGCAGTGATCCATGAGGTAGTGTTTATGAGCTTTTTCCACGCAAACCAGCGCGAAGCGCTGAACCAGAATCTGGCCGAGTTACAAGGTCAGATTAACGTTTCTTTCGAATTTTTCCCGCCGCGTACCAGCGAAATGGAAGACACGTTGTGGAGCTCTATTGACCGTCTCAGCAGCCTCAAGCCCAAGTTTGTCTCTGTGACTTACGGCGCGAACTCAGGCGAGCGCGACCGTACGCACAGCATCATCAAAGGCATTAAAGAACGTACCGGTCTGGAAGCGGCTCCGCATCTGACCTGTATCGATGCCAGCCGGGATGAGTTGCGCCAGATTGCAGAGGATTACTGGAACAGCGGCATTCGTCACATTGTGGCCCTGCGCGGTGATTTACCGGCAGGCGGCGGCAAACCGGAAATGTATGCCACCGATCTGGTGCAGTTGCTGAAAGAAGTGGGTGACTTCGATATTTCGGTCGCGGCTTATCCGGAAGTGCATCCTGAAGCCAAAAGCGCGCAGTCTGACCTGATTAACCTGAAGCGTAAAATTGATGCCGGCGCCAACCGCGCCATCACGCAGTTCTTCTTCGATGTGGAAAGCTACCTGCGTTTTCGTGACCGCTGCGCCGGTCAGGGCATTGATGTGGAAATCGTGCCGGGCATTCTGCCGGTCTCCAACTTCAAACAGCTGACACGTTTTGCCACTATGACGAACGTGCGTGTGCCGAAATGGATGAACAGCCAGTTTGAAGGGCTGGATGATGATGCAGAAACCCGCAAAATGGTCGGTGCCAATATCGCGATGGACATGGTGAAAATCCTCAGCCGCGAAGGTGTGAAGGACTTCCACTTCTACACCCTGAACCGTGCAGAAATGAGTTATGCGATTTGCCACACGCTGGGTGTGCGTCCTGAAATTGCCGTGCCGGTTCGCGCGTAATCTTTCCTGCTTAAATCCTGAAAACAAAAAACCCGCGAATTCGCGGGTTTTTCTTTGGCTGCTTTTCTGCGGAAACTAGCCGGTATTGCGCATACCTGCTGCCACGCCGGCGATCGTCACCATCAGCGCCTGCTCTACGTTGGCATCCTGTTTACCGTCTTTTTCCAGCTCGCGGGAACGGTGCAGCAATTCAGCCTGCAACACGTTAAGCGGGTCGGTATAGACATTACGCAGTGCGATGGATTCTGCAATCCACGGCAAATCTTCCATCAGGTGATCGTCGTTAGAAATCGCCAGAATCACTTTGATGTCGCTCGCCAGCTGGTCGCGCAGCTGCTGGCCGAGCGGCCACAGCTCTTCACCCACCAGACGGTGATCGTAGTATTCCGCCAGCCACAGGTCCGCTTTCGCAAACACCATTTCCAGCATGCCGATACGGGTGGAGAAGAATGGCCAGTCACGGCACATGGTTTCCAGTTCGTCGCGTTTACCGCCATCCACCACAGACTGCAAACCGGCACCTGCGCCCAGCCAGGCTGGCAGCATCAGACGGTTTTGCGTCCAGGCGAAAATCCACGGAATAGCACGCAGGCTTTCAACGCCGCCGCTGGCTTTACGTTTCGCCGGGCGTGAACCCAGTGGCAGTTTTGCCAGTTCCTGTTCAGGCGTTGCGGCGCGGAAGTAAGGCACGAAGTCTTTGTTCTCACGCACGTACCCGCGGTACATCTTGCACGACACATCAGACAGCTGTTCCATGATGTCCACCCAGGCTTGTTTCGGCTCAGGCGGTGGCAACAAGTTGGCTTCCAGAATCGCAGAAGTGTAAAGCGCCAGGCTGCTGATGGTGACTTCCGGCAAACCGAATTTGAAGCGGATCATCTCGCCCTGTTCGGTAACGCGCAGACCGCCTTTCAGGCTGCCCGGAGGCTGAGACAACAACGCTGCCTGAGCCGGTGCGCCGCCGCGGCCGATAGAACCGCCGCGTCCGTGGAACAGTGTCAGGGCAATACCGGCTTTCTCGCAGGTTTTGATCAGTGCATCCTGCGCGCGATATTGCGCCCACGATGCCGCCATCACGCCCGCGTCTTTCGCGGAGTCGGAATAGCCAATCATCACCATCTGTTTGCCCTGAATAAAACCGCGATACCAGTCGATGCTCAGCAATTGCTTCATGACATCGTCGGCATTGTTCAGGTCGTCCAGCGTTTCGAACAGCGGCGCGACAGGCATCGGGAACGGGCAACCGGCTTCTTTAAGCAGCAGATGCACGGCCAGCACGTCAGACGGCGTACGCGCCATCGAAATCACGTATGCGGCAATTGAGCCTTCCGGCGCTTCGGCGATAACCTGACAGGTATCGAGCACTTCTTTGGTGTCAGCGCTCGGTTCCCAGTGACGCGGCACCAGCGGACGCTGTGAGTTCAGTTCGCGGATCAGGAAAGCCTGTTTGTCGGATTCTGACCAGCTTTCGTAATCGCCTAACCCCAGATAGCGGGTGATTTCAGCAATCGCGTCGGTATGACGGGTGCTTTCCTGACGCACGTCGATACGCACCAGCGGCACGCCGAAGCAGCGCACACGACGCAGGGTATCCAGCAACTGACCGTTGGCGATAATGCCCATATTGCAGGCTTGCAGCGACTGGTAACAGGCGTAAAGCGGTGCCCACAGCTGGTCATTTTTCACCAACAAATCGTGAGGACGCGCAACGCGCTCGCCTTTCAGACGGGCTTCCAGATACACCTGGGTATTGGTCAGCTGCGAACGCAGCTGTTTCATGATTTCGCGGTAAGGTTCGAGGATGTCCGCACCGCCGGCCAGCTCGCGCAACTCCGGTGTACATTCGGTCATCGACAGCTCTGATACCAGCACTGCGATATCGCGCAGGAACAGGTCAGTGGCTTTCCAGCGGCTCAGCAACAGCACGTGACGGGTGATATCGGCGGTCACGTTCGGGTTACCGTCGCGGTCGCCACCCATCCAGGAGGTGAAGCGCACCGGCACGGCTTCCACTGGCATTTTATAATCCAGTGAGGTTTCCAGCTGTTCGTTCAGTTCACGCAGGAAAGCAGGCACGCCTTCCCACAGGCTGTTCTCAACAACGGCAAAGCCCCATTTGGCTTCATCCACCGGAGAAGGGCGGTTTTTGCGGATTTCATCGGTATGCCATGACTGCGCGATCAGCTGACGCAGACGGCGCATGATTTGTTTGCGCTCGTAATCGGCCAGATCGTTATGGTCGAGTTGTTTGAGGCAGTTATTCACTTCCACCAGTTTGTGGATCAGCGTACGGCGGGCAATTTCTGTCGGGTGCGCGGTAAGCACCAGTTCGATAGAAAGCTGGTCAACGGCATCACGTAATTGCTGTTCAGAGAGATTTTTGGATTTCAGACGATCGAACAATTGCGCCAGCGCTTCAGGATTGCTGGCCGCTTCGCCGTGCGGCGAAATGCTGTGATATTGTTCCGCCACGTTGGCTAAATTCAGGAACTGGCTAAAGGCACGGGCAACAGGCAGCAACTCATCATTGGAGAGATTTTGCAGCGTTGACAGTAATTCCTGTCGATCCGCGTCGTTTCCGGCACGGGAGGATTTCGACAGCTTACGGATTTTCTCAACACGATCCAGGATATGCTCTCCCAACGTATCTTTGATCGTGTCGCCTAGCAATTTACCTAAGGTACTGACATTACTTCGCATTGCGGAATATTGTTCGTTCATATTACCTCTGACCCGTTCTCTCGTTTAATTTTTATATTCTGTAAATAACTTTCACCCGTCAGGCATTCTTGCCCCGTTCACCCTGCCAACCTGGCCACACTTTTTAAAAGCCACCCCTGTTTTAACCCAAAAACCCCCGATCACTCACGTGAAAAATGGTCTTTTTGGCGATGTCGCTGAAATTTAATTACAACAGCGACGATATCAGTTTGGCTAATCAACGTTTTGTACAGTATCAAAGGGCGCCTGTGAGCGCCCTGATTGTTTCTTCATCAATCCGTCATTCAGTATCAGTGATAACAGAAATGATGAACAACCTGAGAAATCAGCTCGCGAGTCGGTCTAATGAACGCAGTATCAATATATTCATCTGGCTGGTGCGCCTGATCGATAGAACCCGGTCCGAGAACCAGCGTCGGGCACAGTTCCTGAATAAACGGCGCTTCGGTGCAGTAGTTAACGATTTCCGTTTCCACACCCAGCAGTTTCTCGACCACCTGCACCAGCGGATGATCCGGCGGACACTCATAGCCAGGGATCGGCGGATGCAGTTCTTCAATCATGATACGTCCCGGCCAGCGTTCGCTCACCGGTGCCAGAGCCTCGTTCAGCAGACCATCAATGTCGGTCAGCGTCAGACCCGGCAGCGGGCGGATATCCATATGCATTTCGCAGCAGGCACAAATACGGTTTGGCGCATCGCCGCCGTTAATGTAGCCAAAGTTCATGGTCGGGTACGGAATGACGAAACCACTGTGGTTGTAACGGCTTTTCAGCGTATTGCGCAGCGTCATTAAATGGGTAATCGATTCGTGCATCAGTTCAATGGCATTCACGCCACGTGAAGGGTCACTTGAATGACCGGACTGGCCGGTGATGCGGATCGCATTCGACAAGTGACCTTTATGCGCACGAACAGGCTTCAGGGACGTCGGTTCGCCGATGATCGCGCAGTCAGGGCGAATTTTGGCGTTTTTGGAGAAATAGCTGGCACCGGCCATGGTGGTTTCTTCATCGGCGGTCGCCAAAATATACAGCGGTTTAGTCAGTTTGGTCAGGTCAACATCACGCAGTGAATCGAGGATAAAGGCGAAGAAACCTTTCATGTCGGCGGTACCCAAACCATAGAGCTTATTTTCATGCTCGGTGAGGGTGAAAGGATCGCGTGTCCAGCGGCCGTCATCAAACGGAACGGTGTCGGTGTGACCGGCCAGCAGTAAGCCGCCTGCGCCTTCGCCGGTACTGGCTAACATATTGAATTTATGGCGCGTTCCTGGAACGGGTTGCACTTCGACTTTGAAGCCTAAATCACCGAACCAGCCTGCCAGTAAATTGATTAACGTCTCATTGCTCTGGTCCAGCGCCGCATCTGTTGCGCTGATGGAAGGGGTTGCGATTAACGCCCGGTAGAGCTCAATAAAAGGAGGTAATTTCATCTTCACTGTTGACAGCCTTTAGTTAGGGTAGTATTCATATTCATGCAATAATTGTGAATAAAAATACAATAAGCCAGCGCGTAAGGAAACCGGAAAAAAATTCATCCGGCCCCTACCCAAAATTGAGAAGGTGAACAAGCCCTATGTTGAATACGCTGATTGTCGGTGCCACAGGTTATGCCGGAGCCGAACTCGCTGCTTACCTGAATCGCCACCCACATATGAACATAACCGGTTTAACGGTTTCAGCGCAAAGTGCAGATGCAGGAAAATTGCTTTCTGATTTGCATCCTCAATTAAAAGGCATCGTCGATTTGCCTGTTTTGCCACTCACTGACGTGGCGGAAGCAGCGAAAGGTGTCGATGTGGTATTTCTGGCGACCGCGCACGAAGTCAGCCATGACCTCGCGCCGCAGTTTCTGGCGGCGGGCTGTGTGGTGTTTGATCTCTCCGGTGCCTTCCGCGTCAGCAAACCTGAGTTTTACACCGAATTCTACGGCTTCGAGCATCAGCATCTCGATTTGCTCGACAAAGCCGTGTACGGCCTGGCGGAATGGCAGGCTGACAAATTAAAAGACGCGCAGCTGATTGCCGTGCCGGGTTGCTACCCGACCGCTTCACAGCTGGCGCTGAAACCGCTTATCGAAAATGGTTTGCTCAATGACAGCCAGTGGCCGGTCATCAACGCCACCAGCGGCGTCAGCGGCGCAGGGCGTAAAGCCACGCTCGGCAACAGCTTCTGCGAAGTCAGCCTTCAGCCGTACAAACTCTTCAGTCACCGTCATCAGCCGGAAATCGCTGAACACCTTGGCGTGCCGGTGATTTTTACTCCGCATCTGGGCAACTTCCCGCGCGGTATTCTGGCGACCATCACCTGCCGTCTGAACGCGGGTGTGACGGAGCAGGATGTGGCGGAAGCTTTCCATAATGCTTATCACGATAAACCGCTGGTGCGTTTGTACACCAAAGGTGTTCCGGCACTGAAAGACGTGGTCGGGCTGCCGTTCTGCGACATTGGTTTTGCGGTGAAAGGCGAACATCTGATTGTGGTAGCGACGGAAGATAATGTGCTGAAAGGCGCGTCTGCACAGGCGGTTCAGTGCATGAATATCCGTTTCGGCTTCCCTGAAACGCAATCGCTGCTTTAACGATCTCTCTGATTGTCAGCAGACAAAAACAATCGCCCCTGAGCGTTTATCCAGACGCGCAGGGGTGCTAGATTAAATGAAACCTATTGTTATTAATTAACATTCTCAACCGGTCGGGGCGCGAACAGCTATGAATCCGTTAGTCATCAAATTAGGTGGTGTGTTGCTGGACAATGAAGAAGCGCTTGAGCGCCTGTTCATGGCGGTAGTGGCTTATCGTCAGGAATATCACCGCCCGCTGGTCATTGTTCACGGTGGCGGCTACCTGGTTGATGAGCTGATGAAAAAGCTGAATCTGCCTGTGGTGAAAAAGGCCGGTCTGCGTGTTACTCCGGCTGATCAGATTGATATCATCACCGGCGCGCTGGCGGGCAGTGCTAATAAAACCCTGCTGGCGTGGGCGGTCAAAAACCACATCAATGCGGTTGGCCTGTCTCTGGCGGATGGCGGCACGGTCAGCGTGACGCAGCTGGATGAATCACTGGGCTTTGTCGGCAAAGCCGAAGCGGGTAATCCGGCGCTGATCAACACGCTGACCGGCGCAGGTTATCTGCCGATTGTCAGCTCTATCGGCATCACTGCTGCTGGCGAACTGATGAATGTTAATGCGGATCAGGCAGCGACGGCGCTGGCGGCTACACTGGGCGCAGATCTGATCCTGTTGTCGGATGTTAGCGGTATTCTCGATGGCAAAGGCCAGCGCATTCCGGAAATGAGTGCAGAGAAAGCTGAACAGCTTATCGATCAGGGCATCATCACTGACGGTATGATCGTCAAAGTTAACGCCGCGCTGGACGCTGCGCGTTCTCTCGGACGTCCGGTGGATATCGCCAGCTGGCGTCACGCTGAACAATTACCAGCACTCTTTAACGGTGTCGCCATCGGCACACGCATACTGGCGTAACGCACCGGCGGCGCATTCGGTATACCCTTTTCAAGGGCGCAGCATAGTGCGCCCTTTTGCATAATAAATTCAGGAGCAGGAAAATGGCACTTTGGGGCGGACGTTTTACTCAGGCAGCGGATCAGCGGTTTAAAGAACTCAATGACTCACTGCGTTTCGATTACCGGCTGGCAGAGCAGGACATCGTAGGTTCCGTGGCCTGGTCCAAAGCGCTGGTGACTGTGAACGTATTAACAGCCGATGAGCAAATCCAGCTGGAAGAAGCCCTGACCGTATTGCTGGAAGAAGTCCGTGCCAATCCCCGCGCTATTTTAGCCAGCGACGCTGAAGACATTCACAGCTGGGTCGAAGGCAAGCTTATCGACAAAGTGGGCAACCTCGGTAAAAAACTGCATACCGGCCGCAGCCGTAACGATCAGGTCGCGACCGACATCAAACTGTGGTGCAAAGCGCAAGTGGTTGAACTGGGCGAGGCATTACATCACTTGCAGCAGGCGCTGGTCGCGACGGCCGAAGCCAATCAGGATGCCGTGATGCCGGGTTACACCCACCTGCAACGCGCTCAGCCGGTGACCTTTGCGCACTGGTGCATGGCGTATGTCGAAATGCTGGCGCGTGATGAAAGCCGCCTGAAAGATACCCTGACTCGTCTGGACGTCAGCCCGCTGGGTTGTGGCGCTCTGGCCGGTACTGCCTATCCGATGGACCGCGAACAGCTGGCAGGCTGGTTAGGTTTTGCTTCAGCGACCCGTAACAGCCTCGACAGCGTGTCTGACCGCGACCACGTGCTTGAACTGCTTTCTAACGCGGCTATCAGCATGGTTCACCTTTCCCGTTTTGCCGAAGACCTGATCTTCTTCAATACCGGTGAAGCGGCGTTTATCGATTTGTCCGACCGCGTGACTTCCGGTTCTTCCCTGATGCCGCAGAAGAAAAACCCGGACGCGCTGGAGCTGATCCGTGGCAAATGTGGTCGTGTGCAGGGCGCACTGACCGGCATGATGATGACCATGAAAGGCCTGCCGCTGGCGTATAACAAAGACATGCAGGAAGACAAAGAAGGGTTGTTCGACGCGCTCGACACCTGGATGGATTGCCTGAACATGGCTTCTCTGGTGCTGGATGGAATTCAGGTGAAACGCCCGCGTGCGAAAGAGGCCGCGCAGCAAGGTTACGCCAACTCTACCGAGCTGGCCGATTATCTGGTTGCTAAAGGCGTGCCGTTCCGTGAAGCGCACCATATTGTCGGTGAAGCGGTTGTCGAAGCCATTAATCAAGGCAAAGCGCTGGAAGAATTGCCGCTGGCGGATTTGCAGAAATTTAGCTCTGTGATTGGCGATGACGTTTACGCCATTCTCGAGCTGCAATCCTGTCTCGACAAACGTGCCGCCAAAGGGGGTGTTTCTCCGCAGCAGGTCGCCCAGGCGATTGCCGATGCGAAAGCGCGTTTAGCGTAAAATAAAAAAAAGGCGGATCAGAGATCCGCCAACGTTCACGTAGTCTTACTTTGCTTCTTTTTGTTGGTAATGCAGGGATTTCTTGTCTTACTTCTTACAGCTGTTTCTTATCGAAGATTATTGTGCGACTTCACACAGGTCTTCTGTTTCTGAATGGAGGTAAACCTCCAGGTCGTCACTTCCCCCGATGTGGCGTCCACCGATAAAGACTTGCGGCACTGTCGCCCGGCCCGTCACGGCGCGCAGACTGACAGTCGTTGCATCTTTACCTAATACAATTTCTTCGTACTGAATGCCGCGTTCCTGCAACATTTGTTTGGCTTTCGCACAGAACGGACAGCCCGGTTTGGTGAACACAGACACGGATTCCTGCACTTTGAATTCAGGTGCCAGGTATTTCAGCATGGTGTCGGCATCAGACACTTCAAATGGGTCGCCCGGTTTGTTTGGCTCGACGAACATTTTCTCGACCACGCCGTTACGCACCAGCATGGAATAACGCCATGAGCGCGGGCCGAAACCTAAATCGGCTTTTTCGACCAGCATGTCCATCCCTTTGGTGAATTCACCGTTGCCGTCCGGGATGAAAGTGATGTTGGACGCGTTCTGTTCAGCTTTCCACGCGTTCATCACGAAGGTGTCATTCACGGAAACACACAGAATGCTGTCAACGCCGTGGCTTTTAAACACCGGTGCCAGTTCGTTGTAACGTGGCAGATGGCTCGAAGAACAGGTCGGGGTAAATGCGCCCGGCAGTGAAAAAACAATCACAGTTTTATTTTTAAACAGCTCATCGCTGCTGAGATCTACCCACTGGTCGCCCTGGCGGGTGTGAAAAGTAACTTGCGGTACGTGTTTCCCTTCCTGGCTTGCAAACATGAATAACCTCTTAATTAATCAATCAAATAGAAAGTATTTTCGGCATTGCCGTTTCGTTGGAAGGCATTATTAACGATAAAGGTTGATAGATATAATCGTTGATTGCTATCTTATCTATCGTTACCGGCTATCGCATTGCCTTTTAGGGACTGGAGGAAAAAATGAACATCCGTGATTTAGAGTATCTGGTGGCACTGGCAGAGTTCCGCCATTTTCGTCGCGCCGCAGACTCATGCCATGTCAGCCAGCCAACGTTAAGCGGACAGATCCGCAAACTGGAAGACGAGCTGGGTGTGATGTTGCTGGAAAGAACCAGCCGTAAGGTGCTGTTTACCCAAGCGGGTTTACTGCTGGTCGATCAGGCGCGCACAGTGCTGCGTGAAGTGAAAGTACTTAAAGAGATGGCGAGTCAGCAGGGTGAAGCGATGTCCGGGCCGATGCACATCGGACTCATCCCAACCGTCGGACCTTATCTGTTGCCGCAAATTATTCCTTCACTGCACAAGACGTTTCCTAAACTGGAAATGTATCTGCACGAAGCGCAAACTCATCAGTTGCTGGCGCAGCTCGACAGCGGAAAGCTCGATTGCGCGATTCTGGCGCTGGTGAAAGAGAGCGAAGCGTTTATTGAAGTGCCGCTGTTTGATGAGCCGATGAAACTGGCGATCTATGACGATCATCCGTGGGCATCACGCGATCGCGTGGCGATGGCCGATCTGGCCGGTGAGAAACTGCTGATGCTGGAAGACGGGCACTGTCTGCGCGATCAGGCACTCGGTTTTTGCTTCCAGGCGGGCGCAGATGAAGATACCCATTTCCGCGCAACCAGTCTGGAAACACTGCGTAATATGGTGGCGGCGGGGAGCGGGATCACATTGCTGCCATCACTGGCCGTGCCTAATGAGCGCAGCCGTGACGGAGTGACGTACCTGACCTGTGACAAACCGGAACCGCGACGCACCATCGCGCTGGTATATCGTCCCGGTTCGCCACTGCGCGGGCGTTACGAACAACTGGCCGAAGCCATTAAAGAGCACATGCAGCCTTATATGGACCGAACCGCAGTCTTAAAACAGGCGGTTTAATCCGTTCAGTGCCGCAACGCGATAGGCCTCTGCCATGGTCGGATAGTTGAAGGTGGTATTAACGAAATACTCGATAGTATTCCCTTCACCTTTCTGTTCCATGATGGCCTGGCCGATGTGAATAATCTCGGCAGCGCGTTCACCAAAGCAGTGGATCCCCAGAATTTCTTTGGTATCACGGTGGAACAGGAGCTTCAGACTGCCCACGTTCATTCCGGCAATTTGTGCGCGTGCCAGATGTTTGAACTGCGCGCGACCCACTTCGTATGGCACTTTCATCGCTGTCAGTTCCTGCTCGGTTTTACCGACGGAACTGATTTCAGGGATGGTGTAGATACCGGTCGGAATGTTTTCGATCAGGTGGACTTTGGCTTCTCCCTGAATCATTGCCTGCGCGGCAATACGGCCCTGATCATAAGCGGCGGATGCCAGACTTGGGTAACCAATCACATCGCCGACCGCATAAATATGCGACAGCGCCGTCTGGTACATGCTGTTCACTTTCAGCAGACCACGGCTGTCCGCTTCAAGACCAATATTCTCCAGACCCAGCTGATCGGTGTTACCGGTGCGTCCGTTAGCGTACAACAGCGCGTCGGCTTTCACTTTTTTACCGGATTTGAGGTGCATGATCACACCGTCTTCCACGCCTTCGATCATCTCGAATTCTTCGTTGTGGCGGATAACCACACCGTTGTTCCAGAAGTGATAAGAAAGGGCGTCTGACATTTCCTGATCGAGGAAAGACAGCAGGCGGTCACGGGTGTTGATTAAGTCCACTTTGACGTTAAGACCACGGAAGATCGACGCATATTCGCAGCCGATCACACCCGCACCGTAAATAATCACATGGCGCGGTTCATGGCTCAGTTCGAGGATCAGGTCGCTGTCATAAATGCGCGGGTGACCAAAATCGACATTAGCAGGGCGGTAAGGACGCGAACCGCAGGCAATGACGATATTGTCAGCGGTGATTTGTTCGTGTGTGTTGTCGGCATAACGGATGCTGACGGTGTTGGCATCGACAAAGCTGGCATCGCCGGAGAACAACTGGCACTGGTTTCTTTCATAGAAACCCTGACGCATACGGGTCTGCTGATTAATAACTGAATCGGCGTGACGCAGAATGTCCGGGAAGCTTGAACTCATGGTGCGTGAGTTATCGCTGTAGAGCGGGTTCTGGTTAAATTCGATGATTCTGCTGACGGCGTGGCGCAGTGCTTTGGAAGGGATGGTGCCCCAGTGAGTACATCCGCCACCGACGTTGTTATAGCGTTCGATGACAGCAACCCGGGCGCCTTGTTTAACCAGTCCCATCGCGGCGCCTTCTCCGCCAGGGCCTGAGCCAATGATAATGGCATCAAAATGTGAGTGCTGTGGCATAGTTCGAAACCTATTTTTATACAAAATCACAACGAGAAAGTAACATATTACACCTGTTTACCCCACAAGCGGTTGTCATTTAATGGTAAAGCAGCAACATTCTGACCCACTTTATGCTGTGGTATCTTTGGCTCCGCCCGTCAAAAATTTTGGTATAGTGAATCGGTAACGGGCGAATAATCAAAAAGAAGAATACTATCCGGATGAAGGTTATGGGCGTAAGAGCACAACAAAAAGAGCGCACGCGTCGTTCGCTGATTGAGGCGGCTTTTAGCCAGCTCAGTGCCGAGCGCAGCTTTGCCAGTCTGAGTTTGCGTGAGGTTTCCCGCGAGGCAGGTATTGCACCCACATCCTTTTACCGGCATTTTCGCGATGTGGATGAGCTGGGCCTGACCATGGTGGATGAAAGCGGCCTGATGCTGCGCCAGCTGATGCGCCAGGCACGTCAGCGTATTGCCAAAGGCGGCAGCGTGATCCGCACGTCCGTTTCCACCTTTATGGAATTCATCGGTAATAATCCCAACGCATTCCGTTTGCTGCTGCGTGAACGCTCCGGCACGTCTTCGGCATTCCGTGCCGCCGTCGCCCGTGAAATTCAGCATTTTATTGCGGAACTTGCCGATTATCTGCAACTCGAAAACCATATGCCGCGCAGTTTTACCGAAGCGCAGGCTGAAGCCATGGTGATCATCGTTTTCAACGCCGGTGCGGAAGCGCTGGATGTGGATATCGCTCAACGCCGTCAGCTGGAAGAACGGCTGGTGCTGCAACTGCGGATGATCTCCAAAGGCGCGTATTACTGGTATCGCCGTCAACAGGAACGTACGGCTGTGACTTCCATCAATAATAAGACCTGAGGTAAAGAAGATGACCGAACAACCGAACCAGGATAATGGCACTCTGGTTTTGGCTCTGATTGCCGGGCTGTCGATTAATGGCACTTTCGATGCGTTATTCAGTTCTGTCGTAACGTTTTCGATCTTCCCGATTATTTCTCTGGTGTTGGCGGTGTACTGCCTGCACGTGCGTTACCACCGTGGCGAAATGCCGAAAGGATTACCGGTTCTGGCGGCAGCCTGTTTCCTGCTGGGCTTGGTGCTGTACAGCACCATTGTCCGGGCGGAATACCCTGAACTGGGTTCTAATTTCGTGCCGTCGCTGATCAGTGTCGCGCTGGTGTTCTGGATAGGCCTGAAGCTGAAAAAGCGAAAATCCACGTTACAGTAAGACTTTTCCCCGCCATGCATAAAGGGCAATCTGTGGATTGCCTTTTTTTATTTTTCATCCCCCTCATTCATTTAATGAACTGTCATTTCATTAATATCAAACCCATGTTCAATATTTAGAGATTGATCGCCCACTTCTTTATTTCATTGCCATAAAGTGGCTTTGAGTGGCAAAAACCAAAAGGTTTTCATTCCTGCTCCTCGTTAATTTGAATCATGGCCGGACGATACATTTTCGTTCGCATTCAGCCTACGCCTATAGGTGATTTAACAGAGGCAACACGGCAATGAAAACACGTAAAATTGGATTCTTTAATTACATCGCCTACGGTTCTGGCGATTTTCTGGGGGCAGGCACCACCGCTCTGACGGCAGCATGGCTGCTTTATTTCTACACCACCTTTTGCGGCCTTTCGCCCATCGAAGCGACCTTTATTTTTGCTACTGCGCGCGTCGCCGATGCGGTACTGAGCCCGCTGATGGGGTATCTCACTGATAACTTCGGTAACACCTGGCTAGGCAAACGGTTTGGCCGGCGTAAGTTCTTCATTCTGCTCGGTATACCCTGTGTGTTCAGCTACAGCTTTATGTGGGTGGGCGACATGGGATACGTCTACTATCTGCTGACTTATTTGCTGTTCGATATCGTCTACACCATGATTCTGGTGCCATATGAAACACTGGTACCGGAAATGACCGATGACTTTAAACAGAAGACCAAATTCTCTGGCGCACGTATCGCGCTGGCGCAGCTTTCTGCGATTCTGGCGGCGTTCCTGCCGGGCATTTTGTTGCAGCATTTCGGCAAAGATAACGCCATTTCCTTCTTCTACTCGAGTCTGGTCTTTGCGGTGATTTGCGCCTTCGTCCTGACGCTGGTCTATTTCTTTACCTGGGAACGTCCGGAAGAACTCAAATCGGAAGCCACGAAGAAAATTGAACGCGAGCGTCAGCAACTGACGCTGGCACAAAGCCTGAAACGCCTGAAAGTCGAGTTATCTTCCACGTTACGAATCAAAATTTTCCGCCAGCATCTGGGTTTGTACCTTGGCGGGTATATCGCGCAGGATGTGTTTAACGCCGTGTTCACCTATTACGTGGTGTTCGTGCTGATGCAAAGCGCAGCGATTGCTTCCAATCTGATGGGCATGATGGCGATTCTGCAATTCGTGGCGGTGATCGGCATGATCCCGTTGTGCATCCGCTTCGGCCCTGCGCCGTCTTATCGTCTGGCCGTTACGCTGTTCGGGCTGGCGACCATTTCCTACGGTGTGCTGTATTTCACCGGCATGAATGATTCGATGTCATTACTGTTGCTGATTTCCGCGCTGGCCGGTCTGGGACGCGGCGGGATCAACTACGTGCCGTGGAATATCTATACCTATATTGCTGATGTCGATGAAACCATTACCGGTCAGCGCCGCGAAGGGATTTTTGCCGGGGTGATGACGCTGACCCGCAAAGCGTCTCAGGCGGGCGCAGTCATGCTGGTGGGGATCATTCTGCAACTCGCCGGATTTGTTTCCGGGCAAAGCCAGCAGGTACCGGCGGTCGGTCATACGATTCTTGGTGTACTGGTGATCGGGTCATTGCTGATGCTCAGCATGGGTTTCATGATTTCTTTATTCTTCCGCCTGAATCAGAAAACGCACGGCGTGCTGACCCGCGAAACGCAAAAAATGCGTGATGCCAACCGCATCGTCCCGGAACAAATTACACCGGAAGACCGCGCAACGGTCGAAATGCTGACAGGGATGAAATACGAATCTCTGTGGGGCAATAACAACATCGGTTATCTGCATCGCAATAATCCGCCACCCGAAAAGCTGACCCGCGAAAATACTGCTGAAATGCCGGTCCAGGGACGTTTATAAATTTTGAATTCACAGGAGAACCCCATGAAAGTTTTTGAAGTTAAACACAGTGCTTTGCTGCGACAGCCGGAACATTTCATTTCACGCAACGAACTGAAATCGCTGATCCACAACGTGACTGACAATCTGGTGAATATTGAAGATAAAACCGGTGAATTCTTGTTACGCCTCGACGATGGCCGCGTAATTGATACCAAAGGCTGGGCGGGCTGGGAATGGACGCACGGCATCGGGCTTTACGGTATCTATCAGTATTATCAGCAGACCGGCGACGAAAAAATGCGGGCGGTGATCGACGACTGGTTTACCGCACGTCTGGCGGAAGGCACGCCGACCAAAAACGTCAATACCATGAGTCCGTTCCTGACGCTGGCTTATCGTTATGAGGAAACCGGCAATGCGGCATGGCGCCCTTATCTGGAGCGCTGGGCTGAATGGGTGATGTATGAAATGCCGCGCACTGATAAAGGTGCGATGCAGCACATCGTTTATAACAACGAAAATCATCAGCAAATGTGGGACGACACGCTGATGATGAGCGTGCTGCCGCTGGCGAAAATCGGCAAATTACTGGATCGCCCGGAATTTGTTGAAGAAGCGACGTATCAGTTCCTGATGCACGTGCAGTACCTGATGGATCGCGAAACCGGCCTGTGGTTCCACGGCTGGACGTTTGACGGGCATCATAACTTTGCTCAGGCTCGCTGGGCGCGCGGTAACAGCTGGCTGACGATTGCTATTCCGGAATTCCTCGAACTGGTGGATTTACCGGAAAACAACGCAACACGCCGCTATTTATTGCAGGTGCTGGAAAGTCAGGTCAGTGCGCTGGCGAGATGTCAGGACGACAGCGGTTTATGGCATACGCTGCTCGACGATCCGCACTCTTATCTGGAAAGTTCGGCGACCGCTGGTTTTGCCTACGGCATCCTGAAAGCGGTACGTAAACGTTATATCGATGCGTCTTATGCGCCGGTGGCGGAGAAAGCCATTCAGGGTGTGATCAAGCATATCAATCCGACCGGTGAACTGACGCAAACCTCATTCGGCACGGCGATGGGCAATGATCTCGATTTCTACCGTGAAATCGCCCTGACATCTATGCCTTACGGGCAGGCGATGGCGATCCTGTGTCTGTCAGAATATCTGCGGGTCTATTTGTAATATCGTGTTGTAATATCGTGGACAACGGACTGAAATAAAAACGGGCACTCAAAAGGTGCCCGTTTTTGTTTTTCCATCCGCTGTCAGATTTTTTCCAGCAGCACACCAGATTCCATATGGTGCGTATACGGGAACTGATCAAACAAAGCCAGACGCGTGATGCGGTGCGTTTTGCTCAGGGTTTCCAGATTCGCACACAGCGTTTCCGGATTGCAGGAGATATAAAGAATACGGTCATAGCCTGCCACCATTTTCACCGTTTCATCATCCAGCCCGCTGCGCGGTGGATCGACAAAAATGGTGTTGCACTCGTATCCGCTTAAATCGACATCCTGCAAACGGCGGAATTCACGCACGCCATTCAGCGCCTGTGTGAAATCTTCGGCTGCCATGCGGATAATCTGCACGTTATCAATGTGGTTCGCGGCAATGTTGTATTGCGCGGCGGCGACAGAAGGTTTGGCGATTTCGGTCGCCAGTACGCGGCGGAAGTTACGTGCCAGAGCCAGCGAGAAGTTGCCGTTACCGCAGTAAAGTTCCAGTAAATCTCCGGTCGAGTTTTCCGTGGCCTTCAGTGCCCATTCCAGCATCTGAATATTCATCTCGGCGTTTGGCTGAGTGAAGCTGTTTTCCACCTGACGATAAATCATATCGCGGCCCGCGACCGGCAGAACTTCATCAACATAATCCTGGTCGAGCATGATTTTGGTTTTCGCGGCACGTCCAATCAGCTGGATATCAAAACCATCAGCACGCAGCTGGTCACGCAGCGCGGTTGCGGCCTGCTGCCATTCGTCATCAAGCTTACGATGGTAAAGGAGCGAGGCGATGATTTTGCCGCTGCGGGTCGACAGATAGTCGATCTGGAAGATCTTACGGCGCAATGCCGGATCTTGCTTAATAGCCGAAATCAGCACCGGCATCAGACGGTTAATCAGTTCGCTGGCGGTCGGAAACTGGTCCACGCGCACGCGGGCTTTGGTCTGCTGATCAAACATGATGTGGTACAGGTCGCCCTCATCGTGCCAGACGCGAAATTCCGCGCGCATACGATAATGGCTGACAGGAGAACGGAAAACGTCAGGCTGCGGCGCATTAAATGGCGACATCATCGCCGTGAGACGTGCGGTCTTTTCCGCCAGCTGGTCGTCGTACTGTTCAATGGGCAGGTTTTCAGGCGTCATCGGTTATCTCGTCTAACAGGGAATGAATGGACAAACTTAGCGGGGGATTGTAGGGAATGTCTCCGTTAAGTCCACCATTGTTACATTTATATCGTGAAAGCTTACTGGCTATTACGGATGTCTGGATTTCCAAATAGGTTGATCGTACGATTGCGCTTCGGCCTCATTGACTGAGTTAAAAGGGAATCCGGTGTGAATCCGGAACTGGCGCGCAGCGGTATGGGGAAATCACGGCGATAGCATTCTTTATTTTGCAGACACTGTTTCTTCCTTCTCTCCTTATATAGGAAAGGAGAAAGAGGAGATGGGAAGTCATCGCCCGGTGCGGGTAATTTCAATTAATTACGGTGTAATTAATAAGCCTGCAAATCCTAAGTCCGAAGACCTGCCGATGTTACGTCGCATTAATCATCGTCGTCGCGAATTACCGCCGGTGATCCTCTGCGGCATCCGCCAATTAAGTTTGGATGCTCGATTCATGACAATTAAAAAGCACGTGCTGCTGACGGCATTATCCGTCACGGCTTTTTCAGGGTGGGCGCAAGACAGCACTTCCACAAACAGCAGCGATAATATGGTCGTTACTGCTAACCGTTTTCCACAGCCCGTTTCTTCTGTATTAGCGCCGACGGATATCGTCACGCGTGAAGATATCGACCGGTGGCAGTCAAAATCCGTGGCCGATGTGTTGCGTCGTTTACCTGGCGTGGATATCAGCCAGAGCGGCGGAATGGGGCAACTGACCTCTGTATATGTTCGCGGTACCAGCTCCAGCCACACATTGGTCCTGATGGATGGTGTGCGTCTCAATCAGGCGGGTATTTCCGGATCAGTAGATATCAGCCAGATCCCTCTTTCATTAGTTCAGCGCATTGAATTTATTCGCGGCCCGCGTTCGGCGGTTTATGGCTCGGATGCCATCGGCGGCGTCATTAATATTATTACGACACGCGACAAAGACGGCACAACGCTCGGCGCGGGTATCGGCTCACACGGCTATCAGAACTACAACGGCTCAACGCAGCAGAAATTAGGTGAGAACACCACGCTGACGGCAGCAGGGGATTACACCTACACCCGTGGGATTGACGTGGTCGCTGACGGCAATAACGGCGGCGTTCCTCAGCCCGACCGCGACGGCTTCATGAGCAAGACGCTGTATCTGGCGCTGCAACATCAGTTCAATGAAGAGATCAGCGGCTTTGCGCGCGCCTACGGGTATGACAACCGCACGGCTTATGATGCGTATTACTCGCCGGGCAGCGCGCTGATTGATACCCGCCAGCTTTACAGCCGGACATATGACACAGGTCTGCGTTATCAGAACGGCATTTATGCCACGCAGCTCATCGGCAGCTACAGCCACGTCAAAGACTATAACTACGATCCGAAATATGGCCCGTATGACGCCTCCGCTTCCCTGGACGATTCCGATCAGTACAACGTGCAATGGGGTAATACGTTCCAGATATGGAAAGGGGAAGTCAGCGCAGGTCTGGACTGGCAGAAACTGACTACCGAGCCGGGTACCAGCTATCTTGCCGATGGCTATGATCAGCACAATACCGGCGTGTATCTGACCACGCAGCAAAAAATCAGCGATTTCACACTGGAAGGCGCGGTGCGCAGCGACGACAACTCCCAGTTTGGTCAGCACACCACCTGGCAGAGCAGCGCCGCATGGGAGTTTATCGATGGCTATCGCCTGATTGCTTCCTACGGTACCGCTTATAAATCACCGAACCTGAGTCAGCTCTACAGTGATTACTATGGTAATCCCGATCTGAAGCCGGAAGAGAGTAAGCAATGGGAAGGCGGGCTTGAAGGCCTGACGGGTCCGCTGGACTGGCGCTTGTCCGTCTATCGTAATGACATCGATCAGATGATCTCTTACAACGACTCGACCAGCAATTATTACAACATCGGCAAAGCGACCATCAAAGGCGTTGAATGGACGGGTTCCTTTGATACCGGCCCGTTGCAGCACAAGATTACTCTGGAATATCTCGACCCTCGTGATGCGACAACCAACGAAATTCTGACCCGTCGTGCCAAGCAGCAGGCTAAATACCAGATTGACTGGGACATCGCTGACATTGACTGGTCGATCAACTATCAGTATCTGGGACAGCGTTACGATACCGACTACGGAACCTATCCTTATCAGACCGTTAAACTGGGCGGTGTTAGTTTGTGGGATCTCGCGGCATCATATCCTGTGACCTCACACCTGACAGTTCGTGGTAGAATTGCCAACTTGTTTGATAAAGATTACGAGACGGCTTATGGCTATGCCACACCAGGACGTGAGTACTACCTCTCTGGAAGCTATACCTTCTGATACAACACAAGTTCCTGACCGCCCGACGGTGCTGGTTTTCGATTCCGGTGTCGGCGGGTTGTCGGTGTATGATGAGGTCCGGCAGATGTTGCCGGACCTGCACTATATATATGCCTTCGATAATGTGGCTTTCCCCTACGGCGAGAAATCCGAAGAGTTTATCGTTGAGCGCGTGGTGGAGATTGTCACCGCTGTCGCGAAACGCCATCCCCTCTCTATTATTGTCATCGCCTGTAACACCGCGAGTACCGTCTCCCTCCCTGCATTACGCGCCAAATTCAGTTGCCCCGTTGTCGGGGTTGTCCCTGCGATTAAGCCCGCTGCTAAATTGACGCGTAATGGTGTGGTCGGATTGCTGGCGACGCGCGCGACGGTACAGCGTCCTTATACGCATGATCTGGTCGCCCGCTTTGCGACGGATTGTCAGATTCTGATGCTGGGCTCGGCGGAGCTGGTTGAGCTGGCGGAAGCGAAGCTGCATGGCGAAGAGGTTTCACTGGCTGTATTGAAGAAAATCTTGCATCCGTGGCTGCGTTTACGTGAACCACCGGATACCGTGGTATTAGGTTGCACGCATTTCCCGCTGCTTTCGCAAGAGCTGTCACAGGTTTTGCCAGACGGCACGCGTATGATCGACTCCGGTTCTGCGATTGCCAGACGCGCGCACTGGTTAATTGAGACTTCTCACGTCGCTATTCCAGAAAAAAAAGCCGGTGTTGAAATAGAGAGTGTCGCCTACTGCATGGCGATGACCGCGGAGGCGCAAAGTTTGCTGCCTGTTTTACAGTCATATGGCTTCAGAAGTATCCAGGAATTGCCGCTTTAAACACCATTTGATGAAAGATTCAGCGGTCAGTAAATTATTTGTATTTTAGGGGTTGCGGCCTTCTGAGAACTCCCTATAATGCGCCTCCACTGACCGGGAACAACGACTGACAAGTCGCTCGGACAGGAAGAGAAAAAGTAGAAAGTTCGAATGAATAATCTCTTGACTCTTCAGCGGGAAAACGTAATATACGCCTCCCGCGCCGCATAAGATTCCTTGCGAACCGCGGCATGCTCTTTAACAATTTATCAGACAATCTGTGTGGGCACTCACAAGACGATATCAGCCACTTCGGTGGCAAAATATTTACTGACAGTAATGTCAAGTCTTAGAGTGACCAAGCAGTAATTCATTTAGTTGAATTATTACGAAGTAATCTCTGAGCACCGCTTAACTTGTTTAAGCAAATCGAACTTTTAATTGAAGAGTTTGATCATGGCTCAGATTGAACGCTGGCGGCAGGCCTAACACATGCAAGTCGAGCGGCAGCGGGAAGTAGCTTGCTACTTTGCCGGCGAGCGGCGGACGGGTGAGTAATGTCTGGGAAACTGCCTGATGGAGGGGGATAACTACTGGAAACGGTAGCTAATACCGCATGACCTCGTAAGAGCAAAGTGGGGGACCTTCGGGCCTCACGCCATCGGATGTGCCCAGATGGGATTAGCTAGTAGGTGAGGTAATGGCTCACCTAGGCGACGATCCCTAGCTGGTCTGAGAGGATGACCAGCCACACTGGAACTGAGACACGGTCCAGACTCCTACGGGAGGCAGCAGTGGGGAATATTGCACAATGGGCGCAAGCCTGATGCAGCCATGCCGCGTGTGTGAAGAAGGCCTTAGGGTTGTAAAGCACTTTCAGCGAGGAGGAAGGGTTCAGTGTTAATAGCACTGTACATTGACGTTACTCGCAGAAGAAGCACCGGCTAACTCCGTGCCAGCAGCCGCGGTAATACGGAGGGTGCAAGCGTTAATCGGAATTACTGGGCGTAAAGCGCACGCAGGCGGTTTGTTAAGTCAGATGTGAAATCCCCGAGCTTAACTTGGGAACTGCATTTGAAACTGGCAAGCTAGAGTCTTGTAGAGGGGGGTAGAATTCCAGGTGTAGCGGTGAAATGCGTAGAGATCTGGAGGAATACCGGTGGCGAAGGCGGCCCCCTGGACAAAGACTGACGCTCAGGTGCGAAAGCGTGGGGAGCAAACAGGATTAGATACCCTGGTAGTCCACGCTGTAAACGATGTCGACTTGGAGGTTGTGCCCTTGAGGCGTGGCTTCCGGAGCTAACGCGTTAAGTCGACCGCCTGGGGAGTACGGCCGCAAGGTTAAAACTCAAATGAATTGACGGGGGCCCGCACAAGCGGTGGAGCATGTGGTTTAATTCGATGCAACGCGAAGAACCTTACCTACTCTTGACATCCAGAGAATTCGCTAGAGATAGCTTAGTGCCTTCGGGAACTCTGAGACAGGTGCTGCATGGCTGTCGTCAGCTCGTGTTGTGAAATGTTGGGTTAAGTCCCGCAACGAGCGCAACCCTTATCCTTTGTTGCCAGCACGTAATGGTGGGAACTCAAAGGAGACTGCCGGTGATAAACCGGAGGAAGGTGGGGATGACGTCAAGTCATCATGGCCCTTACGAGTAGGGCTACACACGTGCTACAATGGCATATACAAAGAGAAGCAAACTCGCGAGAGCAAGCGGACCTCATAAAGTATGTCGTAGTCCGGATTGGAGTCTGCAACTCGACTCCATGAAGTCGGAATCGCTAGTAATCGTAGATCAGAATGCTACGGTGAATACGTTCCCGGGCCTTGTACACACCGCCCGTCACACCATGGGAGTGGGTTGCAAAAGAAGTAGGTAGCTTAACCTTCGGGAGGGCGCTTACCACTTTGTGATTCATGACTGGGGTGAAGTCGTAACAAGGTAACCGTAGGGGAACCTGCGGTTGGATCACCTCCTTACCTCAAGATACGCATTGTGCAGTGTCCACACAGATTGTCTGATAGAAAGTAACGAGCAGAAATACCTTAATAGGCTTGTAGCTCAGGTGGTTAGAGCGCACCCCTGATAAGGGTGAGGTCGGTGGTTCAAGTCCACTCAGGCCTACCAATTCGTCCTCATGCTGCGTTGTCGTCACACTCGTTTGCACTTGCAAACGTCGTATGAACTCCGCCTTGCCTGAGAACAAATTGGCTAACTCATCTTGCTGGTGTGTTAGTGATTAAGGTATCTGTAAGTGACTGTATGGGGCTATAGCTCAGCTGGGAGAGCGCCTGCCTTGCACGCAGGAGGTCAGCGGTTCGATCCCGCTTAGCTCCACCATTACCGTACAGCCCCTAAATAATACTTCAGAGTGTATTGGAAACAGTATACTGCGAAGTATTTTGCTCTTTAACAATCTGGAACAAGCTGAAAATTGAAAGTTTACAGCTGAACATCACTCTCCGTAGAAGTACTGAGTGGTGGATTAGTCTGTAACAGAGTCTCTCAAATAATCGCAGCGCGACGGTGGAAACACCTTCGGGTTGTGAGGTTAAGCGACTAAGCGTACACGGTGGATGCCTAGGCAGTCAGAGGCGATGAAGGGCGTGCTAATCTGCGAAAAGCGTCGGTAAGGTGATATGAACCGTTATACCCGACGATACCCGAATGGGGAAACCCAGTGTGTTTCGACACATTATCATTACATGAATACATAGTGTAATGAGGCGAACCGGGGGAACTGAAACATCTAAGTACCCCGAGGAAAAGAAATCAACCGAGATTCCCCCAGTAGCGGCGAGCGAACGGGGAAGAGCCCAGAACCAGAATCAGCGTATGTGTTAGTGGAAGCGTCTGGAAAGTCGCACAGTATAGGGTGATAGTCCCGTACACAAAAATGCATACGTTGTGAGTTCGATGAGTAGGGCGGGACACGTGACATCCTGTCTGAATATGGGGGGACCATCCTCCAAGGCTAAATACTCCTGACTGACCGATAGTGAACCAGTACCGTGAGGGAAAGGCGAAAAGAACCCCGGCGAGGGGAGTGAAATAGAACCTGAAACCGTGTACGTACAAGCAGTGGGAGCCTACTTTGTTGGGTGACTGCGTACCTTTTGTATAATGGGTCAGCGACTTATATTTTGTAGCAAGGTTAACCGTATAGGGGAGCCGTAGGGAAACCGAGTCTTAACTGGGCGTCAAGTTGCAAGGTATAGACCCGAAACCCGGTGATCTAGCCATGGGCAGGTTGAAGGTTGGGTAACACTAACTGGAGGACCGAACCGACTAATGTTGAAAAATTAGCGGATGACTTGTGGCTGGGGGTGAAAGGCCAATCAAACCGGGAGATAGCTGGTTCTCCCCGAAAGCTATTTAGGTAGCGCCTCGTGAACTCATCTTCGGGGGTAGAGCACTGTTTCGACTAGGGGGCCATCCCGGCTTACCAACTCGATGCAAACTACGAATACCGAAGAATGTTATCACGGGAGACACACGGCGGGTGCTAACGTCCGTCGTGAAGAGGGAAACAACCCAGACCGCCAGCTAAGGTCCCAAAGTCATGGTTAAGTGGGAAACGATGTGGGAAGGCATAGACAGCCAGGATGTTGGCTTAGAAGCAGCCATCATTTAAAGAAAGCGTAATAGCTCACTGGTCGAGTCGGCCTGCGCGGAAGATGTAACGGGGCTAAACCATGCACCGAAGCTGCGGCAGCGACGCTTATGCGTTGTTGGGTAGGGGAGCGTTCTGTAAGCCGTCGAAGGTGAACTGTGAGGTTTGCTGGAGGTATCAGAAGTGCGAATGCTGACATAAGTAACGATAATGCGGGTGAAAAACCCGCACGCCGGAAGACCAAGGGTTCCTGTCCAACGTTAATCGGGGCAGGGTGAGTCGACCCCTAAGGCGAGGCTGAAAAGCGTAGTCGATGGGAAGCTGGTTAATATTCCAGCACTTGGTGTTACTGCGAAGGGGGGACGGAGAAGGCTAGGCTAGCCGGGCGACGGTTGTCCCGGTTCAAGCGTGTAGGGGGTGTGATTTGGTAAATCCGGTCGCATATTAACCCTGAGGCGTGATAACGAGCCACTACGGTGGTGAAGTAGTTGATGCCAAGCTTCCAGGAAAAGCCTCTAAGCTCCAGGTAACACGAAATCGTACCCCAAACCGACACAGGTGGTCAGGTAGAGAATACTCAGGCGCTTGAGAGAACTCGGGTGAAGGAACTAGGCAAAATGGTGCCGTAACTTCGGGAGAAGGCACGCTGGCGCGTAGGTGAAGGGACTTGCTCCCGGAGCTGAAGCCAGTCGAAGATACCAGCTGGCTGCAACTGTTTAATAAAAACACAGCACTGTGCAAACACGAAAGTGGACGTATACGGTGTGACGCCTGCCCGGTGCCGGAAGGTTAATTGATGGGGTTATCCGCAAGGAGAAGCTCTTGATCGAAGCCCCGGTAAACGGCGGCCGTAACTATAACGGTCCTAAGGTAGCGAAATTCCTTGTCGGGTAAGTTCCGACCTGCACGAATGGCGTAATGATGGCCAGGCTGTCTCCACCCGAGACTCAGTGAAATTGAACTCGCTGTGAAGATGCAGTGTACCCGCGGCAAGACGGAAAGACCCCGTGAACCTTTACTATAGCTTGACACTGAACATTGAGCCTTGATGTGTAGGATAGGTGGGAGGCTTTGAAGCGTGGACGCCAGTCTGCGTGGAGCCAACCTTGAAATACCACCCTTTAATGTTTGATGTTCTAACTCGGCCCCGTGATCCGGGGTGAGGACAGTGTCTGGTGGGTAGTTTGACTGGGGCGGTCTCCTCCTAAAGAGTAACGGAGGAGCACGAAGGTTAGCTAATCACGGTCGGACATCGTGAGGTTAGTGCAATGGCATAAGCTAGCTTGACTGCGAGAGTGACGGCTCGAGCAGGTACGAAAGTAGGTCATAGTGATCCGGTGGTTCTGAATGGAAGGGCCATCGCTCAACGGATAAAAGGTACTCCGGGGATAACAGGCTGATACCGCCCAAGAGTTCATATCGACGGCGGTGTTTGGCACCTCGATGTCGGCTCATCACATCCTGGGGCTGAAGTAGGTCCCAAGGGTATGGCTGTTCGCCATTTAAAGTGGTACGCGAGCTGGGTTTAGAACGTCGTGAGACAGTTCGGTCCCTATCTGCCGTGGGCGTTGGAAGATTGAGAGGGGCTGCTCCTAGTACGAGAGGACCGGAGTGGACGCATCACTGGTGTTCGGGTTGTCATGCCAATGGCATTGCCCGGTAGCTAAATGCGGAAAAGATAAGCGCTGAAAGCATCTAAGCGCGAAACTTGCCTCGAGATGAGTCTTCCCTGTGGCTTTAAGCCACCTGAAGGGACGTTTAAGACTAAGACGTTGATAGGCTGGGTGTGTAAGTGCAGCGATGCATTGAGCTAACCAGTACTAATGACCCGAGAGGCTTAACCTTACAACACCAAAGGTGTTTTTAGAGACTTGAAGTAGATTTTCAGCTGAATGTTCCGAGATTGGTTCGTATGGCGGAGTGGTATGAGAAATCATGGCACGATGCGGTATGAATGAAACAGAATTTGCCTGGCGGCAGTAGCGCGGTGGTCCCACCTGACCCCATGCCGAACTCAGAAGTGAAACGCCGTAGCGCCGATGGTAGTGTGGGGTCTCCCCATGCGAGAGTAGGGAACTGCCAGGCATCAAATTAGTAAAGAACGTGTTCCTTTTCCCCTGACAAGGAAAATAACAGGAACAAGCAGGTATCAGCCGATTGCTGATGCGTGTGAAAGAACCGGTGGAGCGGTAGTTCAGTTGGTTAGAATACCTGCCTGTCACGCAGGGGGTCGCGGGTTCGAGCCCCGTCCGTTCCGCCAATTATTTGATTATGCCTGCTAATTTTAGCAGGCATAATGTTAAGCGTAATTTAGGGGCGTAGCTCAGTTGGTAGAGCACCGGTCTCCAAAACCGGGTGTCGCGAGTTCGAGTCTCTCCGCCCCTGCCATATTGAAACCCTTCGCGAAAGCGAGGGGTTTTTTTTCGTCTGTAATTTGTCCTCCTTTCTTATCGCGCTCATTAATCCCTCAATAAAACCTCTGTCTTGCCGGCTTTTGCACCATTTCGGCTCAATCCGCTCCATTTTCCTGGTTGTTTTTTGTCATGTTTTGGCTGAATACATGCACTAATTGATTGTTCTCCCCGTATGTGACCCCGCTCATGCTCCCTTTTTCCCAGTGTACTAAACCTAATCATCGTCCTGTGACGACAAACCGCCCCTGACAATACTGTTTTCATTCTTTTTCCTGACGTCGTGTCGAGAGGAATGAACACTGAGGTCGGGTGAACGTCCTGGCCGTACCCTACGAGTCATAACAAAAAGTAGCTCAGACTACACGCGAGGAAAGAAACATGTACAAACGCTTAATTGTGGCAGCAGCAGTGGCAACAGCACTTTGTGGCGCGGCTCATGCAGCTCCGCTGGTTGTTGGTTTTTCGCAGATTGGCTCTGAGTCTGGGTGGCGTTCTGCGGAAACAAAAGTGGCTAAGTCCGAGGCCGAAAAACGCGGTATCACACTCAAAATTGCTGATGCTCAGCAGAAACAAGAAAATCAAATCAAAGCCATACGCTCCTTTATCGCTCAGGGTGTGGATGCCATTTTCATCGCACCGGTCGTGGCCACCGGCTGGGCTCCGGTTCTGACGGAAGCTAAAGAAGCCAAGATCCCGGTATTCCTGTTAGACCGTACTATCGAAGTCACTGATCCTTCTCTCTACACCGCCGCAGTGGCTTCGGACAGCGTATATGAAGGCAAAGTGGCTGGAGACTGGTTGGTCAAAGATGTCGCCGGTAAGCCGTGTAATGTTGTTGAATTACAAGGCACCGTGGGCGCAAGCGTCGCCTTAAACCGTAAACAAGGCTTTGCCGATGCGCTGAAAGCTGCGCCAAACGTCAAAATTATCCGTTCACAATCTGGTGACTTCACCCGTAGTAAAGGTAAAGAAGTCATGGAAAGCTTCATCAAGGCTGAACAAAACGGTAAGAACATTTGTGCTGTTTACGCCCATAACGATGACATGGCAATCGGTGCGATTCAGGCCATTAAAGAAGCCGGTCTTAAGCCGGGTTCGCAGATTAAAATTGTTTCAATCGATGGCGTTCCTGACATCTACAAAGCGATGTTGGCCGGTGAAGCGAATGCTTCTGTCGAGCTGACGCCTAATATGGCGGGCCCTGCATTTGATGCTCTGATTGCAATGAAAAAGGATGGTACTCAGCCTAAGAAATTCATTCAGACTCAGTCTGCGCTTATCCTGCCGGATATGGCTCAGAAAGAATACGACATGAAAAAAGACATGGGTTATTAAGCCGGTTTACCGGCTTGCCTCAGCGGCAGGCCGGTAAAAATTATTCCCTTTTCGCCTCCTGGCGAATGCAGCAGGAGTAGTGACGTGACGGATAATCCTGGTTCAGAAACACTGCTTGAGGTCCGCGGTTTATCCGTAGAATTTCCCGGCGTGAAAGCGCTGGAAAATGTCGACTTCACGCTTGAACGTGGCGAAATAGTGGCACTGTTAGGTGAAAACGGGGCGGGCAAGTCCACGATGATTAAAGCGCTTACCGGTGTTTATAAGCGCTCTTCCGGACAAGTTTTTCTCAACGGAAAATCGATTGAACCTGTCAATACCGCTGATGCTCAGTCGCTTGGGATCGGCACGGTATATCAGGAAGTTAACCTTCTGCCGAATATCTCTGTTGCCGCCAATCTCTTCATCGGGCGCGAACCGACCCGCTTCGGGCTGGTCAATCAGCGCAAGATGGAACAACAGGCCGAATCCCTTCTGGAAGGTTATGGTCTGCATCTGGATGTCAGCCAGCCTCTTTCCACTTATTCCATTGCTATCCAGCAAATCGTGGCCATTGCCCGCGCTGTCGATCTTTCAGCGCAAGTCTTAATACTCGATGAGCCAACAGCCAGCCTGGATGCCAAAGAAGTCAGCATGTTGCTCGATATTCTTGTTCAGCTGCGTGACAAAGGCGTGGGGATGATTTTCGTGACGCATTTCCTCGACCAGGTTTATCGGATCAGCGACCGGATAACTGTTTTACGTAACGGTAAACGGGTGGGATCTGAACGTACTGTTGATCTGCCACGTATCGATCTGGTGCCAATGATGCTGGGACACAGCTTTGATGAAAGCCTGCTAAAGCGTACCGAGCATCGCAATGTGACGGGCGAGCCTTTGGTCGATTTCAAAGATTATGGCCGTCGTGGGGTCATTGAAAATTTCGACCTGAAAGTACGGCGGGGCGAAATCGTAGGGCTGGCAGGTTTGCTGGGGTCAGGGCGAACAGAAACGGCGCAGTTGATCTTCGGTATCAAGGGACATGACAGCGGCAGCGCGCAGGTTGATGGCAAACCCGAAACCATCAGCACCCCCCGTAAGGCTGCGAAGCTTGGGTTTGGTTATTGCCCGGAAGACCGCAAAACGGATGGGATTATCGGTGCCGCCACAGTGCGTGAAAATATCATCCTTGCCTTACAGGCTCAGCGCGGCTGGTTGCGACCCCTGCCTATGAAAGAGCAGCACCAGATAGCCGAAAAATTCATCAAGCTGCTCGGTATCCGCACACCCGGTACGGAGCAGGAAATTCAGTATCTCTCCGGCGGTAATCAGCAAAAAGTGCTTCTTTCCCGCTGGCTTGCGACCAATCCCCGTTTCCTCATTCTCGACGAACCCACACGTGGCATTGATGTGGGGGCTCATGCAGAAATCATCCGTCTGATTGAGAAACTTTGCGATGAAGGGCTGGCCTTACTGGTCATTTCATCTGAACTGGAAGAGCTGTCCGGCTATGCCGACCGCATCGTGGTGTTACGCGACCGTCGTCATGTTACCGAAATCGAGCAGGCTGAAATCTCCGTACCAGCCATTATGAAAGCCATTGCGGCGCAATGAGGAGATATCAATGAGCAACAGGAGTCTGCCAATGACGGGAAGACCGCGCAAAGTAAGATTTGTATTTCCTAAGGGTGCCACGCAAATCGGCGCTTTCGTCGCCATATTAATCATCGACAGCCTGGTCGCCCCCGGATTTTTCTCTATCCACATTCAGGATGGTCGCCTGTTTGGCAGCCTGGTTGATATATTCAACCGCGGCGCGCCTGTAGCACTGCTGGCTCTGGGGATGACGCTGGTTATCGCGACCGGCGGGATCGACCTTTCCGTCGGTGCCGTGATGGCGATAGCGGGTGCGACGGCGGCGACTATGACCGTTCAGGGGTATCCGCTGGCGATGGTATTGCTGGCATCGGTGGGTGTTGGTGCGATATGTGGCTTGTGGAATGGATTTCTGGTCGCAGTCCTGCAAATACAACCGATCGTTGCCACGCTGATGTTGATGGTCGCCGGAAGGGGGATCGCACAGTTAATAACGGAAGGACAGATCGTCACGTTTGAACATAACGGTTTGTCGCAGTTTGGTAGTGGTTCGCTGTTTTATCTGCCGATGCCTGTGATCATTGCCGTCGTCATGCTGGTGCTGGTCTGGGCGCTGACGCGTAAAACGGCGCTCGGGTTGTTTATCGAATCGGTGGGTATCAACATCCGCTCTGCTTATAACGCCGGCGTAAACGCCCGTTTAGTACTGATTTCCACTTACGTCATCTGCGGGATTTGCGCGGCTGTCGCAGGCGTGATTGTGACTGCTGATATCCGGGGTGCAGATGCCAATAACGCCGGTTTATGGCTGGAGCTTGACGCTATTCTTGCCGTCGTCATCGGTGGCGGTTCGTTGCTGGGCGGCCGTTTTAACCTGCTTCTTTCGGTAGTCGGTGCGCTGATTATTCAGGGAATGAATACCGGCATTCTGCTCTCCGGCTTTAAACCTGAATTCAATCTGGTATTGAAAGCCCTGGTGGTTCTCGCCGTACTGGTGGTTCAGTCACCCCGCGTTTCGCTCAGTAATCTGTTCCGGAGGAAGGGATAATGCTTAAAAGAAATCTGCCCCTGCTGATTACTATCTTGGTGTTCCTGGCGGGATACGCTTATTGCTTCACGCAGTTTCCGGGCTTTGCTTCGACGCGTGTCTTCTTTGATTTACTGACGGACAACGCTTTCCTGGGCATTGTCGCGGTTGGTATGACGTTCGTTATTCTCTCCGGCGGTATCGACCTTTCCGTGGGCTCTGTTATCGCTTTCACGGGCGTATTGCTGGCGAAACTGATAGGCACTTATGGCGTTGCGCCCGGTTACGCGTTTGTCATTGTGCT
Organism: Rahnella variigena; assembly: GCF_003610915.1. Taxonomy (NCBI): domain Bacteria; kingdom Pseudomonadati; phylum Pseudomonadota; class Gammaproteobacteria; order Enterobacterales; family Yersiniaceae; genus Rahnella; species Rahnella variigena. The sequence goes on from NZ_NSDJ01000001.1 coordinate 896,740, forward strand.
TTTGATGGGCGCGCTGTTCGGGGCGCTGATGGGCTGGATTATTGATACGCTGAAACTGCCGGCTTTCATCATCACGCTGGCGGGCATGTTTTTTGTGCGCGGAATGAGTTTTATCGTCTCGGAAGAATCGTTGCCGATTAACCATCCGGTTTATGATTTCCTCGCCAATTATGCCTGGAAAATGCCCGGAGGTGGCCGTTTCACTTTGCTGGCTCTGGTCATGTTGCTGGTGGTGCTGGGCGGGATTATTCTGGCGCATCGCACGCGATTTGGTAACAACGTCTATGCCGTCGGCGGAAGTAACGTTTCTGCTGCGCTGATGGGTGTGCCGGTTCGCCGTACCACGATTTATATCTATATGCTCTCAAGTTCGCTGGCCGTGTTATCCGGCATCATTTTCTCGCTGTACACATCTGCAGGGTATGCACTCGCTGCCAGCGGCGTAGAGCTCGATGCTATCGCTTCTGTCGTCATTGGCGGTACGTTGCTGAGCGGCGGCGTAGGCACAGTGTTGGGCAGCTTGTTTGGCGTGCTCATTCAGGGGCTGATACAAACCTACATCACCTTCGATGGCACGCTCAGCTCGTGGTGGACCAAAATCGTGATGGGGGTGTTGCTGTTCATCTTCATCGGATTGCAAAAAGGTATGGGTACCTTCTGGACAGCCAGAAGAGCGCGCCATCCCCGGCCTGAACCGTCCTGAGGCCGGACGGTTCAGAGATTAGTGATCAGCGGCGTTTTGAGTAACTGACGGATCAGAACCTGCTGATCGCTGGTTTGCAGCCAGACGGCGTACAGCGGGCGGATCACCGGAGGGATCTCTTCATGCACCGACAGTTGCGGATATTCCTTCGCCCAATGCGCGGGCAGGAAAGCGCAACCGCCGGTGTTTTCCAGCAACTGGCGCGTCAGATGCGCAGACGTTGTGGTCAGCACCGGTTCCTGATCGCTGTTTTGCAGCTTTTCCTGCTGCGGGAAGTCCGCACCCCATTCCAGTTTCACATACGGCGGATGTTCTTCCCTGACCGTTTTCTGTGATGAAAAAAGTCGTAACGAGAAATTACCTAACAGCTGGCTTGAAAGCTCATCCATCTTCGGCGGTTCAGTGGTGATCAGTAAATCCAGTTGTCTTTCATGCAATTGTTTGACCAGAGACTGGCGAAGGGCGATGCGTGCCTCAAGTCTCAGTGCGCCGCGCTGCGTGTAAAGCGATTGCAGCCACGGGGTCAGATAGGCTTCCCAAAGCGAGGCCGTTGCCCCAATCGACAATTCAGTGTGCTGTAACGAACGCACCACCTCTTTTTTCGCCATCTGCCAGGTTGACATCAGATTCTCAGCATAAGGCAGCAGGCGTTCTCCTGCGGGCGTTAACCGGATATTGTTGCGATGCCGTGTGAACAAATTGGCGCCAAGTTGGGTTTCCAGTTGTCGGATACGAAAACTGACGGCAGATTGCGTCAGATATAGGGATTCCGCCGCCCGACCAAAGTGGCGAGTTCTACTGACCTCCAAAAAGGTTTTCAGTAATTCCGTGTCCAAAACTATCTCCAATATTTTTTGTCGTTAAGATTTAAATGTTTTGTTTTACACAATGTCAAGCCTAACTAATACTCCGCGCCATAACAGCACGACCATGAGAGAATTAGGAGCGTGTCAGATGGCGGAAAGCTTCACCACGACAAATCGTTTTTTTGATAATAAACATTACCCTCGCGGGTTCTCCCGGCATGGCGATTTCACCATTAAAGAAGCGCAAATGCTAGAACGTTACGGCTTTGCCTTTAACGAGCTGGATCTGGGAAAACGTGAGCCTGCTAACGACGAAGAAAAACTGTTCCTGGAGGTTTGCCGCGGTACGCGTGAACCTGTGACAGATGCAGAAAAAGTGTGGAACAAATACATTGTCCGCACCCGTCGTCCGAAGAAATTCCACACGTTGTCTGGCGGTAAACCGCAGGCTGACGCTGTAGAAGACTACACGGAAAGCGATGACTAATGAAACGGGGCGATGCCCCGTTTTTTTATACCAGACTCTTATGCAGAGTTAACAATAGCCTATCCATGCTGCGATAGCTTAGCGCCTCAGCAATATGCCGTCGTTCAATCCCCTCAACACTCCCCAAATCAGCCAATGTTCTCGCGACTTTCAGAATGCGATGCCAGGCTCTGACCGATAAACCCAGCTTATGCAGTACCTCTTCCAGGAACTCTGCGTCTGCTTTGGTTAACACACAATACGTTTCCACTTCGCTGCTGCTCAGATGCGCATTGATTTTCCCCGCGCGGTTTAACTGAATTTCTCTGGCGTTCAGTACCCGTTCCCGCACTTGTGCGCTGTTTTCCCTCAGAACAGGCGTATGGTTTTGCTGACTCAAAATACCGGGCGGCAGGAGCGGGACTTCAATCGACAGATCGAACCGGTCGAGGAAAGGCCCGGAAAGCCGGCTCAGATAGCGTAAAACCTGCTGTGGCGGCGTGCGGTTGTGGATGCCCTGATAATGTCCGGTCGGGCTGGGATTCATCGCTGCAATCAGCTGCGCTCTTGCCGGATAGCGGACTTTCGCCCGTGCGCGGGAAATGGTGATTTCGCCGGATTCCATCGGCTGGCGCAAGGCATCCAGAACCTGCCGCTGAAATTCAGGCAGTTCGTCGAGAAACAATACGCCGTTATGAGCCAGGGATATTTCCCCCGGTCTGGGCAGCGAGCCACCCCCGACCAGCGCACTCATCGACGTGCTGTGATGCGGTGCCCGAAATGGACGCACGCGTGAAAAACCGCCGTCTTCCTCCGGGTTATACACCAGACTGGCGATAGCTGCGGTTTCTAACTTTTCCTCATTGGTCAGCGGTGGCAACAATCCCGGCAACCGGCTCGCCAGCATGGTTTTTCCGGTGCCCGGCGGTCCTATCAGCAATAAGTTATGGCCGCCTGCCGCTGCGACCTCCAGTGCGCGCTTGGATTGTTCCTGCCCGATGATGTCTGAAATGTCAGGCTGATGTGCCGGAATGGGCGGGTGAACGGGAAATTCGATGGCTGGCAAATTATCTTCGCCCTGCAAAAAAGCGCAGACCTGCAATAAGTGCCCAGCCACCCGCGCGACACCGGGATCGAGCAGCGTCATTTCCGTTTGATTACTTTGCGGCAGGATCAATATCCGGCCTGCTTTCTGCGCCTCAAGTGCCGCCGGTATCGCGCCATTTACGCTGCGTAGCGCACCGGAAAGCCCGAGTTCGCCCACAAACTCGTACTCCTCAAGCTTATCCCCCTGAAGCTGCTCTGAGGCCACCAGAATCGCCAGCGCAATGGATAAATCATAGCGGCCACCTTCTTTCGGCAAATCGGCTGGGGCAAGATTCACGGTGATGCGTTTTGCCGGAAAGGTGAATCCGCAGTTGATGATGGCGCTGCGAACCCTGTCTCTGGCCTCTTTGACGGTGGTTTCCGGTAAACCGACCAGCGTCAGAGCCGGTAAACCGTTGCTGATATGTACCTCAACCGAGACGCCGGGCGCCTGAACACCCAGTGAGGCGCGGGTATACACCACGGCTAATGACATGCTTTTTCCTTTGCTGTGAGATTTCCTGGGGCCAGCATGCCTGAGCCTGAAACACTTGCGGGGAGAAGATTTGCACGATGCGTACCATCGCGGATAAATATTTTGTAAGTCAGTGGGTTAACACAGACAGATGCGAAGCGTATCGCAACCGCAGCAATACTCATTAACAGTTTGATGTGTTCGGAAACAAATTAGCCCGCTAATTAAGTTGCTGGTTATACAGGCTGAGGTGTTTAATTTAATTGTATTTAACAATAAATAAACAAATACGAATCATTGATTAACATCTCGCGGCCTTACTGAGGGTTTTCCGGAACGTCCCGGTGAGCGCATAACCTACAGCTATTCCGGAATAGGGATACACCCATGTTTGGTTGGACTTCTCGGCAGCGTAACGTTGCCATCGCCAGTTTTCTGAGCTGGACTCTCGATGCTTTTGACTTCTTCGTTCTGGTCTTCCTGCTCAGTGATATTGCCACGGCGTTTCAGGTGGATATCAAACAGGTCACGCTGGCTATCCTGCTGACGCTGGCCGTGCGGCCAATCGGTGCGCTGCTGTTCGGGCGTGCTGCGGAGAAATACGGGCGCAAGCCGGTTCTGATGGTCAACATCGCGCTGTTTTCATTCTTCGAACTGTGTACTGCGGCGGCGCCTTCGTTGACCGTATTCCTGATCCTTCGCGTCATTTACGGCATTGCGATGGGCGGTGTCTGGGGCGTGGCCTCTTCGCTGGCGATGGAAACCATTCCTGACCGTTCACGCGGCATGATGTCGGGGATTTTCCAGGCAGGTTATCCCTTTGGTTATTTGCTGGCCGCCGTGGTGTACGGCTTATTGTTTGATGTGGTGGGCTGGCGCGGAATGTTTGTGATTGGTGCGGTGCCGATTTTCCTGCTGCCATTTATCTGGTTCAAAGTGCAGGAATCACCGGTCTGGCTGGCAGCGCGGGAACGCAATGAAAGCACAGCTCTGATGCCGGTGCTGAAGAAAAACTGGAAGCTGTGTGTCTATCTGGTGGTGCTGATGGCGGGCTTTAATTTCTTCAGTCACGGTACGCAAGATCTCTACCCGACCTTCCTGAAAGTTCAGCACGGCTTCGATGCACATACCGTCAGTTTAATCGCCATAAGCTACAATATCGCGTCAATTATCGGCGGGATCTTCTTCGGCTCGCTTTCTGAAAAGATTGGTCGCAAGAAGGCGATTATTATTGCCGCACTGCTTTCACTCCCGGTCATTCCTTTATGGGCATTTTCCGGCGGTTCGTGGATGCTGGGACTCGGGGCGTTTCTGATGCAGTTTATGGTGCAGGGCGCATGGGGCGTGGTGCCGACTTATCTGACAGAACTGGTGCCCGCCAATACCCGTGCGGTTCTGCCGGGATTCGTTTACCAGCTCGGCAACCTGATTGCTTCAGTTAATGCGACGCTTCAGGCCTACATTGCCGAAAGCCATGGACACAATTATGGACTGGCAATGGCGATAGTGGCCGGTACTGTTGCCATTCTGATTTCGGTTCTGGTGGCATTTGGCCGGGATACCCGCGGAAAAGCCATTGCCGGAGCAATAAATAATCAGAAGGTTAATGATCGCGCTAAGGTTTGATTTATCAGACGATTTCCTGCGAATTGTGCAACGGGCTGCAAATAATAACGCAAGAAAAATGTTGTCATTAAATAGCTGACTGTGATAACTCTGTAGGCAATCGTTCGCAATATGAATTATAGAAACCTAAAAATGAAAGCCCTTCTCCTCGTAGTTAGCCTAGTCGTGATTAGCGTGGTGGTGATTATTATCCCACCGTGCGGGGCTGCACTTGGACGAAGAAAGGCTTATTAAACAAGCCTGAACCTGAAAAGAAACCCCGCACCGAAAGGTCCGGGGTTTTTTTTTGGGTCAGGAATTTCAGAGAACAGTGAAGCGGGGTCGGAAAATGAGCAACAGCATAATATTCTGCACTTGTCGCAAAAAGGCAGGAGAATAAGGATGAACGGAGCACAGTGGGTAGTACAAGCGTTGCGTGCGCAGGGTGTAAATACAGTATTTGGATATCCTGGCGGGGCAATCATGCCGGTATACGATGCATTGTATGACGGCGGCGTGGAACACCTGTTGTGCCGGCACGAGCAGGGCGCCGCAATGGCTGCTATCGGCTATGCCCGTTCAACCGGGAAAGTTGGCGTCTGTATCGCCACTTCCGGTCCTGGCGCGACCAACCTCATCACCGGTCTGGCCGACGCGCTGTTAGATTCTGTTCCGCTGGTGGCTATCACCGGTCAGGTTGGCTCCGCATTCATTGGTACCGATGCTTTCCAGGAGATCGACGTTTTAGGTTTATCTCTGGCCTGCACCAAACACAGCTTCCTGGTTGAATCGCTGGACGCATTGCCGGAAATCATGGCGGAAGCTTTTGCTATCGCCACTTCAGGGCGTCCGGGGCCGGTTCTGATCGACATCCCGAAAGATATCCAGCTGGCGACCGGAGAATTGCCGCCACACCTGCTGGCTGTGGAAGAAACCTTCCCGCATCCGATGGCTGAACTGCAACAGGCCAGCGCGATGATCGCTGCGGCGCAAAAACCGATGGTCTACGTCGGCGGCGGCGTGGGGATGGCGCAGGCAGTTCCGGCCTTACGTGAATTCATCTCAGCAACCGGTATCCCGGCCGTCGCCACGCTGAAAGGGCTGGGCGCACCGGATGCCACTGACCCGTGCTATCTGGGAATGCTGGGTATGCACGGCACCAAAGCCGCTAATCTGGCGGTTCAGTCCTGCGATTTACTGATTGCCGTCGGTGCGCGTTTTGATGACCGGGTGACCGGCAAGCTGAACACCTTTGCGCCAAACGCGGCCGTTATCCATATGGATATCGACCCGGCCGAACTGAACAAACTGCGTCAGGCGCACGTAGCGTTGCAGGGCGATCTGAATGCTCTGTTACCTGCGCTTTACTCATCTTCTAAGAACGGCCAGCCGCTGAATATCAGCGCATGGCGTGACGAAGTGATGACGCTGAAAGCGCAGGGCGAATGGCGCTACGACCATCCGGGCGAAGCGATTTATGCGCCGCTGTTACTGAAACAAATCTCTGATCGTAAATCTGAAAATACCGTCGTGACCACCGACGTCGGTCAGCATCAGATGTGGACCGCGCAGCACATGCAGTTCAGCCGCCCGGAAAACTTCATCACCTCCAGTGGTCTGGGCACGATGGGCTTTGGCGTTCCGGCGGCCGTCGGTGCACAGGTTGCCCGTCCGGACGACATGGTGATCTGCGTTTCCGGCGACGGCTCGTTCATGATGAACGTTCAGGAGCTGGGCACCATCAAACGAAAACAGTTGCCCGTCAAAATCCTGCTGCTGGATAACCAGCGTTTAGGGATGGTCCGACAGTGGCAGGAACTGTTCTTTGACGGACGCTTCAGTGAAACCAACCTTTCTGATAATCCCGATTTTGTCACGCTGGCCAGCGCATTCAACATCCCCGGCCAGCGTATCCACCGTAAAGACCAAGTCGATGCCGCTCTGGACGCGTTCTTCAATAGCGAAGGTCCGTATTTGCTTCAGGTTTCCATCGACGAAAATGAGAATGTCTGGCCGCTGGTTCCACCGGGCGCAGGCAACGAAACCATGTTGGAGAAAATGTCATGATGCAGCATAACGTCTCAATCCAGGCCCGTTTCCGCCCTGAAATGTTAGAACGCGTATTACGCGTTGTCCGCCACCGTGGTTTCCAGGTGTGCGCGATGAACATGACCCCGATGGTCAATGCGGAAAACATAAATATCGAATTGACCGTTGCCAGCCAGCGCCCGGTAGATTTACTGTCATCACAGTTACGCAAACTTATGGATGTCGCTTGTGTCGAGATCCAGCAACATACATCACAACAAATACGCGCGAATGCGTGAGTAAAGGAACGAAAGAATGACGAAGAAAGCTGATTACATTTGGTTCAATGGCGAGATGGTTCCGTGGGCAGAAGCGAAGGTTCACGTCATGTCACACGCACTGCATTACGGCACGTCCGTATTTGAAGGCGTGCGTTGCTACGACTCCCATAAAGGCCCGGTCGTATTCCGTCACCGTGAACACATGCAGCGTCTGCGCGATTCCGCAAAAATCTACCGTATGCCGGTTTCCCAGAGCGTGGATGAGCTGATGGAAGCTTGCCGCGAGACTCTGCGCAAAAATAATCTGGTCAGCGCGTATATTCGTCCGCTGGTCTTTGTCGGCGATGTGGGTATGGGCGTTAACCCGCCGGACGGCTACAAAACTGACGTGATCATCGCCGCTTTCCCGTGGGGCGCGTATCTGGGTGAAGAAGCGCTGGAACAGGGTATCGACGCGATGGTGTCTTCCTGGAACCGCGTTGCCGCCAACACCATTCCAACTGCCGCGAAAGCCGGTGGTAACTACCTGTCCTCATTGCTGGTCGGCAGCGAAGCACGTCGCCACGGTTATCAGGAAGGTATCGCGCTGGACGTTCACGGTTATGTCTCTGAAGGCGCAGGCGAAAACCTGTTTGAAGTGAAAGACGGCATTCTGTTTACACCTCCGTTCACCTCTTCCGCCCTGCCGGGTATCACCCGTGACGCGATTATTAAACTGGCGAAAGACATGGGACTGGAAGTTCGTGAACAAGTTCTGTCCCGTGAATCCCTGTATCTGGCTGACGAAGTCTTCATGTCCGGTACTGCCGCAGAAATCACGCCAGTTCGCAGCGTCGACGGCATTCAGGTCGGCATCGGCAAACGTGGTCCGGTCACCAAACAAATTCAGGATGCGTTCTTCGGCCTGTTCACCGGCAAAACCGAAGATAAATGGGGTTGGTTGGATCCAATCAACCCACAGTAATTACCCGTCATCCTTCAGGCTGCTTCTGCGTTGGCTGCCTTTATTCACCCCGGTCACTTACCTGAGTAAGCTCCCGGGGATTCATTCAGTTGCCGCCTTGCTGCAACCCGAATGATTTAGGGTAATGATGAGGATAAATTAGAAATTCAGCAGGCAGCGATATCGCTGCCTGCTAAACAGAAATGATTTGGAGTGAACAGAGCATGCCTAAGTACCGTTCCCACACCACGACACATGGCCGCAACATGGCTGGCGCCCGCGCTTTATGGCGTGCCACCGGCATGACGGATAACGATTTCGGCAAACCGATTATTGCCGTCGTCAACTCATTCACCCAGTTCGTACCGGGCCACGTGCATTTGCGCGATCTGGGTAAACTGGTTGCCGAGCAAATCGAAGCATCCGGCGGCGTGGCGAAAGAGTTCAACACTATCGCCGTGGATGACGGGATCGCCATGGGTCATGGCGGCATGCTGTATTCACTGCCTTCTCGCGAGCTGATCGCGGACTCCGTGGAATACATGGTTAACGCGCACTGCGCCGATGCCATGGTCTGTATTTCCAACTGCGACAAAATCACCCCGGGAATGCTGATGGCCTCACTGCGCCTGAACATTCCGGTGATCTTTGTTTCCGGCGGTCCGATGGAAGCCGGTAAAACCAAACTGTCAGACAAAATCATCAAACTCGACCTGGTCGATGCAATGATTCAGGGCGCAAACCCGAACGTCAGCGATGCCGACAGCGAACAAATCGAGCGTTCTGCCTGTCCGACCTGCGGTTCCTGTTCCGGTATGTTTACTGCCAACTCGATGAACTGTCTGACCGAAGCGCTGGGTCTGTCTCAGCCGGGCAACGGTTCATTGCTGGCAACGCACGCCGATCGCCGGGATTTGTTCCTGAACGCCGGTCGCCGTATCGTTGAGCTGACCAAACGTTATTACGAAAAAGACGATGAAAGCGCATTGCCGCGCAACATCGCCAGCAAAGCCGCATTCGAAAACGCCATGATCCTGGATATCGCGATGGGCGGCTCGACTAACACCGTTCTTCACCTGCTGGCTGCCGCGCAGGAAGGCGAAATCGACTTCGACATGACCGACATCGACCGTCTGTCACGCAAAGTCCCGCACCTGTGTAAAGTTGCGCCGAGCACACAGAAATACCACATGGAAGACGTTCACCGGGCCGGTGGCGTGCTGGCTATTCTGGGCGAACTGGATCGCGCCAATCTTCTGAACCGCGACGTGAAAAACATTCTTGGCCTGACCCTGAACCAGACGCTGGATCAGTACGACATCATGCTGACCAAAGACGAAGCGGTGAAAAAAATGTTCCGCGCCGGTCCGGCAGGTATCCGTACTACCCAGGCGTTCTCACAGGATTGCCGCTGGGATACGCTCGATGACGACCGCGCCGAAGGTTGTATCCGTTCTCTGGAACATGCCTTCAGCAAAGACGGCGGTCTGGCCGTGCTTTACGGCAACATCGCCGAAGCGGGCAGCATCGTTAAAACCGCAGGCGTGGATGAATCCAACCTGACTTTCCGTGGTCCGGCCAAAGTTTACGAAAGCCAGGATGATGCCGTTTCCGCGATCCTCGGCGGCAAAGTGGTTTCCGGCGATGTGGTAGTTATCCGTTACGAAGGGCCGAAAGGCGGGCCGGGGATGCAGGAAATGCTGTATCCGACCACCTATCTGAAATCCATGGGTCTGGGCAAAGAGTGTGCGCTGATCACCGACGGTCGTTTCTCCGGCGGTACCTCCGGTCTGTCCATCGGCCACGTTTCTCCGGAAGCGGGCAGCGGCGGCCTGATTGCGCTGGTGGAGGATGGCGACATCATCGACATCGATATTCCAAACCGCAAAATGGTGCTGGACGTTCCTGCGGCGGAACTGGCAGCGCGTCACGAAGCCGAACTGGCGCGTGGCGACAAAGCCTGGACGCCGAAAAACCGTGAACGTGTGGTTTCTCTGGCGCTGCGTGCTTACGCATTGCTGGCAACCAGCGCGGACAAAGGCGCAGTACGCGACAAGTCTAAGCTGGGAGGCTGACAGTCATGGCGGTATCACAACCTCTACCCGACCAGCCGTGCGGCGCAGAATATCTGCGTGCCGTGCTGCGTGCGCCGGTTTATGAAGTCGCGCAGGTGACGCCTTTGCAGGTCATGGAAAAGATCTCTTCCCGGCTGGGTAATACCATTCTGGTGAAGAGGGAGGATCGTCAGGCCGTCCACAGTTTTAAACTGCGCGGTGCGTATTCGATGATTGCCAGCCTGACCGAAGAGCAGGCCGCACGCGGCGTCGTCACGGCGTCAGCGGGCAATCACGCACAGGGCGTCGCATTGTCGGCGACCAAAAAAGGCATCAAATCTCTGATTGTGATGCCGGTGGCGACAGCCGATATCAAAGTGGATGCCGTGCGTAATTTTGGCGGCGAAGTGCTGCTGCATGGCGCGAATTTCGATGAGGCAAAAGCCAAAGCGATTACGCTGTCGCAGGAACAGGGCATGACGTTTGTGCCACCGTTCGACCATCCGGCGGTGATCGCCGGACAAGGCACGCTGGCGATGGAACTGCTGCAACAGGATGCGCATCTCGATCGCGTATTCGTACCCGTCGGTGGTGGCGGTCTGGCTGCCGGTGTGGCGGTGCTTATCAAACAGCTGATGCCGCAGATTCAGGTGATCGGCGTTGAAGCCGAAGATTCAGCCTGTCTGCGCGCGGCAATGGACGCCGGTGAACCGGTGGATCTGGCGCGTGTCGGGTTGTTCGCAGAAGGCGTGGCGGTGAAGCGCATCGGCAACGAAACCTTCCGTCTGTGTCGCGAATATCTCGATGACGTGATCACTGTCGACAGCGATTCCATCTGCGCCGCAGTGAAAGATTTGTTCGAAGACGTCCGTGCAATTGCTGAACCTTCCGGCGCGCTGGCGCTGGCGGGACTGAAGAAATACGTGCAGCAGCACAACATTCAGGGCGAGCGTCTGGCGCATGTGCTTTCCGGCGCAAACGTGAATTTCCACGGTCTGCGTTATGTATCAGAACGCTGCGAGCTGGGCGAGCAACGCGAAGCCCTGCTGGCGGTGACCATTCCTGAGCGCAAAGGCAGCTTCCTGAAATTCTGTCAGCTGCTGGGTGGCCGTTCGGTGACGGAGTTTAACTACCGTTATGCCGATGCGGACAACGCCTGCATTTTTGTGGGTGTGCGTCTGACGCGCGGGCATGCAGAGCGTCAGGAAATCATCGACGAACTGAATCACGACGGTTATCAGGTTGTGGATTTGTCCGACGATGAAATGGCGAAACTTCACGTGCGTTACATGGTGGGCGGGCGTCCGACCAAGCCTCTGCGCGAGCGGCTTTACAGCTTTGAATTCCCGGAATCCCCGGGTGCCTTGCTGAAATTCCTGCACACGCTGGGCACGCACTGGAATATTTCGCTGTTCCATTACCGCAGCCATGGCACCGATTTTGGTCGCGTGCTGGCGGCGTTTGAGCTGAACGAAGAAGAGCCGGAGTTCGAACAGAACCTGTCGGCGCTGGGCTATGACTGTCACAACGAAAGTGATAATCCGGCGTTCCGCTTCTTCTTAGCGGGCTAGACTCAGAGGGGCACCTGAAAAGTGCCCCTTTTTTTATCCGGCGATTGCTCAGAGTAACTGCCAGAACGCGTCGATCAGCGGTTCGTTCAGACGTTTTTTCTGCACGCAGACGCCCAGCTCCAGCGGTGCGCCGAGCGTGACGTTATCCAGAACAGAAATACGGTTGCGTACCGGCTCCGGACTGTTATCGACCACCACCGACGGAATAAGCGCGATCCCGCAACCGAGCGCGACCATCGACACAATGGCTTCGTGGCCGGACACCGTGGCGTAAATCTGCGGATTACTCAGGCGGTTACGTTTGAACCAGATGTCGATACGTTTTCGCGCCGGGCCGTGTTCCGGCAGGATGAACGGAATTTGTGACCAGTCCGGATGTGGCTCGCTGACTTGTGTACGCACCGCGCAAGGCAGCGAAGGGGAAATCAGGATCATCGGGATTTCGCCGATCTGCGTGAAATCGACGCTGCCCGGTAAACTTTCCGGACGACCTGCAATCGCCAGATCCGCTTCTGTGGACTGGACTTTTTCAACCGCATCCGCGGCGTCGCCGGTGGTCAGTTTGATTTCGACCAGCGGATGCTGCGCACGGAAACGGTCAAGGATCGGCGGTAAATGGCTGTAGGCGGCGGTGACTGAGCAGAACAGGTGCAGTTCGCCGCTCAGCGTCGGGCCATGCTGATCCAACCCGCTGCGCAGTTGCTGGTAATGGAGCAGCGTCTGCTGGGCAAAGTTTTTGAGTTGTTCGCCTGCACTTGTCAGTTGTACGGTGCGGTTATCTCGCTGAAATAACGGCTGGCCGAGTTCTTCCTCCAGCCGCTGGATCTGGCGCGATAACGTGGACGGGCTGACATGCATCGCCTTCGACGAACGCCCGAAATGGCGGCTTTCCGCCAGATGTAAAAACAGTTTCAGATCACGTAAGTCCATAAAGAATGTCCGGCTCTTTGGCGTTAAAGATGACTGATTGAGAGTATTGCATAATCTGCAACGTCATCTTCGTAATATATCAATTTAAGCAATGTGTCACATGACATATAGTGAATTCACGGCGTTCACCAGCTCACCGGTGAAACAAAAAATAACAGCACTTACCTCGATAGAACGGAGCAACACATGGCTAACTATTTCAACACACTGAACCTGCGTCAGCAGCTGGCGCAACTGGGCAAATGCCGCTTCATGGGGCGCGATGAATTCGCGGACGAAGCCAGCTATCTCAAAGGTAAAAAAGTGGTGATTGTAGGCTGTGGCGCACAGGGCCTGAACCAGGGTCTGAACATGCGTGATTCCGGTCTGGATGTGTCTTACACCCTGCGTGCAGAAGCCATTGCTGAGAAGCGTGCTTCATGGCGTAAAGCGACCGAAAACGGCTTTAAAGTCGGCACCTACGAAGAACTGATCCCGCAAGCGGATCTGGTGGTTAACCTGACGCCAGACAAACAGCACAGCGCGGTGGTTAAAGCGGTTCAGCCTCTGATGAAAGACGGCGCAACGCTGGGCTATTCCCATGGTTTCAACATCGTTGAAGTGGGCGAGCAAATCCGTAAAGACATCACCGTGGTGATGGTTGCGCCGAAATGCCCGGGCACTGAAGTGCGTGAAGAATACAAACGTGGTTTCGGTGTACCAACCCTGATCGCGGTTCACCCGGAAAACGACCCGAAAGGCGAAGGCATGGCGATTGCTAAAGCCTGGGCAGCAGCCACCGGCGGCCATCGTGCGGGCGTTCTGCAGTCTTCTTTCGTAGCCGAAGTGAAATCTGACCTGATGGGCGAGCAGACTATCCTGTGCGGTATGTTGCAGGCGGGTTCTCTGCTGTGCTTCGACAAACTGGTTGCTGACGGTGTTGATGAAGCGTACGCAGAAAAACTGCTGCAGTTCGGCTGGGAAACCATCACCGAAGCGCTGAAACAAGGCGGTATTACGCTGATGATGGATCGTCTGTCTAACCCGGCGAAACTGCGTGCTTATGCGCTGTCTGAACAACTGAAAGAGATCATGGCGCCACTGTTCCAGAAACACATGGACGACATCATCTCCGGCGAATTCTCCAGCGGCATGATGGCTGACTGGGCGAACGACGACAAAAACCTGCTGACCTGGCGTGAAGAAACGGGCGCAACTGCGTTCGAAAACGCACCACAGTTCGACGGTAAAATTTCCGAGCAGGAATACTTCGACCACGGTGTTGTGATGATTGCGATGGTGAAAGCGGGCGTTGAGCTGGCCTTCGAAACCATGGTGGCTTCCGGCATCATCGAAGAATCGGCTTACTACGAATCACTGCACGAACTGCCGCTGATCGCCAACACCGTTGCGCGTAAGCGTCTGTACGAAATGAACGTGGTTATCTCTGATACCGCTGAATACGGTAACTACCTGTTCGCTAACGCTGCCGTGCCGTTGCTGAAAGAGTTCATGACCACGCTGCAGGCGGGCGATTTGGGCAAATCTGTGGCTGAAACGCAGGTTGATAACGCGCAACTGCGTGATGTTAACGAAGCCATTCGCAACCACCCGATTGAGTCTATCGGCCGTACTCTGCGTGGCTATATGACCGATATGAAGCGTATCGCCGTCGCCAGTTAAACCCGTCATACTTCAAGCCGCAGGGGCGTTGGCTGCGTTCGTTCACCCGAATCACTTACTTATGTAAGCTCATCGGGGTTCATTCACTTGCCGCCTTCCTGCAACTCGAATTATTTAGGGTTTTCGGAAGATAAATAAAAAGGGCACTGCATGAAAATGCGGTGCCCTTTCTTTTGGTTCTGGCTGAAGCAGAACTTAGTTGCGGTACAAAATCTTAATGATGTGGTAACCGAACTGAGTGTGCAGCGGGCCTTGTGGCTCGATCAGTGGTGCTGAGAAAACTACTTTATCGAAAGCCGGCACCATTGCGCCTTGCTTGAATTCACCTAAATGGCCGCCTTTCTTACCTGACGGGCAGGTAGAATGCTTCTTAGCCAGTTTCTCAAAATCGCCACCGTTCTTCAGTTGTTCCAGAAGATCAAGCGCCTGTGCTTCTTCCTTTACCAGGATGTGCATTGCTGCGGCAGTTTTTGCCATGATAAGACCTTTTTTGCGAGAGTGTTTCCAGACGCGTAATGTAACATCTGAAACGGCGCGTGGGGAATCCGGCCTGCGTTCCGGGATAAGAATTGCGCTGTAAAGCCAGTCAATCTCAGCCGACGTTTCTGCTACAATCGCCGTCCTTGTCTATCAGGTGAGCAAAAATACGCCATGCGATTAAACCCCAGCCAACAAAACGCCGTCGAATTCGTCACCGGACCCTGCCTGGTTCTGGCGGGGGCTGGCTCCGGCAAAACCCGGGTCATTACCAATAAAATCGCACACCTGATCCGTGAATGTGGTTATCAGGCACGTCACATCGCGGCCGTCACCTTTACCAATAAAGCCGCACGCGAAATGAAAGAGCGTGTCGGACAAACCCTCGGGCGCAAAGAGGCGCGGGGCTTGCTGATTGCCACCTTCCATACGCTCGGGCTGGAGATCATCAAACGCGAATTTGCCGCGCTGGGCATGAAATCTAACTTCTCTTTATTTGATGATCAGGACCAGCTGGCGCTGCTCAAAGAGCTGAGCGAGAAATGGCTGGAGAACGATAAAACGTTATTGCAGCAACTGGTGTCGACGATCTCCAACTGGAAAAACGATCTGGTTGATCCTTCCCATGCCGCCGGTCTGGCGCGATCGGAACGCGATCAGATCTTCGCGCACTGCTACAGCCTTTATCACGACCATATGCGTGCCTGTAATATTCTCGATTTCGACGACCTGATCCTGTTGCCGACGCTGCTGTTGCAGAAAAATGAAGAAGTGCGCGAACGCTGGCAGAACAAGCTGCGTTATCTGCTGGTCGATGAATATCAGGACACCAACACCAGCCAGTACATGATGGTGAAACTGCTGGTCGGCAACCGCGCACGCTTTACGGTGGTCGGCGACGATGACCAGTCGATTTACTCCTGGCGTGGCGCACGGCCGCAAAACCTGGTGCTGCTGAAAGAAGATTTCCCGCAGTTGCAGGTCATCAAGCTGGAACAGAATTACCGTTCCACGCAGCGTATTCTGAAAGCCGCCAACATTTTGATCGCCAATAACCCGCATGTGTTCGAGAAGCGTCTGTTCTCTGAACTGGCTTATGGCGAGTCACTGAAAGTGGTGACAGCGAATAATGAAGACCATGAGGCGGAACGCGTCGTGGGTGAGCTGATCGCTCATCACTTCATCAATAAAACAGCGTATGGCGATTACGCAATTTTATACCGCGGTAATCACCAGTCGCGCCTGTTTGAAAAAATGCTGATGCAGAACCGCATCCCGTACCGTATTTCCGGCGGCACTTCCTTCTTCTCCCGACCGGAGATTAAAGACCTGCTGGCCTATCTGCGTGTGCTGACCAATCCCGATGACGACAGCGCTTTCCTGCGTATCGTTAACACGCCACGCCGTGAAATCGGTGCGGCTACGTTGCAGAAACTGGGGGAGTGGGCAAATCAGCGCAACAAAGGATTGTTCAAAGCCAGTTTTGATATGGGACTGAGTCAGTCTCTGACCGGTCGTGGCCTGGAATCCCTGCAACGTTTCACGCACTGGATGGGCAATATTTCCGAGCTGGCAGAACGTGAACCGGTCGCTGCCGTCAGAGATTTGATCCACGGCGTTGATTACGAAAGCTGGCTGTTCGAAACCTCGCCGAGTCCGAAAGCGGCAGAAATGCGCATGAAAAACGTCAATCAGCTGTTCAGCTGGATGACAGAAATGCTGGAAGGCACCGATCTGGATGAGCCGATGACGCTCACTCAGGTGGTCACGCGCTTTACGCTGCGCGACATGATGGAACGTGGCGAGAACGATGAAGAGCTGGATCAGGTTCAGCTGATGACGCTGCACGCCTCAAAAGGGCTGGAGTTCCCGTATGTCTATCTGGTCGGCATGGAAGAAGGGCTGTTACCGCATCAGAGCAGTATTGATGAAGATAACGTGGATGAAGAGCGGCGTCTGGCGTACGTGGGCATCACCCGTGCACAAAAAGAGCTGACGTTTACGCTCTGCCGCGAGCGCCGCCAGTACGGTGAGCTGATCCGCCCGGAACCGAGCCGCTTCCTGATGGAATTACCGCAGGACGATTTGGCGTGGGAAAGTGAACGTAAGGTGGTCAGCGCCCAGGAACGCATGGTGAAAGGGCAAAGCCATCTGGAGAAAATCCGCGAACAGCTGGCGAAAGCCAGGGGCGGCAATTAGTCGTCAGACTTTAATTATCAGATCTTAAACATGAACCACAAAAAAAGCAGAGGCTGATCGCTCAGGTCTCTGCTTTTTTCATGATTTTCAAATGAACGTTTACTGTTCTTCGACAAACATCGGCCAGTGGACATAACTCTGCCAGTGGCTTTCCTGTTCTAACTCTTCAGCGCGCAGCGGATGCTGTTCCAGCCAGCCCTGCGGCACAATCACACTCAGCTCATCATCATTGGCGCGTAAACGCACCGCAGGCAATGTGTCGTCGCGGCGGCGGCTGGCAAAGATAATCGCCAGTCGCATAATGCGGCAAAGACGCTGAGCCTGACGCGGCGGTACGGCATTTTGCTCATTCAGCAGCGGCAAATCCAGCGTGCCATTCTGATTTTGCAAAAGCGTTGCCAGCAGCTTTTTCTGCGCAGGCGTGAAGCCCGGCAAATCCAGATGACGAATAAGATACGCGGCGTGATGCGGCGCTTTTTTGAAATCGACACTCAGTCCGATTTCGTGGATCAGGCAAGCACTGTTGAGTAAGTCACGGGCGCGGGCATCCAGTTTCCATTCCTGAGCCACCTGCAGCGAGAAATTCTCTGCCAGCTGAGCGACGCGTTCGGCCTGTTCATTATCGAGCAGGTAACGGCGTTGCAGATTCCGCAGCGTACGCTGACGGATATCCTGTTCAATCGGCAAATGCAGCATGCCGTAAACCAGACCTTCACGCAGCGCGCCGCCAGCGAGTGTCATGGTTTCGATGTTCAGCGTTTTGAAAATGGCGATCAGAATGGACAGTCCGCTGGGGAAAACCAGCGCACGTTCAAGAGTCAGGCCTTCAATCTCCAGCTCTTCCAGTTTGCCGCACTGTATGGCGCGCTGTTTGAGTTGCTGAAGCTTAGGCAGCGTGATGCGTTCATCCATGCCCTGAGCGACCATGATTTCCTGCAATGCCTGCACGGTTCCGGAAGCCCCGACGCAAATCTGCCAGCCATTGGCAATCAGCTCAGGTGAAACAGGCAAGATCATGTCGATCGCGGCCTGTTCAGCCTGATCGAAGTTTTCTTTGGCCAGATTGCGGTCTGCAAAATAACGCTCAAGCCAGGTCACACAGCCCATGGAAAGACTGAACAGCGTGGTGGCCTGCGCGCCAACACCGGTGACCAGTTCTGTGCTGCCGCCACCAATATCAACAACCAGACGTTTATCCGGGCCGCCCGTCGTATGGGCAACGCCGTGATAAATCAGACGCGCTTCTTCTTCACCGGTGATGACCTGAATCGGACAGCCAAGGATTTCCTGCGCTTTACCCAGAAATTCGTCGGCATTACTGGCAAGCCGCAGCGTTGCGGTAGCAACGACGCGGATTTGGTCGCGGGGGATATCCTGCAATCTTTCAGAAAATAGCTTCAGGCATTGCCATCCGCGCTGCATCGCATCCTGAGAAAGCAGGTTTTGCTTATCCAGACCCGCTGCCAGACGCACTTTGCGCTTAATTCTGGCGAGGGTCTGGATACTGCCTGCCACCTCACGAACAACCAGCATGTGAAAGCTGTTAGAGCCCAGATCAATCGCTGCATACAGTGAGGTGGAGCTTAGCATAGGTTATCAGCCCGGACGTTTACGGTTGCTACGTGGTGCACTGCTGCGACGTGAAGACGAATTGCTGTTGCGACGCGGGCCGTTACCGGTACGCGAGCGGGCAAGACGTTTTGCAGGAGGCAAATCAGTTAACAGCGCATCGCTGTTATATTTACTGACCGGAATGCTGTGGCCGGTGTACGTTTCAATCGCCGGCAGATTCAGGGCATATTCTTCACAGGCCAGGCTGATGGAATGACCGCTCAGTCCCGCGCGACCGGTACGGCCAATGCGGTGTACGTAGTCTTCACAGTCGTCAGGCAGGTCATAGTTAAAGACGTGCGTTACGGCAGGAATGTGCAAACCACGGGCAGCAACGTCAGTCGCCACCAAAATATCGATCGTGCCTTTGGTGAAATCTTCCAGAACGCGCAGACGTTTTTTCTGCGGAACGTCGCCGGTCAGCAAGCCAACGCGATGACCATCGGCAGCCAGATGGCCCCAGACGTCTTCACAGCGGTGTTTGGTGTTCGCGAAGATAATGCAACGGTCTGGCCATTCTTCTTCAATCAGCGTCTGTAACAGGCGCATTTTTTCTTCGTTTGAAGGATAGAACAGTTCTTCCTGAATACGGTGACCGGTTTTTTGTTCCGGTTCGATTTCAATCGACTCGGCATTGTTCATGTTTTCGAACGCCAGTTCTTTCACACGATAGGAAAGGGTTGCTGAGAACAGCATGTTCAGGCGTTGATTAGCAGGTGGCATCCGGCGGAACAACCAGCGGATATCTTTGATGAAGCCCAGATCGAACATGCGGTCTGCTTCATCCAGCACCACTACCTGGATTGCGCCCAGGTCGATATGGTTCTGTTTAGTGTAATCGATTAAACGGCCAGTGGTTCCGATCAGGATGTCCACGCCGCTCTCCAGCACTTTAAGCTGTTTGTCGTAACCGTCGCCGCCATAGGCCAGACCTAGTTTCAGTCCGGTAGATTCAGATAATGCTTCGGCGTCGGAATGGATCTGCACCGCGAGTTCACGCGTAGGTGCCATGATCAAGGCACGCGGCTGGTTAGTCTGACGACCTTCCGCAGCAGGGTGAGAAAGCAGATAATGGAAAGTAGACGCTAGAAAAGCCAGCGTCTTGCCGGTACCGGTTTGCGCCTGACCTGCAACATCACGCCCAGCGAGCGTGATCGGCAATGCCAATGCCTGAATAGGCGTGCAGTAATGGAACCCTTTCTTTTCAAGGGCTTCTACTGCCAGCGGGTGCAGGGCGAAGTCGGAAAACTTCTGTTCGGTCAAGTGTGTTTTGCTCATAGTGTGGTAGAATATCAGCTAACTATTGCTTTACGAAAGCGTATCCGGTGAAATAAAGTCAACCTGATGTTGGTTAATGCTACATCAACAAGGTAAAGATAATCCTTTGGAGTAAACATGAGCGATAAAATTATTCACCTGACCGATGACAGTTTCGACAACGACGTATTGAAAGCCGAAGGGCTGGTGC
The DNA here is from genome assembly GCF_003610915.1 of Rahnella variigena. NCBI lineage: Bacteria > Pseudomonadati > Pseudomonadota > Gammaproteobacteria > Enterobacterales > Yersiniaceae > Rahnella > Rahnella variigena. The sequence goes on from NZ_NSDJ01000001.1 coordinate 917,105, forward strand.
TGGTCGATTTTTGGGCAGAGTGGTGCGGACCATGCAAAATGATCGCTCCAATTCTGGATGAAATTGCCACTGAGTTCGAAGGCAAGCTGACCATCGCGAAACTGAATATCGATGAAAACCCAGGTACTGCACCTAAATACGGCATCCGTGGTATTCCTACCCTGCTGTTATTTAAAGGCGGCGAAGTCGCAGCAACTAAAGTTGGCGCACTGTCGAAAGGTCAGCTGAAAGAGTTCTTAACAGCTAATCTGTAATAGGTCCGGATGACCCAAGCCAGGTGTTTAGCGGGCTGCCGTGTTTTTCACATTGTCCGCTAGACGCCTGTCAAGAAGCGTGCTAAGTTTACGCTTACTGCAAATAGAGCTTACCTGTAGTTTGATTCTTACGTTTTACTCTGTTGTGTCAAAAACATCTGCCTATAAAGTTTCTTTGAATAATAATTAAATTGAACTGGCACTGTGCTTGACCATCTAACGGTTTTGACAAAATCGGCTTTAAGACACCTTCAATATCAGCATTACCCCTCAAGAATCGCCCGCGTGCGACTGCCTGCGGCTGGATTTCTGGGCTGTTATTTAAGTGTCATACAATAAACAGGCATGGATGACCCTGCCATACCCATTCACGACAGATGTTCGAGACATACCCCGAGTTTAAGAACCCACCATTATGAATCTTACCGAATTAAAGAATACGCCGGTCTCTGACCTGATTGCACTCGGCGAAAATATGGGACTGGAAAACCAGGCCCGCATGCGCAAGCAAGACATTATCTTTTCAATATTGAAGCAGCATGCGAAAAGCGGAGAAGACATCTTCGGTGATGGCGTACTGGAGATATTGCAGGATGGATTTGGTTTCCTCCGCTCCGGAGACAGTTCCTACCTCGCAGGCCCCGACGACATCTACGTATCACCAAGCCAAATCCGCCGCTTCAACCTTCGCACTGGCGACACCATTTCCGGTAAAATCCGCCCACCTAAAGAAGGTGAACGTTATTTTGCCCTGTTGAAAGTTAACGAAGTTAACTACGACAAACCCGAAAACGCCCGCAGCAAAATCCTGTTCGAAAACTTAACCCCTCTGCATGCAAATTCACGTCTGCGTATGGAACGTGGTAACGGTTCAACAGAAGATTTGACCGCTCGCGTACTCGACTTAGCCTCTCCGATTGGCCGTGGCCAACGTGGTCTGATTGTTGCACCGCCGAAAGCCGGTAAAACCATGCTGCTGCAAAACATCGCGACCAGCATTGCGTACAACCATCCTGATTGCGTACTGATGGTTCTGCTGATTGACGAACGTCCGGAAGAAGTGACCGAGATGCAACGTCTGGTAAAAGGCGAAGTTATCGCTTCTACCTTTGACGAACCGGCATCCCGTCACGTGCAGGTAGCCGAAATGGTTATCGAGAAGGCGAAGCGTCTGGTTGAGCATAAGAAAGACGTGATCATTTTGCTGGACTCCATCACCCGTCTGGCGCGTGCCTACAACACCGTGGTTCCAGCGTCAGGTAAAGTCCTGACCGGTGGTGTGGACGCCAACGCCCTGCACCGTCCGAAACGTTTCTTCGGTGCTGCACGTAACGTGGAAGAGGGTGGAAGCCTGACTATCATCGCTACGGCGCTGGTCGATACCGGTTCTAAAATGGATGAAGTTATCTATGAAGAATTCAAAGGTACCGGCAACATGGAACTGCATCTGGCGCGTAAAATCGCTGAAAAACGTGTATTCCCTGCGATTGACTACAACCGCTCAGGTACCCGTAAAGAAGAGCTGCTGACCACGTCTGAAGAGCTGCAAAAAATGTGGATCCTGCGCAAAATCATTCATCCGATGGGTGAGATTGATGCGATGGAATTCCTCATTAACAAGCTCGCCATGACCAAAACCAATGACGACTTCTTCGACATGATGAAACGGTCGTAATTTGGTGTAAAACTCAGTCTAACGCCACGCTCAGTCGTGGCGTTTTTTGCTTTTGGTAGCTACCATAATGCTACTTTGGAAAGATGGTCAGACTATTCGGATAATAGCTGATGGTTTTTCACATGCCCTTTCTTTACTTTGTCGGTAGATTGCCCGAGAAATGGCAGCAGATAAGGTCTTGCCCGAGACAAAACCATAACTGTCACCATAGGATATGATTTAAGGCTGTGAGGTTTATGATGTTTTCCATTCCCCGCACCTTATTTTTGCAGAAGAGATCTCTTAACTGTGAATTTACTCAATATGAGTACTGAGCTAGCTGTTGTCTTCGTATTTTCATTCCTCTTTTTGTTCGTTGCCCGGAAGGTTGCGAATAAAATAGGACTCGTTGATAAACCCAATTTTCGTAAACGTCACCAGGGGTTGATCCCGCTGGTGGGCGGCATTTCTGTCTATGCAGGCGTTTGCTTTGCCTTTCTGATCACCAATTACACCATTCCACATGGCAAGCTTTATCTTGCCTGCGCCGGTTTGCTGGTGCTCGTCGGTGCGCTGGACGACCGTTACGATATCAGTGTCAAAACCCGTGCCATGGTTCAGGCCGTCGTCGCTATCGCGATGATGAGTTTCGCTAACCTCGATCTGCGCAGCCTCGGCCATCTGATTGGCCCGTGGGAAATGGTATTAGGTCCGTTCGGCTATCTCATCACATTGTTTGCGGTATGGGCCGCTATCAATGCTTTCAATATGGTCGATGGTATCGACGGATTACTGGGCGGCCTGTCTTGTGTCAGCTTCGGCTCATTAGGCATCATCATGTATGACAGCGGGCATATGGAGCTGGCGCTCTGGTGCTTTGCGATGATTGCCGCCATCGTTCCTTATATTTTGCTCAATCTGGGTGTTTTGGGGCCGCGCTATAAAGTCTTTATGGGCGATGCGGGCAGCACACTGATTGGTTTCACCGTGATTTGGATCCTTTTGCAAAGTACGCAAGGCGAATCCCATCCGATGAATCCGGTGACCGCGCTGTGGCTTATCGCCATTCCGCTGATGGACATGGTTGCCATCATGTATCGCCGCTTGCGCAAAGGAATGAGCCCGTTCTCTGCTGACCGCCAGCACATTCATCATTTGATCATGCGGGCAGGTTTTACTTCCCGTCAGGCCTTTGTTCTGATCACATTAGCGGCGGCGCTCCTCGCGGCCGTCGGCGTCATTGGCGAGCACCTGAGTTTTGTACCTGAATGGGTCATGCTGGCCTTATTTTTTGTTGCCTTCCTGTTGTATGGCATCTGCATCAAGCACGCCTGGCGTGTGGCGCGGTTTATTAAACGTATTAAAAGGCGTTTGCGCCGTTCCTCTAATCAATAATCACTCTCTTAAGCAGGGGCATACTGGCTGTGGATAAACCAGAAATGATCAGAAACCAGAACGAACACGACATCGAGAATGAACTCGATATTCGCGGCCTGTGCTGCACGCTATGGAACGGTAAATTCTGGATTGCTGGCCTGGCGATACTGTTTGCTTTGGTGGCACTGGGTTCGTCTTATCTGATGAAACAGGAGTGGAGTTCCACGGCGATCACCGACCGCCCGACAGTGAATAATCTGTCTTCCTATTTTTCCCAGGCACAGTTCCTGCGCAATTTAGATATCCGTAATGCGCCGCAATCGGACGTTAACCGTCCGGCGATTTCTGATGAAGCATATAACGAGTTTGTTATGCAGCTGGCAGCGTACGACACACGTCGTGATTTCTGGATGCAAAGTCCTTATTACAAGCAGCGTCAGGAGAATGACCCGCGTGCCGATGCCGTTCTGCTCGATGAACTGATCAACGACATTCAGTTTACGGCGCGTGATGCGGCTAAAGTGCCGAATGATATTGTTAAGCTGACAGCGGAAAACGCCACCGACGCCAATAAGCTGCTGCGTCAGTATGTTGATTTCGCCAGTCATCGCGCGGCACAGCATTTATATGATGAGCTGGAAGGCGCATGGGCGGCTCGTACACAGTCCATGAAAGCCCAGGTGAAGCGTCAGGAAGCCGTGGCGCAGGCAGTTTTCGCCCGCACGACAAACACCACTGAACAGGCACTTAAGATAGCTCAGCAGCAAAATATCAATAAAAGCGTGACCGATACGCCTGCCGAAGAACTGCCGAATTCCGATATGTTCCTGCTGGGCGTGCCGATGTTGAAAGCCCGTCTGGAATTATTGCAGGCTTCAGGTCCGGGGTTTGATCTTGATTACGACCAGAACCGCGCGATGCTTTCAACACTGAATGTCGGCCCTACGCTCACCGCGAAATTCCAGACCTATCGTTATCTGAGAACGCCGGAAGAGCCAGTAAAACGTGACAGTCCCCGCAGGGTATTACTGATGATTATGTGGGGCATTGTCGGTGGTCTAATCGGGGCTGGCGTGGCCCTGACTCGCCGTAAAAATAAGAGAAACACATTGTGAAAGTGTTGACGATTTTCGGCACCCGTCCGGAGGCCATTAAAATGGCCCCGCTGGTGCTCGCTTTGTCGCAGGATGCGGCATTTGAATCCAAAGTTTGTGTCACGGCCCAGCACCGTGAAATGCTTGACCAGGTATTACGCCTCTTTGAAATTACGCCGGATTATGATCTTAATGTCATGAAACCGGGGCAGGGGCTGACGGAAATTACCAGCCGCATCCTGACCGGGCTGAAGCCTGTGCTGGATGAATTCCAGCCTGATGTAGTTCTGGTGCATGGCGATACGACGACGACATTGTCGGCTAGCCTTGCTGCGTTTTATCACCAGATCCCTGTCGGTCATGTTGAGGCCGGATTGCGTACCGGCGATCTCTCTTCTCCCTGGCCGGAAGAAGGCAACCGTCTGCTGACCGGGCATCTGGCTAAGTGGCATTTCGCGCCGACGGAAAACGCCCGCGCAAATTTACAGCAGGAAAATATTGCTCCGCAGGGCATTTTTGTCACCGGCAATACCGTGATTGATGCACTGCTGTGGGTACGCGATCGCTTTAGCAGTGATGCGTCGCTGGCTCAGCAACTGGCGGATAGCTACCCGTTCCTTGATGCCGCTAAAAAGCTGATTCTGGTCACCGGCCACCGTCGTGAAAGTTTCGGGGAAGGTTTTGAGCGCATCTGCTCGGCTTTGGCGGACATTGCCCGTCAGCATCCCGACGTACAAATCGTGTATCCGGTCCATCTCAATCCGAACGTCAGTGAACCGGTGAACCGCATTCTGCAAGGCATTGATAATATTGTTCTGATTGATCCGCAGGACTATCTGCCGTTTGTCTATCTGATGGATAAAGCGTATCTGATCCTCACCGATTCCGGTGGCGTGCAGGAAGAAGCGCCGTCGCTGGGCAAGCCCGTGCTGGTGATGCGTGAAACTACCGAACGTCCGGAAGCGGTTGATGCCGGAACGGTGCGGCTGGTAGGGACAGATCCCGCTAAAATAGTTGAGGAAGTGAATCGCCTGCTGAACGATGAAAACGAATACAACAGCATGAGCCGGGCGCACAATCCTTACGGTGACGGGCATGCCTGTCGCCACATTCTTGACGCTTTGAAGAATCATTGGGTATCACAATGAGTTTTGACATTATTTCTGTTATTGGCCTGGGTTACATCGGTTTACCTACCGCCGCCGCTTTCGCCTCCCGTCAGAAAAAAGTGGTAGGTGTGGATATCAATCAGCACGCTGTGGAAACCATTAACCGCGGGGCTATCCATATTGTTGAGCCAGACCTTGATGTGCTGGTAAAGCGTGCGGTTGAAGACGGTTTCCTGCGCGCAACGACGCAGCCTGAACCGGCTGATGCGTTCCTGATTGCCGTGCCGACGCCATTTAAGGGCGATCATTTGCCGGATATGAAATTCGTCGAATCTGCCGCCCGCTCGCTGGCGCCGGTTCTGAAAAAAGGCGATCTGATTATTCTGGAATCCACTTCACCGGTCGGTGCGACAGAGCAAATGGCGCAGTGGCTGGCAGAAGCGCGTCCTGATCTGAGCTTCCCGCAGCAGGCCGGTGAGCAGTCTGATATCAACGTCGCCTACTGTCCTGAACGTGTTTTGCCTGGGCAGGTGATGGTTGAGCTGATTAAAAATGACCGCGTGATTGGCGGCATGACTTCGGTGTGTTCACAGCGAGCCAGTGACTTGTATAACATTTTCCTCGAAGGCGAATGTGTGATCACCCATTCCCGCACCGCTGAAATGTGCAAGCTGACCGAAAACAGTTTCCGTGACGTGAATATTGCCTTTGCGAACGAGCTGTCGCTGATTTGCGATGCACAGGGGATTAACGTCTGGGAACTGATTAGTCTGGCGAACCGCCATCCGCGCGTGAATATTTTACAACCCGGTCCGGGCGTCGGCGGCCACTGTATCGCGGTCGATCCGTGGTTTATCGTGGCACAAAACCCTGAGCTGGCGCGCATGATCCGCACGGCGCGTGAAGTGAACGACAGCAAACCACACTGGGTCGTTGACCGTGTGAAAGCGGCGCTGGCGGATTGCCTTACCGTGACCGGCAAGCGTGCCGCTGATATCAAAATCGCCTGCTTCGGGCTGGCGTTTAAACCGAATATTGACGATCTCCGCGAAAGTCCGGCAGTTGAAGTGACCCATCTGATTGCTGACTGGCATTCAGGCGAAACCTGGGCGGTTGAACCTAACGTTCATCAGCTTCCGTCGTCACTCGCGAACAAAGTCACGCTACAGCCTGTTGATCGTGCGTTGAAAGAAGCCGATCTGCTGGTGATGCTGGTCGATCATAAATCGTTTAAAGCGATCCCCGCCGATCAGATCCAGCAGTCCTGGATTGTGGATACCAAAGGCGTATGGCGATAAACCAGTCGTTGCGCGGCGTGCTTGAACCGCTGGTCTGGGAGAGTGAATTCTTCCGGCTGAAAAGCGCGCGACTGACGCCGGACGCCGCAGCGACTGGCATCACGACACAGGCGCTGGATGACTATGCGCTGGTGCAGGCGAAAGTGGATGCGTCAGAAACGCATACGCTGGATGCACTTTCGGCGCTGGGTTTCCGGCTGGCAGAAGGTGAAACGGACATTTGCGTGACGGTGACGCCGCAGGATAATGCGCTGGCGGCCGGGCGTCTGGCCATTCCGGAAGACATTGCCGATGTGACCGCGATTGCCCGTCAGGCATTTCGCCTTAGTCGTTTTCGTGCGCCCTGGTATCAGCCGGATGACAGCGCACGTTTTTACGCGATGTGGGCAGAAAAAGCGGTTCTCGGCACCTTTGATCACCTTTGCCTGTGGATTGACGATGAACAGGGCAACGGACTGGGCTTTGTCACGCTGCGACGTCTGTCCGAAGATGAAGTAAGAATTGGCCTGCTGGCTGTCAGACCTGAGTATCAGGGGAAGGGAGCGGGCAAAAAGTTAATGGCGGCTGCGAAAAAATGGTGTGCTGAACAAGGCGTGTCGCGATTATATGTCGCCACGCAAACCGGCAATCTCGCGGCCTTGAATCTTTATCTCGCCAGCGGTGGCAAAGTTGCCCGCACGGCATACTGGTTGTACAGGTGAAACGATGATCCCTTTTAATGCGCCACCGATTGTGGGTACTGAAATTGATTTCATGCGCGAGGCGATGAGCAGCGGCAAACTGTGTGGCGATGGCGGATTCACCCTGCGCTGCCAGAAGTGGTTTGAACAACGTTTTAACTGCCCGAAAGTGTTGCTGACGCCTTCCTGTACCGCTTCTCTGGAGATGGCGGCATTATTGCTAGACATCCAGCCCGGCGACGAAGTGATCATGCCGAGTTTCACCTTTGTTTCGACCGCTAACGCGTTCGTACTGCGTGGCGCCAAAATCGTGTTTGTTGATGTCCGTCTGGACACTATGAATATCGATGAAACCCTGATTGAAGCGGCGATCACTGAGAAAACGAAAGTGATTGTTCCCGTGCATTACGCCGGTGTGGCCTGTGAAATGGACACCATTATGGCGCTGGCCGAAAAGTATCGTCTGTTTGTGGTGGAAGATGCGGCGCAGGGCGTGATGTCGACTTACAAAGGCAAAGCGTTGGGCACTATAGGTCATATCGGCTGTTTCAGTTTTCACGAAACCAAAAATTACACTGCGGGTGGCGAAGGCGGGGCAACGCTGATTAACGATCCGGCGCTGATTGACCGTGCTGAAATCATTCGCGAAAAAGGCACTAACCGCAGCCAGTTCTTCCGCGGGCAGGTGGATAAATACACCTGGCGTGATATCGGTTCCAGTTATCTGATGTCCGATTTACAGGCCGCGTATCTGTGGGGAAATCTCGATGCCGCTGAAAAGATTAACCAGCGCCGTCTGAGCATCTGGAATGAGTATTACGAAGCGTTGCAGGATCTGGCCGACGCTGGCCGTGTTCAGCTGCCTTCAGTTCCGCAGGATTGCGTGCAAAACGCCCACATGTTCTATGTCCGCCTGAACGATATCGAAGATCGCGACGCGTTTATTCGTCACATGAAAGCGGCGGATATCCTGACTGTATTCCATTACATCCCGCTGCACGCCTGTCCGGCGGGTGAAGATTTTGGTCGTTTCTCTGGTGTCGATCGTTTCACGACCAAAGAAAGTGAACGTCTGGTGCGACTGCCGTTGTTCTACAACATGACCGACGACACGCAGCGCACGGTGATTGCGGCCATGCTGCAATATTTCGCCTGATATGTCGCTGGCAAAAGCGTCCGTCTGGACCGCTGGTTCCACGCTGATTAAAATCGGTGCCGGGCTGCTGGTGGTGAAACTGCTGGCGGTGGCTTTCGGGCCTGATGGTGTGGGGCAGGCGGGGAATTTCCGCCAGCTGGTGACAGTACTGGGCGTGCTTTCCGGTGCCGGAATTTTCAACGGCGTTACCAAATACGTCGCTGAACATCATGAAAACCCGGAGCGGTTACAAGCCGTTCTCGGCACGTCTTCCACGCTGATTTTAGGTTTCTCGACGGTGCTGGCGGCCGTTTTTCTGCTGGCCGCCGGACCGGTGAGTGTCGCGCTGTTCGGCCATGACCGCTATCAGGCAGTCGTCCGCTTTGTGGCTTTTATTCAGATGGGCATCGCCTACGCCAACTATTTTCAGGCCATCCTGAAAGGCTACCGTGATGCCATGGGCAACGCGCTGGCGGTGATCGGCGGCAGCCTGATCGGTCTTCTGGCCTATCTGCTGTGCTTTAAGCTGGGCGGCTACGAAGGCGCTTTGGCCGGGCTGGCGCTGGTGCCGGCGCTGGTGATCCTGCCTGCGGGCGGCATGTTGTGGCGGCGGAAATCCTTCCCGCTGCATTATTTAAAGCCGGGCTGGGATCGCTTTATCGCCAGCCATCTGGGCAAATTTACGCTGATGGCGCTGATCACCTCCGTTACCTTACCGGTGGCGTATGTGATGATGCGAAATCTGCTGGCGGAGCATTACAGCTGGAAAGAAGTGGGGATCTGGCAGGGTGTCAGCAGCATTTCCGATGCCTATTTGCAGTTCATTACCGCCTCTTTCAGCGTGTATCTGTTACCGACGTTATCGCGCCTGACCGATAAGCGCGATGTCACTCGCGAGATTGTGAAATCGCTGAAATTCGTTTTGCCTGCGGTGGCGGCGGTCAGTTTTACCGTCTGGCTGCTGCGCGACTTTGCTATCTGGCTGCTGTTTTCAAAACAATTTATCGCGATGCGCGATTTGTTTGCGTGGCAGCTGGTCGGCGATGTGCTGAAAGTCGGCTCGTATGTTTTTGGGTATCTGGTGATCGCCAGAGCGTCATTGCGCTTTTACGTGCTGACTGAAATCAGCCAGTTCGCGTTACTGACGGGATTCTCTCACTGGCTGATCCCGATACACGGTTCTCTTGGCGCTGCACAGGCCTATATGGCGACCTACATCGTCTATTTCACCCTGTGTTGCACCGTATTTGTTATCTATCGTAGACGAGCATGACAACGCTGATTCACGTTCTGGGATCTGACATTCCCCACCATAATGTCACCGTACTGCGCTTTTTTAATGGTGTACTGGCCGAATGCGCGCCGGAAAAGCTGATTTGTCATTTTATGGTCGCGGCGGCGGATGCATCAGCGTTTGCTGAGTTCACGCGTCTGGATATTCGCGTTTATCCGGATAAAAAGACGCTGGCGGCGGCGGTGATTTCCCGCGCGCAGGAACGCACACATCACTTTTTCTTCCACGGCCAGTTTAATCCGACACTCTGGCTGGCATTGCTGACCGGCAAAATTAAGGCACGACAGGTCAGCTGGCATATCTGGGGCGCAGACCTTTATGAATCGGCAGGCGGTCTGAAATTCCGTCTGTTCTATCTGATGCGTCGTCTGGTGCAGGGCCGTATCGGGCATGTTTTCGCCACCCGCGGTGACTTGATCCACTTCCATCAGCGCCATCCCCGCGTGCCTTCTTCGTTGCTGTATTTCCCGACGCGGATGGATCCGGCGCTCACGCAGCCTGCGGATTTGCCCGAGCCCGAAGGGCCGATGACGGTTCTGGTCGGTAACTCCGGCGATCGCACTAACCAGCATATTGAAGCGCTGCGTTCGTTGCATCAGCAGTTCGGAGCCGATATCCGGGTGATTATCCCGATGGGCTATCCGGCCAATAACCAGACTTACATTGAGCAGGTTCGCGCTGAGGCATTAAAACTTTTTGCGCCTGAAAACGTTGAACTGATGACCGGCGCGATGGCGTTTGACGACTATCTCAACGTGCTGCGCCGCTGTTCGCTGGGGTATTTTATTTTCGACCGCCAGCAGGGCATTGGGACGCAATGTCTGCTTATTCAGTTCGGCGTGCCGTTCGTCGTCAGCCGTCAGAATCCGTTCTGGCAGGATCTGGCTGAGCAGCATTTGCCGGTGCTGTTTTACGGCGATGCGCTGGATGCCAAAACAGTGGCGGAAGCACGACGCCAGTTGCTGAGCGCTGATCGCCAAAATATCGCCTTTTTTAATCCGAATTACATCGCGGGCTGGCAGCAGGCCTTGCAGCTGGCGGCGGGAGACGCATCATGACGCTGACACAGCTCGGTGGCTTGTCACTGGTGTATGCGTTCTCGCTGCTGTTCATTCTGACGCTGACGTATAAAGAGTTTCGCCGCGTGCGCTTTAACTTCAACGTCTTGTTTTCTCTGCTCTATCTGCTGACATTCTATTTCGGTTTTCCTCTGACTTGTCTGCTGGTTTTCCAGTTTGATGTGAAAGTGGTGCCGGTCGAAAACCTGTTGCAGGCCATGCTGGCCGCCACCTGTTTCTACGGCATTTATTACGTCAGCTATAAAACACGGCTGAAGGCAAAACGTGACGGGCCCTCACGCCCGCTGTTTACCATGAACCGGGTGGAAACCCATCTCACCTGGATGTTGCTGGCGCTGATTGCGGTGGTGACGGTTTCTATTTTCTTTGCGCATAACGGCTTTTTGCTGTTTAAGCTCAAGTCGTACAGCCAGATATTCTCCAGCGATGTGTCCGGCGTGGCGCTCAAACGCTTCTTCTACTTCTTTATTCCGGCCATGCTGGTGGTCTTTTTCCTTAAACCCGACGTGCGCCGCTGGCTGTTTTTCCTCGCCAGTACGGTGGCGTTTGGCTTCCTGACGTATGTCATCGTCGGCGGTACCCGCGCCAATATCATTATCGCGTTCGCCCTGTTTCTGTTTATTGGCATTGTTCGCGGCTGGATCAGCTTATGGATGCTGGCGGCGGCGGGCGTGCTGGGTATCGTCGGCATGTTCTGGCTGGCGCTTAAACGCTACGGTCTGAACGTCAGCGGTCCGGAGGCCATTTATACCTTCCTTTATCTGACGCGCGATACCTTCTCGCCGTGGGAGAATCTGGGGCTGTTGCTGCAAAACTACGACAAAATCAGTTTTCAGGGACTGGCACCGATTGTGCGTGATTTCTACGTCTTTATCCCCGGCTGGCTGTGGCACGATCGTCCGGGCGTGGTGCTTAACTCGGCCAACTATTTCACCTGGGAAGTGCTGGATAACCATTCCGGCCTGGCGATTTCACCGACGCTGATTGGCTCGCTGGTGGTGATGGGCGGCGTGTGGTTTATCCCGCTGGGCGCTGTTGCCGTCGGTATGATCATCAAATGGTTCGACTGGTTGTACGAAAAAGGCAAAGCAGACACCAACCGCTACAAAGCCGCCATCCTGCAAAGTTTTTGCTTCGGTGCGGTCTTTAATATGATTGTGCTGGCCCGTGAAGGCGTGGATTCCTTCTTTTCGCGGGTGGTCTTCTTCTGTGTCGTTTTCGGCGCATGTCTGGTGGTGGCCAAATTGTTGTACTGGATGTTTGACGCCGCCGGGCTGATACGTGCCAAAATACCCCGCAGAAAAAACCTCATGGAGCCGCTGGCAGTAAGGAAGAATCATGAATCTGGAGAATAACGTTCCGCAATACGATATCCGCGGGATCCGCCTTTGGGGCTTTCGTAATATGGCGCATTTTCTCGATTACCTTTTTGCCGGTCACAAGGTGAAAACCGGTGCGCTGGTGGCGATAAATGCCGAGAAAGTGCTGACCGTCGAAAGTAATCCCGAAATGAGTGAGCTGATTGGCCGCGCTGAATACAAATATCCTGACGGTATCAGCATTGTGCGGGCCATCCGCCGTAAATACCCGCAGGCGCAGGTTTCCCGTATCGCCGGTGCCGATCTCTGGGAAGGCCTGATGGAGCGCGCCGGTCGTGAAGGAACGCCGGTCTTTCTGATTGGCGGCAAACCTGAAGTTCTGGAACAAACGGAAGAAAAGCTGCGCACGCAGTGGAACGTCAATATTGTCGGCAGCCAGAATGGCTACTTCACGCCGGAGCAGCGTGGCTCGTTATTCGAACGCGTCAGAGGCAGCGGGGCAGCGATTGTGACGGTGGCGATGGGCTCGCCGAAACAGGAAATCCTGATGCGTGATTGTCGTCTGGTTCATCCGGATGCGCTCTATATGGGCATCGGAGGCACCTACGACGTTTTCACCGGCCACGTGAAACGGGCGCCAAAAATCTGGCAAAACATGGGGCTGGAATGGCTCTATCGTCTAATTTTGCAGCCAAGCCGTTTGCGTCGTCAGCTCAAACTGCTCAAATTCGTCCGTTATTACTACACCGGTCGTCTGTAACGAATCCGCCGTTCTGAATCTTCAGGACGGCGCGTCACCTCTCATTTCTTCACTTCTCTTGCCTGTGTTTCCTGTCCGCTTTGCATATCAGTGCTTATCTTTCTCAATAGGCGTTTGCAACTCGTCGGAAAATACGGAACCATAACGCCGTTTTTCCGCCCTATACGGGCATCATCACAATAAAAATAACATTCCGCTCCTTCCGGAAGGCAAACACAACGAGAGAGAAATTGAGGATCTATGGAGAATAAAGAAGAAAAGGGTGGGCTACACCGGGGGCTGGAGGCGAGACATATTGAGCTGATCGCTCTGGGCGGTACCATCGGTGTCGGATTATTCATGGGCGCGGCGAGCACCCTGAAATGGGCCGGGCCGTCAGTGTTACTGGCGTACATTCTGGCTGGTGTGTTTGTCTTCTTTATCATGCGTTCGATGGGCGAAATGCTGCATCTGGAGCCGGTGGCCGGTTCGTTTGCAGTGTATGCGCATAAATATCTCGGGCCGTATTACGGTTATCTTACCGCGTGGAGTTACTGGTTCATGTGGATAGCGGTGGGGATTTCCGAAATCACCGCGATTGGCGTTTACGCGCAATACTGGTTTCCGGATTTACCGCAGTGGATCCCCGCGCTGGCGGCTGTGGCGATTGTTGCTGCGGCAAACCTCGCGGCTGTGAAACTCTATGGTGAAATGGAGTTCTGGTTTGCGCTGATCAAAATCACCACCATCATTGTGATGATCGTAGTCGGGCTGGCGGTGATTTTCTTCGGATTTGGTAATCACGGCGAACCGGTGGGGTTTGCGAACCTGACCGCGCACGGCGGCTTCTTTGCCGGCGGCTGGAAAGGCTTCCTGTTTGCGCTGTGTATTGTCGTGGCGTCCTATCAGGGCGTGGAACTGGTGGGTATCACCGCCGGTGAAGCCAAAAACCCGCAGGTTACCCTCAAACGCGCCATCAATAACATCCTGTGGCGTATCCTGATTTTCTACGTTGGCGCGATTTTCGTTATCATCACCATCTTCCCGTGGAACGAAATGGGCTCGCACGGCAGTCCGTTCGTGCTGACCTTTGCGAAGATTGGTATCGCTTCAGCGGCGGGTATTATCAACTTTGTGGTGCTGACAGCGGCACTGTCGGGTTGTAACAGCGGCATGTATAGCTGCGGACGTATGCTGTATGCGTTGTCTCAGAATCGTCAGTTGCCAGCGTTCCTGAGCAATGTATCTAAAAGCGGTGTGCCGGTTTACGGCATTGCGATCACGATTTTGTGTCTGCTGGTCGGTTCGTGCCTGAACTACATCATTCCGAATCCTGAGAAAGTATTTGTGTACGTTTACAGCGCCAGCGTATTGCCGGGCATGGTGCCGTGGTTTGTGGTGCTGATCAGCCAGCTGCGTTTTCGTGATGCGCATAAAGAGAAACTGAAAAACCATCCGTTTAAATCGATTCTCTTTCCTTATACCAACTATCTGACGCTGCTTTTCCTGGCGTGTGTGCTGGTCGGTATGGCGATTAATCCGGATACCCGCGTTTCATTGCTGGTGGGTGGGATTTTCATCGCGGCGGTGTCGCTGATATACTTCGGCCTCGGCATGCACAAACGTGCCGCGCTGACGTCGGAAAAACTAAAATAACGCCGTAAGTCATGGGTGGGGAAGGGAAGGCGCTTACTTTTAATGCGTATTGGATAAAGCGTAATCAAACGCAATATTTCTGAAAAAAAGCACTAGACAGCCAAGCGTTAAAACCGTAGTATCCCCACCCGCAACGGCGCTAAGCGCCCGTAGCTCAGCTGGATAGAGCGCTGCCCTCCGGAGGCAGAGGTCTCAGGTTCGAATCCTGTCGGGCGCACCATTTAGTATGCGCTAGAGTTGCGGTGAAATGTTGAAGTCTGACAGTTCACGTTAGTAGTTAGAGATATGGTGGCTATAGCTCAGTTGGTAGAGCCCTGGATTGTGATTCCAGTTGTCGTGGGTTCGAGCCCCATTAGCCACCCCACTCTAAAAATGATTTTGTGATTGTGACATGCGATGGTGGCGGAATTGGTAGACGCGCTAGCTTCAGGTGTTAGTGTCCTTCGGATGTGAGGGTTCGAGTCCCTCCCTTCGCACCACACACAAATTTCATTTAAATGATGCAGTTAGCATCAGAAAGTAGTAAGATGCACGACATCGGCGAGTAGCGCAGCTTGGTAGCGCAACTGGTTTGGGACCAGTGGGTCGGAGGTTCGAATCCTCTCTCGCCGACCACATTCGAAGAAACCTGCTTTTTTAAAGCAGGTTTTTTTTCGTCTAAAGTTTATGAGGATGAGAACCTCCGAAGGAGGTTTGAGCCGAGCGAAGCGAGACAACGTTGCTTTAGCAACGACCCGCAGGGCAAGCATCGAAGATGCGCGTCATCCTCTCTCGCCGACCACATTCGAAGAAACCTGCTTTTTTAAAGCAGGTTTTTTTTCGTCTAAAGTTTATGAGGATGAGAACCTCCGAAGGAGGTTTGAGCCGAGCGAAGCGAGACAACGTTGCTTTAGCAACGACCCGTAGGGCAAGCATCGAAGATGCGCGTCATCCTCTCTCGCCGACCACATTCGAAGAAACCTGCTTTTTTAAAGCAGGTTTTTTTTCGTCTGGAGTTTCTCAACTCACCCTGTTGTTTATCCGCGACATTCCGCTGTATGCCTGTCTCTGTCAGGAGACACGTATCTTATTGATAAATATAGACTCATATAAGCTGACATTCATACGTCGTCCACTGACGACAGAATGGGGGATTACCGGACGGTCTCTGACATCTCTGAAAATGGGTGCTGATACGTAATAAAAATAAAGTTGTTAATTATCAGTAGAATAAAAAATTATTAACAGACCCTTGCCATCCTGGCACGCGTCCTGCAATATTCCCGCCGTAGATGCTCATTCCACCTATTATGTTTGCTCCGGCTTCATAAACCTGGGAATGACGCAGAGCCAATTTACAGTGCCTATTGTCATCCTGACCGATAACGCGCAAGCGCTATCATCCAGAAGGCAAAACGTTGAGTGAGGCACTAAATCTGTTGTCCTGGACCTGATTGTTTTAGACACCTGCCCATACGCAGGTGTTTTTTTTTGCCCATACCCGTCATCCTTTGAGCAGCCAATGCATCTGCAGCTCAAATGATTTGGGGTATAAGTATTGATGACATAAAAAAGGCTCCCGAAGGAGCCTTTAGCAGACAGCAATTTTCTTACGGTTGCTGTGAATTATTCAGTGTCAGCATCAATCCTTCACGGCGCATCTCAGCCGCTTCAGCCGGTTTGTGCAGCTTATCCAGCGCATCGGCCAGCCACGCATAATCATACGCGTCAGGGCGTTGTTTCAGCGCTTCACGGAACGCTTCGCTGGCCTGCTGCCATTCACCGTGTTTCATCAGCAACTGACCGAGCGTGCTGCTCAGCAGCGGCGTAGTGCCGTTTTGCTTAATGAGCTGACGCAAAGTCTTTTCAAGCTGCTCAGGATTACCTGAACGCAGTTTCGGCATCAGCGCAACCAGACGGTCGTCATACTGACGCTTCAGTCCGTCGAGGATCACTTCCTGCGCCAGATCCTGATCGTTGCATTCAATCAGATGCGTTGCCATCGCCACCTGCAATGCCACTTCATGTCGGGTTTTGCGGCTCTGATCTTTCCACCAGCGTTTCAGGCCTTCGCTGCCTTCTTCTGCCATCAGCTGATTCATCATGCCGATATAAGCCTGTTCCTGAAGAACGCGGATTTCATCGTCATTACGGACGCCGGCTTTAGCCATCGACGGTAATATTTCCAGCAGTGAACCGTAGGCACCGGTACGCAGATAAGCCTGTTCCGCCAGACGTAACACTTCCGGATGACGTGGCGACTGGCCGAGCAAACGGTCAACGCCATGGCGCGCGGCATGGATTTCGCCCTGCGCCAGCTGAATGCGTACTCGGGTAATATCCACCGGCATCTGGTCGGTGTCGGCAATTTCCGCTGCGCGTTCCAGATACTGATTAGTGCGGATGTCATCGCCACGCTGCTGCGCCGCTTCTGCTGCCAGTAAATAGTTCACCACGGGTTGTTCGGCATGATCAGCATTGCGTGCCAGCAGTTTCTCCATCTGGCGATGATCGCCTTCTGCCAGTTTGAGCATCGCAGCCTTAGTTTGCTTACGCGCTTTAGAGCTTTTACGCCCGGCAAACCAGCCGCGGGTACGCGCACCAGTACGCAGAATGCGTCGCAGGATCCATTCAATAAAGAACAGCACCAGAATCAGCACGATCAGCATGATAACTAAACCGGTGACGCTGGTTTCAATGTTGTAGTTATCGGTCTGGATCAGTACATAACCCTGATGACCGGCCAGCATCGGGCCGACAATAATCCCGGCAAACACAATCAGGAATAACACGAAGACTCGTAACATGCGTTATTCCCCCTGCGTGGCGGCGGCGGGCTGCTGGAGCAGGTTACGCACGCGGGTCTGCATCAGTTTTTCCAGCATCGGCTGGCTTTTCAGCTCGTCCGGTACATCCATCGAAATGGATTGCTGACTGAGATTATCCAGTTCTTCCAGGAAAGCTTTGGTTGACGGGTCAGACGTATCAAAATAGGCGCGAACCCAGGTCGATACGCTTTCCAGTGACTGCTTGTAAACTTCATCCTGATGACGCGGAACGGCCTGTGCGGCAATCAGCAAACGTGAGCGGATATTTTCGCGCAGATACACATCCTGATTCGGCGCCAGCAGCGGTTCTGCGCTGGTATCACGACGGCGGATGGTAATGAAGTCATCCATAAAGTTGTGCCAGCTTTTGGTCAGGTTCTGACGCCATTCGGTCAGCGAACCGGAAAGGCTTGAGCTGTCGTTGTCCATCGGGGAATCATCGGTGTCATTGTCGGCCAGACGCAGGTTATCCACCTGATTTGACAGCTGATTCAACTTGAGAATGATACCGTCAAAATCGACCTGTGCGACGGCAGAAAGGCTGCCTACGTCTTCGTTCAGCGCACGACGCACGTCAATCAGGCTCGGGTCATTCATGTCCGCGAGGCTGGCATCGGCACTTTTCAGCAAAGCGGCGGCGGTGGTGACATCCTGATCGCTCCACAGTTTGCGACCTGCCAGTTTCACCAGATAATCGGCCTGAGCCAGTAACCAGGTTTTGGCATCGCTGCCGGAAATGCTGGCGACTTTATCTTGTAATTCATTCAACTGACGACCAAACGACGCCTGCTGGCGATCAGCGGCCTGCTGAGTCTTATCCTGCTGAGCGAGCAGGGAAGCGATTTGCTGCTTATCCTGTTGCTGGCTTTTTTGCAGGGCATCAAGCTGTTCGGAAAGCGCCGCATTGGCTGCGGCCTGCGCCAGCGATTGCTGGTGGCCGTGATAGTAAAGACCTGCACCAAGCGCGATCACTAATACAATCGCAATAGCGCCTAATACCGGCGCGGTACGTTGCTTTTTACGCAGCGTTTTCAGCTCCTGGTCACGTTCTGAAGCGTCTGGCTGGGGGCTCTCAACCGCTGGGGAGATCACAACGTTCTCATCCGGCGCGGAAGGATTTTTTTGTTCCGTCATTTTGGCACATCCCTTAGTCAGGTAGTTGTAATGCGCGGATCAGCGCATCATTGTCTGCATTTTCTGCAACCCTAATTGCGCTCCAGCCAAGCTGGCGGGCGAGGGTTGCCAAACGTTCACTGACCACCACCAGGTTACAGCGCAGTAACCATGAATTTCGATAGTATTCAGGAACTAACTGGTACAGCTGTTGCAGCATTTCTCCGCTGGTCACGACCAGCGTATCAATTCCGGCGCGTTGCCAGAGTGCGCTCTGTTCGCTGGCATCGTAGTAAACCGGGCTGCGCTGATAACATTCGCAGTAGGTCACTTCAACGCCGCGTTCCGTGAGCGTTTCGGCCAGCAATTCCCTTCCGCCATTGCCCCGCAATATCAGCGCTTTTTTGCCCTGAATGCGCTGCAACGCCGGGAGATTCAATAGCGTCTCGCTGGTTTCACCCTCCTGCGGATAGATAACCGGGAGACTGCTGGCACGATGAAACAGCAGGCCTGTGGTGCGGCCAATCGCATAATAGCTGACGTTATCCGGCCAACGGGTGGCAGACTGACGTAATGCGCGATCGGCGTAGTTCACGGCATGTTGAGAGAGTACAAACACCAGATCCTGCTGATTTAATGAGGATAGCAGGTTCGGCAGCATTGCGAGCTGGTTCCCTGGCGCAAATTCAATCAACGGGGAATGAAAGGCTACCCGGCCCAGTGTACGCAGCCGGTTGACCAGCATTTCTCCTGCCGGAGAGGGGCGGGTAACCAGAATGGTCATCGTGGGGCGTTCCCCTGATAGACCTCTTGCAGAATTTCCCGTGCGCCGTTGGCCAGCAGCTCTTCGGCCAGCTCCACGCCCATACTGTATGCTTCTGCGGCCGGACCGCGACGTTCGCCGGAGACCATCTGGCTGCCATCGGGTGCGCCAACGAGTGCGCGAAGCCACAGGTTGTCGCCAGTGAGTTCCGCGTAGCTGCCGATCGGCACCTGACAACCGCCTTCGAGGCGCATATTCATGGCGCGTTCTGCCTCAACGCGTACCGTAGTTTCGCGGTGAGCCAGTGGCGCGAGTAATTCGCGGGTGATGTGATCGTCGAGACGGCATTCGATACCGACGGCACCTTGTCCGACTGCGGGCAGACACTCTTCCGGCGTCAGCGCCGTACGGATACGGTTCTCAAGACCCAGACGTTTCAGGCCTGCGACGGCCAGAATAATGGCGTCGTATTCGCCGTTATCGAGTTTGGATAAGCGCGTGCCCACGTTGCCGCGCAGATCGCGGATCACCAGATCCGGACGCTTCTGGCGCAACTGGCACTGACGGCGCAGGCTGGATGTCCCGACAATACTGCCGTGGGGCAGATCCGCCAGACTGGCGTATTGATTTGAGACGAAAGCGTCGCGCGGGTCTTCGCGCTCACAAATTGTGACCAGTCCCAGACCTTCCGGGAATTCAACCGGCACATCTTTCATGGAATGCACGGCAATATCCGCGCGGCCATCGAGCATTGCCAGTTCGAGTTCTTTGACGAACAAACCTTTGCCGCCCACTTTGGCCAGCGGGGTATCTAAAATGATATCGCCCTTGGTGACCATTGGGACCAGTTCCACCTGTAAACCGGGGTGACAGGCCATCAGCTGGCTTTGAACATATTGTGCCTGCCACAGAGCCAGCGGGCTCTGGCGGGTGGCAATTCGAATGATTTTGTCTAACATGTTTGTTACCGTTTAACTGTCTCTGCGACCATCCTACCACTGACAATAGAAAGCTGTCAGCGTAAGAAGCCATTCGTAAAAGAAGGTTAACGGTCACTGCGGGGAATTGTTCCTTTGCGGAACAGACGGTAAAATCCAGAGAAGCGGAAGAGTAATTGTGGTGCGTTACTTTCTTTACGGTCAATCAGCAAGGTGTTAAATTGATCACGTTTCCAGCAATTATTCGTCAACTATTTGCACAATTTCGATTGTTCAAAGCATAAGCATCACGATAAATGACGGATTTGGAACGGGGTTATTTCCAGACACTGTATAATCAGGCGAAACGTCTTGTACCTCTACATCGAGACATTGAAGCAAAGATTGGATGCGATCAACCAGTTACGAGTCGATCGTGCACTGGCAGCCATGGGTCCTGCGTTTCAACAGGTCTACACGCTGCTTCCTGTCTTTTTACATCAACATCACCCTCTGATGCCGGGATACCTTGAAGGTAAGGTTCCGCATGGTATCTGTATTTTCACGCCTGATGAATCCCAGCAAACCTATCTGAATGACCTGGAAGAGAAATGGGGCAGCCCGCTTGAGCCCATGGTGAAAGGCGAATTGCCTGTCACCGGCATCTATTCCATGGGCAGTACCTCCTCAATCGGTCAGAGCCAAAGTTCTGATCTGGATATCTGGGTCTGCCATCAGTCCTGGCTCGATAACGAAGAACGCAACCGCTTACAGCAAAAATGCAGCCTGTTAGAAAAATGGGCGGCCTCGCTGGGCGTGGAAGTCAGCTTCTTCCTGATCGACGAAAACCGTTTCCGCCATAACGAAAGTGGCAGCCTGGGCGGCGAAGACTGCGGTTCAACGCAGCACATCTTATTGCTCGACGAATTCTATCGCACTGCGGTGCGCATGGCCGGTAAGCGTATTCTGTGGAATATGGTGCCGGGCGAAGAAGAAGCGCATTACGACGAATACGTCCTTTCGCTTTACTCGCAGGGCGCCCTGACGCCAAATGAATGGCTGGATCTGGGCGGCCTGAGTACGCTCTCGGCGGAAGAGTATTTCGGCGCGAGCCTGTGGCAGCTGTATAAAAGTATCGATTCGCCTTATAAAGCGGTGCTCAAAACGCTGTTGCTGGAAGCCTATTCGTGGGAATACCCGCAAACCCAGTTGCTGGCGATGGACATTAAACAGCGTCTGCATCAGGGCGAAATCGTCTGCTTCGGGCTTGATTCCTATTGTATGATGCTCGACCGCGTGACCCGCTATCTCACCCAGATTGAAGACACCACCCGCCTTGATTTAGTCCGCCGCTGTTTCTATTTAAAAGTCTGCGAAAAATTGTCCCGCGCACGGGCATCGGTCGGCTGGCGTCGTGAAATTCTCAGTCAGCTGGTGGCGGAATGGGGCTGGGACGAAGAGCGTCTGGCTATTCTGGATAACCGGGCGAACTGGAAAATCGAACGTGTGCGCGAAGCGCATAACGAACTGCTTGATGCCATGATGCAAAGCTATCGCAACCTGATCCGCTTTGCCCGTCGCAACAATTTAAGCGTCAGTGCCAGCCCGCAGGATATCGGCGTGCTGACCCGTAAGTTGTACGCCGCTTTCGAAGCGCTGCCGGGCAAAGTCACGCTGGTGAACCCGCAGATTTCACCTGACCTGTCTGAGAACGATTTAACCTTTATTCATGTGCCGATTGGCCGTGCTAACCGCACAGGCTGGTATCTGTATAACCAGTCGCCGTCGATGGAATCTATCGTCAGCCATCAGCCGCTGGAATATAACCGTTATCTGAACAAGCTGGTGGCGTGGGCCTATTTCAACGGCCTGCTGACGTCGACTACGCGTCTGCACATCAAAAGCGGCGGTCTGTGTGATATCGCTAAACTGCGCGAACTGGTGGCGGATGTGTCGCATCACTTCCCGCTGCGACTGGCCGCACCGACGCCGAAAGCGTTGTACAGCCCGTGTGAGATCCGCCACTTAGCGATTATCGTCAATCTGGAACACGATCCGACCGCGGCCTTCCGTAATCAGGTCGTGCATTTTGATTTCCGTAAACTGGATGTTTTCAGTTTCGGGCAGAATCAGGAATGTATGGTCGGCAGTATCGACCTGCTTTACCGCAACTCGTGGAACGAAGTGCGTACGCTGCATTTCAGCGGTGAACAGGCGGTGCTGGAAGCGCTGAAAACTATTCTGGGCAAAATGCATCAGGACGCCGCACCGCCGGAGTCGGTGGAAGTGTTCTGCTACAGCCAGCATTTGCGCGGCCTTATCCGCACGCGCGTTCAGCAACTGGTGTCGGAGTGCATCGAACTTCGCCTTTCCAGCAAACGTCTCGAACCTGGCCGTTTCAAAGCCGTGCGCGTTGCCGGACAAACCTGGGGTCTGTTCTTCGAGCGCCTGAGTGTTTCCGTGCAGAAGCTGGAAAACGCCATTGAGTTCTACGGTGCGATCTCCAACAACAAACTGCACGGATTGTCGGTGAAATTGCAGACTGACCAGGCACATCTTCCGGCGGTCATTGACGGCTACGCCAGCGAAGGGATCATTCAGTTCTTCTTCGAAGACAGTTCCGACGACATCGGTTTCAACATCTACATTCTGGATGAGTCGAACCGCGTCGAGGTTTATCACCATTGTGAAGGCAGTAAAGAAGATCTGGTGCGTGACGTCAGCCGCTTCTACTCTTCCTCGCATGACCGGTTTACCTACGGCTCAAGCTTCATCAACTTTAACCTGCCGCAGTTCTACCAGATTGTGTCTCTTGATGAGCGCATTCAGGTGATCCCGTTTCGCAGCAATGCGTTATCTGCGGCCTGCGCGCCTTTGCCTGAAACTGAAGTCGAACCTTCCCGGTTGAAACAGCAATTTCAGTTGCATTAGAAAAGTTGTCCCAATCCCGGACACGCGGCAGAATATCTGGCTTTCCTTCTCTTTAAACCCTGAAAATGTGCCCGTGTGTTTTATCGATTCCTGTTGCTTTTCATGATCCACCTGCGATTATAGAGAGCTTGGTCGCATGAATTACGGGCATTCATAAAATGAAAAACGCTTTACGCTGGTCTCTGGCCGCGACGATATTATTTTCTCTCTCCGGTTGCGGACTGAAAGGGCCGTTGTATTTCCCACCACCGGAAAAATCAACCACTCAGAAAACCAGTAATGTTCCAGGTACTGCTAACGACGGTTCATCGCAGCAGAAAGGTGTATCACCAGAAGATCTCACGACTAATTCCAGAGATTAACCGGCCTGTGCCGGGGGTTTCGTGCAACGTTGCCGAAGCCCTTTCCTTCAGGGATCATCGCGACTGGATTTGACCAGCGGTAAACGGAGTCAGTTATGCAGTTCTCCAAAATGCACGGCCTGGGTAACGATTTTATGGTCGTTGATGCCGTCACTCAAAATGTCTACTTCTCGCCTGAGTTGATCCGCCGTTTGTCCGACCGTCACCGTGGCGTGGGTTTTGACCAGCTGCTGGTGGTAGAGCCACCTTATGACCCCGAATTAGATTTCCACTACCGCATTTTCAATGCCGACGGCAGCGAAGTGGCGCAGTGTGGCAACGGCGCGCGTTGCTTTGCCCGATTTGTCCGCATTAAAGGTCTAACCAACAAACGCGACATTCGCGTCAGTACGCAGACTGGTCGTATGGTGCTGACGGTAACGGAAGATGAAGAAGTTCAGGTCAACATGGGCGAGCCGGTGTTCGAGCCGCAACAGGTGCCTTTCCGTGCAGTGAAACCGGAAAAGACCTATATTCTGCGTGCAGAAGAGCGCACAGTATTTTGCGGCGTCGTGTCGATGGGAAACCCGCACTGCGTATTGCAGGTCGAGGATGTATTAACGGCTGAAGTCGATATCCTCGGGCCGATGCTGGAAAGCCATGAGCGTTTCCCCGAACGCGTGAACGTCGGGTTTATGCAGATCCTCAGTCCGGAAAGCGTGAAATTACGCGTGTACGAACGCGGCGCCGGTGAAACACAGGCGTGCGGAAGTGGTGCCTGTGCCGCCGTGGCGGTAGGTATCCAGCAAGGGTTACTTGCTGAAGAAGTTCAGGTGGAACTGCCGGGAGGCAGCCTCGAAATTCGCTGGAAAGGGCCGGGTCATCCGCTGTATATGACCGGACCTGCCACTCATGTTTACGACGGATTTATTCATCTATGAACAATCTTGATGACCAGATTGAACCGGTGATAGCACTCGACGACGACAGCGTGATGCAATATCTGCTGCAAAACCCGGATTTCTTTATTCGCAATGCCCGAAGTGTCGAGCAGATGCACGTACCGCATCCGGTGAAAGGCAGTATTTCGCTGGTTGAATGGCAGCTCGGACGTCAGCGTCATCAGATTGCGCAGCTTGAAGAAGAAATTACTTTGCTGATGGAGCAGGCCTCGATCAACGAGTCGCTGTTCGGACGGATGATCGAACTGCAGGCCACGCTTGCGGCGGCCAGCAGTTTGCAGGATATGCTAAATCGCCTGCAGCGCTGGGCGCGCAGTCTCGGACTGGCGGGCGCCAATGTGCGTCTGTTCAGTGAGGGCTGGCGTATCGGCGCGCCTTCCGATTTCACCCATCTGGCGGTAAGTCGCAGCGCATTTGAATCGATGCGTATTCAGCGTCTGGGCGAAACTCCGCATTACCTTGGTGGTCTGAACGGCCCGGAACTGTTGCTGTTATTACCTCAGGCCAAAGCCGTCGGTTCTGTCGCGCTTTCCCTGATGGGCGAGCAGGGTGAACTGGGCGTACTGATTTTCAGCAGCCGTGATCCGCAACACTATCAGCCGGGAATGGGCACCGTCTTACTCAATCAGCTGGCTAAAATGTTACCCGGCCTGCTGGAACGTTGGATCGAACGGGTATGAGCCACACCGAATCGCCTCTGTATCCCGCGGTCGAGGCGTTTCTGCGTTATCTGCACGTTGAACGTCAACTCAGCCCGCTCACCACGACTAATTACAGCCGCCAGTTAGAAGCCCTGATCGCCATCTCCGGCGAGATCGGTATTTCCAACTGGCAGCAACTCGATGCACCAAAAGTTCGTATGTTACTGGCGCGCAGTAAACGCGCCGGTTTAGGGCCTTCCAGTCTGGCGCTGCGCATGTCTTCACTGCGCAGTTTTCTCGACTGGCTGGTGCGTCAGGGCGTATTGAGCGCCAATCCTGCCAAAGGGATTTCTACCCCGCGTTCTCCAAAACATCTGCCAAAAAATCTTGATGTCGATGAAGTGAATAAACTTCTTGAAATCGACCTCAACGATCCGCTTTCCGTGCGTGACCGCGCGATGCTGGAAGTGATGTACGGCGGGGGACTGCGTCTTTCTGAACTGGTGGGTATCGACTGCAAACATATTGATATGGCTTCCGGCGAAGTGCGCGTGTTGGGTAAAGGCAGCAAAGAACGCAAAGTGCCGATCGGGCGCACGGCCGTCACCTGGCTGGAACACTGGCTGGAACGTCGTGGTCTGTTTAATCCGCAGGATGACGCGATGTTTTTGTCGAGCAAAGGTAGCCGTATTTCTGCGCGTAATGTTCAGAAGCGTTTTGCCGAATGGGGCGTGAAACAGGGTGTGAACAGCCATATTCATCCGCATAAACTGCGCCACTCGTTCGCCACGCACGTGCTGGAATCCAGCGGCGATTTACGCGCGGTACAGGAATTGCTGGGTCACGCGAACTTGTCCACCACGCAAATATATACCCATCTGGACTTTCAACATCTGGCGACGGTTTACGACGCCGCGCATCCCCGCGCAAAACGAGGAAAATCATGATGAAGTTCTATCGTCCGCTGAAACGCATTGAAGCGATCACCTTCGATTTAGACGACACGCTGTATGACAATTACGATGTTATCCGTCGTACTGATTCTGAAACGCTGAAATCGATTCAGGGTTTCCATCCGGCGCTGGCCGACATGGCACCGGACACCATCCGCCTGATGCGCGCAGAATTGCTGGCAGAGGACGCGGAAATTTATCACGACGTCACCGAATGGCGTCGTCAGGCGGTATTGCTGGCGATGAAACGCGCTGGTCTGAGCGAAAGTGATGCCACGCTGGGCACGAAAGCTGCGATGGAAACCTTCGCCCTGTGGCGCAGCCGGATTTATGTTCCGGGTGAGAATCACGACGCGCTGGCCGCTCTGGCAGAACGCTGGCCTTTAGTGGCGATCACCAATGGCAATGCCGATCCGCACGCCTGTGGTCTGGCGCAATATTTCCAGTTCACCTTGCGTGCTGGCGATCACGGCCGGGCGAAACCTTACGCTGACATGTATAAAAAGGCGTCAATGAAGCTGGATATCCCGCTGGAAAACATCCTCCATGTGGGTGATGACCTGACGACCGACGTCGCGGGTTCCGTGCGTTGCGGGATGCAATCGTGCTGGATTAATTTGCGCGAAGGCGACCTGATGCACATTAAGGATGCCCGTCTGTTACCGCATATTGAGATTTCGCAGTTGGCATCGCTGACAGCATTGCTATAATCCCTTCTTAAATTACTCTGTATAAATTCACAGTAGAAAAGCATTCACCGGGTGAGTGCTTTTCTCATCCTGACAAACGGTGCCTATGGACGTTTCTGACCTGCTCGACAGCCTGAATGAAAAACAACGTGAAGCCGTGGCCGCGCCGCGCAGCAATCTGTTGGTACTGGCCGGGGCAGGCAGTGGTAAAACCCGCGTGCTGGTTCACCGCATCGCGTGGCTACTGGCGGTAGAGAAGTGTTCGCCGTATTCCATTATGGCGGTTACCTTCACCAACAAAGCGGCGGCAGAAATGCGCCACCGTATCGACCAGCTGATCGGCACCAGTCAGGGCGGCATGTGGATTGGTACCTTCCACGGCCTCGCGCACCGTTTGCTGCGCGCGCACCATTTGGACGCCAATTTGCCGCAGGATTTCCAAATCCTCGACAGCGACGACCAGATGCGTCTGATCAAGCGTCTGATCAAAGCGCTGAACATCGACGAGAAACAATGGCCGCCGCGTCAGGCGATGTGGTACATCAACGGCAAAAAAGATGAAGGTCTTCGCCCGCAGCACGTTGAAACTTATAACAATCCTGTCGAGGCGACCTGGTTACGCATTTATCAGGCCTATCAGGAAGCCTGCGACCGTGCCGGTCTGGTGGATTTTGCCGAGTTATTGCTGCGCGCCCACGAACTCTGGCTGAACAAGCCGCATATTTTGCAGCATTACCGAGAACGCTTTACCAACCTGATGGTGGACGAATTCCAGGACACCAACAGCATTCAGTACGCGTGGATCCGTCTGCTGGCGGGCGACAACAATAACGTGATGATCGTTGGCGACGATGACCAGTCGATTTACGGATGGCGCGGTGCGCAGGTCGAAAACATCCAGCGTTTCCTGAAAGATTTCCCGAATGCGGAAACTATCCGTCTGGAGCAGAACTACCGTTCGACCAGCACCATTCTGAAGGCTGCTAACTCGCTGATTGAAAACAACAACGGCCGCATGGGTAAAAACCTGTGGACCGAAGACGGCGAGGGCGAACCGATTTCACTGTATTGCGCATTCAACGAACTGGATGAATCGCGCTTTGTGGTTAACCGCATCAAAACCTGGCAGGACAACGGCGGTGCGCTGAAAGATTGCGCCATTCTTTACCGCAGCAACGCCCAGTCGCGAGTGCTGGAAGAAGCCTTGTTGCAGATGGCGATGCCGTACCGTATTTACGGCGGCCAGCGGTTCTTCGACCGTCAGGAAATCAAAGATGCGCTGGCGTATCTGCGTCTGATGGCTAACCGTAATGACGATGCAGCGTTCGAGCGCGTGGTGAACACCCCGACGCGCGGCATCGGCGACCGTACGCTGGATGTGGTGCGTCAGACAGCCCGTGACCGTCAGCTGACCATGTGGCAGGCCACGCGTGCATTGTTACAGGAAAAGGTTCTGGCAGGTCGTGCCGCGTCTGCTCTGCAGCGCTTCACCGAACTGGTTGACGCACTGGCGCATGAAACCTCAGACATGCCGCTGCACGTGCAGACTGACCGCGTAATCAAAGACTCCGGCCTGTTCATCATGTATGAGCAGGAGAAGGGCGAAAAAGGCCAGGCGCGCATCGAAAACTTAGAAGAACTGGTGACGGCAACGCGTCAGTTCAGCTATCAGGACGAAGACGAAGACCTGATGCCGTTGCAGGCATTCCTGTCCCATGCCGCGCTCGAAGCAGGCGAAGGGCAGGCGGATGCCAATCAGGACGCCACGCAGCTGATGACACTGCACTCGGCCAAAGGGCTGGAGTTCCCGCAAGTGTTTATCGTCGGCATGGAAGAAGGCATGTTCCCGAGTCAGATGTCGCTGGAAGAAGGCGGGCGTCTGGAAGAAGAACGCCGTCTGGCGTACGTCGGCGTTACGCGTGCCATGCAAAAACTCACCCTCACTTACGCTGAAACCCGCCGCTTATACGGCAAAGAAGTGTCGCATCGTCCGTCACGTTTCGTTGGTGAATTACCGGAGGACTGTGTCGAAGAAGTCAGAATGCGCGCCAATGTCTCGCGTCCGATGAGCAACCGCAGCGTCGGCACGCCAACCAGCGTCAGCGATACCGGATTCAAACTCGGCCAGCGCGTCCTCCATCCAAAATTCGGTGAAGGCACCATCGTTAACATGGAAGGCAGCGGCGAACACAGCCGTCTGCAGGTGGCGTTCCCGGGGGAAGGGATTAAGTGGCTGGTCGCCGCCTACGCCAGGTTAGAGGCCGTCTGATTTTTAACTCCCTCCCCTGCTAAGGGGAGGGTTGGGGTGGGGTATTAAGGTCAAAAACCAACGTTTAAGCGTACTTTAACGTTGGTTTTGTCTTTTTAGAACCCCCTCCCAGCCTCCCCCTTCGCAGGGGGAGGAGCCGAAAGGCTAGAGGCTAAAAATTTCACCCACTTCGGCTTTCGCATACCACTCCAGCGTTTCTTTCACGCCTTCTTCGCCTTCCGGCGGGGTGTCTGGCAGATAATCTTGTTCCTGCACTGGCTGATACGCGCCATATTTCACTTCAAAAATCACGCCACCTTCGTCGAGGGATAACACGCTGTGCCAGGTGTTGGCCGGGATTTCAAGCAGGCGGGTTTCTGCGCCGAGCCACAGACGGTCGGTGACTTTGCCGCTGTTATCGTAAATCAGCACCAGAAAACGTCCGCGCAGGGCGGTCAGCATTTCCCAGGTATGCGGATGGCGATGGATGCGCACGTAAGTGCCCGGTTCCATCGCAATGGCCAGACGTTGCACGTCATCTTCCGGCGCCGGATGGATATTCAGATTCTGGCGTAGTCGCGGGGAATGAGCGGCTTTGGTGATCAGATCACACAGCGTGTCCTGGTTTATTTGTTTAATCATTTCAGTCTCTGCCTGAGAAGCCTGGTAACGTAGAAATAAGGTGCCTGAGTGTAGCCAAAAAAACGATGAGACATAAGCCGATAAAGGTTATCAACACCGCCTGAAATTTATGCATAAATGTTGCCAGAATAGATTTGTTCGCGGTTGACAGTCTTTTTATTACCGGCGTAACATGCGCGCACTATTATCAATGAGGAACTGCGCCTTGGACACACCCAGTAGATACTGGCTCAACAACCTGTTTTCCAGGTACCACTTCTAAGGCCCTCCTCATTGCTGATGGCCTCAGTGGTTGTCAGCGACCCCCGTTCTGTCGCTGTGAGTCAGATCTGAAGTTGGTCTGAATTACGCCGGTGACATTTTTCACTCCGTGATTTTCTGTGCTTCAACGCGTTGTCCACTTTCCGTAATTTTTGGGAGAACGGGCACATGCTGAGTGCTTTTAAATTAGAAAACAGCCGCTTATCCCGTTTAGAGCTGGACGAGTCAGACGATCTCAAAACTTCACTGTGGGTCGATCTGGTTGAGCCTGACGATCAGGAACGTGAGCGCGTTCAATGCGAATTAGGGCAAAGCCTGGCGACGCGTCCGGAACTGGACGACATCGAAGCCTCTGCGCGTTTCTTTGAAGACGAAGACGGTCTGCACATTCACTCCTTCTTTTATTACGAAGATGCCGATGATCATGCCGGTAACAGCACCGTCGCCTTTACCGTGCGCGAAGGCCGCTTGTACACCCTGCGTGAACGCGAGTTACCGGCGTTTCGTCTCTACCGTATGCGTGCCCGCAACCAGAAACTGGTCGATGGTAATGCCTATGAACTGCTGCTGGATTTGTTCGAAACCAAAATCGAACAGCTGGCGGACGAAATCGAAAACATCTACAGCGATCTGGAAAAACTCAGCCGTGTGATCATGGAAGGGCATCAGGGCGACGAATATGACGCCGCGCTTTCCACGCTGGCAGAACTGGAAGATATCGGCTGGAAAGTCCGTTTATGTCTGATGGATACCCAGCGCGCGCTGAATTTTCTGGTGCGCAAAGCCCGTTTACCGGCAGGTCAGCTGGAGCAGGCGCGCGAAGTGTTACGCGATATCGAATCCCTGCTGCCGCACAACGAATCCCTGTTCCAGAAAGTGAACTTCCTGATGCAGGCGGCGATGGGCTTTATCAACATCGAACAGAACCGCATCATCAAGATTTTCTCGGTGGTTTCCGTGGTGTTCCTGCCGCCAACGCTGGTGGCATCCAGCTACGGGATGAACTTCGAGTTCATGCCTGAGCTGAAATGGTCATTCGGTTATCCGGGAGCGATTGCGTTGATGATCCTCGCCGGTCTGGCACCTTATTTGTACTTCAAACGTAAAAACTGGTTATAACCTGCGATGCTGATGGAAAGGATGGTTCCGGCGGGGCAGTGGTTTATCCTCGTCGTTTCCTCGCTGATTCTGGGCATTATTTTTCAGACCTTCCATGTGCCAGCCGCACTGTTACTGGGGCCGATGATTATCGGCGTCATTATGGGGCTGCTGGGCGCCAGCGTGCGTATTCACCCGCTGTTTTTCAAACTCTCTCAGGGCGTTTTGGGCTGCATGATTGCCCAAAGCCTGTCGCCGTCGATATTACCCCCGTTACTCAATGACTGGCCGCTGGTGCTGATGGTGCTGGTGGCGACGCTGCTGGCCAGCGGGCTTTCCGGCTGGCTGCTGGTGCGTTTTAGCCAGTTACCCGGCCCGACCGGTGCGTGGGGCTCATCCCCGGGCGGTGCCAGTGCGATGGTGGCTATGGCCGGTGATTTCGGGGCTGACGTTCGTCTGGTGGCGTTTATGCAGTATCTGCGCGTGCTGTTTGTGGCCACCGCGGCCGCATTTGTGGCTCGCATGGCGATGGGCGACAGCGCGTCTCTGGCGGCGGCGGTGGTGTGGTTTCCGCCGCTGACGTGGCGTTTCTTTGCGACGCTATTTCTGGCGGTGGCCGGTGTCTGGCTGGGGCCGCGTCTGCGTATTCCTTCCGGCGCATTGCTGCTCCCGGCCATTGTCGGCGCGGTTTTGCATTCCACCGGTACCGTGGCCTTAGAAGTGCCGGAATGGCTGCTGGCGATGGCTTACACGCTGATTGGCTGGAGTGTCGGATTGCGCTTCACGCGGCCGATTTTCAAACTGGCTTTGCGCACGCTGCCGCAGATGATTGCATCGATTATCGGGCTGATGCTGATTTGCGGTGGCATGGCGTGGGTGCTGACCAAATTGCTGGGCGTAGATATGCTGACGGCCTATCTGGCGACCAGCCCGGGCGGGCTGGACACCGTAGCGATTATTGCGGCGGGCAGCCACGCGGATTTAGGATTTGTGATGGCGATGCAGACGTTGCGTCTGATCACCATCCTGGCAACCGGTCCGGCGATGGCGCGCTTTATTTCACGCAGCGCTGTGCCCGCTTCTTCCTCGTCGTAAACGGCCCTGCGTATACAGTGCATCCGTGATAAAGCACAGCAGACCAACCCAGATAAAACCGAAGGTGATGAGCTGTGATGTATTAACAGTTTCACCGTAGAACAACACTGCCAGCAGGAACATCAGGGTCGGCCCCAGATACTGGAAAAAGCCCAGCGTTGAAAGCTTCAGGCGGGCGGCGGCGGCAGTGAAGAACAGCAACGGGATGGTGGTAATAATCCCGGCAGCCATCAGCAGCAAATCAAGCGACCACGGATTTGCGGCCAGGTTACTGGTCGGGCTGTTGGCGATAAAGAACAGGTAAATCCCGGCGACCGGCAGCAGCCATAGCGTTTCAATCAACATGCCGGTTTGCGAGTCCACACCGATTTTTTTACGCAGCAGGCCGTAAAAGGCAAACGTCAGTGACAGGCCGATGGCGATGACCGGCACCGAACCAAAAATCCACACCTGAATCAGTACTCCGGCGAAAGCCAGCGCGACGGCAAACCACTGCAAACTTCGGAATCTTTCCCGCAAAAACAGCATGCCGAGCACCACATTGACCAGCGGATTGATAAAGTAGCCGAGGCTGGCTTCCAGAATGTGATCATGATTTATCGCCCAGATAAAAATCAGCCAGTTCCCACCGACAAGCAGGGCGGTAATCAGTAACATGCCGACTTTCTTCGGTTGTGCAAGTACCCGCCGGACATCGCCCCAGCTTCGGCTGACGGAGAGCAGCACTAACATAAAGAAGAATGACCAGATCACCCGGTGAGTCAGAATTTCGTCAGCAGGCACCTGTTTGATCAGCTTGAAGTACGCGGGCGCGACTCCCCAGATCAGATAGGCAATAAAGGCAAAAATAACACCTTGCCGGGTACGATGTGCGTCCATGTGGTACCTGAAAATGAGTAAGGAAAGAAGCGGAGTTTACCTGATTTCAGCCGACCATATAGGTCGCCGTGGTCGTGGCGATGTGAACGCCGGTATCGCTGTGCAAATCCACGCGCGCAACGGACACTTTATTGCCGGCGCGGACCAGGCTTGCCGAGGCAATAAAGTAGTCGCCACGGCCCGGACGCAGATAATCAACGCGCAAATCAATGGTGCCCATTTTGGATAACCGCTGGCGCATTTCCGCTTCCAGCAACGGATGATCCGGCTTGTCACGGCGGATCAGTGAACTGGTCACACAAACCAGACCGGCGGCGACATCCAGCACCGCCGCAATCACGCCGCCGTGCAGGATTTTTTGTGCGGCATTGCCCACCAGTTTGGTCTGGTTGGTAAATTTTAACTCTGCGTAGTCGCAGTCGAGACGTTTCAGCTCGAGGCCCAGTTCGCGGTTAAACGGCATATCGTAAACGAAAATATTGCCGATCAGTTGCAGGGCGGCCTCGTGGCTGAGAGATGAAGCAGACATGAATAAATTCCTGACGAAAACGAGTGGATCGTATGTTCGCCGAAAAAGTTAACGAAGTGTTGATTTTAGGTGCGGGCAGGATGGATTTCTACCGGGCGAAGGATAAATGTATTCAGTACTCATGTAGAAATGTATTTGTGTGTAAAATGCCCTGCTTTGAGATTTCCGGATTGTAGTCTGCGCATTGCCGGCCGGGCGGAAGGCTGATTATCAAAAAATAATGAATCAATAACTTTAGGGTGAGGGTAAGGAATAATGCGTAAAAATTGGGCTGTCGGTGCCACGCTGTTGGCGTTGCCATTGTTGGGCTATGCAGAGGAAGCCACGGTACAGGAAGTACATGATAAACCTGCTGTGCGCGGAAGCATTATTGCAAATATGCTGCAAGAGCATGACAACCCGTTCACGTTATATCCTTATGAACCCAACTTTCTGATTTACACCGATACCAGCAATATCAACAAGAAAGCGATTGAGTCTTACGACTGGGCAGATAAAGCACGTCACGATGAAGTCGAGTTCCAGCTCAGCCTGGCATTCCCTCTGTGGCGCGGTATTGCGGGTGATAACTCGGTTCTCGGCGCATCCTACACGCAAAAATCATTCTGGCAGCTTTCTAACAGCGGGCAGTCTTCACCTTTCCGTGAGACCAACTACGAGCCACAGCTTTTCCTGGCCTGGGCAACGGATTACGATGTCCTCGGCTGGACATTGCGTGAAGCAGAATATGGTGTCAGTCACCAGTCTAACGGTCGCTCCGACCCGACGTCCCGCAGCTGGAACCGTGTGTATGCCCGTTTCATGGCGCAGCACGGCAACTGGCAGGTTGATCTGAAACCCTGGTATCGCATCCCTGAGAGCGATGAAGATGACGACAACCCGGACATCGCCAAGTACATGGGCTATTACCGCCTGAAAGTTGGCTATGCGTGGGGCGACAGCGTGTTCAGCGTCGAAAGCCGTTACAACTGGAATACCGGTTACGGCGGCGCGACGACCGGCTGGAGCTACCCGATTTCCAAACAAGTTCGCTTCTATACTCAGGTATTCAGTGGTTACGGCGAGTCATTGATCGACTATAACCATAAGCAGACCCGTATCGGCGTCGGTATTATGCTTAACGACATTATGTAATCCCCGCCATACTTCTGGTTGCAGTTGCGTTGGCTGCATCGCGGATAATTTAGGGTATATTATGTCTGTGCAGTACAGCCCCGGCGGCTTTAGGGCTTAGCCGGGTGGTTTGAACAGTTGGGGAATTGAGTGTCTACGGCGGCAGTGATAAACAAAGAAGAGCTGGCTCATCAGGTATTACGCGATACCTTCGGTTATCAGCAATTCAGACCAGGCCAGCAAACTA
Organism: Rahnella variigena; assembly: GCF_003610915.1. Classification (NCBI taxonomy): domain Bacteria; kingdom Pseudomonadati; phylum Pseudomonadota; class Gammaproteobacteria; order Enterobacterales; family Yersiniaceae; genus Rahnella; species Rahnella variigena. The sequence goes on from NZ_NSDJ01000001.1 coordinate 952,022, forward strand.
TCATCAACACCGCCATTTCTGGCCGGGATTGTCTGGTAGTGATGCCAACAGGCGGCGGTAAATCGCTGTGCTATCAAATCCCCGCACTGGTGATGGACGGCCTGACGCTGGTGGTTTCGCCGCTCATTTCCCTGATGAAAGATCAGGTTGATCAGCTGATGGCCGCAGGCGTTGAAGCCGGTTGCCTGAACTCGACGCAAACCCGTGAGCAACAGCTGGAAGTCATGGCCGGTTGCCGCGCGGGACGTATCAAAATGCTGTATATCGCGCCAGAACGCCTGATGATGGGCGATTTCCTGGAACAGCTGCAACAGTGGAATCCGGCGATGCTGGCTGTCGATGAAGCCCACTGTATTTCCCAATGGGGCCACGATTTTCGTCCGGAATATCGCGCCCTTGGCCAGCTGAAACTGCGTTATCCGCAACTGCCGGTGATCGCCCTGACCGCGACCGCCGATGAAGCCACACGTAACGATATCGTCCGCCTGCTGGAACTTAATGACCCGCTGATTCAGGTCAGCAGTTTTGACCGTCCAAATATCCGTTACACGCTGGTGGAAAAATTTAAGCCGCTCGATCAGCTGATTCGCTTTGTGCAGGATCAGCGCGGCAAAAGCGGCATCATTTACTGTAACAGCCGTGCCAAAGTTGAAGACACCGCAGCGCGATTGCAAAGTCGCGGGCTGAGCGTTGGCGCTTATCATGCCGGACTGGATAACGAAACCCGTGCCCGCGTGCAGGAAGGTTTTCAGCGTGATGACCTGCAAATTGTGGTTGCCACCGTCGCCTTCGGTATGGGCATCAACAAGCCTAACGTGCGTTTTGTGGTGCACTTCGATATTCCGCGCACCATTGAATCTTATTATCAGGAAACGGGGCGTGCCGGACGTGACGGCCTGCCAGCGGAAGCCGTACTGCTTTATGATCCGGCCGATATGGCCTGGTTGCGCCGCTGTCTGGAAGAGAAACCGGCTGGCGCGCAACAGGATGTTGAACGCCACAAACTGAATGCCATGAACGCATTCGCGGAGGCTCAAACCTGTCGCCGTCTGGTGCTGCTCAATTACTTTGGCGAAGGTAAACAGAACGCCTGCGGTAACTGCGACGTGTGCCTCGATCCACCAAAACGCTACGACGGCTTGCTGGATGCGCAGAAAGCGCTGTCCGTCATCGCACGCGTCGGGCAACGTTTTGGTCTGGGTTATGTGGTCGAAGTGCTGCGCGGCTCGAACAATCAGCGTATCCGCGAATACGGCCACGAGAAGTTGTCGGTTTACGGTATCGGCAAAGAACACAGTAACGAGCACTGGACCAGCGTGGTGCGCCAGCTGATTCACCTCGGGCTGGTGATGCAAAACATCGCCATGCACTCTGCGTTACAGCTGACCGAATCTGCGCGTCCGGTGCTGCGTGGTGAAATCCCGCTGCAACTGGCGGTGCCGCGTATTCAGACGCTCAAAATTAAAAGCAGTGCCAGTCAGAAAACCTACGGTGGAAATTACGACCGTAAGCTGTTTGCTAAATTGCGTAAACTGCGTAAGTCACTGGCGGATGATAATAATGTGCCGCCATACGTGGTATTTAACGACACGACGCTGCTGGAAATGGCTGAACATCTGCCGGTCAGCGCGAGCGATTTGCTCGACATCACCGGTGTCGGTCAGCGTAAGCTGGAGAAATTCGGTCGGCCATTTATGGCGATGATCCGCGATCACATCGATAACGGCGACGAGTAAGAATTCTGTTTCCTACACATAACACAGAGAGTTAATCATGCTGATGCTATTCCTGACGGTTGCGATGGTTCATCTGATCGCGCTGATGAGTCCGGGACCGGACTTCTTCTTTGTCTCACAAACCGCCGCCAGCCGGTCGCGTAAAGAAGCCATGATGGGCGTGATTGGCATTACGCTGGGCGTGCTGGTGTGGGCCGCCGTTGCGCTGATGGGGTTGCATCTTATTCTGCAAAAAATGGCCTGGTTGCATCAGATCATCACCGTCGGCGGCGGATTGTATCTGTGCTGGATGGGCTGGCAACTGCTGAAATCTGCGCGTGCTAAGAAACAAATCGGCGATGATACACCGGTGACTCTGCCTGCCCGTGGCCGCACGTTTATGCGCGGACTGCTGACCAATCTTTCTAACCCGAAAGCCGTCATTTACTTCGGCAGCGTGTTCTCGATGTTTGTTAGCGACAGCGTCAGCGGCGGCGAACGTCTGGGCATATTTCTGCTGATCGTCGTGGAAACCCTGGCCTGGTTCTCATTAGTGGCACTGGTATTTGCCCTGCCGAAAATGCGCCGCGGGTATCAGCGTCTGGCGAAATGGATTGATGGCGTGGCGGGTGTGGTGTTTGCAGGCTTTGGTGTTGCCTTAATCATCAACCGCTGAGCAAATTAGCCGGTTAATAAAAAAGGGTTCGGTTGATGCCGGACCCTTTTTGCATTCTGAGAAATCAAACCTTCCGCGCACTGGCCAGCAACACACCCACCAGCATAAACAGCGAGCCAAAGATACGGTTCAGCAACTGCATTTGTTTCGGTGCTTTCACCCAACCGGCGATGCGGGTAGCCAGCGTGGCGTAACCGATCATCACGATGATATCGACAACCACTGTCGTGACACCCAGTACCACGTATTGTGCAGCCTGAGGCTGGTGCGCAATGATAAACTGCGGGAATAATGCGGCGAGAAACACAATGCTTTTTGGATTGGTCAGGTTCACCAGAATGGCGCGTTTGAACAAACGGCGTCGCGGCATACTGCTGGCGAGCGCGTTCAGGTCAATCGCCCCGGCAGAGCGCCACTGGCAAATACCCAGCCAGATCAGGTAGGCGGCGCCAAACCATTTGAGAAACTCAAAGGCCAGCAGCGATGATGAAATCAGCGCGCCCAGCCCGATACCGACCAGCACGATGTGGATCGCTAAACCGAGTTGTAACCCGGCAATTGAGGCCACGGCACCACGATAGCCGTGGCTGATGCCGGTGCTCATGGTGTTAATCGCGCCGGAACCGGGTGATAAACTTAAAATAGAAGTGGTGAGCAGGTAGGTTAACCACCAGTCCAGTGTCATTGCGAGACTCCCTGAGTACGTTTTAGGTTGTTTTATGGCACAATACGCCATTGTCTATAATTGCGCTATAGCTCACAAATAACACTTTCATCCTCCCTGTTTGACGACTTTGGATCATTGAATGCCTGCGAATTATGCGAAGTGGTTAACACGTGAGAAGGAGTTTGCAGCCTTTGCGACCGGGCCTTTGCTGGATTTCTGGCGGACACGCGAAGAAGGCGAGTTTAGCGGCGTTGATGATGTTCCTGTCCGTTATGTCCGGTTTTGTTCGCCTGCTCACGATAAAGTCATCGTTGTGTCACCGGGTCGTATAGAAAGCTACGTAAAATATCCCGAAGTGGCCTACGATTTATTCCATTGCGGCTACGATGTCATGATTGTCGATCACCGTGGTCAGGGACGCTCCGGGCGTATGCTCGATGATCCGCATTGTGGTCACGTGAAGCACTTTGACGATTATGTCGAAGATTTCGACCGCTTTTATCAGCTGGAGGTTGCGCCGCGTCAGTACCAGAAAAAGTTTGCGCTGGCACACTCTATGGGCGGGGCAATTCTGGCGTTGTATCTGGCAAAAAATCCGCAGAATTTCGATGCTGCGGCGTTACTGGCACCGATGACCGGTATTTATTTGCCGATGCCGGGATGGTTATCGCGCCGTATCCTTAACTGGGCGGAAAATCGTCCGGTTCGTCGTGATGGCTATGCGCTGGGTACCGGCCACTGGCGGCCGCTGCCGTTTGTAGTCAACCAGCTGACGCACAGTCGCGCGCGTTATCGCCGCAATTTGCGGTTTTACGCCGATTATCCTGAGTTGCAGGTCGGCGGACCTACCTATCACTGGGTGCGTGAAGGGATTGAGGCGGGGATGCATATCCTGAAAGAAGCCGAAAAAATCACCACTCCTGTTCTGTTATTGCAGGCGAGCGAAGACCGTGTGGTGGATAACCGGTCCCATCTTGCTTTTTGTCAGGCCATGGCCGTTGCGGGGCACCCTTGTGAAGGGGAAAAACCGCTGGTCATCGAAGGCGCGCGCCATGAGATCCTGTTTGAACGGGACGACCTGAGGGCACAGGCGCTGGACGCTATCATGCGCTTTTTTGCGCGACAGCTTTAATCCGCGGTTCGCCGCGCACAACTCCATCAGAGGTTAGAACCTAACGCTATGTACCATGTTGTTGCTTCCGATTTAGATGGCACGCTGCTATCACCTGATCATACCCTGAGCCCGTTCGCCAAAGAGACGCTGAAACTGCTGACTCAGCGCGACGTGCATTTCGTTTTCGCCACCGGACGCCACCATATCGACGTGGCGCAGATGCGCGACAATCTGGAAATCAGCGCGTACATGATCACCTCCAACGGTGCGCGCGTGCATAACACCGACGGCGACCTGATTTTCTCGCACAATCTGGATGAAGACATCGCCAGAGACCTGTTCGGCATCATGCATAACAACCCGGATATTCTGACCAACGTTTATCGTAATGATGACTGGTACATGAACCGTGACCGCGCCGATCAGGATGATTTCTTCCGTGAATCCGTTTTCAAATACAAACTGTATGAGCCGGGTTTGCTGGAAACTGACGGTATCTGCAAAGTGTATTTCACCTGTGAAGACCACGAAAAACTGCTGCCACTGGAAGAGGCGATCAATGCGCGCTGGGGCGATCGTGTGAATGTCAGCTTCTCACTGCCGGTATGTCTGGAAGTCATGGCAGGCGGCGTGTCAAAAGGTCATGCGCTGGAATATGTTTCAAAGCTGATGGGTTATTCGCTGAAAGATTGCATCGCTTTTGGTGATGGCCTGAATGACCTTGAAATGCTGACCATGGCCGGTAAAGGTTGTCTGATGAGCGGTTCATTGCCACGACTGAAAGCCGCCATGCCGGATGCAGAAATCATCGGATCCAACGCCGACGATGCCGTGCCGCATTACCTGCGTAAGATGTATCTGGCTGAAGAAAGCTAATCAGTTTTAAAGCAAAGTCGTAAAACAAAAGTCGTAAAACCAAAGCAGGGTATTCACTCTGCTTTGGTGGTTCCCGCCTCTGATCCTGCCTAATCTGCACTTACTGAAATGCCCAGATGTTGCCACAAATCCGCCAGCGGCATTGTCGCCAGCGCAATACACTCATCGGCGGCCCCGTAGTAAATTTTCAGCGTGTCCTTTTCAAGTAGCGCGCCGCAGGTAAAGACTACGTTGCCAAAGAATCCTTCTCTCTCGTAAATCGCTTCCGGTTGTAGCAGCGGCGCTGAGGATTTGGCGATAATTTTCAATGGATTATGCAAGTCGAGCAGCATGGCGCCGAGGCAATAGCGCTGATCTTTATCCACGCCGTGATAAATCTGTAACCAGCCACGTGCCGTTTTCATCAGCGGGGCGCCACCGCCCAGTTTCAGCGCATCCCAGTCGCCGGACGCGCTGCCGAGTAAATGGCGATGATTGCCCCAGTGCAGCATGTCCGGGGATTCACAGATCCAGATCTCCGGCTTACCAAAATGTTTGGGCGAAGGACGGGTCAGCGCCTGATATTTGCCGTTAATTTTTTCCGGGAAGAAACACACGTCGCGGTTATCCGGGCAGAAAATCACGCCTTGTTTTTCCACAGCAATAAAATCGGTGGTGGTCGCCAGTGCGGTAGAAATGCCATACGGCGAAATGGCCGAATAGTTAATGTAGTAAACACCGTCTATCAGCGTAATTCGCGGATCTTCGCAGCCGAATTGCTCATATTGCGTATCGGCGGTTAAAAATGGCTGAGTATCCACAATAAAATCTTCACCATTCTGACTTCTCGCTAACCGCAGATGCGACATGGAGGTCAGCCAGATAACCGAAGGATCGGCTTTCAGTGCAATCATTCTGGGGTCACTGAAGTCATAGGCCGGGTCGTCCCGTTGAAAACGTTTAGTGCCCGGATGCCAGGTATTTTGCCGGTTCACCAGAAGCGGTACTTCCAGACAATTGGCGTCCGTTGAGACCACGCTTTCCGCAACACGAAGCAGTAGCAGGGTTTCATCCTGATACGAACACACGCCTGCATTAAATACACAATCGACCTTCCAGCCGGGCTGGGAAGGGATGATATCGGCAGGTGTTAACAGCGGATTTTTATCACTTCTGAGTATTTTCATGGTTTACCTTTTTGATAAGAATTTGGTTTTTTTCCAGCAGCGGTTCATCCGCGCCGAACAAGACGGGATTGCCATCGCCATAACCTACGTTGACGACCGTCGCGCCGAAATTGATCATCACTTCCAGACATTCCCCTTTCAGAAAGCGGCGGAATATCAGGCATTGTTTAAACAGCGTGAGGTACTCATAGCGACCACGCTGAAGCGCCGGATGGGTATTTCTCAGCGCAATCAGTTGTTTATACGCGCCAAAAATTGAATGTGAGCACTTACTCTCGGCCGCGACGTTTATTTGCCCTTCGCTGTTAATGGCTGGCGTCCAGGGAACGGGTAAGCGGGAGGCATCGCGGCAGAAAGGCAATGCATAAGTAAGTGCTTGCTCTTCATCCATGCCTTGTGAAATTGCGGTGTGATATTGAGTGATGCCCTGAATATCCCGCATTTGCTGCAAATTCTGCGGGACAAAATCCGTCATGCCGATTTCCTCACCCTGAAAGATGAAAGGCAGACCACGGGCGGTCATTTGCAGGGCGAAAACGGCCACCGCACGGGGAACATCCCGGGAGGATTCACCGAAGCGACTGATCATGCGTGACATATCATGGCTGGAAAAAAACAGCGTCGGTAAGCCGGGCAGCGTGGCTTCCATAGCCTGCATTTCGGCGAAGATCGCGGTGATATCGAAGTGTTTCTGGCTGCCAAGATTAAAATTGAAGACCACGTCCAGCAGCTCCGCACCCTGATAAGGCGCCATCACCGGCAATACTTCACTGCCCACTTCGCCAATCAGCAGGAATTCCCCTTGTGCACGGATATGGCGGCACAGGCGCTTCACTACATCGAGCACACCGGGCTGATTGATATCTTTTTCATGAGGTGGCTCTGCGCCCGTTTCGGCTGGCGGGTGATCTTCCCCGATGCCATCGGTGGTCAGAAAATTAATCACGTCAAAACGGAAACCGTCGACGCCGCGGGCTATCCAGAAATCGAAGATTTTTTTAATCTCACGCTCAACGGCAGGCTGAGACCAGTTGAGGCAAACCTGCTGAGGCGAGAATTTATGGTAGTAACTGGCCTTTCCGCCAGGCTCCTGTGTCCAGGCTGAACCGCCGAAGAAAGAGGTCCAGTTATTAGTTTGCTCACGAAAGAAAAAGAAGTCGCGGAAAGGGCTGCCAGGCTGGCTGAGCGCTGCCTGAAACCAAGGATGCTGATCTGACACGTGATTAATAACCACGTCGATCACCAGCAAAATGTCGCGCTGATGACAGGCTGCAATCAGTTCATCAAAAAGCGCTAACGTGCCAAAACGCGGATCAACAGCGCAGTGGTCGCTGATGTCATAGCCATTATCCACCAGCGGAGACGGGTAAAAAGGCGTCACCCAGATACCGCCAATGCCCAGCTCAGCCAGATAATCCAGCTTAGAAATCAGACCTTGAAAATCGCCCAATCCGTCCGTATTACCGTCGCAGAAAGACGGCAAATACACCTGATAAAATACCCGTTCCTGCGCTGTTTTCAGGTTATTCATCATTCATGCCTGTTATTTAAGTGAAAGCGACATCCCTTCCAGGAAATGCTTCCTGAAGAGGATAAACAAGACGACGATCGGCAAAGTTTGTACCACCGACCCCGCCAGAATCGGGCCGACATAGACGCTGTAAGATTTACTGAACGTCGCCAGCAGAACGGAAAGCGGCATTTTGTTAGCGTCCTGCATAACAATCAGCGGCCAGAGGAAATTGTCCCAGGCGCTGGTGAAGGTAAATATCGCGACGATAGCCAGAATGGATTTATTGAGAGGCAACATGACATGGAACAGAATTTTGAAAAGACCGGCGTGATCTAATCGCGCGGCATGAATATAGTCATTGGGCGTGCCTTTAAAACTCTGGGAAATCATAAAAATACCCCAGCCATTCATGACAAACGGTAAAATAAGTGCGCCATACGAATTAAGCATGCCGAGTTCCCGCATAAGTACAAAATGCGGAATAATAAACATGAATGCCGGGAAAACCATTTGCAAGATCAGCAGGTTTTTAAAAGTATTCCGGCCTTTGAATTCCATTTTTGCCAGCGCATAACCTATTAAACAGGAACTCAGTGTGACGCACACTGTAATGGTTAATGTAATGAAAATGGAATTAAACAACGTGCGAAGAAAGGGTTTTTCCGCTTTACCGCTGCCGTCGAACAGGAAAGTATAATTATCGAAAGACAGCGGGCCGGAAAAAAGCGAAGTGGTATAAATATCAGCGGTGTTTTTAAAAGAACCGATTAGCATCCATAAATAGGGATATAACCAGGTGATGGCTAGCACAAACATCAGCAGATGGATCACCACAGAACTGAGTGTTCTTTTCAGCGAATATTTTTGCACAGGAGAGGCTGTCGGCATCTGTGCAGTTTTAGTCTTCATCATACGATCTCGATTTTCTTTTCCAGACACCGGCGCAATATCCAGATCAGTGAGAAGCTGAATACGGCGACAATAATTGACATGGTGGCGGCCCAGCTTGGCTGCATCTGCCGGAACGCGGCTTCATACATCACTACCATTGGCGTGGTGGTGCTTTGCAGCGGACCGCCGCCGGTGATGAGATAGGGTTCGGTGAAAATACTGAACGCGACTGTGATCGCCAGAACCAGCACCATGACGATCTGCGCATTCATCAGGGGCAATGTGATATGCCATATTTTTCCGGGGCCGCTGGTTTTATCGAGGTCTGCCGCATCGTAAATATCTTTCGGAATCGTAATCAGTCCGGAATAAAAAATCAGGCCGTAGTAGCCAACAAATTTCCATGTGATAATAAGAGCAACAGATAACATGGCAAAATCCGGATGGGTAAACCACGGAACATTAATACCCATTGTGTTCATCAGAAAGGCATTTATGGGGCCTGTTTCACTCAACAGTTTGGAAAATACAATAGAATACGCCACGCCGGATGAAACATTGGCGAGCAGGAAACTCAGGGCAACAAAGGCTTTGCCATATTTTAGTTTCCTTAAACCGAAGGCGAATAATAATGAAGACACCAAAACAATCGGCAGATAGTAAGCCAGAAATTTAAATACGTTATACATTGCTGTCCAGAACAAAGGATTCTGCATGACGGCAATAATATTCTTCACGCCATTAAAAGAGGGCGTGCCAATAAATTTCCAGTCAGTAAAGCTCAGTACCGCTAACCAGATAAAAGGATAAAGCCAGAATACCAGAGAATATCCGAGGTAAGTGGAGGCCAGAAGGCCTCCTGTGGTGGACTCTTTCAGTTTAATCATCGCTTTATTGTTCCAGTATTTTGTCAATCTCTTGCGAAGACTGGTGCAGCGCGTCCGGCACTGAGTTGTTTTCAAACATCAGTTTTTCAATCATTTGGGTCATCGTGCGCTGGACTTCGACCGTTTTCGTGACGGCGGCAGGCGGCACAGCTTTCGGGACGTAGGAGACGATGTCATTCACCAGCGGATGCTGTTGCAGGTAGTCGCTGAACACCGGATTACTTTGCAAATCTTCTCTGGCCGGAGGCATACCTGTCAGTTCAAGCCAGCGCAGATCGTGTTTCGGGTCGCTGTATACCCATTGAATAAATTTCCAGGCGTCGTTCTGCACTTTCGAGGTACTGAACATCACGATCCCTTTGCTGTCGGCCATGGTATTTGCACCCGGCGCGCCAGACTGAGTCGGCATTGGGCCGATACGGATCTCTTTCAGTACTTCAGGGAATTGTTTCTGATAACGTTCGATATCCCAGGGCCCGCGCATGGCTCCCAGCACCATTCCCGCCGCCAGAGGATCGTCTGCGGTTGTGAAATCGTAGCTGGTCCACTTATTGGCAAACATTTTCGCCATGAAATTCAGTGCTTCCAGACCGGACTCATTATCGAAAGCCGATTTATTATCCTGAATATACGGGCGGCCACCCGCGGCGGCGTAATACAGCGGAATAAAGTCGAACCAGCGATCCCACCAGTTTTTACCGCTGGTCAGTTGCAGGCTGTAACCCTTCTGAGTGAGCGCGATACGTTCTGAAAGCGTGTAAATTTCGTCATAAGAGGTCGGAACGTGGTCAAAACCCTGAGCTGTCAGCAGATCACTGCGCCACCAGTAGAGAACTGGGCTGATGTAAATGGGGATGACCGTCTGCTGTCCGTCGAACTGCCAGTTTGAAATCGTTTTTCCCATATGACGGGTTTCTGTCAGTGTCTGAAAACCGGGCATTTTGGAATAATCAGTGAGCTGCTTAAGTTCGGATAACTGCTTAGCAAAGCCGATAAAAATATTGGTCGAAATGTCTGGCTCTGTACCCGACGCCAGCGCATTCATGATGGCTTCTTCAGAACTTCCTGCCGCCGGTATTGAGGTGAATTCTACTTTCCGGTTGGCCGGGTTGCTGTTCCATTCTTTAACGATTTCACCCCAATATACTTCCTGCGTAATATTCGGCGCGACCCACATTTTAATGCTGGTTTGGTCTTTTTCATCAGGGCCACAGCCCGAAAGAAATAACGTGATACCTGCAATAGCAGCCAGTTTCATTATTTTCATGCTATTTCCCGTTTCTATTAGGTTATTAGTCATAATGCGAAATTATATTTAATGGTTATTCATATTATTTTTTTATGAATTAACGTCTATTTAAACGCTAGCATGGACAATCATTGAATAAACGTTATTACAGTCACATAAATGATTTTGTTTAACGTTAAACTTTATTTTTATAATCGTTGCAATAGCCTGTTGGCTGTGAGTATATGTGGGATAATTTATTGCATTTCAGAGGCAGGGCTTCCTTTATTCACCGCATTCAGGAGTGTGTAAGCTGAGTAAGATAACGTTAAAGTCAATTGCCCGCGAATTAGGCGTGACGCACACCACGGTGTCGAATGCATTTAATAATCCGGGAAAACTGTCAGAATCATTAAGAAAACGAATAATCGATTATGCGCATTCCGTTAATTTCTACGGGCCTGACAATCTTGGTCGGGCATTGCGTACCGGGAAATCGAATGCCATCGGGATTATTTTTAATGACACGCTCAGCTATGTGTTTACAGACAGTCATGACGTGCAGCTTATGCAAGGCATCGCCGGTGAATGTGACCGAAAAGGAGTCAGCATTATCCTGATCCCGTTGCATAACGGGCAGGGCGCGCGGGCCAGTGTCATCAATACGGCTGTAGATGGCTATATCCTTAATGCGACACACAATAATGATCAGATCATCGCCAAAGCGTTGTCCAAAAATCTACCCGTGGTGACTACGGATTTTAAAATTCCCTCGCACAGCAGCGTATCTATTGATAACGACAGGGCGATGAGGGAAATCTGTCTGCACCTGCTGGAAAAAGGGCACCGTGAATTTGGGATTATTTCATTCCCTTCTCTTCAGGGACGAAAAGGAGTGATGCCATTGAGTCAGAGTATTTCCGGTGATAATCAGGTGATGATTACCCGTGTGAATGCCTGCGTGGCAACTTTCCGGGAATGGAATATTGATCTGAATAAATGCTTTCTTTGCGAAACGAACCATCATGAAACATTTGGCGAAATAGCTGCCAGGGAATTACTGATAAGTAATCCCGATATCACCGCGTTTATTTGCCTGTCCGACCGCTTCGCGCAGGGTGCCATTAATTATTGCCGGAAAAGCGGGCTATCTGTTCCGGGAAATATAGCCGTTACTGGTTTTGATAATATTCCCCGGCCAGTGAATGAGATCGGGCTCACGACAATCTCGCAGGACCCGGTTAAAAAAGGTGAAATAGCCGCAGCCCTGTTGCTGGAAGGTAAAACCAATATTCACCACGACCTGGAGTTTAGGTTAATTATACGTGGTTCTACCTGAAATCTGGCGGGGCCATCAGGACGCAATGACCGATGTTGGCGGAATACTGCTCGCCTTTTCCGGGGCGTAACCGCGCATCTTTTTGTTTCAAAGGACAACGCTATGTCAGGCTTAACGCTAAAAAACGTCAAAAAATACTATGGCAAAACAGCCGTGATCCCCGATTTAACTCTGGAGATCCGTTCCGGTGAGTTTCTGGTTCTGGTAGGGCCGTCGGGCTGTGGTAAATCAACATTGCTGCGCATGATTGCCGGGCTGGATGGGCTGTGCGACGGGACCATCCACATTGAGGACACTGACGTGACGGAGTTGCCCGCCGGAAAGCGCGGTCTGTCGATGGTATTTCAATCCTACGCGCTTTATCCGCACATGACCGTCAGGCAGAATCTGGCGTTTGGTCTGAAGAATATCCGAACGCCACCGGCTGAAATCGCCCGACGCATCAGCGAAGCGGCTCTGATCCTGCGGCTGGACGAGATGCTCGACCGGTTGCCGCAAAATCTTTCCGGCGGGCAGCGTCAGCGCGTCGCCATCGGGCGCTCTATCGTTCAGCAGCCGAAAGTATTTTTGTTTGATGAACCGCTGTCGAATCTCGATGCCGCGCTGCGCGTTCAGATGCGTCAGGAAATCAGTCAGCTGCATGCACGCCTGAAAAACACCATGATTTACGTGACCCACGATCAGGTCGAGGCCATGACGCTGGCGGACCGGATTGTGGTGCTTAATCAGGGTAATATTGAGCAGATTGGTTCGCCGGTTGAACTCTACAACTGTCCGGCCAGTTTGTTTGTTGCCGGTTTTATCGGTACGCCGAAAATCAATGTGATCCCCGCGCAGGTGACTGGCCGCCAGTTGTGTATTGACGGGCAGCCGATGTTTCCTCTGGGCAATAAATTCCCCGCGGCGCAGGATGGACAAACCGTGTCGCTGGCGATCCGCCCTGAGCTGTTGCGCCTGAATGAAGCGACGGAACACGCATTTGACGTTTTAGTCGATTTCACTGAATTACAGGGCGATTCTACGCTGGTATACGCGCGTTTCGGCGAGCACATCCTGAAAATGAAATCGTCAAAACAGCTCTCTTTTGCTAAAAATACGCCGCTCAGTTTTGGATTTAATGCCGCCAGTATTTTACTGTTTGATGAAGCGGGCAGACGGATCCCTTCTGAAGCTGTGTAAAACAAAAAAGGCACCTTTCGGTGCCTTTCGACGAACATCAAAACCAATCAGGCATTTTTTCTCAGTTGCGCTTTGTGTTTGTTCTCGCTGAGCATGGTCAGTAAAAGCAACACAACGGCCAGCACACAACCGGCAATCATCACGATAAACCCGCCGTCCCAGCCAAAGTAATCCACGGTATAGCCGACAATGGCGCTGGCCGCGACCGAGCCGCCCAGATAACCAAACAGCCCGGTGAATCCTGCCGCAGTTCCGGCCGCTTTCTTCGGTGCCAGTTCCAGTGCATGTAAACCTATCAGCATCACAGGCCCGTAAATCAGGAAGCCGATGGTGATCATACAGGCCATATCAATGCCCGGATTGCCGACCGGATTCAGCCAGTAAACGACGGTGGCGATAGTCACCAGCACCATGAAGAACACACCGGTCGCGCCGCGGTTGCCTTTAAACACTTTGTCCGACATCCAGCCGCACAGCAGCGTGCCGGGGATCCCTGCGTATTCATAAAGGAAATACGCCCACGAGGATTTATCCAGAGCAAAATGCTTCACTTCTTTCAGGTAAGTCGGTGACCAGTCCAGGATCCCGTAGCGCAGCAGATAAACAAAAACGTTAGCCAGCGCGATATACCACAGCAATTTGTTCGGCAAAATGTACTGCATGAAAATCTGTTTCGCCGTCAGTTCCTGTTCGGCTGACTCTTTCACATAGTCCGGCGGGTAATCGTTTTTGTATTCTTCAATTGGTGGCAGGCCGCAGGATTGCGGCGTATCGCGCATGGTCATGAAGGCAAATACCGCCAGCAGGATCGCGCCGAAGGCTGGCATATACAGCGCCGCATGCCAGTCGTTAAACCACGCCATGCCCAGCAGGAACAGCAGCGGAGGAATACCGCCACCGACGTTATGCGCACAGTTCCATACCGACACCACGCCGCCGCGTTCTTTCTGCGACCACCAGTGAACCATGGTGCGACCGCACGGCGGCCAGCCCATTCCCTGGAACCAGCCGCAGAGGAACAGCAACACAAACATGATGGCAATGCTCGATGTTGCCCACGGCACGAAGCCCATAAACAACATCACCGCCGCAGCCAGAATTAAACCCGCGGGCAGGAAAACACGCGGATTCGAGCGGTCAGACACCGACCCCATAATGAATTTTGATATGCCGTAAGCAATGGAAATCCCGGACAGCGCAAACCCGAGGTCTCCACGGGAAAAGCCCTGATCAATCAGATAAGGCATGGCCAGTGCGAAATTTTTGCGCACCAGATAGTAGGCCGCATAACCGAAGAATATCCCCATAAAGATTTGCCAGCGGAGACGGCGGTAGAGCGGATCGACGTGGGCCTCATCAACAGGAGCTTTGTGGGGCGCGGGTTTAAAGATACTGAGCATAAATGCCTCCGATGGCATAAATCAGGTGGGACTCATCGTGAGCCACGAACGAAATGGCGAAGCCGGTGTGTTCCAAAACGAACATCATTTTAGCTATTCGCGCACAAACGAACTGTGATTTATGACGGGAATGTTACATTTTTATTACAGCGGAGGCGGGGTTTGTGAGATTGAGTAACAGCATAAGACAAAAAAAGGCGGAGCCTGAGCCCCGCCTGATATTTTCAATACCTCTGGATTTATTGAATTTTCAGGGTGTTGATAATGGTTTCTGCATCGGTCTGCGCCTGCTGCTGATTATCCGCTGGCAGGGTGATTTGCAGGGTCAGCAAATGGCTGTCAACTTTGCCCAGTACGATGGAAGAGTAGGCTTTCTGACCCGCAGAAGTGATTACGGTGTCCAGTTGTTGCAGCGTCTGGCCATTGACCTGAATAGATTTATTGGTCACAACCTGCAGATTGGTATCACGGGCTTTTTGCTGATCCTGTAAACGACCCGCCAGAACATCCAGCGATTCGGTGGTGTTATCACCCAGGATCACAATCACGGCTTTCTGACCGGTGCTGTCAGCGTACACATGCATATTGTTTGCCTGAGTGCCCAGCTTACCGCTCTGGTCGCTCATTCCCTGCGGCAGGGAGAAGGTGACTTTACCTTCCAGCAGGCTGACCGGTACGGTCGCTGCCGTTGCTGAGGCCGCTGGCGCACCTTTATCTGCGGCAGGTGCATCGGTAGTTTTACCGTCACACGCAGCCAGACCAGCGATCAGTACTGCCATTCCCATCATTTTCGCGATATTACGCATCGGGCTTCCTTAAGTGGCCTGTTAACCAGGCTTACATGTTGACTTAACAGCCTTTATGGCAACCTATTCAGGCCACAAAAGCAAGTCAGATTATGGCGCGATTTGTGTCTTCCCCGCTCACAGTTTAGTGCACGCGGACGGCAGAATGCGGGTTATTTCCCTGCGCGGATAAACGCTTAAGCAGCATATTCAGCAGCATGCCGTACATCGGCAGGAAGAATACCAGGCAGATCAGCACTTTGAATGTGTAATCCACCATCGCGATTTCCACCCAGTGCTGCGCCATAAAAGCATCGGTACTTTTGTAGAAAGCGATAAAGAAGAAGGACAGGGTGTCGCTGATATTGCCGAGGAACATTGAGGCGACCGGCGCTATCCACCAGCGGCGGTTCTGACGCAGGCGGTTAAACACGTGAACGTCAAGAATTTGCCCCAGCACATACGCCATAAAACTGGCGGTAGCGATACGCGCGACCATGATATTCAGGCTGCTGAGTGCTTCTGCTCCCTGCCATTGCGCTTCAAAGAATAACGCCGAGATGACATAGGAAATCGCCAGCGCAGGCACCATCACGGAAAGTATAATCCGTCGTGCCAGCGGCGCGCCGAATATACGGACGGTCAGGTCAGTAGCCAGAAAAATGAACGGGAAGGTGAACGCGCCCCAGGTTGTATGGAAACCAAAAATGGAGACGGGTAACTGAACCAGATAGTTACTGGAAGTAATGATGGCAATGTGGAATAGCGAAAGCCATATCAGCGCGGAAAACCGCTGCTGAGCAGTAAAGGAGTACATATATGTGACCTTTTTTTATGAACAAATTGGGGTGAGGGAACCCAAATACCCTGCGTTCTTGAAGCTGTCGCAGGGGCGTTAGCGGTTTGCGGCGCGCATAGTACCTGTTTGCACACCGTTTGCGCAACAGATCTGACGGTTAATTTTAGCGCAATGAGCCGTGTCAGTTGCGCGGGAAATCCAGCGGGTTAAACTATCAGGCTTTGCCGCGCCCGAAGATGTTGAGACACGAAATGACCGATCCCTTTATCAATCCCGACCATCAGCTTGATGCGCTCGGCCTGCGTTGCCCGGAACCTGTGATGATGGTTCGCAAAGCGGTACGCACCATGAAAGATGGCGAAACGCTGTTGATCATCGCCGATGATCCGGCAACGACCCGCGATATTCCCGGTTTCTGCCGTTTTATGGAACATACGCTGCTGGCGTCGGATACCGAAAGCCAGCCGTATCGCTATTTATTGTGCAAAGGTTTAGTCGAAAAACAGGGCTGATAGCTCAGCCCTGAGTCTTGTCTGCTGCGATTAAGTTCGCATCGATTAAGCTTATTTCGATTTATTGCGCAACAGCCTTAGCGCATTGGCGGTGACCAGCGCCGTTGCGCCGGAGTCCGCCAGCACGGCCAGCCACAATCCGGTCAGCCCCATCAGCGTGGTGACCAGGAAAATCGCTTTCAGCCCCAGCGCGATCGTGATGTTCTGACGGATATTCGCCCGCGTGGCGCGTGACAGGCTGATCATCTGCGCCAGCCCGCTCAGACGGTTGTGCGTCAGCGCGGCATCCGCCGTTTCCAGCGCGACGTCCGTTCCGCTTCCCATCGCAATACCGATAGTCGCGGCTTTCATCGCCGGCGCATCGTTAATGCCATCACCGACCATTGCCACCGGTTTTTGCGCATTCAGCGCGGTGACCGCCGAGACTTTATCCGCAGGCAGTAAACCGGCACGGAAATCAATGCCCAGCCGGTCAGCGATGGTTTTCGCTGCCCGCGGATTGTCACCGGTCAGCATCACTGCTGAAACGCCGAGTGCTTTCAGTTTCTGCAACGCCTCTGCCGCGTCATCACGCAGGCGATCCTGCATGGCAATCAGCCCGATCGCGTTATTTTCCTGCAACACTACCACCACGGTTTTTCCGGTGGATTCCCAGTCAGTAATTTGCGTAAGGGTTTCCGCTGTCAGACTGTTTTCAGTCACGCTTTTTGGTGCCAGTACCTGAATTTTGCGACCTGAAACGAGACCTTCCACGCCTGAACCAGCCAGCGCACGGCGATCCTGCGCCGTGAGCGGTAACGGATTACTGATTTTTGCACGGGCTAAAATCGCCTGTGCCAGCGGGTGATGCGAACCTTCTTCCACCGCCGAGGCCAGACTTAATACTTCGCCTTCACTGGCACCGTTCAGGATTAAAACGTCAGTGACTTCGGGCTTGCCTTCGGTCAGTGTGCCGGTTTTATCCAGCGCCACGGTTTGAATCAGCGCCAGTTGTTCCAGCGCTGCACCGCCTTTGATTAAAGCGCCCTGACGCGTTGCCGCGGCCAGCCCGGAGGTGATCGCAGCCGGCGTTGAAATTACCAGGGCACACGGGCAGCCAATCAGCAATAAAGTCAGCCCGCGGTAAATCCAGGTTTCCCACGACAGTCCCATTGCCAGCGGCGGAACGACAATCACCAGCAGCGCCATCAGCATAATGACCGGTGTGTAATAGCGGCTGAAAGTATCGAGGAAACGCTCGATTGGCGCACGGCGTTCATCGGCTTCTTCGATCAGTTGCAGGATGCGGTCGATGGCGCTGTTGCCGGGGGCGGAAGCCACTTCCAGACGTGCGAGGCGGTCAACGCAAAGGCTGCCCGCCGGGACTTTCTCACCGGGCTGATGGTCTACAGGTACTGACTCACCGGTCAGAGCACTTTCATCGAAACTGGCAGCGCCTTGCAAAATGGCATCGGCGGGCAGACGTGCGCCTGCGGCGATTTCGATAACATCGCCGGGACGCAAACTGCTGACCGGCACGGTTTCAGATTTACCATTCACTACGCGGACGGCGGTATCGGGTATCAGCGCCATCAGGGATTTCACACCGCTGCGCGCCCGGTTGGCGGCAAAGGATTCAAGGCGTTCGCCGACCATAAACAGCAGCAACACCATCGCCGCTTCGGCAGTGGCACCGATAAACAGCGCGCCGATTGCGGCAATGCTCATCAGGGTTTCGATGGCGAAAGGCGAGCCGGAACGGGTCTGGCGAATAGCCTGACGAAGCACCGGCCACAGTCCTACCAGTGTGGTGGCAATAAACGCAATTTCACCCATTTGCGGGTTGAAATGGTCGAGCACCCAGCTCAGCAGCATCAGAACCGAAAGGGCGATCAGCGGCAGCGCCTCTTTCAGGCGCGACTCTTCCGGTTGCGGAGTATGTTGATTTTTATCGAGGGATTGCAGGGTAAAACCTGCACCGGTCACGGCCTGCATCACGTTTTGTGAGATGTCGTGGCTGGCATCAATGACCAGTTTTTCTGTCGCGAAAAGCACTCTGGCGCGGTTTACGCCATCCAGACCGGCAACAGAATTTTCGATTTTGCGGGCACAGGCCGGGCAATCCATACCTTCCACTTTCCAGCTGTATTGCTGAGTGCCTGAAGGCGGCGCGCTGGGGTCATCTTCGCCCGGCGAACCTTCTGTGCTGCCGTCATCAGAAGTGTGTGAGTGCTCACCTGCCTTCGGCGCACAGCAACTGTCAGAAGTGGTGGCACAAGCCGACGCCGCCAGCGGGGAATTATCACTGCAACAGCTGGCAGGATGTGTACCGGACTGGGCAATAGCGCCGATTTTGTTGATATGCAGTCCAGGCGCGCGTTTGCCCTGACATCCGCAGCTACAGCTGTTGTTATTTTTCATTGGGATCATAAAGCCTCCGGTTCGAAACCGAGTGGAATTACGACCAGTGTAAACCCTGGAGTCAGCTCTAAGGTCAAGCGATTTGATTGAGCGGAACCAGAACGGTTCCGCTTTAAGGGTTTTTCTGCGGGAGATTACAAATAAAGTGAGCGTACGATCAGGAAGTGACCGCCAAAGTAACAGGCGGCGACCAGTGCGTCTGCCGCACGGAATTTGAAGCGATAGCGGCTGACCAGCCACAGAATATTCGCCAGCAGCAACAGCACCGCGCCGCAGAACAGCGAAAACGCCATGTCGGTACTGCGCGCGAAATACTGCTCGCCTGCCAGCCAGACCATCAGCAGGGTCATCGCAATGTAAGTGGTCACTGGCCATCTCAGTTCGGACAGCCGCGTCCAGATCACTGCCAGCAATATGGCGCCGATAATCAGTAGCGTCAGTGGCAACGGCCAGAAGAAGGTAATGGTCATCTGGCTGGCGAAACTCAACGTATACAGCAGATGCGAGAGGAAGAACGCGCCGATGGCGTACATGAACCGCTCTTCAGGCAGCAACAACAGGCCGTCTGCCACCAGCGTCGCCGCCAGTCCCAGCAGGATCAGGTAGCTGTAAACATTGAGCGTGGGTGCCTGCCAGGCAAGCAAAAGCAGCAGCAGTAAGGTGACGGGTTTAAACACCCAGCGCTGCCAGCGCGGGCCGCGATAGCTGGCGTCAACGAATAACCAGCCAGAGAAAAATACTGCGAGGAATGGCCAACTCATTGTTTATCCTTTTAAATGTAAGAACAGAACATGGAACCGATGCAAGGATCTGCCTTCAGGAAAACACATCCTGTTTTCCTGTACTTGCTTTCAGTGTAGGAGAGAGGGCACACCGGCGACAATCAGAAATCCCCGTAACGACGGGTCTGATTAACGCAGTTTTAAAATTGTGGGGCGACGCAGGAAATGAACGGCGCCTGACGCGCCGACAATACAGGCATTACTTTTTAGCGGGCAGCGGCGGCTGTTTTTTCTGCCACGCCATCAGTTCGAACACGCCGAACAGGAAGATGCGGGTTTGCAGCCACGGGCCGATGGTGTCCTTTTCCTTGCCCTGCGTGGCTTTAAGCAGCATCACCTGCAGGCCGTGCATAAAGAACATGAACACAATCGCCACGTCTAAAAAGTATTTGATCGGCTTCGGGAACGGGTGGATCAGGTTAAACGCCAGAAACGCCCAAATACATAACATCAACAACCGACCAATATTGATCAACATCTTACTGCTCCTGTTCTGGTGAGCCGGTTTCAGGCGTCACATCGCGATGGTAGAGGCGATAAGCAACTTGTCCGGCGACTTTTTCACGGTGCAGCCGCCAGCTGGCGGGCACATCCAATGTACCGTGCTCGGCTTCTGTTTCGACATAAATCCAGGCTTCATCCGCCAGCCACTGGTTTTGCTCCAGCAGGTTCAGGGTGTCTTGCAGAATGCCTTTACGGAAAGGCGGATCGAGGAAAACCACATCAAAGGCATTTCCGGCTTTTGCCAGCCAGTTCAATGTATTGACGTTAAATACTTTCGCATCACCGGCGTTTAGCAGCGCCAGGTTTTTCTCTAACTGTTGCGCAACCGGGCGTTCAAACTCCAGCAGTGTGGCGCTGGCCGCATAACGTGACAAGGCTTCCAGACCGAGCGCGCCGCTGCCTGCAAAACAGTCCAGACAATGTGCGCCCTGTAAAACCGGCGCCAGCCAGTTAAACAGCGTTTCGCGTACGCGATCGGTGGTCGGGCGCAGTCCCGGGCTATGTGGAACCGGAAGTTTGCGTCCGCGCCATTGTCCGCCAATAATTCGGATCTGGCCGGCGGCGGGAGTGTTGGGTTTCTTTGCCATAGTTCGCTTGTGTAATCCAAAGCCGTCAGGCTTCGTTGCATATCGTTTGGAAGGCTATTCTACCGGTGTGCGGCCATTGGGCAAATGTTTAACATTGTCGATTGAAAAACCACCGGAATTCAATACGCGGGCGTGTTGCCTGCAGGGGAAAGTGATAGACTGCCTGACCATAACCCTATTAATAATCCGTTCGCCAGTCATTAACGGCGAGGAGTGAAGTTGTAAAATGGCAAAAGATAAAAAACGCGGTTTCTTCTCCTGGTTTGGCCGTGGCCGTCAGGAAGAAGAGCAGCAGAAGGAAGAAATCCGCGAAGAACAGCCTGTTATTGAAGAACAGTCTGTTGTTGAAGAACATGCGGTCGTTGAAGAACATCCGCTAGCCGAAGAGCCGGGTGTTCCGGTTGAGCAGCACCCTGGCGAATGGGATACCGCAGCCTCCGCAGAATCTGCCGCAGAAATCGCACCTGTGGTTGAACCTGAGCCAGAAGTCGAACCTGAGCCAGAAGTCGAACCTGCACCGGAAGTGGAACCTGAGCCAGAAATTGAGCCGGAACCGCTGAAAGAACCTGAACCGGTTCGCGAACAGGCCGCCGCTGAACTGGCAGAAGAAATTGTTCACATCACCGAACAGGTTGCTGCGCAGCCAGTGGTGCCTGAAGACGATCTGATTGAAGAAGTTGTTGCTGAAGACGAATTTGCTGAATCGGGCGAAGAAATTGCCGAAGACGAACGTCTCGATGCCATTGATTATGTCGACGATTCTGTCGCAGCCGAAGAACCGCTGCCGGTGCCGCTGGATCCTATCGTCGTTTTACCGGCCGGTGAAACTGAGCAGGAGCGTCCGACCAAAGAAGGTTTCTTTGCGCGGCTGAAACGCAGTCTGGTCAAAACCAAGCAGAATCTGGGCTCTGGTTTTGTCGGCCTGTTCCGCGGTAAAAAAATCGACGACGATCTGTTCGAAGAGCTGGAAGAACAGCTGTTGATCGCCGACGTTGGCGTCGAAACTACCCGTAAAATCATTGCTTCACTGACCGAACACGCTTCGCGTAAACAGCTGAAAGATGCTGACGCGCTGTACGGTAAGCTGAAGGAAGAAATGTCCGAAATACTGGCGAAAGTTGACGAGCCACTGGATGTCAGCGGGAAAACCCCGTATGTCATTCTGATGGTTGGCGTAAACGGCGTCGGTAAAACTACCACCATCGGTAAAATGGCGCGCCAGTTTGAAGCACAGGGTAAATCTGTGATGCTGGCGGCGGGCGATACGTTCCGTGCCGCAGCTGTTGAACAGTTGCAGGTCTGGGGTCAGCGCAACAAGATCCCGGTGATTGCACAGCATACCGGTGCGGATTCCGCGTCCGTTATCTTCGATGCGATTCAGGCGGCGAAAGCCCGTAATATCGACGTGCTGATTGCCGATACCGCCGGGCGTTTGCAGAACAAAGCGCACCTGATGGAAGAGCTGAAGAAAATCGTCCGCGTGATGAAGAAGCTCGACGAAGATGCGCCGCATGAAGTGATGCTGACGCTCGATGCCAGCACCGGCCAGAATGCGGTGAGTCAGGCGAAATTATTCAACGAAGCCGTCGGGCTGACCGGGATAACGCTGACTAAACTGGATGGCACCGCGAAAGGCGGCGTGATCTTTGCCATCGCCGATCAGTTCAGCATTCCGATCCGCTACATTGGTGTCGGTGAAGGTATCGAAGATTTAAGGCCGTTTAAGGCAGACGATTTTATTGAGGCACTTTTTGCCCGAGAGGATTAATACGGATGATTCGCTTTGAACAGGTCAGTAAAGCTTATCTGGGCGGACGACAGGCGCTTCAGGGCGTCAACTTTCACATCCAGCAAGCGGAAATGGCATTTCTGACCGGACACTCAGGCGCGGGTAAAAGTACCCTGCTCAAGCTGATTTGCGGCATTGAACGCCCGAGTGCCGGACATATTTTGTTTGGCGGCCATGACATCAGCCGCCTGAAATCCAGCGAAGTGCCGTTCCTGCGTCGTCAGATCGGCATGATCTTTCAGGATCACCATCTGCTGATGGATCGCACTGTGTATGACAACGTGGCGATGCCGCTGATCATTTCCGGGGCCAGCAGCGAAGATATCCGCCGTCGTGTATCGGCTGCGCTGGATAAAGTCGGATTACTGGATAAAGCGAAGAACCTGCCAATCCAGCTTTCCGGCGGTGAACAACAACGTGTGGGCATCGCCCGTGCGGTGGTGAACAAGCCTGCGGTGCTGCTGGCGGATGAACCGACCGGTAACCTCGATGGCGAATTGTCGGAAGGCATTTTGCGTCTGTTCGAAGAATTTAACCGCGTCGGCGTCACCGTCCTGATGGCGACGCATGATGTGGGTCTGATTGCCCGTCGTAATTACCGCACGCTGACGCTGAGTCAGGGGCGTATGTCGGGAGGGGTGTACTAATGGCGAACAGTCCGAACCCGGCGAAAACTGCAAAAAGCGCCCGCGCTGCAAAAAGCAAAGCGTTGCAGGGTGGCTGGCGCGAACAGTGGCGTTATGCGTGGATGAACGCGCTGGCTGACATGCTGCGTCAGCCGCTGGCAACACTGCTCACGGTGATGGTCATCGCGATTTCCCTGACGCTGCCGAGTGTCTGTTATCTGGTGTGGAAAAACGTCAGTACCGCGGCTGAACAGTGGTATCCGACGCCGCAGCTGACCGTGTATCTCGACAAAGCGCTGGATGATGACGCCGCAGAAAACGTGGTGAAAACCCTCAAAACCGAAGCGGGCGTAGATAAAGTTAATTATCTGTCCCGTGAAGAAGCGATGGGCGAGTTCCGCAACTGGTCTGGCTTTGGCGGCGCAATGGACATGCTGGAGCAAAACCCGCTGCCAGCGGTGGCTATCATCACGCCTAAAATGAATTTCCAGGATTCTGCGACACTCAACACCTTGCGCGACCGCGTGGCGGCCGTACATGGCGTGGATGAAGTGCGTATGGATGACAGCTGGTTTGCCCGTCTTGCGGCGCTGACCGGTCTGGTCGGGCAGATTGCGGCGATGATCGGCGTGCTGATGGTGATCGCCGTCTTCCTGGTTATTGGTAACAGTGTGCGACTGAGCATCTTCAGCCGACGCGATACCATCAACGTCATGAAGCTGATTGGCGCGACCGACGGGTTCATTCTCAGACCGTTCCTGAACGGCGGCGCGATGCTCGGTTTCACTGGCGCATTGTTGTCGCTGATCCTCTCGGAAGTGCTGGTGCTGCGCCTTGAGAGCGTAGTGACCCAGGTGGCGCAGGTGTTCGGTACCACCTTTGACCTGCACGGTTTGGGCTGGGATGAAAGCCTGCTGCTGCTGATCGTGTCCGCGATGATTGGCTGGATTGCAGCCTGGCTGGCGACGGTTCAACATTTACGGCGATTTACACCACAGTAGCGATAATTTGCTATAATGTTCCCCTGCTGCTCAGTCTTTGTGTACAGGGGAACAGCCGATTCTTGCTATATCGTCCCATCATTTTCCTGCTTCCCCTGCAATGGCACAAATTCACTATCCAATAGTCAGTGTGTCACATACAGTCATCAGACTGTTGAATCTGTCCGTGAACTTTATGTAAAATTCGTGGTCGTAGAGCAGCGAATATGAAGGGCTCGGCGTTGCTTTGTTGTCGCCCCTTAAGGCCAGCAACGTAGCGGTATCATCCCGCAGCAACGTGGTATAAAACCTGCATTACGTCATACATGAGAGGCTTGAATGACCAAAGAAATGCGCACTTTAGCATTAGTACCCCAAGGTAGCCTGGAAGCCTATGTTCGGGCCGCCAATGCCTATCCTATGCTCACCGCAGAGGAAGAACGGGCGCTGGCTGAACGGCTGCATTACGACGGTGACCTGGAAGCAGCGAAAGAGCTGATCCTGTCTCACCTGCGCTTTGTTGCTCACATTGCCCGCAACTATTCAGGTTACGGTTTGCCACAGGCAGACCTTATCCAGGAAGGGAATATCGGCCTGATGAAAGCGGTTCGCCGTTTTAATCCGGAAGTCGGTGTGCGTCTGGTGTCCTTTGCCGTGCATTGGATCAAAGCAGAAATTCACGAATATGTGCTGCGTAACTGGCGCATCGTGAAAGTCGCCACCACTAAAGCGCAGCGTAAGCTGTTCTTTAACCTGCGTAAAAACAAACAGCGTCTGGGCTGGTTCAGCCACGACGAAGTAGAGCACGTTGCCCGCGAACTGGGTGTAACCAGCAAAGATGTGCTGGAAATGGAATCACGCATGGCCGCACAGGACATGACGTTTGATCCGACCCCGGACGATGAACCACGCGACGGCGCTGCGATGGCACCGATGCTGTATCTGCAAGACAAGAGTTCTGACTTTGCAGAAACCATCGAAGAAGATAACTGGGATCAGGACGCGACAGACAAACTTTCCTCTGCAATGGAAGGTCTGGATGAGCGCAGCCAGGATATCATTCGTGCCCGCTGGTTAGACGACGAAAACAAATCGACTCTGCAGGAGCTTGCCGATAAATACGGTGTATCCGCAGAACGTGTTCGTCAGCTGGAAAAGAACGCGATGAAAAAACTGCGTGTGGCAATCGAAGCCTGATAAACGCAGTTTCCGAAGTGAAAAAGCGACCTTTATGGTCGCTTTTTTTATGCCTGAAATTCCCCTCTGAACGCCCCTGTTAATTCCAGCATACTGGAATTACTCTGAATATTTTCCCTTCTAAATCATCTGGTTATTCCAGTATGTTGGAATATTCAACTTTATAGAGAACTCAATCACAGAGGATCACAAGCGTCCTGTCGTCTGCTCATTTTTGCCTCTATAACTTGTCCATCTCAACAGAATGGATTCCAGCATGATGGAATTAATCGCTAAATCAAAAGTTCCGGCACTGACGCGCGCCGTCGCCATTCTCGACATCATTTTCCGGCAGGGACAGTGCAACGCGAACCAGCTGGTCAGTGAACTGGGGATGCCCAAAAGCACCGTGTATCTGCTGCTGGAGGAACTGAAAAATCAGCGTTTAGTTACCCAGTCTAATTCCGGTAACTACCGCCTCGGGCTCAGATTGCTGGAGCTGGGCAGTCAGGTTTCCCGCCAGCTCGATTTGCGCAATGTCGCACTCCCGCATCTGAAAGCACTGATGCACGACACCGGGCTGCTCTGCCATCTCGGCGTGCTGGACGGGGATACGCCGATTTATCTGATCAAAGTCGAAAGCCAGTCGAATATTCAGGTTCGCACCTGGGAAGGAAAACGCCTGTCTCTGTGCCGCTCTTCGCTGGGCAAATGCCTGCTGACCTGGTGCGGTCGTGAACGTCAGGACGCACTGATTGCTGCACTGGAATTCAGCCCGGTATTGCCCAACTCGCTGACCAGTGCTCAGCAGCTGCGCACGGCGTTACAGCAAATCCATCAGCGCGGATGGGCTTTCGATGATGAAGAAGATGTGGCGAATATCCGCTGTATCAGCGCGCCGGTGTTCAATGCAGCACATCGCGTCACGGCAGCGATTTCCGTCGTGGGCACCACCTTGCATGTCATGCCGGAAAATATCGACGCACTGGCTGACAAGGTAAAAAAAACCGCCTGGGAAATCTCCAGGGATCTGGGCTACAAAGCATAAGGAATCAATGATGTTACGACCTTCAGGAGTCATCAGCGCCATGTTAACCCCCTGGAAAGCAGGGAAGCCGGACATGGACATGTTGCGCAAAATTGTCGATTTTCAGATAGCGGCTGGCCTGAGTGCTCTGTTCCCGGTGAGTTCGGTGGGCGAAGCCGGTTATATGGACGTTGAGCAAAAGCGTGCGGTAGTCGAAACCGTCGTTGAACAGACTGCCGGACGTGTCCCCGTCTGGGCGGGGATCCCGGCGACCACGGCGGATGAAAGCATCGCACTGGCACATGCGGCAGAACGCGCCGGTGCCAGCGGGGTCGTGCTGATGCCGCCTTCGTTTTATCACTATGATGCTGCGACGCTGACCACTGTTTTTCGCCAGGTTGCCAGCGCGGTAAATCTGCCGTTATGCCTGTATAACATCCCGTTTTTCGCCGATCCGTTAAGTGCCGAAAGTGTCGCTGAACTGGCAGCCCATCCGAATATTGTCGGTATTAAAGATTCCAGCGGTGATGCCGTCGGCATGATGAAAATGCTGTCCTGTTGTCCGCAGGCAGACGCAGATTTTGCTGTGATGACCGGCCGGGAAGAATTTTTCTTCTCCGCATTATGTGCCGGAGCCACCGGCAGCGTGACCGCGACCGCAGGCGTTTTGCCGGAAGTGATGCGTAAAATTTATGATCTCTTCAGCGAAGGAAAAACGGAACAATCAAAGGCATTACAATTTGCCGCATTACCCGTGATGTCGATGATGGCGTCATTGCCTTTTCCGCTGGGATATAAACTTGGCATGTCATTACGTGGTTTCCCGTTGGGCGAAAATAAAATTCCGCTTTCGGATGAAATAAAGCAAAAGATAGATGATTTAAGCTTTTCCCTGAATAAAGAAATAACCTCTCTCCTTACCCTGATAAAATAAACGGAGTTTACATTATGATGGAATCAAGAGCATTACCTAAAATTAAAGAAATTCGTGCATATTTCATGGGCGGCGCGACCGCAGAAAAAGGCAGTGGCGGTGCGGATTATCATGACCAGCAGGAAAAACACTGGATCGACGATAAAGTCTGTACGCCAATGAGTAAATATAAAGAATATGAACAATCCCGACAGTCATTCGGTATTAACGTATTGGGTACGCTGGTAGTTGAAATAGAAGCCGACAATGGCGTCACCGGTTTTGCGGTGTCTACGGCAGGTGAAATGGGGTGTTTTATTGTCGAAAAACATCTCAACCGTTTTATTGAAGGACGCTGTGTCTCAGAAATCAAACTGATCCACGACCAGATGATGCGATCCACGATGTTCTACGCCGGCAGCGGCGGTCTGGTGATGAATACGATTTCCTGCGTCGACCTGGCGCTGTGGGATCTGTTCGGTAAATGTGCGCAACTGCCGGTGTATAAACTGCTCGGCGGCGCAGTGCGCGATGAAATCCAATTCTACGCCACGGGTTCACGTCCGGATCTGGCCAAAGAGATGGGCTTCATCGGCGGCAAAATGGTGACGCATTTTGGCCCGCATGATGGCGACCACGGCGTGCGTGAAACGGCTGCTATGGTGGCGGATATGCGCGAGAAATGCGGCCCGGATTTCTGGCTGATGCTTGACTGCTGGATGTCGATGGACGTTAATTTCGCTACCAAAGTAGCACATGCCTGTGCGCCTTATAACCTCAAATGGATTGAGGAGTGTCTGCCGCCGCAACAGTATGACGGTTACCGCGAAATCAAACGCAACGCGCCAGCCGGGATGATGGTCACCACCGGTGAACACCACGGCACGCTGGAGTCTTTCCAGACGTTGTCAGAAACCGGCGTCGATATCATGCAGCCTGATGTGGGCTGGTGTGGCGGGCTCACCACCTTGCTGGAAATCGCCGCCATCGCCAAGGCGAAAGGGCAATTAGTGGTGCCGCACGGTTCCTCCGTGTATTCACATCATGCGGTGATTACCTTCACCAATACGCCTTTCAGCGAGTTCCTGATGACTGCACCTGAGGCTGACCACACCCGTGCGCAGTTTGCGCCAATCCTGCTTAATGAGCCGGTGCCGGTGAACGGACGTATTCATAAATCGGTACTGGATAAACCGGGATTCGGGGTGGAATTAAATCCTGAGTGCAAATTAACCCGCCCATATCAGCATTAATTTCTGCGACAGACTATTTATCCGAACGTTTACTTCGGCCTGTTATTGATATCCTTTTTTGACTAATAACAGGCCGGTTATAAAAAGGTTCATATTATGACGACGATATTAAATAAAGCCGTTGAGAAAACCCGCTGGCGTCTGATTCCTTTTATGCTTTCGTTATATATATTGGCCTTTCTGGATCGGGCGAATATTGGTTTTGCGAAAGAGTCTTACCAGATTGATACCGGATTAAGTAATGAAGCTTTTGCGATGGGGGCGGGAATATTCTTCGTCGCTTATGCTTTTCTCGGTGCGCCGGGAAATTTATTAATGAAAAAGTTCGGTGCCAAACAATGGATTGGCTGCACCACGCTGGTGTGGGGCGTTCTCTCGTCAGCAATGGCTTTTGCCGACACGGAATTCAAATTCCTGCTGGTGCGTTTTCTGCTGGGTGCTGCCGAGGCCGGATTCTTCCCCGGCATGATCTACCTGACATCCCTGTGGTTTCCGGCCAAAAACCGGGCTTCAGTGATGGGATTATTTTATATGGGCGTTCCGCTGGCGCTGACGTTTGGCAGCCCGCTTTCTGGTGCGTTGCTGGAGATGCACGGTTTTGCCGGACATCCGGGCTGGTTCTGGATGTTTATGATTGAAGGGGTGCTGGCGGTGATGGCCGGTATCTGGACATTCTGGTATCTCGATAATGGCCCGGCGACGGCGCGTTTCCTGTCAGCTGAACAAAAACAGGCGCTGATCGGTGAACTGGCGAAAGAAGAGAAACTGAAACAGAATTCGCGCCTGCGGGATGCCTTCAGCATTCCGGCGATCTGGCACCTCGGGCTGGTTTATCTGATTATTCAGATTGGCGTTTACGGGCTGATTTTCTTCCTGCCGACGCAGGTCGCCAGTTTGCTGGGAACAAAAGTCGGTTTCAGTGCGTCGCTGATCGCGTCTGTTCCCTGGATTGCGGCGATGTTCGGCACCTTCTTTATTCCGCGCTATGCCGATAAAACTGGCCATTTACGTTCGATAGCCGCGTTCACCTTACTGGCCGCCGGGCTGGGGATTGGGGGTTCTGCTCTGGTTGCCAGTCCGGTGCTGGCGATAGGTGCGCTGTGCTTTGCCGCCGTTGGGTTTATTGCCGTACAGCCGGTGTTCTGGACCATTCCGACCACGTTGCTTAGCGGCAGTGCGCTGGCGGCGGGGATTGGTTTCATCAATCTGTTCGGGGCGATTGGCGGATTCCTGGCACCACAAATCCGTGTGGCCGCGGACAGTATGTTCTCGAATAATATTGCCGGCTTACTCACCCTTTGCGGCATCACGTTGTTTGGCGTGGTCGCGATAGCGCTTCTCAGGGCAAAACCTGAAACACCTCAGTTACCGGAAAGCCAGCTGAAAACCAGTCAGTAAAAGAGAAACTCAGGCGACCGGGGGACGGGTCGCCTGTAGCACTTATTTGCGCCACACACCTTTTTCATTGTGAAAACCACATGCCTGCATAAACGCATCCAGCACGGGCTCAGGTTCTGCTTTCATCGTCCAGCTTTTCACCTGCGGCAGCTGCGCCTGCACATCTTCCATCAGATACAGCCCGACACCGCGACGACGCGTGACGTCGCGCACCAGCAAATCACTCAGTTCAGCCTGATTACCATCGAGCGTGATTTTCACCGCGCCCAGAATGCGTTCATTAAACACCGCCGCAAACAGCGCACGGTCGTTTTGCAGGCTGGCTTGCCAGTCACTTTCAGTTTGCTCCGGCCAGATTTTTGCCAGATCGATCAGGTCCTGCGCGCTGAGTGACGTCAGTTTTTGGATAGTTAGTTTCATGATGCGAAAGGTGAGAAAAAGGAGGCGATCAGTGTAGCGGATCGTTCTGCAGAACGGGCGTAACTTTTTTTGTACAGTAACAGGTCGAAAAGTTTTTTAGCGATCTCTGCATAAGCGATAAATGTTGGCTTTAATCAATAAAGCCAGTGTTAACGACTGATTGTTTACATCCGAGCCCGCCTTTTCACCCAAATAAAATTCTGTTTACACCTCATATTTCTGATTGTGCTATTTGATTTGCAGAAGAAAATTCCTGTTTAATGATATGAATTATAAAGTCTTATTCGAAAATAAGACGAAATAAGCCGTTAACTCGTTATTACTTATACTAAATTTCCTAAGTGATGATGTTTTAAACAGGCAACAAAGAGCAAACCACAACACACACATGAACGGGGTAATCGGATGAAAGCAATGAAGGGTAAGATCTGGCTGGCAGGTTGTATTGCATTAGCAATGAGTCAGGCGGCATTCGCAAAAGATATTAAAGTCGCCATTGTTGGTGCTATGTCAGGTCCGGTCGCCCAGTACGGTGACATGGAATTTACAGGTGCAAAACAAGCCATCGCTGACATCAACGCCAAAGGCGGCGTGAAAGGTGACAAACTGGTTGGCGTGGAATATGACGATGCCTGTGACCCGAAACAGGCGGTTGCGGTAGCGAACAAAGTGATCAACGACGGTATCCGTTATGTGATCGGCCACCTGTGCTCTTCCTCTACTCAGCCTGCTTCTGACATCTATGAAGATGAAGGCGTGCTGATGATCACTCCGGCCGCGACCAACGCTGACCTGACCACCCGCGGTTATAAAATGGTGATGCGCACCACCGGTCTGGATTCCGATCAGGGCCCGACCGCAGCCAAATACATCCTCGACACCATCAAACCAAAACGTATCGCCGTTGTGCATGACAAACAGCAATACGGCGAAGGCCTGGCCCGTTCCGTGCAGGACGCGCTGAAAAAAGGTGGCGGCAACGTCGTTCTTTTTGAAGGTGTGACCGCCGGTGATAAAGACTTCTCCACGCTGGTGGCACGTCTGAAGAAAGAAAACGTCGATTTCGTTTACTTCGGCGGCTACTACCCGGAAATGGGCCAGATCCTGCGCCAGTCCAAGCAAGCCGGTCTGAACGCCAAATTCATGGGGCCGGAAGGCGTGGGCAACTCCTCATTGTCTAACATCGCCGGTGATGCCTCTGAAGGTATGCTGGTGACGCTGCCAAAACGTTATGACCAGGTCCCGGCTAACCAGCCAATCGTTGATGCGCTGAAAGCCAAGAAACTGGATCCAACCGGTCCGTTCGTCTGGACGACTTACGCTGCATTGCAGGCGCTGACCACCGGTATGGAACGCAGCGGCAGCATGGAACCGGCTGACATCGCTAAAAATCTGAAATCAGCGTCAGTGGATACCGTAATGGGTCCGCTGAGCTGGGATGAGAAAGGTGACCTGAAAGGATTCGAATTCGGTATTTTCGAGTGGCATAAGGACGGCACGTCTACCCCGATCAAATAATGGTCTTAACACCTTTCGCTGCGAAGAGAGAGGTATTCACCGTTCTGCTCCCTCCCCTGCGAAGGGGAGGGTTGGGGTGGGGTATTAATGGCGAATCAAAGACTTGAAGTGTGCTTTGGCTTTAGTTTTGCCATTAAAACCCCCTCCCGGCCTCCCCCTTCGCAGGGGGAGGAGCTATGCAAGTCTTCAAACCCTTGATTAATAAGGATAGGGTATGTCAGAGCAGTTCCTCTATTTCATTCAGCAGATGTTCAACGGTGTCACGTTGGGCAGCACTTATGCGCTGATCGCCATTGGTTACACCATGGTTTACGGCATTATCGGCATGATCAACTTCGCCCACGGCGAGGTGTATATGATCGGCAGTTATGTCTCCTTTATCGTAATCGCCGCTCTGATGATGATGGGTATCGACGCCAGCTGGTTGCTGATCGGTGCCGGTTTTATCGCCGCGATTGTGATTTCCAGTGCCTACGGCTGGAGTATTGAACGCGTGGCGTATAAGCCGGTGCGTAACTCCAAGCGTCTGATTGCACTGATTTCTGCCATCGGGATGTCCATTTTTCTGCAAAACTACGTCAGCCTCACACAGGGCTCACGCGATCTCGCTTTACCCAGTCTGGTGACCGGCCAGTGGACTCTGGGCGAGGCGAATGGTTTCGCCGCGACCATCAGCACCATGCAACTGATTATCTGGATAGTCACGTTTGTCGCGATGCTGGCGCTGACGCTGTTCATCCGTTATTCGCGTATGGGACGTGCCTGCCGCGCTTGTGCGGAAGATCTGAAAATGGCCAGCCTGCTGGGGATCAGCACTGACCGCGTGATCTCGCTGACTTTCGTCATTGGCGCATTAATGGCCGCCGTCGCGGGCGTTCTGCTCGGTCAGTTCTACGGCGTGATTAACCCCTACATCGGCTTTATGGCCGGGATGAAAGCCTTCACCGCGGCGGTTCTCGGCGGCATCGGCAGCATTCCGGGCGCGATGATCGGCGGCCTGATTTTAGGCGTGGCCGAAGCGCTGACCTCGGCGTATCTGAGCACCGAATACAAAGATGTGGTGTCCTTCGCCTTGCTGATCGTCGTGTTGCTGGTGCTGCCAACCGGTATTCTCGGACGTCCGGAGGTTGAGAAAGTATGAAGCGCCTGAATCTGTTAAATGCGCTGGTCTCGGCTTTCGTTCTGCTGGTGCTGGCCGCGTTCATCATGGGATTACAGCTGAGCCTCGACGGTACAAAACTGGTGGTCAACGGGGCCGGTGAAGTGCGCTGGACGTGGATTGCCATCGGCTGCGCCATCGTCTTCGTGTTTCAGTTGTTCCGCCCGATGGTCAGCAGCAGCCTGAAAAAAGTCTCCGGACCGGGCTGGGTTTTGCCGAGCTTTGATGGCTCGACGCCGAAACAAAAACTGCTGGTGCTGGTGCTGATTATCGCCGCTATCGCCTGGCCGTTTATCGTCTCGCGCGGCACGGTGGATATCGCCACGCTGACCCTGATCTACATCATGCTGGGTCTCGGTCTGAACGTGGTGGTCGGATTGTCCGGCCTGCTGGTACTGGGTTACGGCGGTTTTTATGCCATCGGCGCTTACACCTACGCGCTGCTCAATCACTATTACGGCATCGGATTCTGGGAAGCATTACCGCTGGCCGGACTGGTGTCGGCGGCGTTTGGTTTCCTGCTCGGATTCCCGGTGCTGCGGTTGCGGGGTGACTATCTGGCGATTGTGACGCTCGGGTTCGGCGAAATCGTCCGTATCCTGCTGCTCAATAATACCGAACTGACCGGCGGGCCGAACGGCATCAGCCAGATCCCGAAACCGACGCTGTTCGGGCTGGAATTCAGCCGGACACCGCGTGACGGCGGCTGGGACACGTTCAGTAATTTCTTCCATGTGGCGTACGATCCGAGCGACCGCATTATCTTCCTGTATATGGTGGCGCTGCTGCTGGTGATCGCGACCTTGTTCATCATCAACCGTCTGCTGCGTATGCCGCTGGGGCGTGCGTGGGAAGCGTTGCGTGAGGATGAAATTGCCTGCCGTTCGCTGGGGCTGAACCCGACCCGCATCAAACTGACCGCATTCACCATCAGCGCCGCATTTGCCGGTTTCGCCGGTACGCTGTTTGCCGCGCGTCAGGGCTTTGTCAGCCCGGAATCCTTCACCTTTGCGGAATCCGCTTTCGTGCTGGCTATCGTCGTGCTCGGCGGGATGGGCTCGCAGTTTGCCGTCATTCTGGCGGCTATTTTGCTGGTGGTTTCCCGTGAACTGATGCGTGACCTCAACGAATACAGCATGTTGCTGCTCGGTGCGTTAATGGTGCTGATGATGATCTGGCGTCCACAGGGCTTGCTGCCGATGAAACGTGTTCATCTCAAACTGAAGCTTTCGAAGAAACAAATCGCGGATCAGGGGGAACAGGCATGAGTACGCAACCTCTGTTAGCGGTTGAGGGATTGATGATGCGTTTTGGTGGCCTGCTGGCGGTCAACAACGTGGCGCTGAACCTCAACCAGGGCGAAATTGTTTCGCTGATCGGCCCGAACGGTGCCGGTAAAACCACGGTATTTAACTGCCTGACCGGTTTCTATAAACCGAGCGGCGGCACCATTAAACTGCGTGACCAGCATCTGGAAGGATTGCCGGGGCAGAAAATTGCCCGCATGGGCGTGGTGCGTACTTTCCAGCACGTGCGTCTGTTCCGCGAAATGACGGTGATTGAAAACCTGCTGGTCGCCCAGCATCAGCACCTGAAAAGCGGCGTACTGGCGGGGCTGTTCAAAACGCCGGGATTCCGTCGCGCCGAAGCGGATGCGCTCGATCGCGCTGCCGACTGGCTGGAACGTGTCGGATTACTCGAGCTGGCAAACCGTCAGGCGGGCAATCTGGCTTACGGTCAGCAACGCCGTCTGGAAATTGTCCGCTGCATGGTCACGCGCCCGGAAATCCTGATGCTCGATGAACCGGCTGCCGGTCTTAACCCGCGTGAAACCGAAGAGCTGAATCAGCTGATTGCCGAACTGCGTAACCAGCACAACGTGTCGGTTCTGCTGATTGAGCACGACATGAAACTGGTGATGGGCATTTCCGATCGCATCTACGTAGTGAATCAGGGCACGCCGCTGGCACAAGGCACACCGGCTGAAATTCGTAATAATCCTGACGTGATCCGCGCCTATTTAGGCGAAGGTTGATGGGCGAAGGCTAAGGGACAGAACAAGATGTTGTCATTCAATCAGGTATCCGCCCATTACGGCAAAATTCAGGCGCTGCATGAAGTCAGCCTGAGTATTAATAAAGGGGAAATCGTCACGCTGATCGGCGCGAACGGCGCGGGTAAAACCACGCTGCTCGGCAGTTTGTGTGGCGAACCGCGTGCGACGAACGGCTCGATCATTTTCGAAGGTCAGGACATCACGCAGTGGCAAACCGCCAAAATCATGCGCGGCGATATCGCGATTGTGCCGGAAGGCCGTCGCGTGTTTTCACGTATGACGGTGGAAGAGAATCTGGCGATGGGCGGATTCTTCGCCACGCGCGACCAGTATCATGCCCGTCTGGAACGCGTGTTTACGCTGTTCCCGCGTCTGAAAGAGCGCCGCATTCAGCGTTCGGGCACCATGTCCGGCGGTGAGCAACAGATGCTGGCAATTGGTCGTGCGCTGATGAGCCAGCCGCGTTTGCTGCTGCTCGATGAGCCGTCGCTGGGACTGGCACCCATCATCATCCAGCAGATTTTCGACACCATCCAGCAACTGCGCGAAGAAGGGATGACCATCTTCCTGGTCGAGCAAAATGCCAATCAGGCGCTGAAACTCGCCGACCGTGGTTATGTGCTGGAAAACGGTCATGTGGTGCTGGAAGATACCGGCGCGGCCTTGCTGGCGAACGAAGCGGTGCGTGCGGCCTATCTCGGTGCATAAAGTGGCTTCACATTTTAAAAATCTGTGATAAATCTGGTAAACCGCACGGCAAGCGCTTTGCGGTTTTTATTTTGTCTATAAATTAACATCTCTTACATTCTTATAACTTTGCACATCATCAGGAACATGTCATGAACACAGAAGGTTTACTCGCCGCCCGTATGGTCAGGCTTAAAAGTTCGGCCATCCGGGAATTGCTGAAACACAGCAAAATGGAAGGCGTTATCTCACTGGCGGGTGGTATTCCTTCTTCAGCGCTTTTTGATTTCGACGGCCTGCGTGAAGCTACACAACTGGCGATCACCGAACAGCCTGAGCACGCTTTTCAGTATGGCCTGACCGAAGGCAGTTATACGCTGCGTGAGCGTATTGCTGAGCTTTGTCAGGAACGTGGCGTGGTGGCGAGCCCCGACGACATCGTGGTCACCGCAGGCTCTCAGCAGGCGCTGGATCTGGTGATGCGCGCCGTGGTTAACCCGGATGACGTGTTTGTGGTGGAACGCCCGACCTATCTGGCGGCGTTACAGACGCTGGAACTGGCCGAAGCTAAACTGCTGTCCGTCGGTTCTGACGGCGACGGCATGATTGTTGATGAACTGGCGGAGCTGCTTAAAACGCAGAAAATCAAAGGCGTGTATCTGGTGCCAACGTTTGGTAACCCGAGCGGCGTGACCCTGA
Organism: Rahnella variigena; assembly: GCF_003610915.1. NCBI lineage: Bacteria > Pseudomonadati > Pseudomonadota > Gammaproteobacteria > Enterobacterales > Yersiniaceae > Rahnella > Rahnella variigena. The sequence goes on from NZ_NSDJ01000001.1 coordinate 988,743, forward strand.
GCCGCGCCCGTCGTGAGCAACTGGTGAAACTGGCAGCACAGCACGAATTCCTGATTGTAGAAGATGACCCGTATGGCGAACTGCGTTTCACCGATGAACGCCAGCCGACGCTGTTCGAGCTGTCGAAATCGCTGTTCGGTCACGTCGAAAACATCATCTACACCTCGACGTTCTCTAAAATTCTGGCACCGGGCCTGCGTCTGGGCTGGGTGATTATGCCTGACTGGCTGCTGCACAAAGTTGCCATCATCAAACAGGCCGCAGATCTGCACGCCAGCGCGCTGTCGCAGACTATCGCGGAATACTATCTCGGTTTGGGTCGTCTGCCGAAGCAGATCGAAACCATCCGTGCGGCGTATAAAAAGAAATGCCAGATCATGGCCGAACTGCTGGAACGCGAGCTGGGCGACGTGCTGACGTTTGAATATCCGAAAGGCGGCATGTTCCTGTGGGCGCGTTTCCGCGAGCCGCGTAATTGCGCTGAATGGATGAAAAAGACGCTGGAGCAGGGCGTGGTGTTTGTGCCGGGCGAATTCTTCTATGCCGATAACCCGGATCACTCGACCTTCCGTCTTTCCTTCGCGACCGCAACCGAAGAGCAAATGCACGAGGCGGTCGCCCGTCTGAAACGCGCACTGTAATCCCTCTTTTTCGTATTCCCTGAGGCGCATCGTTAACCTGATGCGCCTTATTTTTTGCTTCATCGCTCTGGTACCAGAAAAACCAGGGGTGTCTGAAGGTAAACCTCAGCCTGCCAGACAGCGAGGGGCAGTTGCTGGCAGGTACAGTACTTCATTCATATTGCTCCCTGATATTCCACGGTATGCCGCACATTTAATAAAAAAAATTGAATTTATAACACTTGGTCATTTAACCCTTATTGTATTAAGGTCATATCAACACGAAATCAGGGAGGTTTATCGTGGCAGATATCAATAACGTTTCAAGTGATATAGACGATGTTGCAAATAGAATTTCAGATATCATCATGTCCCCAGCCACAATTACCGGATTAATAAATGGAGCGCTTACCGTTCCTTTAGATATGGGTTATCTGGCTATAGGGTATTTTGATACAGATTCTCGCTATGCACATCAGACACAGAGTTTTCGCATGGCTGAAGCAATACATAATGACATACTCAATTACAAACATATAACAAATGCTATAGAGATCATATTTAAAGAATTCGATAAGTATGCTTCAGTGACTAAACAAAATAATGTCTATCGGGGTGTGGTATCATCGATTGCCGGGCGTTTACTTATCGCGAAAATTATTGCCGTCACCGGTGCTGCCGTGCTTGCGAGAGTGTCATTTATCGGTGCGCAAAGTGCTAAAAACTGGATTGGCAGGGTGACGATGATTTTACTTATAGGGGGAATGAGTGAGCGCTCAATAAGAAAATCAGAAAGCCTTGCCATCGATGCGCCGGAGATTTACAGGCTCCTTCGACCCCACGATTATGATCTTACCTACTTTCTTTATGAACCCGCTGTTAAACCGTTCATTGATGCAGTGCACATTGGTGCTACGCGTGGGCAGCCTGCGTTTGACAGGATAATTGATGCTGTAGGGCGAAAACTGCATGTCACTCAATAAACCGCTTCATGTTGTCGCAAAAGGCGCAGCGAAATGGGTGATATTTGCTGTCGTCAAGTTATGGGATTTTTTTGAATCTGTATTTTTTGTTGGCGGGTTAATCGGATGCCTTATGTTGCCAGTTGTGTGGCCTATGAAATTCGTTTATGCCGCAGGATGGCTGGTTTGTTTCTTCTGTGTATCGAAGTGGATCGGAAAAATAGAAGACTATAGGAAAAAAAAGTCTAAACGTTAAATTAAGGAAATAAAAATTTCTAATCCTGCTTATTTGTGGTTAACGGATGAAAATGGTTCTCCTGTTATCGGAAGTTGTAATGTTCACGGGCGTGTGGGTTCTATTGAAGTTAAGTCACTTTCACACCACCTGACAGTTCCGACGGATAGAAATACTGGGAAATTGACAGGTACGCGTATTCATACACCGATATTATTTCAAAAGGAATTTGATCGCACAACACCAATACTTTACCGTACGATTAGTCAGGGAATCACGCTTAAATCCGCTGAATTTAAGATGTATCACATATTAGACGCTGGTGTAGAAGCGGAGTATTTCAACATCCGCATGGAAAATGTGAAGATCACCGGTATTACTCCGAGCCTTCATCCCGGTTCGGGAACAGGAACGCATCTGGAAAATATTGAAATGCGCTATGAGTCAATTCAATGGAAATATGTCGATGGGAACATAATATTTAAAGACAGTTGGAATGAACGCACCGTAGCCTAAATCTAATAAGATAAGCCGTCCTGCGGACGGTTTTTCCTAACGTTTAACCGCTATGAACCCCATTTTCTGCCATCTGTCTGTCATCCCCGCTTAACCTTCCCGTAACCTTATTGTCATTTTTCCGTGTCATTTTACCTGCGATTAAAAACGTTTCTTAACATCCATTATTTCTCTGCACTTGCAGCACACCAGCAGAATTCAGGAGACAGGCATGTTCATCAACCTCAAAAAAACGGTTATCGGCACCGCGCTGACGCTGGCTTTTAGCGCCAATGCTTTCGCTGTGACAGAAATTCCTTTCTGGCACTCAATGGACGGCGAGTTAGGCAAAGAAGTGAACTCGCTGGCCGACCGTTTTAACCAGACGCACCCTGATGTCAAAATCGTGCCTGTCTATAAAGGCAAATACGACGAAAGCCTGGCGGCCGGTATCGCGGCATACCGTACCGGTAATGCTCCGGCGATTTTGCAGGTTTACGAAGTGGGCACTGCGACCATGATGGCCAGCAAAGCCATCAAACCGGTTTACGAAGTGTTCAGCGATGCGGGCATTAAAGAAGACGTTTCTCAGTTTGTGCCGACTGTTTCCGGTTATTACTCCGATTCCAAAGGCCGCCTGCTGTCACAGCCATTCAACAGCTCTACGCCGGTGCTGTATTACAACAAAGATGCCTTTAAGAAAGCCGGTCTGAACCCGGATCAGCCGCCGAAAACCTGGCAGGATATGGCCGCCTACACCGAGAAATTGCGTGAAGCGGGCATGAAATGTGGTTACGCCAGCGGCTGGCAGGGCTGGATCCAGATTGAGAACTTCAGCGCCTGGCACGGTCTGCCAATCGCCACCAAAAACAACGGCTTCGATGGCACTGATGCGGTTCTGGAATTCAACAAACCAGAGCAAATCAAACACATCCAGATGCTGGAAGACATGAACAAGAAAGGTGATTTCACCTATTTTGGTCGTAAAGATGAATCCACCGCCAAGTTCTATAACGGCGATTGCGCGATGACCACCGCGTCTTCCGGTTCACTGGCCGACATCCGTCAGTATTCCAAATTCAACTACGGCGTGGGCATGATGCCTTACGACGCAGACATCAAAGGCGCACCACAAAACGCCATCATCGGCGGCGCAAGCCTGTGGGTGATGAATGGCAAAGATAAAGACACCTACAAAGGCGTTGCCGAATTCCTGCAATTCCTGACCACGCCGGAAATCGCAGCCGAATGGCACCAGAAAACCGGTTATCTGCCTGTGACCACCGCAGCGTATGAACTGACCAAAAAAGATGGCTTTTACGAGAAGAACCCGGGTTCTGACGTCGCCACCCGCCAGATGCTGAACAAGCCACCGTTACCGTTCACCAAAGGCCTGCGTCTGGGCAACATGCCGCAGATCCGTACCATCGTGGATGAAGAACTGGAAAGCGTGTGGAGCGGTAAGAAAACGGCGAAAGAAGCGTTAGACACTGCAGTACAGCGCGGGAATTTACTGTTACGTCGCTTCGAAGCTTCTACTAAGTAATCCCGTTTTGCTCCCTCCCCTGCGAAGGGGAGGGCTGGGGTGGGGTATTAATGGCAGCTCCTTAGTCGTCTTTAAAACCCCCTCCCAACCTCCCCCTTTGCAGGGGGAGGAGCCAAAAGCCAAATTCAAAACCAACCTGGTTTGCTCCCTTTCGGGGAGTCTTTTATATCAACGAGTAAACCATCATGAGTTCACACCGTCCCGGTTTTGGTTGCAGCTGGTTGCCCTACGCGCTGGTTTTGCCGCAGCTGTTAATCACCGCGATATTTTTCCTGTGGCCTGCCGGTCAGGCGCTGTGGTATTCGGTGCAGACGCTGGATCCGTTCGGACTTTCCAGCACTTTCGCGGGTATGACGAACTTCACGCAGCTGTTTCAGGATCCGTACTATCTCGACTCTTTCTACACCACGCTGAAATTCAGCTTTATGGTGGCCTTTATCGGACTGGCGGTTTCGCTGTTTTTCGCGGCGCTGGTCGATCACGTGGTACGCGGCAGCCGGATTTATCAGACGCTGATGATCCTGCCTTATGCCGTTGCGCCTGCCGTGGCTGCCGTCTTGTGGATGTTCCTGTTCAGCCCCGGTCTGGGTCTGATTACCCACTTCTTAGGCTCGATGGGCTATAACTGGAACCACGCGCAAAACAGCGGTCAGGCGATGTTCCTGGTGGTGCTGGCGTCGGTCTGGAAGCAAATCAGCTACAACTTCCTGTTCTTCCTCGCGGCCTTGCAGTCGATCCCTAAATCGCTGGTGGAAGCGGCGGCTATCGACGGCGCAGGCCCGGTTCGACGCTTTTTCAATCTGGTGCTGCCGCTGATTTCTCCGGTGAGCTTCTTCCTGCTGGTGGTCAATCTGGTTTACGCCTTCTTTGATACTTTCCCGGTGATCGATGCCGCGACAGCGGGCGGCCCGGTGCAGGCGACGACGACGCTGATTTATAAAGTGTATCGCGAAGGTTTCTCCGGTCTGGACCTGTCCAGCTCCGCCGCGCAGTCCGTCATTCTGATGATGCTGGTTTGCGGCCTGACGTTCATTCAGTTCCGCTTTGTCGAGCGTAAGGTGCGTTACCAATGATTGAAAACCGCAGAGGGCTGGATATTTTCAGCCACATCATGCTGCTGCTCGGCGTGCTGGTGATTTTATTCCCGCTGTATGTCGCGTTTGTGGCGGCGTCGCTGGATAACAAACAGATTTTTGATGTGCCGATGACGCTGATCCCAGGCACCCATTTATGGGAAAACATCAGCACCATCTGGACGCAGGGCGCTGGCAATAACAGCCCGGCGTTTGGTCGTTTGCTGATCAACAGCTTCATCATGGCGATGGTGATCACCGTCGGTAAGATTTCGGTGTCGATGCTCTCGGCCTACGCGATTGTCTATTTCCGTTTTCCGCTGCGTAACCTGTTCTTCTGGCTGATTTTTATGACGCTGATGCTGCCGGTGGAAGTGCGTATTTTCCCGACAGTTCAGGTGATCGCCAATCTGCATATGCTCGACAGCTACACCGGCCTGACGCTGCCGCTGATGGCCTCGGCGACCGCGACCTTCCTCTTCCGCCAGTTCTTTATGACCTTGCCGGATGAGCTGCTGGAAGCCGCGCGTATCGATGGCGCGGGTGCGATGCGCTTCTTCTGGGACATCGTGTTGCCGCTGTCGAAAACCAATCTCGCGGCGCTGTTCGTCATCACCTTCATTTATGGCTGGAACCAATATTTGTGGCCGATTCTGATCACCAGCGATGCCTCGATGGGTACGGCGGTGGCGGGGATTAAAAGCATGATTTCCTCCGGCGACGGCTCGACTCAATGGAATCAGGTGATGGCGGCCATGATCCTGACCTTATTACCACCGCTGGCGGTGGTGCTCCTGATGCAGCGCTGGTTTGTGCGCGGTCTGGTAGACAGTGAGAAGTAACTGAAATGGCAAATTTGAAATTACAGGCAGTGACCAAGTCCTACGACGGCAAAAATCAGATCATTAAAAGTATCGATCTGGACGTCGCCGACGGCGAATTCATCGTGATGGTCGGGCCTTCCGGCTGCGGAAAATCGACCCTGCTGCGGATGGTGGCCGGGCTTGAGCGCACCACGTCCGGCGATATCTACATCAACGACCAGCGTGTCACCGAACTGGAACCGAAAGATCGCGGCATCGCGATGGTGTTCCAGAACTACGCGCTATATCCGCACATGAGCGTGTACGACAACATGGCCTATGGCCTGAAAATCCGCGGTTTTGGCAAAGCGCAGATCAATGACCGCGTTGAAGAGGCGGCGCGTATTCTGGAACTCGGCCCGCTGCTTAAACGCAAACCGCGTGAGCTTTCCGGCGGTCAGCGTCAGCGTGTGGCAATGGGGCGCGCTATTGTGCGTGAACCGGCGGTGTTCCTGTTCGACGAACCGCTTTCCAACCTCGACGCCAAACTGCGCGTGCAGATGCGCCTTGAACTGCAACAATTGCATCGCCGTCTGCGCACCACCAGTTTGTACGTGACGCACGATCAGGTGGAAGCCATGACACTGGCCGAACGCGTGATCGTGATGAACAAAGGTATCGCCGAGCAGATCGGTACGCCTTCGGAAGTCTACCGCCGTCCGGCCAGCCTGTTTGTCGCCAGCTTTATCGGCTCTCCGGCCATGAATCTGTTGCCCGGTCAGCTGACCTCTGACGGTACGTCGCTGGTGATGGAAGGCGGATTTGAGTTGCCGCTGCCGGTTCCGCGCCCTGAGTGGGGCGGTCGTGAGCTGACGGTCGGTATTCGCCCTGAACATATCCATCTGACCGATGACACCCAGAACGGTATTTCGATGGTGCTGAATACGCTGGAACTGCTGGGCGCGGATAATCTGGCGCACGGCAAACTGGCGGGCAGCGGCGTCGTGGTGCGTTTATCCCATGAAGTGTTCCCGACAGCCGGCTCGCTGTTGCGCTTGGTTTTCCCGGCGAAAGCGTTACACTTTTTCGATACTCACAGCGGATTACGGATGGAATAAACATGAAAGCCTGGCCTTATCCTCGCATTGTGGCGCACCGTGGCGGCGGCGCGCTGGCTCCGGAAAACACGCTGGCCGCCATCGATATGGGCGCAAAATACGGTCATACCATGATCGAATTTGACGCCAAACTGGCGCAGGACGGGGAAATCTTCCTGTTGCACGACGATACCCTGAACCGCACCAGTAACGGCTGGGGCGTGGCGGGTGAACTGCCGTGGGAAAAACTCGAACAGCTCGATGCCGGTAACTGGTACAGCGCCGCATTTAAAGGCGAGAAACTGCCGCTGCTGGCGCAGGTTGCCGAACGCTGTGCGCGTCATCATATGATGGTGAATATCGAGATCAAACCGACCACCGGTCTGAACGAGAAAACCGGTACTGACGTGGCGCTGGCCGCCCGTGAGCTGTGGAAAAATCAGCCTGTTGCGCCGTTGCTTTCCTCGTTCGAATTCGACGCGCTGGTTGCCGCTAAAAAAGCCGCCCCCGAACTGCCACGTGGTTTGCTGATCGACGAATGGCACGAGAACTGGAAAGCGCTGACCGACGAACTGGAATGCGTTTCTCTGCATCTCAACCATAAACTGCTCAATGAAGAACGCGTTAAAGCCATCAAAGACGCCGGACTGCATATTCTGGTGTATACGGTGAATAATCCGGCGCGCGCCCGCGAATTACTGGGCTGGGGCGTGGACTGTATTTGTACCGATAAGATTGATGTGATTGGGCCGGATTTTACCTAGAACATGGCGCTAAAAGCACAGATCAGGCGCAGTGACCACCGCGCCTGAAAGATTAACTAAGGCGTCTGATTCAATTTCTGACCCAGCGTCTGGTTATTTTGCTGGATCTGCAATCGTTGCTGATTGCTCTGAATCTGTGATTTCAGCTTCAGTTGCTGCTGTTGCTGACTGTTACGCATATCCTGTTCCTGCTGACGTTTCTGCATCTGCTGGTTATTCTGTTGTTGTTGCTGCATCCGCTGTTGCGAAGGATTGTTCAGCAGCGGGTCGTTAGGGTTCGGCACTTTTTCGACTGCACTGGCGGTCTGAACGGCAAACAGCAGCGGCAGCGCGGCGAGCATTCCATATAAACATTTCATCAGTTCATCCTCCGTTTCCAGTCATACTTTAAGTGTATGCCATCGCAGCCGTGAACGTGTCCTTTGAGCGCACGTTTCCCTCAAAGCGTGGCATTGCTCTCGTTTGCTCTATAATTAAACAGATGTAAACCACCTTCGCACTTCGCGGTTTCCTTCATTCCGTTACAATTATCTATCTTTAACATTTTAGGGCTCAACTGCCGTGCCTTTACTCATTATTACCACCATTTTGTGGGCCTTTTCCTTCAGCCTGATCGGCGTCTATCTGGCCGGACAGGTCGACAGCGTATTCTCCGTGTTAGTCCGTTTAGGGCTGGCGGCGCTGGTTTTCCTGCCATTCCTGCGCTGGAAAGGCCATCAGCTGACCACCATTTTGCTGTATATGGCCGTAGGTGCGATGCAGCTTGGGATCATGTATCTCATCAGTTTCGAGGCGTATCTGTACCTGTCGGTACCGGAGTTCCTGCTGTTTACAGTGATGACGCCGCTTTACGTCACGCTGATTTATGACCTGATCAGTGGCCGCAAAATACGCATCGGTTATGCGCTGAGCGCACTGCTGGCGGTGGCGGGGGCGGCGATTATTCGTTACGACCACATCAGCGAGCATTTCATCATCGGCCTGTTGCTGGTGCAGGCGGCGAATATCTGTTTTGCCATCGGGCAGGTGGGGTATAAACGCCTGATGGAAACCCGTCCGATGCCGCAGCATACGGCGTTTTCCTGGTTCTATCTGGGGGCGTTGCTCTGTGCGGTGGTGGCGTGGTTCCTGTGGGGCAATCCGCAAAAACTGCCGACCACGAATCTGCAATGGGGCATTCTGGTGTGGCTGGGGATTGGCGCTTCCGGGCTGGGATATTTCATGTGGAACTACGGGGCGACGCAGGTTGATGCGGGAACGCTGGGGATTATGAACAACTTTCACGTCCCCGCCGGGCTGCTGGTTAACCTGGCAATCTGGCAACAGCAGCCGCACTGGCCGAGCTTTATCGTGGGCGCCGCAGTGATTATGTCCTCACTGTGGGTGCACCGGCATTGGGTCGTGCCGCGTCGCGAACAAACGGCAGATGATCGCACGCGTGCTGCCGCGCCGAACGAATAAAGGCTTCGGTTACCGGCTGACGCTGTTCGCCATCACGTACGGCGGCGTACAGGCGGCTCCATAAGCCATCGCCCAGGGTTTTGGTCACCACCAGACCCTGGCGCTCAAAACTCTCCACCACCCAGTGGGGTAACGCCGCAATCCCCATTCTCGCCGACACCATCTGAATCAATAACAACGTGTTATCGACACTTTTCAGTGCCGGGCTGACGCCTGCCGGTTGCAGGAAATGCCGCCAGATATCCAGACGCTGACGCTGTACCGGATATATCATCAACGTTTCCGCGCTGAGATCTTCCGGCGTGATCACCGTTTTAGCTGCCAGCGGGTGATCCGGTGCCAGCACCAAACGCACTTCAAAATCAAACATCGGGGAATAATGCAGACCGCTGCGCGGCAGAATGTCGGAGGTTAATACGATATCCAGCTCGCCCTGTTGCAGCGCGGGCTGCGGGTCGAAGGTCACGCCGGATTTGAAATCCATCAACACCTGCGGCCAGTTCTGGTGGAAGTTATCCAGCGCGGGCGTCAGCCACTGAATACAACTGTGACATTCAATCGCAATACGCAGTGAAGTCTGGTGCGGTTCATTACAGGCCTGCAATGCCTGCTGGATTTGCGGCAGCACCTGTTCTGCCAGATTCAGCATGATCTCGCCCTGCGGGGTGAAACGTAAAGGCTGACTTTTTCGCACGAACAACCTGAAACCCAGGCGTTGCTCCAGGTCACTGAACTGGTGCGACAGAGCCGATTGGGTCTGATGAAGCTGCGAGGCGGCTGCGGCCAGTGACCCGGTGTTGCGCAGTGCTTGCAACGTTCGCAGGTGTTTCAGTTCGATCATGAGAGTCCTTCACTGTGTCATGAATAATTTGCGCTTGTGGAATATACACTACCTGCGGATTATGGATGTGTAAACATCTGGATGGCTAAACAGGAATTAAAAAGATGACGATACTGAATCACACTCTGGGTTTTCCACGCGTTGGTCTGCGTCGTGAACTTAAAAAAGCACAAGAAAGCTACTGGGCAGGCAATTCCACTCAGGAAGAACTGCTGGCAACCGGACGTGAACTTCGCGCCCGTCACTGGAAGCAACAAGCTGAAGCAGGCGTGGATTTGGTGCCGGTGGGTGATTTCGCCTGGTACGATCACGTACTGACCACCAGTTTGTTGCTGGGCAACGTACCGGCCCGTCATCAGAATGCCGATGGCTCTGTTGATCTCGATACCTTATTCCGTCTTGGCCGTGGCCGCGCACCGACCGGTAAACCGGCTGCCGCAGCGGAAATGACAAAATGGTTTAACACCAACTATCACTACATGGTGCCGGAGTTTGTGAAAGGGCAGAAATTCAAACTGACCTGGACACAACTGCTGGAAGAAGTGGACGAAGCGCTGGCGCTCGGCCATAAAGTGAAACCTGTTCTGCTGGGGCCGCTGACCTATCTGTGGCTCGGCAAAGTGAAGGGCGAACAGTTTGACCGTCTTTCCCTGCTCAACGATATACTGCCTGTTTATCAGCAAGTTCTGGCCGAACTGGCAAAACGCGATATCGAATGGGTGCAGATTGACGAACCGGCTCTGGTGCTGGAATTGCCGCAGGAATGGCTGGATGCGTATAAACCGGCTTATACCGCGCTGGAACAGAGCAAAACCAAACTACTGCTGACCACTTATTTCGACAGCGTCGGGCACAACCTCGACACTATCCGCCAGTTACCGGTTCAGGGTCTGCATATTGACGCTGTCGCCGGTCGTGATGACCTGCAAACCGTCATCAGTCAGCTGCCAGAAAACTGGCTGATTTCTCTGGGCGTGATCAATGGCCGTAATGTCTGGCGTGCGGATCTAAGCACCTGGTTTGAGCGTCTGAAACCGCTGGTGGCGGGCCGAAATGTCTGGATCGGCAGCTCATGTTCGCTGCTGCACAGCCCGATCGACTTAAGCGTTGAAAGCCGTCTGGATGAAGAAGTGAAAAGCTGGTTCGCCTTTGCGCTGCAAAAATGCGCCGAGCTGGCATTACTGACCTCTGCACTGAACAATCCGACCGCTGAAGCGCAGCAAAAACTGGCAGAATACAGCGCGCCAATCCGCGCCCGCCGCGAATCTGCTCGTGTAAATAACGCAGCCGTCGGTAAACGTGTGGCGGCAATCACCGCCGCAGATATCGAGCGTGCACACGTTTATACCGAACGCGCCAAAGCGCAGCGCGCCCGTTTCAATCTGCCAGCATGGCCAACGACCACCATCGGTTCATTCCCGCAAACCACGGAGATCCGTGGCCTGCGTCTGGACTTCAAACAGGGGCGTCTCGACAACACTAAATACCGCACCGGGATCAGCGAACATATTAAGCAAGCCATTAAAGAGCAGGAACGTCTGGGTATCGACGTGCTGGTTCACGGCGAAGCTGAACGTAACGACATGGTTGAATACTTTGGCGAGCATCTGGACGGTTTTGTGTTCACGCAAAACGGCTGGGTACAAAGCTACGGTTCACGTTGCGTAAAACCTCCGGTCATTATCGGCGACGTCAGCCGTCCGCAAGCAATTACCGTTGAGTGGGCGAAGTACGCGCAGTCTCTGACCGAAAAACCGGTGAAAGGCATGCTGACCGGCCCGCTTACGATCCTGTGCTGGTCCTTCCCGCGTGAAGATGTCAGCCGTGAAACCATCGCCAAACAAATCGCGCTGGCGCTGCGTGACGAAGTGGAGGATCTGGAAAAAGCCGGTATCGGTATCATCCAGATTGACGAACCAGCACTGCGCGAAGGTCTGCCATTGCGTCAGTCTGAATGGAATGCGTACCTGCGCTGGGCAGTGGATGCGTTCAAACTCAATGCCGCGATTGCCCGCGATGACACGCAGATCCACACCCACATGTGTTACTGCGAATTCAACGACATTATGGATTCTATTGCCGCGCTGGATGCTGACGTGATCACCATCGAAACCTCGCGTTCCGATATGGACCTGCTGGAGTCGTTCAAGGACTTCGAGTATCCAAATGAAATCGGGCCGGGCGTCTACGACATTCACTCGCCTAACGTGCCAAGCGTGGAATGGATTGAAGATTTGCTGCGTAAAGCCGCGGATCGCATTCCGGCAGAACGTCTGTGGGTCAACCCGGACTGTGGCCTGAAAACCCGTGGCTGGCCGGAAACCCGCGAGTCGCTGGAAAACATGGTGAAAGCCGCCAGGCGCCTGCGTGCTGAGAAAGCCTGAAATAAAGAGTCGTTGTGTTGTTGCTGAAACATTTGGGGCACTCCGGTGCCCCCTTTTTATTGCTCCCATTTGCACTTTGTTACGTCTTTTTCAGCCCGCGTCATACGGCGGCTGTAGCGCGATTACGGCGCTGGGTTTCAGGCAGTTTCCGCACACGGCGCGGTTCTCCGCTAGGCTTAAATCAGGATTTACTTTCTTTTTACCCATCAGACAGGGAGAAAATATGAACCGGTTTACAGACAAAGTCGTGGTAGTGACTGGCGCAGGTTCCGGCATGGGTGCTGCATCGGCACGGCGTTTTTCTTCAGAAGGGGCGATTGTGGTACTTGTCGGCCGGACGAAAGAAAAGCTGGAGAAAGTCGCTAAAACGTTGAGCAGTACGCAGTATTACATTCATCTGGCGGATGTTTCTTCCGCACAGGATGTGGAGCGTATGGCAGAAGTGATTGAAGATAAATTCGGCCGGGTCGATGTGCTGGTAAATGGCGCAGGCGTCGTGGTGCAGGGCAAAGTGACAGAAGCCAGCCTCGATGACTGGCAGAAAATCATGGGTATCGATCTGAGCGGTGTTTTCTACTGCACACGTTTCTTTATGCCCGCGCTGATTAAAAGCAAAGGCAATATCGTGAATATTTCCTCGGTGTCCGGCATCGGCGGTGACTGGGGCATGAGCTTCTATAATGCCGCGAAAGGTGGTGTGACCAACTTCACCCGTTCGATTGCTATGGATCACGGTAAAGACGGCGTGCGTGTCAACGCTGTTTGTCCGTCGCTGACCTTCACGGATATGGCGGCTGGCATTAAAGATAACCAGCCGTTACTGGCGAAATTTGCCGAACGTATCCCGCTGGGGCGTGGGGCAGAGCCGGAAGAAATTGCCGATGTGATTGCGTTTCTCGCCAGTGATGATGCGCGCTTCGTGACGGGCGTTAATTTGCCGGTTGATGGCGGACTTTCTGCCTCAAACGGTCAGCCTCCGCAGGCATAGCACGCTGTTTAGAAAAGCGGTCGATAATTTCGAACAGGACTGGCAGGGCGCGCTTGGGCGATTGTCGTTGTAAGCAGATTATCGTTGTTAAAGGATTGCCGCTGTAACTGACTGAATGCCAGTAAAAAGCCCGACAGGAAAATCTGCCGGGCTTTTTTATTTGCTCAATACCGTACTTTTACTTCACACCATACTGGACAAAGAAATCCAGCATACGCTGCCAGCCATCAGCGGCGGCTTCCGCGTGGTAGCTCGGGCGGTAATCAGCGTTAAACGCGTGACCGGCTTCCGGATAGACCACGATTTCCGCCGTGGCGTTGGCTGCGCGGATGGCCTGACGCATGGTTTCAATCGTATCCAGAGGAATGCTGGAATCTTCTGCGCCGTATAAACCCAGAACAGGCGCATCCAGCGCGGCGGCGCGATCGACCGGTTGTGACGGGCTGGTCAGCGTTTTGTCACCCACCAGTTTGCCATACCAGGCTACGCCCGCTTTCAGCTGCGGATTGTGCGCCGCATACAGCCAGGTGATGCGTCCGCCCCAGCAGAAACCGGTGATGCCTAATTTGGAAATATCCCCGCCATGTTGCGCGGCCCAGTGTGCGGTGTGGTCGAGATCGGAAAGCACCTGCTGATCCGGCACTTTGCTGACCAGTTTGGCGAAAAGCTCGCTGATTTCGGTGTAATCACGCGGGTCGCCCTGACGGAAATACAGCTCAGGCGCGATGGCCATATAGCCCTGTTTCGCCAGACGGCGGCAGACATCCTGAATGTGTTCGTGTACGCCAAAAATTTCCTGCACTACAAGAATGATCGGTAATTTGCCGGTGAACTGTTCCGGACGGGCAAGATAGGCAGGCATGTCTTCGCCCTGCGAAGGAATAGTGGTCTGGCCTGCGTGCAGTCCGTCGGTATCGGTGTGGATGGTGGTACTGGCGACGGGAGTGACGGCAGGAGCAAAGCTGGTCGGAGCCTGTTTCAGGGTAAGCAATTCTTCTTTTTTCATCGGGGGTCTCCAGGCAAGTGTCCATACGAAAATCTGTGGCTTTGGATTAAAACTATAGCCCTAAAGCATGAACAGCAAGGCGCAAGAGATGTTCTATAGTTAAAAGTTAATCAGGAAAGTCATCATGGAAGATTTACAGAACGTACACCAAACGCCCGAAACCTTAGTCTTAGGAGCTATGTTCAATGTCAAAATCACCGTCTAAAGTGACCAAAAAAAGTGAGCCAAAACCGGTAAGCCGCGCCCCCGCCACGGGCATCGAGTCCTCTCAACCTGGCCTGGGCGACCTGGCACCCGCCGATCGTGCTTATCAGCCTTCACCCCAGCCGACACCGCCGGGGAAAGAGCCGACCGCTTCCGGCAGTGCCAAAAGTCCGAAAAATACCAATGCCAAACTGGACGCATTAGAGCGCCATCGTAAAAATGGCGAAAAGCAGCCGCTGACCACCAATCAGGGCACCAAAATCTCGGATGATCAGAACTCGCTGAAAGCCGGCAACCGCGGGCCGACGTTGCTGGAAGATTTTATCCTCCGCGAGAAAATTACCCATTTTGACCACGAGCGCATTCCTGAACGTATTGTTCATGCGCGCGGTGCGGCGGCGCACGGCTATTTCCAGCCATACCGCAGCATGAAAGACGTCACGAAAGCCCATTTTCTCTCTGATCCGGCAAAGAAAACGCCGGTGTTTGTGCGTTTCTCTACCGTTCAGGGCTCGCGTGGCTCGGCGGATTCTGTTCGCGACATCCGTGGCTGGGCGACCAAATTTTATACCGATGAAGGCATTTACGACCTGGTCGGCAACAATACGCCGGTATTCTTTATTCAGGATGCCCATAAATTCCCTGATTTTGTCCATGCGGTAAAACCCGAACCGCATAATGAAATCCCGCAGGGCGCCAGTGCGCACGATTCCTTCTGGGATTACGTGTCCCTGCAACCTGAAACCCTGCATAACGTTTTCTGGGCGATGTCCGACCGTGGCATTCCGCGCAGTTACCGTACGATGGAAGGTTTTGGCATCCATACATTCCGTTTCGTGAATGCTGAAGGGAAAGCCACTTTTGTGCGTTTCCACTGGAAGCCGCTGGCCGGAAAGGCCTCTTTGTTGTGGGATGAGGCGCAGAAACTGGCCGGGAAAGATGCGGATTTCCACCGCCGTGATTTGTGGGAAGCCATCGAAGCCGGTGATTATCCTGAATATGAACTGGGCGTTCAGCTGATCCCTGAAGAAGACGAATTCAAATTTGATTTCGATCTGCTGGATCCGACCAAGCTGATCCCTGAAAAACTGGTGCCGGTAGAACTCATCGGCAAGATGGTACTTGACCGTAACCCCGATAATTACTTCGCGGAAACCGAACAGGTCGCATTCCATCCGGGACACGTAGTGCCGGGCATCGATTTCACCAATGACCCGCTGTTGCAGGGGCGTCTGTTCTCATATACCGATACGCAGATCAGTCGTCTTGGCGGACCGAATTTCCATGAAATTCCGATTAACCGCCCGACCTGTCCGTACCATAACTTCCAGCGTGACGGCATGCACCGGCAGGATATCGATACCAATCCGGCGAATTATGAGCCGAATTCCATCAACAATAACTGGCCGAGGGAGACACCTCCGGCAGCGTCCGGCGGCGGCTTCGAAAGCTATCCGGAGCGGATAGATGCGGAAAAAATCCGTCAGCGCAGTCCGTCATTTGCTGAGTATTATTCCCACCCGCGTTTGTTCTGGCTGAGCCAGACAACAGCGGAGCAGGATCATATTGTCGGGGCCTTCTCGTTTGAATTGTCGAAGGTGGCGCGGCCGTATATCCGCGAGCGTGTGGTGGATTTACTGGCGCATGTTGACCAGACGCTGGCGCAGAAAGTGGCTAAAAATCTGGGTATTACGCTTTCCGCTGACACCCTGAAGATAAAAGCGCCGAAGCCGGTGAATGGCCTGAAAAGTGATCCGACCCTGAGTTTGTATGCCAGTGGCAAAGGCACGATTAAAGGGCGTCAGGTGGCAATTCTGCTCGGTGAAGGCGTGAATGCGGCCGATGTACTGGAAACCTTGCAGGCGCTTCAGGCGGCGGGTGTGCATCCTAAATTACTGGCGAGTCATTTAGGGACTGTCACCGCCGATGATGGTTCGACATTACCGGTGGATGCCACATTTGCCGGGTCGCCTTCCATTACCGTCGATGCAGTGATTGTTCCGCACGGGCATATCGATGCACTGCTGATGAACGGCGATTCCCGTCATTACCTGCTCGAAGCCTATAAGCACCTGAAAGTGATCGGTTTAAGTGGTGATGCGCGTCGCTTCAAATCGCTGCTGGGGCTGAAGGATGATGTGCCGGAAGAGGGCGTTGTCGAAGGTGAAAAAGCCGAAGGCGCATTGCTGAAAACGTTCCTGAAAGAAATGCTGAAACACCGTATCTGGTCGCGTAGTGCAGCGGCAGATGCGGTTCCTGCCTGATTTGTCATAACTGAAAACAGCCTGTCTCCGGTAGCGGAGCCAGGCTGTTTAAAATCGCGTCAATCGCCTGTTAATTTGTGACCACCATCACAAATTAAATGTATGCGTAATTCCTGTTGTTACATCATAGTGACGACCGTCACGAAATAACGTCACAATGTTCAGTACAGTTGCCGGGTGTTCCTCCTGCCAATTTATGACCTTACACACAGAGGAGTTTGTTATGTCTCAGCCTGAAGTTTTCCATCTTGGCCTGGCCAAAAAAGATTTAAACGGCGCGACGCTGGCGATTGTTCCCGGCGACCCTGAGCGCGTGGAAAAAATTGCCAAACTGATGGAGAACCCGGTTCGTCTGGCTTCCCACCGCGAATTTACCTCATGGCGTGCTGAGCTTGATGGCAAATCTGTGATTGTTTGTTCAACCGGTATTGGGGGTCCTTCGACTTCCATCGCGGTTGAAGAACTGGCGCAACTGGGGATCCGTACCTTCCTGCGTGTCGGTACCACTGGTGCTATCCAGCCACACATCAATGTGGGTGACGTTCTGGTGACTACCGCCGCCGTTCGCCTTGATGGCGCAAGCCTGCATTTCGCCCCAATGGAATTCCCTGCGGTCGCCGATTTTGCCTGTACCACCGCGCTGGTTGCTGCGGCAGAATCCGCAGGCGCTGCCACGCACATTGGCGTGACCGCGTCTTCTGACACCTTCTATCCGGGTCAGGAACGTTATGACACCTTCTCCGGCCGCGTTGTCCGTCGCTTCAAAGAATCGATGAAAGAGTGGCAGGAAATGGGCGTCATGAACTATGAAATGGAGTCCGCCACCTTGCTGACCATGTGCGCCAGCCAGGGCCTGCGCGCCGGTATGGTTGCCGGTGTGATCGTGAACCGTACGCAGCAGGAAATCCCTGATGCGGAAACCATGAAGAAGACCGAAAGCCATGCGGTGAAGATTGTTGTAGAAGCGGCTCGCCGACTTATCTAATTTCCCGTCATCCTTTCTGCAACTCGAATGATTTAGGGAAAGGATCGGATTATAAAGAAACTACATCACATTGATGGGCTGCCTCTGGCGGCCCATTTTTTTGTCCTGTTAAGCAGATCTGTTAAGGTCATGTTAGTAATGCGTCTGGAATAATTGATCAATTCCCGCTCCGTATCTCTGATAAAAAGGAACTGCATTTTTGACTGTTCATGATCTTCTCGATTACACCACCACCTTTATCCGCGCGCATCAGGTGTGGGCTGCGCCCATCGTCTTCTTTCTGGCTTTTGGTGAGTCTCTGGCCTTTTTGTCACTGCTCCTTCCTGCGACCTTTATCCTGCTGGGATTGGGCGCGCTGATTGGCGAAACCGGTATTCCTTTCTGGCCCATCTGGGCCGCCGCCGCTGCGGGTGCTTTCTTTGGTGACTGGCTTTCCTATTGGGTCGGCAACCATTTTCAGGACAGAGTGGGTAACTTCTGGCCTTTCTCACGTCATCCGCAAATGCTGGTGCGCGGTCATGCTTTCTTTGACAAGTGGGGCATGCCGGGCGCGTTTATCGGCCGTTTCTTTGGCCCGCTGCGTGCTGTTGTGCCGCTGGTCGCGGGGATTTGCGGTATGCCGCAAAAATATTTTCAGATTGCCAATGTGACGTCGGCGCTTATCTGGGCTTTCGGCATTCTGGCGCCTGGCGCTTTTGGCATTCAGTGGCTGAGCCGCTGGTTTTGAATCCTGCTCCCTGTGGCTGACCGCCGCAAGGGGGCAAGTACAGAGAAATTCCCTTTTGGAAGACGTCTCGCCAAGGCTCAATGCAACAGAAAATAGACTGGACATCCATACAGCCTGACATTACCTTGGCCGCAAGAGACTTCAAGAGGGAAATCGTGTGGATATCAGCATTCTGACTGCTCTGGCAGCGGCGTTAATTGGCTTACTGGTGGGGTGGCTTGTCGCCAGTTTGCGACAACAGCAACAGCAAACGGAGTACGAAACGCAGCGCCGTTTGCTGGAACAATCGCTGGAGCAGGTTAAAGCGGAAAATGATACGCACAAAAGCGAGCGGCTATCGGGCCAGCAGCAACTGCGTGAAGCTGAACTTGAGTTGAGAAAATTGCATAGCCTGCAGGCCGCCAGTCAGGAAAAGCTGCAACTGCTGGCGCACTGGCAAAACGAGTGTGAACAGCTGAATCAGGAACTGCGCGCACAGCGGGAAATTAACAGTGCGCAGGAGGCAGAATTGCGTGAGGTTTCCACCCGTCTGGATGAAACCCGCATGGCGGCTGAGGAGAAGCAGCGTCTGCTGATCAACAGCGAACAGCGTCTCAGCAGTCAGTTTGAGAATCTGGCGAACCGGATTTTCGAACAAAATGGCCGTCGCGCCGACGAACAGAATAAGCAAAGCCTCGACAAATTACTGCTGCCGTTGCGCGAGCAACTCGACGGTTTCCGCCGTCAGGTGCAGGACAGCTTCGGGCAGGAAGCCCGTGAACGGCATACGCTGGCCCACGAAATCCGCAATCTGCAACAGCTGAATGTCGAGATGGCGCGTGAAGCCGTCAACCTGACCAAAGCACTGAAAGGTGACAACAAAACGCAGGGCAACTGGGGCGAAGTGGTGCTCAGCCGCGTGCTTGAGGCTTCCGGATTACGTGAAGGCTATGAATATCAGACGCAGGTCAGCGTGCAGGTAGACAGCAACAGCCGCATGCAGCCTGACGTGGTGGTGCGGTTACCGCAAAACAAAGACGTGGTGATTGACGCCAAAATGACGCTGGTCGCTTACGAGCGTTATTTCAATAGTGAAGATGACGCTGAGCGCGAAATCGCTCTCAATGAACACATTGCCTCAGTACGCGGGCACATCCGCCTGCTCGGACGCAAAGATTATCAGCAACTTCCAGGCCTGCGCAGCCTCGATTATGTGCTGATGTTTATCCCTGTTGAACCTGCTTTCCTGCTGGCCATCGACCGGGAGCCCGAATTGATCAGCGAAGCGCTCCGTCACAATATTATGCTTGTCAGCCCGACGACTCTGCTGGTGGCGTTACGCACGATCAGTAATCTGTGGCGCTATGAACACCAGAGCCAGAACGCCAAACGTATTGCCGATCGCGCTGCGCGTCTTTACGACAAACTGCGGCTGTTTGTGGATGACATGGAGTCGATGGGGCAGAGCCTCGACAAAGCGCAGGGAAGTTATCGCGCTGCGATGAATAAACTCACGCAAGGCCGTGGTAATCTTATCGGACAGGTTGAGAGTTTCCGCGCTCTGGGTGTTGAAGTTAAACGGCCAATCAGTCCTTCTCTGGCTGAGAGGGCTAAAGCGGAAAATGAACCTGAAGATACCGCATCTCTGCCAGATACCTCTGATGCGGAAGAAGAACAGACACTGAACCCGCGCGAGCTAAACCTGCATCAATAGGCCGCGCTTGCCGGAATGGCCAGCACGGCATTTCAGATTCAACGTGTGAATTATTGCAATATGTTGAATCACCATCGGTGATGGGGCTTTCCTATGGGTTCTGATACACTTCTCCCCAAGAGTTCGACTGAAAAAGCAGGCATATAAAATGGAAAAGCAGACGCAGGAAACCACTCATTTTGGTTTTCGTACAGTAGCCAAAGATGAAAAACAGGAAATGGTGGCAGAAGTCTTCCATTCCGTTGCGGCAAAATATGATTTGATGAATGACCTGATGTCTTTCGGTATTCATCGTATCTGGAAGCGCTTCACGATTGATTGCAGCGGTGTCCGTCAGGGACATCGTGTACTGGATCTGGCTGGTGGTACGGGTGACCTGACCGCTAAATTCTCCCGTCTGGTGGGTGAGAAAGGCGAAGTTGTGCTGGCCGATATCAACGATTCCATGCTGAAAATGGGCCGCGAAAAGCTGCGCAATCTCGGCATTGTCGGTAACGTCAGCTACGTACAGGCGAACGCCGAAGCCCTGCCTTTCCCTGATAACTATTTTGACTGCATCACGATTTCCTTCGGTCTGCGTAACGTTACCGAAAAAGAAAAAGCGCTGCGTTCAATGTTCCGCGTGCTTAAGCCGGGCGGTCGTTTACTGGTTCTGGAATTCTCCAAACCTGTCCTCAAGCCTTTGAGCAAAGCCTACGATACCTATTCCTTCCACATTCTGCCGCGCATTGGCGAGCTGGTTGCGCAGGATGCTGAGAGCTACCGCTACCTGGCCGAATCTATCCGTATGCACCCTGATCAGGAAACCCTGAAGGGCATGATGGGCGATGCTGGTTTTGAAAATGTGACGTATCACAATCTGACGGGTGGCATTGTCGCACTGCATCGGGGTTTTAAATTCTGATATGAGTATGCCGATGTTGTTAACGCCGTTGCTGACTGCCGCTATCGAGACGCCGCTCAATTTTCTGCTTTTCAAAGATCGCAGCATGAAGGCGGCGCGCACGCGTCTGGCAGGTAAAGTTTTACGTGTTGAGTTGCAGGAACTGAGCTCACCGCTGACCTTTGTTTTCAGCGAGCAAAAAATCGATGTCCTCGGACAATGGGACGGCGCGGCCGATTGCACCGTCACTTCCCGGATTTCATCTCTGCGAAAATTACGGGATCGCCAGCAGCTGTCACCGATGATGCGCAGTGGCGAACTGGTGGTCGACGGGGATATTTCCGTGGTTCAGCAGTTCTCTGCGTTGCTGGATATGGCGGAATTTGAGCCCGCAGAATTTCTGGCGCCCTATATCGGTGATATCGCCGCACAGGGGTTAAGTCAGGCGGTTCAGGGCGGCTTTAATTTTTTGCAAAAAGGCCTGAAGCATCAGCAAAGTTATGTGGCGCAGACGCTGACCGAGGAGTGGAAAATGGCACCCGGTCCGCTGGAAGTCGTCTGGTTTAGCGATGAAGTCACTGCACTGAAGCATGAACTTGATGCGCTGGATAAACGTATCGAAAAACTGGAGGGCAAACCGTGACGCCTAGGGAAATGCGACGTTTATACCTGATTATCCGCATGTTTCTTATCTACGGCCTTGACGAACTGATCCCTAAAATCCGCTTAACGCTGCCGCTGCGAATGGGCCGTTATCTTTTTTTCTGGTTACCTCATCGTCACAAAGATAAGCCGTTGGGCGAGCGCATGCGTCTGGCGCTGGAACAACTTGGGCCGGTTTGGATCAAGTTTGGTCAGATGATGTCCACGCGCCGCGATCTTTTCCCTCCGCATATTGCCGATCAACTCGCTCTGCTGCAGGACCATGTACCGCCGTTTGATGGCGCAAAAGCGCGTCAGCAAATCGATGCTGCACTTGGTGGTCCGCTGGAAACCTGGTTTGATGAGTTCGATCAGACTCCGCTGGCTTCTGCCTCGATTGCACAGGTTCATACGGCAATCCTCAAGGAAAACGGCAAGCCAGTCGTACTCAAGGTTATCCGCCCGGATATTTTGCCGACCATTGTGGCGGACATCCGCCTGATGTCTCGCCTTGCAAGCTGGCTGCCGATTCTGCTACCCGATGGTCGCCGTTTGCGCCCGCGTGAAGTGGTACGCGAGTATGAGAAAACCTTGCTCGATGAACTGAATCTGTTACGTGAAGCAGCAAATGCGATTCAGCTTCGTCGTAACTTTGAAGGTAGTCCGATGCTGTATGTGCCGGAAGTGTATCCGGACTACTGCAGCGAACGACTGATGGTGATGGAGCGCATTTACGGCATTCCGGTTTCTGATATTGAGGCACTGAAAAAACAGGGCACCAATATGAAATTGCTGGCAGAGCGTGGTGTGCAGGTGTTCTTCACACAGGTTTTCCGCGACAGTTTTTTCCATGCCGATATGCATCCGGGCAATATTTTCGTCAGCTACGAAACGCCGGAAGACCCTTGCTACATAGGGATCGATTGCGGCATAGTGGGTTCGCTCAATAAGGAAGACAAGCGCTATCTGGCGGAGAACTTCATCGCGTTCTTTAACCGCGATTATCGCAAAGTGGCTGAGCTGCATGTCGATTCCGGCTGGGTTCCCCGCGATACCAACGTTGAAGAATTCGAATTTGCTATCCGTACGGTCTGCGAACCGATTTTTGAGAAACCACTGGCAGAGATTTCCTTTGGCAACGTATTGTTAAACCTGTTTAACACGGCGCGGCGCTTTAATATGGAAGTCCAGCCTCAGCTGGTGTTGCTGCAAAAAACACTGTTGTATGTCGAAGGCCTCGGGCGTCAGCTTTATCCTCAGCTGGATTTGTGGACCACGGCAAAGCCGTTCCTCGAAAGCTGGGTACGCGATCAGGTCGGTTTACCGGCGATGATCCGCGCACTGAAAGAGCGTGCGCCGTTCTGGCTCGAGAAAATGCCTGAGTTGCCGGATTTGGTGTATCAGAGTCTGCATCAGCACAAGCTGTTGCAATACAACATTGAGAAGCTTTCCTCGCAGATCCATAACCAGAGTTCCCGTCAGGGGCAGTCTCGTTATCTTCTGGGAATAGGTGCGACGCTGTTGTTAAGCGGAACCCTTTTGCTGTTGGGCGACGTGAAGATTTATCCAGCCTGCCTGATGGCTGCCGGTGCTGTTTCCTGGTTGATCGGATGGAAGCGCGCCAGCTAATCATATTGTTTTAAATTGAATGCCGTTTGCGAACGGCAATGAATGTCGTTCCTTCCTATTGAGGTGAAAAAAATGGGTGGTATTAGTATTACAAAAATCCTGATTCTCGTTGTTCTTGTGGTACTGCTGTTCGGTACGAAGAAACTGCGTGGTCTGGGTTCTGATCTGGGCGCGTCCATCAAAGGCTTCAAAAAGGCCATGAGCGATGACGACACTCAGCCAAAAACTAAAGACGCTGACATTTCTCCAACTGATGCTGATTTCACGGCAAAGTCTGTTGAGATCAAGCCGGAAGCGAAAGCAGAAGACACCAAGAGCCAAAACAAAGAGCAGGTATAAGCCGTGTTCGATATTGGATTTAGTGAACTGCTGCTGGTATTGGTGATTGGCCTGGTTGTTCTCGGGCCGGAGCGTTTACCTGTAGCAGTGAGAACAGTAGCAGGCTGGATCCGTACGCTTCGTGCAATGGCCGCTTCAGTTCAAAGCGAATTATCGCAGGAGCTGAAACTTCAGGAGTTGCAGGATAGCCTGAAGAAAGCGGAAGAGTCCGGTCTGAAGAATTTAACGCCTGAAATCAAAGCGTCTATGGACGAATTGAAAGAAGCGGCAGAATCCATGAAAAAGTCTATCAATTCAGGGCTTAACCCTGCGGAGAAGGCGGTGGAAGAAGCCAAAGCTGAAGGCAATACCATTCATAATCCGGTTCTGGATGAAGCGGAAGCGCATCATGACGCGGGTGTTTCTCCGGCAACGGCAGACAAAGTGGTTTCTGCTCCGGCAGGTGCGCCTCAAAGCGCTGTTGATGCTGCACTCGCATCGAATAAATCCGCTCATGCTGCTCAGCCATTGATGACACCAACGGAACCGGTGCCTGACACTTCTGTTGAGGTTGCACCGTTGACGAAAGCTGCTGTGGATGAAGCCCCTGTTGCTGAAACTGCCGCACCCGTCAAACCGGCTTCATCAACTCAAACGACAGGTGACCGTTAAACATGGCAGTTGAAGATACTCAACCACTGATCAGTCATCTGATTGAACTGCGCAAGCGCCTGCTGAATGCCATTATCTGCATTCTGGTGGTGTTTTTAGCGCTGGTTTATTTTGCGAATGACATCTATCAGCTGGTGGCCTCACCGCTGATTAAGCAGATGCCGATGGGCGCGAGCATGATTGCGACCGATGTCGCATCACCGTTCTTTACGCCAATTAAACTGACGATGATCGTGTCGGTGTTCTTATCCGCGCCGTTCATTTTGTATCAGGTCTGGGCGTTTGTGGCGCCGGCGCTGTACAAACATGAACGACGTCTGATGATGCCGCTGCTGTTCTCAAGCTCTGCGTTATTCTATCTGGGCGTGGCATTTGCGTATTTCGTGGTGTTCCCGCTGGCGTTTGCTTTCTTTGCGAAAACCGCGCCGGTTGGCGTACAGATTGCTACCGACATTAACAACTATCTCGATTTCGTGATGGCGTTGTTTATGGCCTTTGGTGTGTCTTTCGAAGTGCCTATCGCGATTGTGCTGCTCTGCTGGAGTGGCGTGACCACGCCGGAAGACCTGAAAAAGAAACGTCCGTATGTCCTGGTTGGGGCATTTGTGGTGGGCATGTTGTTAACGCCGCCGGATGTGTTCTCGCAAACGCTGCTGGCAATTCCGATGTATCTGCTGTTTGAAATCGGGGTGTTCTTTGCCCGTTTCTACGTCGGAGCACGCCGCCGGTCTGATGTCGATACAGAGTCTGATACCGATCCGGATCGGCCTGCATAATCCTTATTCTGCTCTAAAAAACCGCCCTGTTGGGCGGTTTCTGTTTCAGGACTTTCCATGTTTGAAATCGGTATAAACCTCACCAGCAGCCAGTTTGACAAAGACCGGCCGCAGGTGGTGGAAAGAGCCCGGACCGCCGGGCTGAGCGGCATGTTGATCACCGGTACCTCTGCGCGGGAAAGTATCGAAGCGCAGATGATGGCGGCAGAGCATCCGGACTTCTGCTGGTCGACGGCAGGTGTACATCCGCATCAGGCAAGCGACTGGAACGAGCAGGTTGCTGCAAACATTCGTCAGCTGGCTGAATTGCCCAACGTCGTCGCCATCGGTGAATGCGGGCTGGATTTCAATCGCAACTTTTCGCCAGCTGACCTTCAGGAAGCGGCTTTTACGGCGCAACTGGCACTGGCGAAAGAATTACAGTTGCCGGTGTTTTTGCATTGTCGCGACGCCGGTGAGCGTTTTGCCGCATTGCTGAAACCCTGGCTGGCAGATTTGCCGGGTGGCGTTGTGCATTGTTTTACCGGCACCCGCCAGGAGCTTGAGTTGTATTTGTCCCTTGGTCTGTCGATTGGAATTACCGGCTGGGTGTGCGACGAGCGTCGCGGACTGGAGCTGCGTGAAATGTTGCCGCTGATCCCGGCTGAAAGGCTGATGCTTGAAACGGATGCGCCGTATTTACTGCCGCGGGATATGGAGAACAAACCAAAGAACCGTCGCAACGAACCGGCTTTCCTGCCGCATATCGTGAATCAGGTGGCACTATGGCGGGGTGAAGACCCGCAATGGCTGGCTGATATCACGGATGATAATGCGCGTAAGCTATTTGCGTTACCGGAGCGTCGCTGAATCCATGAAAAAGGCACCGCAGAAGGTGCCTTTTGAGTTCTGATGTGTCGAAAATACCGGTCAGAGTTTCTGGAAGTGGGTATTTTCAATGCTCTGGCGAACCGGCTGATTGATCAGGTTGAGCATCAGCAACGAACGGGCTTCGCCATCCGGCTCGGTATAAATGGCTTCGATTCCGGCGAAAATGCCGTCAGTGATGACAACCGGATCGCCTTCATACGGTGTATCAGGATCGCGAACTTCAATCGTCGGCGGCTCCATCAGTTGTTTGATCACGTCCGGCTGGACAGTTGCCAGCTTTGCGCCAAAGCGGATGAAGTGACTGACGCCACGCGTTGCGTTGATCGTCGTGGTATGGATCCGCTCAGGGTCAAACTCAATGAACATGTAATTTGGAAACAGGGGCTCGCTGACCGCCGTACGGCGTCCACGCACCAGCTTTTCCAGTGTGATCATTGGTGTCAGGCAGTTTACCTGCTGGCGTTCAAGATGTTCCTTGGCGCGCAGAAGCTGACCACGTTTGCAATAGAGTAAATACCAGGATTCCATAGGTTCCCACATTAAAGCGTCGAGCGGGGCAGCATACCAAAAGCCGCTCACGAGATACAGACAGTGCAAGTCTTTGCATACGTTTGCTGATTGTCGACCCGTTATCTTTTATTATCGAAGGAATGCACCTTCTTATCCCCTCTATTAGTCTTATTTTATCAGGAGAAGTCTCATGGAGTTGTTCTTACTGAGTAACGGTAAGCTTTCAGGCGAATCTGAGTTACTGGGCTACGCGAAAGCGCGCATCCAGGCCATGTTACAGGCCCGCAAAATTACTTCTGCTGTCCTGATCCCTTACGCCCTGATCCGCAGTGATTATGACGCGCGTGCGAAAGAACTTTCAGATGCGCTGGGTATTCAGGTCAGCAGTATTCATCACGCAGCAAGCCCGGCTGAGGCGATTGCCAGCGCAGAGTGTATTCTTATCAGTGGCGGGAATACCTGGATGCTCAATCAGATGCTGCATGAAAACAGCCTGATCGTGCCAATTCAGCGCGCGGTGCGTGAGCGCAATGTGCCGTATGTCGGCTGGAGCGCGGGTTGTAATGTTGCGACGCCAAGCATTCGTACCACCAATGATATGCCGGTGCGCAATTCAATCGTTCTGCCTGCGCTGAACCTGTTCCCGGTGCAAATCAATCCGCATTATATTGATGCGCATTTAAGCGGTCACATGGGTGAAACACGTGATGAGCGTATCGCCGAGTTCTGTGCGGTTAATCCGTCTGAATCGGTGATTGCGTTGCGTGAAGGCAGTTTGCTGCAGGTGTCCGGTAACGATCTGAGTTACTTCAGTGCCAAAGAGCAGGGTTTCAAAGTGTTCCGTCATGGGCAGGAAACGCAGGAATATCAGGATACTCAGGCGATCCAACCTCTGGTACCTTTTAACTGCCAGTAATTTTTGCACAGATCTAATCCGCACCGTCAGACCAGAAATATCGGGACTGACGGTTATACTGCTTTTTCGTAATCGGCGTTTACTTAGGGTAAGAGTCTTACTAAAAAGAAACCTGCTGATAACAAAAAAGCAGCAACAACCCCGGAGAGGCTCTATAATGCCCTCCTTCAACCCGGCGACTCAGAATTAGCATGAAATACCGTGATTTACGTGACTTCCTCTCGTTACTCGAAAAGAGAGGCCAGCTGAAACGCATTAGCCAGTCTGTCGACCCTTATCTGGAAATGACCGAGATTGCCGATCGCACCTTGCGTGCCGGCGGCCCGGCTCTGTTGTTCGAAAATCCAAAGGGCTATGACATGCCGGTCCTGTGCAATTTATTCGGCACACCGCAGCGTGTGGCGATGGGCATGGGTAAAGAAGATGTCAGTGCGTTGCGTGAAGTCGGTGAATTGCTGGCGTTTCTGAAGGAACCTGAGCCGCCGCGCGGTTTTCGTGATTTATTCGACAAAGCGCCGAAGTTTAAACAAGTGCTGAATATGCCGACCAAAGTGCTGCATTCTGCACCTTGTCAGGAACAGATTTGGGAAGGCGATGCCGTTGATATCACTAAGATCCCTGTGATGCAGTGCTGGCCGGAAGACGCCGCACCGCTGATCACCTGGGGTCTGACCGTCACCCGCGGTCCGAATAAACCTCGCCAGAATCTGGGCATTTACCGCCAGCAGGTGCTGGGCAAAAACAAAGTGATTATGCGCTGGTTATCCCATCGCGGCGGCGCGCTGGATTTCCAGGAATGGTGCCAGCAAAACCCGGGGCAGCGTTTTCCTGTTTCGGTGGCGCTGGGTGCCGATCCGGCAACGATCCTTGGTGCCGTGACACCGGTTCCCGATACGCTGTCTGAATATGCCTTCGCGGGTTTGTTGCGCGGCAATAAAACCGAAGTCGTGAAGTGTATTTCTAACGATCTGGAAGTGCCGGCCAGCGCTGAGATTGTGCTCGAAGGGTATATTGAACCGGGCGAAATGGCCCCGGAAGGCCCTTATGGTGACCATACCGGCTACTATAATGAAGTAGACAGTTTCCCGGTATTCACCATTACGCACATGACGCAGCGGAAAGACGCTATCTATCATTCGACCTACACCGGCCGTCCGCCGGATGAACCTGCGGTTCTGGGTGTGGCGTTGAATGAAGTGTTTGTGCCAATCCTGAAAAAGCAGTTTCCGGAAATTGTGGACTTCTATCTGCCGCCTGAGGGTTGCTCCTACCGTCTGGCTGTCGTTACCATGAAGAAGCAATACGCCGGTCATGCGAAACGCGTGATGATGGGCGTCTGGTCATTCCTGCGTCAGTTCATGTACACCAAGTTCGTGATTGTGTGTGACGACGATGTGAATGCCCGCGACTGGAACGACGTGATTTGGGCGATTACTACCCGTATGGATCCTGCACGGGATACGGTTCTGGTAGAAAACACGCCGATTGATTATCTCGATTTTGCCTCTCCGGTTTCGGGGCTTGGCTCAAAAATGGGGATGGATGCGACCAACAAATGGCCGGGTGAAACGCAGCGTGAGTGGGGACGTCCGATTGTGAAAGATCCGGAAGTCACCGCGCGTATCGACGCTATTTGGGATGAACTCGCTATTCTTAATGATAAAGACGATGCGAAAAAATAATCGAATCTTTGTCCTACGCTTTGCTTTGATGACCCACAGAGGGAACGCATGACAACATTGAGCTGTAAAGTGACCTCGGTTGAGGCGATAACGGATACGGTGTATCGCGTCCGCCTGGTTCCGGAAGCGCCTTTCTCGTTCCGCGCGGGTCAGTATCTGATGGTGGTAATGGATGAGCGCGATAAGCGCCCGTTCTCACTGGCCTCCACGCCTGCGCAACACAATGTGATTGAGCTGCACATCGGCGCGTCGGAACTGAATCTGTACGCGATGGCGGTTATGGATCGCATTCTGAAAGAGCAGGCGATCACCGTCGATATTCCGCATGGCGATGCCTGGCTGCGTGAAGACGGCGAGCGTCCTCTGGTGCTGATTGCCGGTGGTACCGGCTTCTCCTACGTCCGTTCGATTCTTATCACCGCACTCGAGCAGCAACCGCACCGCGATATCTCCATTTACTGGGGCGGGCGTGAACTGAAGCATCTGTACGATCTTGGTGAGCTGGAAGCGATGAGCATTAATCATCCGAACCTGAAAGTGATCCCGGTAGTTGAACAGCCGGAAGAGGGCTGGCAGGGCAGAAGCGGTACCGTGCTGAGCGCGGTTTTACAGGATTTCTCTTCACTGTCTGAGCACGATATTTATATCGCCGGTCGTTTTGAGATGGCTAAAATCGCCCGTGAGCGTTTTGTCGCGGAACGCGGTGCGCAGGAAGATCGTCTGTTTGGGGATGCCTTCTCTTTCATCTGATTTGTATTTAAGGATCGGAGAGAAAGATGAAAAAGCCCGCCCCTGACAGGCGGGAAAACGGCAACTAAAACGGATAAGACACATTGATGAAAGCGGGCTGAATGCCCGCTTTTTTTGTTTTGCAGAAAGGGAAAATCAGACGCGTTCGAAAACGGTCGCGATACCCTGACCTAAACCGATGCACATGGTCGCCACGCCAAACTGTACGTCACGGCGCTCCATCAGGTTCAGCAGCGTGGTGGAAATGCGTGAACCGGAACAACCCAGCGGATGACCGAGCGCAATGGCGCCGCCGTTCAGGTTGACGCGATCTTCCATGGTTTCCAGCAGTCCCAAATCTTTCACGCACGGTAAGGCTTGTGCTGCAAAAGCTTCGTTCAGCTCGAACAGGCCGATGTCCTGCACGCTCAGTCCGGCGCGTTTCAATGCCAGACGCGTTGCCGGTACCGGACCGTAGCCCATAATCGACGGATCGCAGCCGACCACCGCCATCGCACGGATGCGGGCGCGGGCTGTCAGACCTAAAGATTTGGCATGGGATTCGCTCATCAGCAGCATCGCTGACGCACCGTCGGACAGGGCAGAAGACGTGCCCGCCGTGACGGTGCCGTTCACCGGATCGAACGCCGGACGCAGTGCCGCCAGTGTGGCGACCGTCGTTTCCGGGCGGATCACTTCGTCGAAATCATAACGGGTCAGCACACCTTCGGCGTTATGGCCTTCGGTCGGGACAACTTCATTGGCAAAATGCCCGGCAACCGTGGCGGCATGCGCGCGCTGATGGGAGCGTGCGGCAAATTCATCCTGCATTTCACGGCTGATCTGGTGCATTTTCGCCAGCATTTCCGCGGTCAGTCCCATCATCCCCGCCGCTTTAGCGACAGTTTTGCTCAGGCCAGGATGAAAATCGACGCCGTGATTCATCGGCACATGGCCCATGTGTTCCACACCGCCAATCAGGCTGACTTGTGCATCGCCGACCATAATGGCGCGGGCCGCGTCGTGCAGAGCCTGCATGGACGATCCGCACAGGCGGTTGACCGTAGTCGCCGGCACGCTGTGCGGAATTTCCGCCAGCAGCGAGGCGTTACGGGCAATATTAAAGCCTTGTTCCAGCGTCTGCTGGACGCAGCCCCAGTAAATATCATCAATATCTTTGGCGTTCAGCGCCGGGTTGCGGGCCAGCACGGCGCGCATCAGATGTGCGGAGAGATCTTCAGCCCTGACATGGCGGAATGCGCCGCCTTTCGAACGACCCATCGGCGTGCGGACTGCATCAACAATGACTACGTTTTCCATGATTTCGGTCCTTATGCCTGATTGCCGGTGCTGAGATTTTCCAGCGGAGCGGCAACCGGATAGTAACTTTCATTGGTTTGCGCTTTGGCGCGTAACCCTGCCGGTGCCTGATACATCGGCCCCAGATGTGCGTACTGTTCGGTCATTTTCAGATATTCGGCGGTGCCGAGGGTATCAAGATAACGGAACGGCCCGCCGTGGAACGGCGGGAATCCGATGCCGTACACCAGCGCCATATCGGCTTCAGCAGGGCTGGCAATAATGCCTTCTTCAA
This sequence comes from Rahnella variigena, assembly GCF_003610915.1. NCBI lineage: Bacteria > Pseudomonadati > Pseudomonadota > Gammaproteobacteria > Enterobacterales > Yersiniaceae > Rahnella > Rahnella variigena. The sequence goes on from NZ_NSDJ01000001.1 coordinate 1,020,112, forward strand.
AGCAACGCACCACTTCGTTAATCATCGGGATCATCATGCGGGCGATGATGTCCTGCGGTGAGAAGTCAGCGTGAGCCGGTTTCAGGTTATCGGCCAGCAGGTTGATCGCCTGTTCATCGACTTCCTTGCGCGGTTTGCCTTTGCTGTCTTCGCTGTAGCGGTAGAAGCCGAGCTGGTTTTTCTGACCGAAGCGCCGGTTGTCGAACAGGACATCAACCGCATCACGATAATCGCGGGCCATGCGTTGCGGGAAACCGGCGGCCATGACGGCCTGCGCGTGGTGAGCGGTGTCGATGCCGACCACGTCCAGCAGATAGGCCGGGCCCATTGGCCAGCCGAACTGTTTTTCCATTACTTTGTCGATCTGGCGGAAATCAGCGCCATCTCGCAGCAGCAAACTGAAGCCGGAGAAATACGGGAACAGCACGCGGTTAACAAAGAAGCCCGGGCAGTCGTTCACCACGATCGGCGTTTTGCCCATCGCCAGTGCGTAAGAAACGATACGCGAAATGGTTTTGTCTGAAGTTTTCTCGCCACGCACGATTTCAACCAGCGGCATACGGTGAACCGGGTTAAAGAAGTGCATACCGCAGAAGTTTTCCGGACGTTTCAGCGAAGAAGCCAGCTGATCGATAGGAATGGTTGAGGTATTCGAGGCCAGAATGGTATCGGCGCTGAGTAAGGATTCCGCTTCCGCAAGAACTGCGGCTTTGACTTTAGGATTTTCAACTACAGCTTCAACGACGACGGAAGCACGTTCGATGCCGCTGTAATCCAGTGTTGGATGAATGGTCGACAGTACTTTGGCCATTTTCAGACCGTCGAGTTTGCCGCGCTCAAGCTGCTTGTTCAGCAATTTGGCCGCTTCGTTCATGCCGAGCGTCAGGGACTGGTCGCTGATGTCTTTCATCACTACCGGTACGCCTTTCAGCGCGGACTGATAAGCGATCCCGCCGCCCATAATGCCTGCGCCCAAAACTGTAGCCTGCTTCGGTTTTTCGCTGTCTTGCGCCAGTTTTTTAGCTTTGCCTTTCACGAACTGATCGTTAAGGAAAATGCTGACCAGCGCACGGGCTTCTTTCGATTGTGCAAGTGGCACAAAGCTGGCGGTTTCCAGCTGCAAAGCTTCGTCACGACCCAGACGGGCTGCGGCTTCAATCGTTTTTACTGCGGTCATTGGTGCCGGATAATGTTTGCCGGCATTTTGCATGACCATACTTTTGGCCACGCTGAAACTCATCGTCGCTTCAATCTGGCTGAGTTTCAGTGGCAGACGTTTCGGGTCACGACGGCTGTGCCATTCCAGTTTGCCGTCGATGGCATTTTTCAGCATGGTGATACCGGCGTCGCGCAGTTTATCCGCTTCAACCACTGCATCAACCAGCCCGACTTTCAGAGCCTCTTTCCCGCTGATGTTTTTACCGGCGGCGATAATTTCCAGCGCACTGTCAGTACCAATCAGGCGTGGCAAACGCACGGAGCCACCAAAGCCCGGCATGATGCCTAAGCTGGTTTCCGGCAGACCGATACGCGCATCGGCGGTGCTGATACGAAAATCCGTCGCCAGCACGCATTCGCAACCGCCGCCCAGCGCATAACCACTGATGGCAGAAAGGGTCGGCACCGGCAGGTCTTCCAGCCGGTTAAAAATGCTGTTAGCGAAATCCAGCCACTCGTGCAGTTTTTCGGCTGGCGCATTAAACAGTGATAAAAATTCAGTGATATCCGCGCCGACGATAAACGCCGGTTTGGCTGAACTGAGCAGCAAACCTTTCAGGTCAGACTGTTTTTCAAGTATCGCAATGGCTTCGCCCAGGCTGGCGACAGTTTGGGTGTCGAGCTTGTTAACCGAGCCTGGAGCATCAAACACCAGCTCCGCGATACCGCCGTCGAGCCAGTGCAGGTGTAATGTTTCGCCTTGGTAGAGCATGTGTCTCTCCTGAATCATCTGGGATGATCTGGTATGACCAGATGCTTTGGAGTGTGGTTTTTATGTTAATAATTTGCAAATGAGATGTGTTTTATTTGCAGGCAAGATCACAAACCTTCCGGGACTATGGTCACGGTGAGGCTGTGGTAAGATGCTGCATCGTCTTTCAGGTGAAAAAGGACAGTTGGATGGAATCGCTTACTACGCTTTATAAAGAACATATCGCCACGCTGCAGACGCGTGCCCGTGAAATTCTGCAACGTTCTCAGCTTGATGCGTTACTGATTCACTCTGGTGAATTGCTGACGACCTTCCTTGATGATCATAGTTATCCGTTCAAAGTAAACCCGCAGTTCAAAGCCTGGGTGCCGGTCACGCAGGTGCCTAATTGCTGGTTATGGGTGGATGGCGTGAATGCGCCGAAGCTGTGGTTCTATTCGCCGGTGGACTACTGGCACAGCCATGAACCGCTGCCGGAGTCCTTCTGGACCAAAGAAATTTCCCTGACGCCGCTGGCTAATGCCGATGACATCAAAGGCCAGTTGCCGGTTGATCTCAAGCGTGTCGGTTATATCGGCTACAGTCAGGATCGCGCGATCAGCATGGGTATCCCTGCTGCGAATGTGAACCCGAAAGCGGTGCTGGATTACCTGCATTATCAACGCGCCTACAAAACAGATTACGAACTGGCCTGTATGCGTGAAGCGCAGAAAGTGGCGGTGAGTGGCCATCGTGCGGCGAAAGAAGCGTTCCTTTCTGGCATGAGCGAGTTCGATATCAACCTGGCGTATCTGACTGCGACCGGTCACCGTGATACCGATGTGCCTTACAGCAACATCGTCGCGCTCAATGAACACGCTTCCGTGCTGCACTACACCACGCTCGATAACCAGCCACCTGCCGAAATGCGCAGCTTCCTGCTGGATGCGGGCGCGGAATATAACGGTTATGCCGCTGACCTGACGCGGACCTATGCCGCAAAACCGGACAGTGATTTCGCTGCGCTGATCAAAGATCTGAACACGGAAGAGCTGGCGCTGATCGATACGATTAAGGCTGGTGTGCGCTATACCGACTATCATGTTCAGATGCATCACCGTATCGCCAAATTATTGAAAGCGCACAAGCTGGTGGTTGATATCAGTGAAGACGCTATGGTGGAACAGAATCTGACCGGGCCTTTCCTGCCGCATGGTCTGGGACATCCGCTGGGATTACAGGTACACGATGTGGCCGGTTTCATGCAGGACGACACCGGTACGCATCTGGCGGCGCCTTCGCAATATCCGTATCTGCGTTGTACCCGTGTTCTTGAGCCGGGAATGGTGCTGACTATCGAGCCAGGTTTGTATTTCATTGATTCGTTGCTGTTACCGTGGCGGGAAGGGCAGTTCAGCAAGCACTTTGCCTGGGATCGCATCGACGCAATGAAGCCGTTTGGCGGCATTCGTATCGAAGACAACATTGTCATCCACGATAATCGTATCGAGAACATGACACGTGATCTGAAGCTGGCCTGATGCAGCCTTATTCCGTCCCCGCTGAACCTGTCAGTTTCAGCGAAGAAATAAAGAAGAGCCGTTTCATCACCCTGCTGGCGAGAACTGAGGGAGTTGAAGCGGCAAAAGCTTTTATCCAGGAGATCAGAAACCAGCACCCCGCAGCGCGTCATCACTGCTGGGCGTTTGTGGCGGGTGCGCCTGATGATTCTCAGCAACTGGGATTTTCTGATGACGGGGAACCTGCGGGCACAGCAGGTAAACCGATCCTCAGTCAGCTGATGGGAAGCGGGATCGGAGAAATTACCGCCGTCGTCGTACGTTATTACGGTGGCATTATGCTGGGAACCGGCGGGCTGGTGAAAGCCTATGGCGGCGGTGTTCAGCAGGCATTAAAGCAACTTGTCGTGCAGCAAAAAGTTCCGCTGGCGGAGTTCGCGGTGCAGTGTGATTACAGCCAGTTACAGCTGGTGGAAACCCTGCTTTCGCAAGTCGGTGGACATATTTTACGCAGTGAGTTTGGCGCTGCGGTAGATCTCGTTCTGGCGCTACCCGCCGCGGATGCGCCGGCAACCGTCAGTCACTTATTCGATATCAGCCGTGGCACGCTTATCCTGCGTCCGGTTTCTTAAATTTTCTATGGTTAATTCGCTGAGGAACGCACCAGCATGCATTTTCGTGCCATAACACGCATCGTGGGGGTGCTTGTCATCCTTTTCTCGGGAACGATGATCATTCCCGGACTGGTCGCTTTAATTTACCGTGATGGTGCGGGGCGTGCATTCAGTCAGACATTCTTTGTCGCCCTGGCGATTGGGCTATTCCTCTGGCTTCCCAACCGGAAACAAAAGAGTGAGCTCAAGCCGCGCGAAGGTTTCCTGATCGTGGTGCTGTTCTGGACGGTGCTGGGCAGCGTCGGGGCATTGCCATTCCTGTTCTCTGAGCGGCCGAACCTTTCCCTGACCGATGCGTTCTTCGAATCCTTCTCCGGTCTGACTACAACAGGCGCCACCACGCTTGTCGGGCTGGACTCCCTGCCGAAGGCGATTCTCTTCTACCGGCAGATGCTGCAATGGTTTGGCGGGATGGGGATCATTGTGCTCGCGGTGGCAATTCTGCCGATATTGGGCGTCGGGGGGATGCAGTTATATCGCGCAGAAATGCCGGGGCCGCTGAAAGATAACAAGATGCGCCCGCGTATTGCTGAGACGGCTAAAACGCTGTGGCTTATCTATGTTCTGCTGACAATTGCCTGTGCTTTGTCTTTATGGGGCGCGGGGATGTCGGTCTTTGATGCGATTGGGCACAGTTTCTCGACGATTGCGATTGGCGGTTTCTCGACGCACGACGCCAGCATCGGTTATTTCCATAGCGGCACTATTAATAGCATTGTGGCGGTATTCCTGTTGATTTCCGGTTGTAACTACGGCCTGCACTTCGCAGTGCTGAGCGGGCGCAACCTCAAGGTGTACTGGCGTGATCCGGAATTTCGCATGTTTATCGGCGTGCAGTTCACGCTGGTCGTCATCTGCACGGTGATTCTGTGGATCCATAATACCTACGGCTCGCCGCTGGAAACGCTCAATCAGGCATTCTTCCAGGTAGTCTCAATGGCCACTACGGCAGGATATACCACCGACAGTATTTCCAAATGGCCGTTGTTCCTGCCTCTTTTATTATTGTGCTCTGCGTTTATCGGCGGCTGTGCGGGTTCCACCGGCGGCGGTCTGAAAGTGATCCGCATCCTGTTGCTTTATTTACAGGGAACACGCGAGCTGAAAAGGCTGGTTCACCCGAACGCGGTTTACACCATCAAACTCGGTAATCGCGCACTGCCAGAACGTATTATCGAAGCTGTGTGGGGATTTTTCTCCGCTTACGCACTGGTTTTCATTATCAGCATGCTGGCGATCGTGGCGACCGGCGTAGATAACTTCTCTGCTTTTGCTGCGGTCACGGCTACGCTGAATAACCTGGGGCCGGGATTAGGCGTTGTGGCCGATAACTTTGCATCTATGAATTCAGTGGCGAAATGGATCCTTATCGTCACCATGTTGTTTGGTCGTCTCGAAGTGTTCACATTATTGGTACTGTTCACGCCGACGTTCTGGCGCGAATGAGTTTTAAGAAAGGGAAACAAGAATGAAAGCGTTGATACTCTATTCAAGTCGTGACGGACAGACACACGCGATTGCTTCTTATATAGCAAGTGAGCTGAAAGAGAAGTGCAGTTGCGATGTCATCGATCTCGTTCATGCCGAACACGTCGATTTGAAAAACTATGACCAGGTGATGATCGGTGCTTCTATACGTTATGGTCATTTCAATCCGGTGCTGGATAAATTCGTTGAGAAACACGTGCAGACGCTGAACCAGATGCCTTCGGCATTTTTCGGTGTGAATCTGACGGCGCGTAAAGCAGAGAAGCGGACTCCGCAAACTAATGCGTATGTGCGTAAGTTCCTGCTGGCCACGCCGTGGAAACCTGCAATATGCGCAGTATTCGCCGGTGCGCTGCGTTATCCACGATATCGCTGGTTCGATAAAGTAATGATCCAACTTATTATGCGTATGACAGGCGGCGAAACCGATACGCGAAAAGAAGTGGAATACACCGACTGGCAGCAGGTGGCTAAATTCGCTGAAGATTTTGGGCAGATATCGTATAAAAAATCGCATTAATGCGGGCTTTATAGACGTATAGACCAAAAAGAAAGCATTCAGAAAGTTTTTTGAAATTAGGGGTTGCGGCCTTCTGAGAACTCCCTATAATGCGCCTCCACTGACCGGGAACAACGACTCCTCTAACGAGAACCAAGTCGCCCAGTCAGGAAGATTCAACCCGGTGAAAACACCGCATCTTGTAAAAGAAAATGGTTGACTCTTCAGGGAGAAAGAGTATTATCTGCCTCCCACGTTGCTGAGTTAAGTCTCGCAACGTACGCTCTTTAACAATTTATCAGACAATCTGTGTGGGCACTCACAAGACGATATCAGCCACTTCGGTGGCAAAATATTTATTGACAGCAATGTCAAGTCTTAGAGTGACCAAGCAGTAATTCATTTAGTTGAATTATTACGAAGTAATCTCTGAGCACCGCTTAACTTGTTTAAGCAAATCGAACTTTTAATTGAAGAGTTTGATCATGGCTCAGATTGAACGCTGGCGGCAGGCCTAACACATGCAAGTCGAGCGGCAGCGGGAAGTAGCTTGCTACTTTGCCGGCGAGCGGCGGACGGGTGAGTAATGTCTGGGAAACTGCCTGATGGAGGGGGATAACTACTGGAAACGGTAGCTAATACCGCATGACCTCGCAAGAGCAAAGTGGGGGACCTTCGGGCCTCACGCCATCGGATGTGCCCAGATGGGATTAGCTAGTAGGTGAGGTAATGGCTCACCTAGGCGACGATCCCTAGCTGGTCTGAGAGGATGACCAGCCACACTGGAACTGAGACACGGTCCAGACTCCTACGGGAGGCAGCAGTGGGGAATATTGCACAATGGGCGCAAGCCTGATGCAGCCATGCCGCGTGTGTGAAGAAGGCCTTAGGGTTGTAAAGCACTTTCAGCGAGGAGGAAGGGTTCAGTGTTAATAGCACTGTACATTGACGTTACTCGCAGAAGAAGCACCGGCTAACTCCGTGCCAGCAGCCGCGGTAATACGGAGGGTGCAAGCGTTAATCGGAATTACTGGGCGTAAAGCGCACGCAGGCGGTTTGTTAAGTCAGATGTGAAATCCCCGAGCTTAACTTGGGAACTGCATTTGAAACTGGCAAGCTAGAGTCTTGTAGAGGGGGGTAGAATTCCAGGTGTAGCGGTGAAATGCGTAGAGATCTGGAGGAATACCGGTGGCGAAGGCGGCCCCCTGGACAAAGACTGACGCTCAGGTGCGAAAGCGTGGGGAGCAAACAGGATTAGATACCCTGGTAGTCCACGCTGTAAACGATGTCGACTTGGAGGTTGTGCCCTTGAGGCGTGGCTTCCGGAGCTAACGCGTTAAGTCGACCGCCTGGGGAGTACGGCCGCAAGGTTAAAACTCAAATGAATTGACGGGGGCCCGCACAAGCGGTGGAGCATGTGGTTTAATTCGATGCAACGCGAAGAACCTTACCTACTCTTGACATCCAGAGAATTCGCTAGAGATAGCTTAGTGCCTTCGGGAACTCTGAGACAGGTGCTGCATGGCTGTCGTCAGCTCGTGTTGTGAAATGTTGGGTTAAGTCCCGCAACGAGCGCAACCCTTATCCTTTGTTGCCAGCACGTAATGGTGGGAACTCAAAGGAGACTGCCGGTGATAAACCGGAGGAAGGTGGGGATGACGTCAAGTCATCATGGCCCTTACGAGTAGGGCTACACACGTGCTACAATGGCATATACAAAGAGAAGCGAACTCGCGAGAGCAAGCGGACCTCATAAAGTATGTCGTAGTCCGGATTGGAGTCTGCAACTCGACTCCATGAAGTCGGAATCGCTAGTAATCGTAGATCAGAATGCTACGGTGAATACGTTCCCGGGCCTTGTACACACCGCCCGTCACACCATGGGAGTGGGTTGCAAAAGAAGTAGGTAGCTTAACCTTCGGGAGGGCGCTTACCACTTTGTGATTCATGACTGGGGTGAAGTCGTAACAAGGTAACCGTAGGGGAACCTGCGGTTGGATCACCTCCTTACCTCAAGATACGCATTGTGCAGTGTCCACACAGATTGTCTGATGAAATTAATGAGCAAGAGCACCTGTTGATGCAGTAAGGGTAACCTTACGCTGATGCGAAAAGTGCCAAACCACTGTGTGGTCTGGTACGGAATTTTCGTGTCCCCATCGTCTAGAGGCCTAGGACACTGCCCTTTCACGGCTGTAACAGGGGTTCGAATCCCCTTGGGGACGCCACTCCGATAATGTGTGAAAGACATTATCAAATGAATATCTTAAAGATGACTTTAACAAGTCGTGTTTAAGATATTGCTCTTTAACAATCTGGAACAAGCTGAAAATTGAAAGTTTACAGCTGAACATCACTCTCCGTAGAAGTACTGAGTGGTGGATTAGTCTGTAACAGAGTCTCTCAAATAATCGCAGCGCGACGGTGGAAACACCTTCGGGTTGTGAGGTTAAGCGACTAAGCGTACACGGTGGATGCCTAGGCAGTCAGAGGCGATGAAGGGCGTGCTAATCTGCGAAAAGCGTCGGTAAGGTGATATGAACCGTTACAACCGACGATACCCGAATGGGGAAACCCAGTGTGTTTCGACACATTATCATTACATGAATACATAGTGTAATGAGGCGAACCGGGGGAACTGAAACATCTAAGTACCCCGAGGAAAAGAAATCAACCGAGATTCCCCCAGTAGCGGCGAGCGAACGGGGAAGAGCCCAGAACCAGAATCAGCGTATGTGTTAGTGGAAGCGTCTGGAAAGTCGCACAGTATAGGGTGATAGTCCCGTACACAAAAATGCATATGTTGTGAGTTCGATGAGTAGGGCGGGACACGTGACATCCTGTCTGAATATGGGGGGACCATCCTCCAAGGCTAAATACTCCTGACTGACCGATAGTGAACCAGTACCGTGAGGGAAAGGCGAAAAGAACCCCGGCGAGGGGAGTGAAATAGAACCTGAAACCGTGTACGTACAAGCAGTGGGAGCCTACTTTGTTGGGTGACTGCGTACCTTTTGTATAATGGGTCAGCGACTTATATTTTGTAGCAAGGTTAACCGTATAGGGGAGCCGTAGGGAAACCGAGTCTTAACTGGGCGTCAAGTTGCAAGGTATAGACCCGAAACCCGGTGATCTAGCCATGGGCAGGTTGAAGGTTGGGTAACACTAACTGGAGGACCGAACCGACTAATGTTGAAAAATTAGCGGATGACTTGTGGCTGGGGGTGAAAGGCCAATCAAACCGGGAGATAGCTGGTTCTCCCCGAAAGCTATTTAGGTAGCGCCTCGTGAACTCATCTTCGGGGGTAGAGCACTGTTTCGACTAGGGGGCCATCCCGGCTTACCAACTCGATGCAAACTACGAATACCGAAGAATGTTATCACGGGAGACACACGGCGGGTGCTAACGTCCGTCGTGAAGAGGGAAACAACCCAGACCGCCAGCTAAGGTCCCAAAGTCATGGTTAAGTGGGAAACGATGTGGGAAGGCATAGACAGCCAGGATGTTGGCTTAGAAGCAGCCATCATTTAAAGAAAGCGTAATAGCTCACTGGTCGAGTCGGCCTGCGCGGAAGATGTAACGGGGCTAAACCATGCACCGAAGCTGCGGCAGCGACGCTTATGCGTTGTTGGGTAGGGGAGCGTTCTGTAAGCCGTCGAAGGTGAACTGTGAGGTTTGCTGGAGGTATCAGAAGTGCGAATGCTGACATAAGTAACGATAATGCGGGTGAAAAACCCGCACGCCGGAAGACCAAGGGTTCCTGTCCAACGTTAATCGGGGCAGGGTGAGTCGACCCCTAAGGCGAGGCTGAAAAGCGTAGTCGATGGGAAGCTGGTTAATATTCCAGCACTTGGTGTTACTGCGAAGGGGGGACGGAGAAGGCTAGGCTAGCCGGGCGACGGTTGTCCCGGTTCAAGCGTGTAGGGGGTGTGATTTGGTAAATCCGGTCGCATATTAACCCTGAGGCGTGATAACGAGCCACTACGGTGGTGAAGTAGTTGATGCCAAGCTTCCAGGAAAAGCCTCTAAGCTCCAGGTAACACGAAATCGTACCCCAAACCGACACAGGTGGTCAGGTAGAGAATACTCAGGCGCTTGAGAGAACTCGGGTGAAGGAACTAGGCAAAATGGTGCCGTAACTTCGGGAGAAGGCACGCTGGCGCGTAGGTGAAGGGACTTGCTCCCGGAGCTGAAGCCAGTCGAAGATACCAGCTGGCTGCAACTGTTTAATAAAAACACAGCACTGTGCAAACACGAAAGTGGACGTATACGGTGTGACGCCTGCCCGGTGCCGGAAGGTTAATTGATGGGGTTATCCGCAAGGAGAAGCTCTTGATCGAAGCCCCGGTAAACGGCGGCCGTAACTATAACGGTCCTAAGGTAGCGAAATTCCTTGTCGGGTAAGTTCCGACCTGCACGAATGGCGTAATGATGGCCAGGCTGTCTCCACCCGAGACTCAGTGAAATTGAACTCGCTGTGAAGATGCAGTGTACCCGCGGCAAGACGGAAAGACCCCGTGAACCTTTACTATAGCTTGACACTGAACATTGAGCCTTGATGTGTAGGATAGGTGGGAGGCTTTGAAGCGTGGACGCCAGTCTGCGTGGAGCCAACCTTGAAATACCACCCTTTAATGTTTGATGTTCTAACTCGGCCCCGTGATCCGGGGTGAGGACAGTGTCTGGTGGGTAGTTTGACTGGGGCGGTCTCCTCCTAAAGAGTAACGGAGGAGCACGAAGGTTAGCTAATCACGGTCGGACATCGTGAGGTTAGTGCAATGGCATAAGCTAGCTTGACTGCGAGAGTGACGGCTCGAGCAGGTACGAAAGTAGGTCATAGTGATCCGGTGGTTCTGAATGGAAGGGCCATCGCTCAACGGATAAAAGGTACTCCGGGGATAACAGGCTGATACCGCCCAAGAGTTCATATCGACGGCGGTGTTTGGCACCTCGATGTCGGCTCATCACATCCTGGGGCTGAAGTAGGTCCCAAGGGTATGGCTGTTCGCCATTTAAAGTGGTACGCGAGCTGGGTTTAGAACGTCGTGAGACAGTTCGGTCCCTATCTGCCGTGGGCGTTGGAAGATTGAGAGGGGCTGCTCCTAGTACGAGAGGACCGGAGTGGACGCATCACTGGTGTTCGGGTTGTCATGCCAATGGCATTGCCCGGTAGCTAAATGCGGAAAAGATAAGCGCTGAAAGCATCTAAGCGCGAAACTTGCCTCGAGATGAGTCTTCCCTGTGGCTTTAAGCCACCTGAAGGGACGTTTAAGACTAAGACGTTGATAGGCTGGGTGTGTAAGTGCAGCGATGCATTGAGCTAACCAGTACTAATGACCCGAGAGGCTTAACCTTACAACACCAAAGGTGTTTTTAGAGACTTGAAGTAGATTTTCAGCTGAATGTTCCGAGATTGGTTCGTATGGCGGAGTGTGTGAGAAATCATGACATGATGCGGTATGGATGAAACAGAATTTGCCTGGCGGCAGTAGCGCGGTGGTCCCACCTGACCCCATGCCGAACTCAGAAGTGAAACGCCGTAGCGCCGATGGTAGTGTGGGGTCTCCCCATGCGAGAGTAGGGAACTGCCAGGCATCAAATAAGTGGAAAGCCCTGTACTGACGTACAGGGCTTTTTGCTATGGGGAATTTGGGGTTTTTTGTTCGATGTTTGTACTGGTATTGGCGTTTGTTACTCCATTACGGCCCACAAAACCCGAAGTAACGGGGTTTGGGATCGGTTAAACTAGCCACAACTAAGTCACTCATGAGTAATATTGTTATGTCGATTGGCGACACTTCTCTTCAGTCTCTGAATACCTTTTCTCTTGCAGCCCATGCTGCTGAAATTACTTTTGCTCACAATGCAGAACAGTTATCAAATGCCTGGAAATTGGCGCAGGAAAAGCAGCAGCCCTTTTTGCTTTTAGGTGAAGGAAGTAATGTTCTTTTCCTTGAGGATTTTGCCGGAATCATCGTCCTTAACCGGATTAAAGGTATTGAGCTGATTGAAAATGCCAATGAATGGCTCATGCATGTGGGGGCTGGTGAGAACTGGCATCAGCTGGTTTGTTATGCCCTGGAGCATAATATTGCCGGTCTTGAGAATCTTGCCTTAATTCCAGGTTGTGTCGGTTCGGCCCCCATTCAAAATATCGGCGCGTATGGAATCGAGTTGCAAAGCATTTGCGATTACGTTGATGTTTTGGATCTTAAGGCTGGGAAGGTTACCCGTTTAACGTCTGCTGAATGCCAGTTCGGTTATCGTGAAAGTATTTTTAAACATGCCTATAAAGAAGGTTACGCCATCGTCGCCGTCGGACTCAAGCTGGTAAAACAATGGCAGCCAAAACTTACTTATGGTGATTTAAGCCGTCTGAGCCCTGAAACTGTGACTCCCCGCCAGATCTTCGATTCCGTATGTGCAATGCGCCAAAGTAAGTTGCCAGACCCTGCGGTGACAGGTAATGCGGGAAGCTTTTATAAAAATCCGACTGTCGATGCCTCTGTCGCCAAAAGAATCAGTCTAGAGTATCCCTCCATGCCTGCTTATCCTCAGCCGGATGGGCAAATTAAACTCGCAGCAGGCTGGTTAGTAGAACACGCTGGTCTGAAAGGCTTTAGCATTGGCGGCGCGGCTGTCCATGATAAACAGGCGTTAGTGCTGATTAATAAAGATCATGCCACCAGCGCAGATGTACGCGCACTGGCTAAATACGTGCGTGATACTGTGGCTGCAAAATTTGGGATCTGGCTTGAACCAGAAGTCCGTTTCATCGCCTCTCAGGGCGAAGTGAATGCCGTAGGGGCGTTGTCATGAAAGATATTACGGTTCCGTTGCAGTTAATATCTATCCTGGCTGATGGCGAGTTTCATTCTGGTGAGCAATTAGGTACGGCCATGGGAATGAGTCGTGCGGCGATTAATAAGCATATTCAGACGGTACGGGACTGGGGGGTAGATATATTTACCGTTCCTGGGAAAGGTTACAGCCTTCCGCATCCGATCCAGTTGCTTGATGAAGCTAAAATTCTCGAGATGCTCCCATCTGGAAAGGTTAGCGTTCTGCCTGTCATTGATTCAACGAACCAGTATTTGATGGACAGAATCGGCGAGCTGAGTTCTGGTGATGCCTGTGTGGCCGAGTATCAGCAGGCGGGGCGTGGTCGCCGGGGCCGCAAATGGTTTTCGCCATTTGGCAGCAATCTCTATCTTTCAATGTACTGGAAACTGGAACAAGGCCCAGCCGCCGCGATGGGACTCAGTCTGGTGATTGGGATAGTGATGGCCGAAGTGCTTCAGCGTCTGGGAGCCAAAGATGTCCGGGTTAAATGGCCGAACGATCTTTATCTTAATGACCGTAAACTGGCGGGGATCCTTGTTGAGCTGACAGGTAAAACCGGAGATGCCGCGCAACTGGTTATCGGTGCGGGTATTAACCTCAAAATGCGTGAGCCTGCGGCTGATACGATTAATCAGGGCTGGATTAACCTGCAGGAAGCCGGCGTTAATATAGATCGTAATGAACTTACTGCCACACTTTTAAATGAGCTGCGTTCTGCTTTACTGCATTTTGAGCGTGAAGGACTGACACCGTTTATCGCCCGCTGGCGTGGTCTGGATAATTTCCTTGATCGTCCGGTTAAGTTGCTGATCGGTGAACAGGAGATTCATGGTATTGAACGTGGAATTGATCCTCAGGGCGCTTTGCTGCTTGAGCAAGACGGAGTCGTTAAGCCTTATATCGGTGGGGAAATTTCACTGCGTGGTCTTTGATCAAAATAAAGGAGAGCCCGGCTCTCCTTTATGGTTATATCGATGGATGAACGTTTATTTTCTCAGTCGGACACTTTCGACCGCGTGATTGGCGCTCTTTGTCAAAATTAGACTGGCTCGCTCACGTGTTGGTAGTATGTTTTCTTTTAAATTCAATCCATTAATCTCATTCCATAACTGTGTCGCAATATTCACTGCTTCTTCTTCTGGCAGCTTTGCATAGTGATGGAAATAAGAATCTGGATCGGAGAAGGCGCCCTGACGGAATTTGAGGAACCGGTTAATGTACCAACCCTGTAATAAGTCTTCCGGAGCATCAACGTATATTGAAAAATCAACAAAATCGGAAACAAATACATGGTGCGGATCGTGCGGATAATCCATTCCACTTTGCAGTACGTTAAGCCCTTCCAGGATTAAAATATCCGGTTGCTCAATGACTTTATTCCCCTCTGGGATCACATCATAAATAAGATGTGAATAAACTGGCGCAGTCACATGCTTAGCACCTGATTTGACTTCGGAAACGAAATTGACCAGCTGATGCATATCGTAAGACTGCGGGAAGCCTTTTTTCTTCATGATCCCGCGCTCCTGGAGCGTCTTATTGGGATACAGGAAACCATCAGTCGTAATCAGCTCAACAGAACGATGCTCTGGCCAGCGGCTCAGGAGTGCCTGAAGGACACGCGCCGTGGTGCTTTTACCTACTGCAACGCTGCCCGCAATCCCAATCACATAGGGTATTTTTTGCCCGTCGGTGCCAAGGAACTGCTCGAGCACGGCCTGCCGGCGCAGGTTGGAGCTGATATAAAAATTGAGAAGGCGCGAAAGCGGCAGGTAGATCTGCGCCACTTCTTCAAGGGACAAGTCCTCGTTGATGCCTTTCAGGTTTACCACTTCCGCTTCTTTAAGCGTGAGGGGTACTGAATCACGTAAGGCTGCCCACTGCGCACGGTCAAACTGCAGATAAGGAGTTGCCAAAGATGGGTCTCTTTTTTTCATAAGTTAAAGTCTGCCTGTTAGCGCAGGTCAGGAAAGGCGATCACGCCAACTCCAGACAGTAAACCAGCAGCATATTATAGACACCTTAATTTTTGGGGGAGATCTTTTTCTTATAACTTATCGATTTCTTTGATTGAGTTTAAAAATTTTTAAGAAAGTTATGCAAACAGGGAAAAGTCTCTTGTAGTGCGGCGTGCAATTCACCGCACAATAGCGGACTAGAGATGGGGATAGGACGCGGGGTTAAAGAGGGAGAGCTGCTTGTAATAGACCACTTCTTTTTTTCGGCTGTAGCCGGTCGTGTCGTGCCTGCATTCTATGCAGCGATATCCCTGAGAGCGATAGAAAGCTTCAGCCTCTGAGCCTGACTGCATATCTGAGGAAAGCATAGTGCAACGCAAATCCTGAGCGGTGTTTTCCAGAACTCGCATCAACTTGCGTCCCACACCGCGACGTCTCGCCCGAGAACACACCAGCAGGGTGCTGATTTCAGCCTGATGGGATAGCTCAGTCTTACCGGCTAAATCAAGCTGAACGGTACCGACGACACCCTGCTCGTCTCTGGCAATCCAAAGCAATACTTCATTTTGAGAAAGAGCAGGGCGCAAATCATGAAATGAATCTTCAGCCTGCTTTTGTTCCATAACGTGAGGGAAGCCTGCAGAAGCTCCCTGGCTGTTAGCCTCTACCAGCAATCGCGCGAGTTCATCTCTGTAGACCGGTAATGTCGCGGCATTAAGCATAATAATCTTCATCGTTGCACTCCTTGGATGATAAAAACAGTGCGTTCATAAAGGAGGTTGCAAAAATTACGCCAACAAATTCGGCTGAGAAATCAGCCTCCGTAAAAGAGAAAGCAGCTTTTCACGCTCATTACTGAAGCAAAGGTACTTTTGTGGTGCATAAGCCAGGCTTAAATGCAGGTAAAGAAGGTTTTTTAGAGAGCAACTGGAAAACAACAGAAGGTAGCGGCTGCCATCACCGCGCAGGGAAGCAATATTTTCGCGCGTTATTTAACCCTTTAAACGCTTAAAAATGTAAAAAAACAGGTTTTTTGAATAAAACATGAGCGATAGCGCAAAACATGCAATTTTTTTGTTGCATACCCCTTAAAGTCTCCCTAGAATGCGCAGCACTTGATGCCGGCATAGCTCAGTTGGTAGAGCAACTGACTTGTAATCAGTAGGTCCCGAGTTCGACTCTTGGTGCCGGCACCATTCAAGTACTAACAATTAGGTGGGGTTCCCGAGCGGCCAAAGGGAGCAGACTGTAAATCTGCCGTCATCGACTTCGAAGGTTCGAATCCTTCCCCCACCACCATACAAGCCTTAGCAATGAGGCAGCTTGAAGTGAAAGAGTCGCTTCAAGTGAAGGTGAGGAATTAAGTGTCTCACGTCCTTTTCCCCGTCTTCGAAGTTCTTCAGAACAATCAGGTAGCCGAGTTCCAGGATGCGGGCATCGTATAATGGCTATTACCTCAGCCTTCCAAGCTGATGATGTGGGTTCGATTCCCACTGCCCGCTCCAAGTATGTGCTGATATAGCTCAGTTGGTAGAGCGCACCCTTGGTAAGGGTGAGGTCGGCAGTTCGAATCTGCCTATCAGCACCACTTCCAAATCCTCCCTCCTGATTTTCTTTCTGTAAACTAATTCGTCAAGCAAATGCTTGGTTGATGTGGTGATACCACCGATTTAACCGTGTCTTAGAGGGACAATCGATGTCTAAAGAAAAATTTGAACGTAACAAACCGCACGTTAACGTTGGTACTATCGGCCACGTCGACCACGGTAAAACTACCCTGACTGCAGCAATCACTACCGTTCTGGCTAAAACCTACGGCGGTTCTGCACGCGCATTCGACCAGATCGATAACGCACCAGAAGAAAAAGCTCGTGGTATCACCATCAACACTTCCCACGTTGAATATGACACCCCGACTCGTCACTACGCGCACGTTGACTGCCCAGGGCACGCCGACTACGTGAAAAACATGATCACCGGTGCTGCTCAGATGGACGGCGCTATCCTGGTTGTTGCTGCAACTGATGGCCCTATGCCTCAGACTCGTGAGCACATCCTGCTGGGTCGCCAGGTTGGCGTTCCATACATGATCGTGTTCATGAACAAATGCGACATGGTTGATGATGAAGAGCTGCTGGAACTGGTAGAAATGGAAGTTCGTGAACTTCTGTCTGCTTACGAATTCCCAGGCGACGACATCCCGGTCATCAAAGGTTCAGCGCTGAAAGCACTGGAAGGCGATGCAACTTGGGAAGCGAAAATCATCGAACTGGCAGAAGCACTGGACAGCTACATTCCATTGCCAGAGCGTGCTATCGATAAGCCATTCCTGCTGCCAATCGAAGACGTATTCTCCATCTCCGGTCGTGGTACAGTTGTTACCGGTCGTGTAGAGCGCGGTATCGTTAAAGTTGGCGAAGAAGTTGAAATCGTAGGTATCAAGGACACTGTTAAGTCTACTTGTACTGGCGTTGAAATGTTCCGCAAACTGCTGGACGAAGGCCGTGCTGGTGAGAACGTTGGTGTTCTGCTGCGTGGTATCAAACGTGAAGACATCGAACGTGGTCAGGTTCTGGCTAAACCAGGTTCAATCAAACCACACACCAAGTTTGATTCTGAAGTGTACATCCTGAGCAAAGATGAAGGTGGTCGTCATACTCCATTCTTCAAAGGCTACCGTCCACAGTTCTACTTCCGTACAACTGACGTGACCGGTACTATCGAACTGCCAGAAGGCGTTGAGATGGTAATGCCTGGTGACAACGTGAACATGGTTGTTACCCTGATCCACCCAATCGCGATGGATGACGGTCTGCGTTTCGCAATCCGTGAAGGCGGCCGTACTGTAGGTGCTGGTGTTGTTGCTAAAGTTATCGCTTAATCGCTGATAGTTTTTTGTCACTATTCGTTGACGCAATACACACTAAAAGGGCATCATTCGATGCCCTTTTTTCTACGCTGTGGCGCTAGAACCTATCTCATCAGCGATTTTTACGTCATAATCACTGGTGAGATAGGCTCTGAGATATAGCGTAAAACACCGAATTGCGCTCAAGTAGAGCATCGATCGGTTTGGTTTGCCTCGCAATGCGAGGCAAAGTTGTTTGTTCTGAATCATTGTGACGGGTTGGTTTATGAGTGCGAATACCGAGGCTCAAGGGAGCGGGCGCGGCCTGGAAGCGGTAAAGTGGCTGGTTGTTGCCGTTTTGTTGGTTGTAGCTATTGTCGGTAACTATTATTACCGTGCATACAGCCTGCCGTTACGCGCGTTAGCCGTAGTTGTTATTATCGCAATTGCAGGCGCAGTGGCATTACTGACCACTAAAGGCAAAGCGACAGTCGCGTTTGCTCGTGAAGCGCGTACTGAAGTACGTAAAGTCATTTGGCCAACGCGCCAGGAAACATTGCATACCACACTGATCGTTGCTGCGGTGACTGCCGTTATGTCTCTGATTCTGTGGGGGCTGGATGGTATTTTAGTCCGCCTGGTATCTTTCATTACTGGCTTGAGGTTCTAAATGTCTGAAGCACCTAAAAAACGTTGGTACGTCGTTCAGGCGTTTTCTGGCTTTGAAGGCCGCGTAGCGCAATCGCTGCGTGAGCACATCAAATTACATGACATGGAAGAACTGTTTGGTGAAGTCATGGTTCCAACCGAAGAAGTGGTTGAGATCCGTGGTGGCCAGCGCCGTAAAAGTGAACGTAAATTCTTCCCGGGTTATGTGCTGGTACAGATGGTAATGAATGACGCCAGCTGGCACTTAGTTCGCAGCGTTCCTCGTGTGATGGGCTTCATTGGCGGAACGTCAGATCGTCCTGCACCAATCAGCGATAAAGAAGTTGATGCGATCATGAATCGCCTGCAGCAAGTGGGTGATAAGCCACGTCCTAAAACATTGTTTGAACCAGGTGAACTGGTACGTGTTAACGACGGTCCGTTTGCGGACTTCAATGGTGTGGTTGAAGAAGTTGATTACGAAAAAAGCCGCCTGAAAGTGTCTGTATCCATCTTTGGCCGTGCAACACCGGTTGAACTGGACTTCGGTCAGGTTGAAAAAGGCTAACAGCAGCTTTCTAAATATTCGTTAGAACAGATGTTGTACAAGGCGCGAAATTGAACTATAATTTCGCGCCTTTTGTTTTTATGTGCAGCCTCTGCACGTGAAACGTAAAGAACCAAGTTCTGTAAATAACGGGGAGCCTCTTCAAACAGGCGATATCACCCAAACGAGGATATTTACCATGGCCAAGAAAGTACAAGCCTACGTTAAGCTGCAAGTTGCAGCCGGTATGGCAAACCCAAGTCCGCCAGTTGGTCCAGCTCTGGGTCAACAAGGCGTGAACATCATGGAATTCTGTAAGGCGTTCAATGCTAAGACTGATAGCATGGAAAAAGGCCTGCCAATTCCTGTTGTTATTACTGTTTATTCTGACCGTTCTTTCACCTTTGTTACCAAAACCCCTCCTGCAGCAGTACTGCTGAAGAAAGCGGCTGGTATCAAGTCTGGTTCCGGCAAGCCGAACAAAGACAAAGTGGGTAAAGTAACGAGTGCTCAGGTTCGTGAAATCGCAGAAACCAAAGCTGCGGACATGACTGGTTCTGACGTTGAAGCGATGACTCGCTCCATCGAAGGTACTGCTCGTTCCATGGGCCTGGTAGTGGAGGATTAATAAATGGCTAAGCTGACCAAGCGCATGCGCGTGATCCGTGACAAAGTTGATGCTACTAAACAGTATGACATCACCGAAGCCGTTGCTCTGCTCAAAGAGCTGGCCACTGCTAAATTCGTAGAAAGCGTTGACGTTGCTGTTAACCTCGGCATCGACGCTCGTAAATCTGATCAAAACGTTCGCGGCGCAACCGTACTGCCACATGGCACCGGTCGTTCTGTTCGCGTTGCCGTCTTCACCCAAGGTGCAAACGCTGAAGCTGCTAAAGCTGCAGGCGCTGAGCTGGTAGGTATGGAAGATCTGGCTGACCTGATCAAGAAAGGCGAAATGAACTTCGACGTTGTTATCGCATCTCCAGATGCAATGCGCGTTGTTGGCCAATTAGGTCAGGTTCTGGGCCCACGTGGTCTGATGCCTAACCCGAAAGTTGGTACTGTAACTCCTAACGTTGCTGAAGCGGTTAAGAACGCTAAAGCGGGTCAGGTTCGTTACCGTAACGACAAAAACGGCATCATCCATACCACCATCGGTAAGGTTGATTTCGAATCCGACAAGCTGAAAGAAAACCTGGAAGCTCTGTTGGTCGCTCTGAAAAAAGCGAAGCCTTCTCAGGCTAAAGGCGTTTTCATCAAGAAAGTAAGCCTGTCCACTACCATGGGCGCTGGTCTTGCTGTTGATCAAAGCGGCCTGAGCGCAACAGTTAACTAATTAACTGCTGACGTTTATCGCTTTACGCGGGCGGTAGATTTGTCTAGAATCTATGGCCCGTTGTTTCGTTAATGCGAAACCAAGATTTTTCGGTTGGAGTCTGGCCTATCCAGACCTCCGTCCAAGACCGCAGGTGTCCCGAAAGGGACTTAATCCTTCCTGCGTAGACGGTGACAGAGCCTGAAGAAAATATTTCTTTGTCTTTTTTATAAAGAATTAAGATTTGTCTTTGCTGGATTCTCTGCTCACCGTGTTTGAACGCTTGATATCGATTCTCGATAACAAGTGATGTGAGTTCCGGGGATTTTCCCCGGCCAAATCCAGGAGCAAAAAGCTAATGGCATTAAATCTTCAAGACAAACAAGCGATTGTTGCTGAAGTCATCGAAGTAGCCAAAGGCGCGCTGTCTGCGGTTGTTGCGGATTCTCGTGGCGTAACTGTAGATAAAATGACTGAACTGCGTAAAGCAGGTCGTGAAGCTGGCGTTTACATGCGTGTTGTTCGCAACACCTTGATGCGTCGCGTCGTAGAAGGTACTCAGTTTGAGTGCCTGAAAGACACGTTTGTCGGTCCAACCTTGATTGCATTCTCTGCTGAACACCCAGGCGCTGCTGCCCGTCTGTTCAAAGATTTCGCTAAAGCGAATGCAAAATTTGAGGTTAAAGCTGCGGCCTTTGAAGGTGAGTTTATTCCTGCGGCTCAAATCGACCGCTTGGCAACTCTGCCTACTTACGAAGAAGCAATCGCACGCCTGATGGCAACCATGAAAGAAGCCTCTGCAGGCAAACTGGTTCGCACTCTGGCTGCTGTACGCGATCAGAAAGAAGCTGCTTAATCAGCCTTTTTTATCTCGTTCATTTGCTTACGTATACACTATTTCTGAATTCTAGGAACACTTGAAATGTCAATCACTAAAGAACAAATCATTGAAGGCGTTGCAGCTCTGTCTGTAATGGAAATCGTTGAACTGATCTCCGCTATGGAAGAGAAATTCGGCGTTTCAGCTGCTGCTGCTGTTGCAGGTCCTGCTGCTGCTGCTGAAGCTGTTGAAGAAAAAACTGAGTTCGACGTTGTTCTGGCTGCTGTTGGCGCGAACAAAGTTGCAGTTATCAAAGCTGTTCGTACCGCAACTGGCCTGGGTCTGAAAGAAGCTAAAGACCTGGTTGAGTCTGCTCCAGCAGCTCTGAAAGAAGGCATCAGCAAAGACGACGCTGAAGCTCTGAAAAAATCTCTGGAAGAAGCTGGTGCTTCTGTTGAAGTTAAGTAAGTTTAACTTCCCGGAGTGCAGTCTGTCCTAACAGACTGATGGCTGGTGACTTTTTAGTCACCAGCCTTTTTGCGCTATAGAGTGTCAGTGGTGTTTCACACTGTTTGAGCACTGAACTACTCTAATATCTCTTTCTATAGACGCCTTAATATATTGATGCCCCTTGCTGTAGCTCATCTACAGATAACGCACAACGAAATGATTTAAGAGTGGTAGAAAACAGATATTGCGGGAAGCGTTTCTGCTTTCCGGTCGACATAAACGGTGTTGCATGAACTGTCCTTCTCAGGGCAGACAAGATTGGGTCACTGATCAGCGAGCTGAGGAACCCTATGGTTTACTCCTATACCGAGAAAAAACGCATTCGTAAGGATTTTGGTAAACGTCCACAAGTTTTGGACATTCCATATCTCCTTTCTATCCAGCTTGACTCGTTCCAGAAGTTTATCGAGCAAGATCCGGAAGGCCAGTACGGTCTGGAAGCTGCATTCCGTTCTGTATTCCCTATCAAGAGCTACAGCGGTAACTCTGAGCTGCAATACGTTAGCTACCGTCTTGGTGAGCCTGTATTCGACGTTAAAGAATGCCAGATCCGTGGTGTGACGTTCTCCGCGCCACTGCGCGTGAAACTGCGCCTGGTAATCTATGAACGTGAAGCACCAGAAGGTACGGTCAAAGACATCAAGGAACAAGAAGTCTATATGGGCGAAATTCCGCTCATGACCGAAAATGGTACCTTCGTGATTAACGGTACTGAGAGGGTTATCGTATCTCAGCTGCACCGTAGTCCGGGCGTATTCTTCGACAGCGATAAGGGTAAAACCCACTCATCGGGTAAAGTGCTTTATAACGCACGTATCATCCCTTACCGCGGTTCATGGTTAGATTTCGAGTTTGATCCGAAAGACAACCTGTTTGTGCGTATTGACCGTCGCCGTAAATTGCCTGCGACCATCATTCTGCGTGCATTAAATTACACGACTGAACAGATCCTTGACCTGTTCTTTGACAAGGTGACTTACCAGATCCGCGACAACAAGTTGCAGATGGAACTGGTACCTGAGCGCCTGCGCGGTGAAACAGCTTCCTTTGATATCGAAGCTGACGGCAAAGTCTATGTAGAAAAAGGCCGCCGCATCACTGCCCGCCATATTCGTCAGCTTGAAAAAGACGAAATTCAGCGCATCGAAGTTCCTGTTGAGTACATCGCAGGGAAAGTGGTCTCTAAAGACTACATCGACACCAATACCGGTGAGCTGATCGTCCCGGCTAACATGGAATTGTCTCTGGATCTGCTGGCTAAACTGAGCCAGTCCGGTCACAAAACCATTGAAACGCTGTTCACCAACGACCTCGATCATGGCGCGTACATGTCCGAGACCATTCGCGTCGACCCAACCAGCGATCGCCTGAGCGCACTGGTTGAGATCTACCGAATGATGCGTCCTGGTGAGCCACCAACGCGTGAAGCGGCCGAAAGCCTGTTTGAGAACCTGTTCTTCTCTGAAGATCGCTACGACCTGTCTGCTGTTGGTCGTATGAAGTTCAACCGTTCTCTGCTGCGTGATGAAATCGAAGGTTCAGGTATCCTGAGCAAAGACGACATCATTCAGGTAATGAAAAAGCTGATCGGCATTCGTAACGGCCAGGGCGAAGTGGATGATATCGACCACTTGGGCAACCGTCGTATTCGTTCCGTCGGCGAAATGGCTGAAAACCAGTTCCGTGTAGGTCTGGTTCGTGTTGAGCGTGCGGTTAAAGAGCGTTTGTCTCTGGGCGACCTCGACACATTGATGCCTCAGGATATGATCAACGCTAAGCCGATTTCGGCTGCGGTGAAAGAATTCTTCGGCTCAAGCCAGCTGTCACAATTTATGGACCAGAACAACCCGTTGTCTGAGATTACGCATAAGCGTCGTATCTCTGCATTGGGCCCGGGCGGTTTGACCCGTGAACGTGCTGGCTTTGAAGTTCGAGACGTACACCCGACTCACTACGGTCGCGTATGTCCAATCGAAACGCCAGAAGGTCCAAACATCGGTCTGATCAACTCCTTGTCTGTGTATGCACAGACCAATGAGTACGGTTTCCTGGAAACCCCTTACCGTCGCGTGCGTGATGGTCTGGTGACTGATGAAATCAACTATCTGTCTGCAATTGAAGAAGGCAACTTCGTAATCGCTCAGGCGAACTCCAACCTGGACGAAGAAGGGCGCTTCATTGAAGACCTGGTCACTTGTCGTAGCAAAGGCGAATCAAGCCTGTTTAGCCGCGATCAGGTTGACTACATGGACGTTTCCACCCAGCAGGTTGTATCCGTTGGTGCTTCACTTATTCCATTCCTGGAACACGATGACGCCAACCGTGCATTGATGGGTGCGAACATGCAACGTCAGGCAGTTCCGACCCTGCGCGCTGATAAGCCGCTGGTAGGTACTGGTATGGAACGTGCTGTAGCGGTTGACTCCGGTGTTACTGCCGTAGCTAAACGTGGCGGTATTGTTCAGTACGTGGATGCATCCCGTATCGTTATTCGTGTTAACGAAGAAGAGATGTACCCGGGCGAAGCAGGTATCGACATTTATAACCTGACCAAATACACCCGTTCTAACCAGAACACCTGCATCAATCAGATGCCGTGTGTGAATCTGGGCGAGCCAATCGAGCGCGGCGACGTGCTGGCAGATGGTCCGTCAACAGATCTGGGCGAACTGGCACTGGGTCAGAACATGCGTGTCGCGTTCATGCCTTGGAACGGTTACAACTTCGAAGACTCCATTTTAGTCTCCGAACGTGTTGTGCAGGAAGACCGCTTCACGACCATCCATATCCAGGAACTGGCATGTGTGTCCCGTGACACCAAGTTAGGGCCTGAAGAGATCACCGCTGACATCCCTAACGTGGGTGAAGCTGCGCTCTCTAAACTGGATGAGTCCGGTATCGTTTATATCGGTGCTGAAGTGACCGGTGGTGACATTCTGGTTGGTAAGGTGACACCTAAAGGTGAAACCCAGCTGACGCCAGAAGAGAAACTGCTGCGTGCGATCTTCGGTGAGAAAGCGTCTGACGTTAAAGACTCTTCTCTGCGTGTACCAAACGGTGTTTCCGGTACGGTTATCGACGTGCAAGTCTTCACCCGCGATGGCGTGGAAAAAGACAAGCGTGCGTTGGAAATCGAAGAGATGCAGCTGAAGCAGGCTAAGAAAGACCTGACTGAAGAGCTGCAGATTCTGGAAGCGGGTCTGTTTGCGCGTATCCAGTCTGCGCTGGTTGCTGGCGGTGTTGAAGCTGACAAACTTGGCAAATTGCCTCGCGATCGTTGGTTAGAACTGTCATTGACTGACGAAGACAAACAGAATCAGTTGGAACAGCTTGCTGAACAGTACGACGAACTGAAATCCGAGTTTGAGAAAAAACTCGAAGCTAAGCGTCGTAAAATCACTCAGGGCGATGATCTGGCACCAGGTGTGCTGAAAATCGTTAAAGTGTATTTGGCCGTTAAACGTCAAATCCAGCCTGGTGACAAGATGGCAGGCCGCCACGGTAACAAAGGTGTTATCTCCAAGATCAACCCGATCGAAGATATGCCTTACGATGAAAACGGGACTCCTGTTGATATCGTACTGAACCCGCTGGGCGTTCCATCACGTATGAACATTGGTCAGATTTTGGAAACCCACCTGGGTATGGCCGCGAAAGGTATTGGTGAAAAAATCAATGCCATGCTGAAGAAACAAGAAGAAGTTTCTAAGCTGCGCGAGTTCATCCAGCGTGCCTATGATCTGGGCGACGACGTTTGTCAGAAAGTTGATCTGACCACCTTCACCGATGACGAAGTATTGCGTCTGGCTGAGAACCTGAAAAAAGGTATGCCGATTGCAACACCAGTCTTCGACGGTGCGAAAGAGTCAGAGATCAAGCAACTGCTTGAAATGGGCGGAATCCCTACCTCTGGTCAGATCACACTGTTTGACGGCCGTACCGGCGAGCAATTCGAGCGTCAGGTTACTGTCGGCTACATGTACATGCTGAAACTGAACCACCTTGTTGACGATAAGATGCACGCGCGTTCTACCGGTTCTTACAGCCTTGTTACTCAGCAGCCGCTGGGTGGTAAAGCTCAGTTCGGTGGTCAGCGCTTCGGTGAGATGGAAGTGTGGGCGCTGGAAGCATACGGTGCCGCATATACCCTGCAGGAAATGCTGACTGTTAAGTCCGATGACGTGAACGGCCGTACTAAGATGTATAAAAACATCGTAGATGGCGATCATCGTATGGAACCAGGCATGCCGGAATCCTTCAACGTATTGTTGAAAGAAATCCGTTCTCTGGGTATCAACATCGAGCTGGAAGACGAGTAAGTACTCGAATTCGCACTGATCACAGGGGCACCTGCCTGTTAATCAATACAGACCAGGTGCCTAACAGGTCTAACCCGACGGGAGCCAATCCGTGAAAGACTTACTAAAGTTTCTGAAAGCGCAAACTAAGACCGAAGAGTTTGATGCGATCAAAATTGCTCTGGCATCGCCAGACATGATCCGTTCTTGGTCTTTTGGTGAAGTTAAGAAGCCAGAAACCATTAACTACCGTACGTTCAAACCAGAACGTGACGGCCTTTTCTGTGCCCGTATCTTCGGACCAGTAAAAGACTACGAATGCCTGTGCGGTAAGTACAAGCGTTTAAAACATCGCGGCGTGATCTGCGAGAAGTGCGGCGTTGAAGTGACCCAGACTAAAGTACGCCGTGAGCGTATGGGCCACATCGAACTGGCTTCCCCGACTGCACACATCTGGTTCCTGAAATCGCTGCCATCGCGCATCGGTTTGCTGCTGGATATGCCACTGCGTGATATCGAACGTGTTCTGTACTTCGAATCCTATGTGGTTATCGAAGGCGGCATGACTAACCTCGAAAAACGCCAGATCCTGACTGAAGAGCAGTATCTGGATGCGTTGGAAGAGTTTGGTGATGAGTTCGACGCGAAGATGGGTGCGGAAGCAATTCAGGCTCTGTTGAAAAACATGGACCTGGAAGCAGAGTGCGAGCAACTGCGTGAAGAGTTGAACGAAACCAACTCCGAAACCAAACGTAAGAAGCTGACCAAGCGTATCAAGCTGCTGGAAGCGTTCGTTCAGTCTGGTAACAAACCAGAGTGGATGATCCTGACCGTGCTGCCGGTACTGCCACCAGACTTGCGTCCATTGGTTCCGTTGGACGGCGGCCGTTTCGCAACGTCGGATCTGAACGATCTGTATCGTCGCGTTATCAACCGTAACAACCGTCTGAAACGCCTGCTGGATCTGGCTGCGCCAGACATCATCGTACGTAACGAAAAACGTATGCTGCAAGAAGCGGTAGATGCTTTGCTGGATAACGGCCGTCGCGGTCGTGCTATCACCGGCTCTAACAAGCGTCCGCTGAAATCTCTGGCAGACATGATTAAAGGTAAACAGGGTCGTTTCCGTCAGAACTTGCTGGGTAAACGTGTCGACTACTCTGGTCGTTCCGTTATCACCGTAGGTCCATACCTGCGTCTGCACCAGTGTGGTCTGCCGAAGAAAATGGCACTGGAACTGTTCAAACCGTTCATTTACGGCAAGCTGGAACTGCGTGGCCTGGCCACCACCATCAAAGCCGCTAAAAAAATGGTTGAGCGCGAAGAAGCTGTCGTTTGGGATATCCTGGACGAAGTTATCCGCGAACACCCGGTACTGCTGAACCGTGCACCAACCCTGCACCGTTTGGGTATCCAGGCGTTTGAACCGGTTCTGATCGAAGGTAAAGCAATTCAGCTGCACCCGCTGGTTTGTGCGGCATATAACGCCGACTTCGATGGTGACCAGATGGCTGTTCACGTACCGTTGACGCTGGAAGCTCAGCTGGAAGCGCGTGCGTTGATGATGTCTACCAACAACATCCTGTCACCTGCGAACGGCGAGCCAATCATCGTTCCTTCTCAGGACGTTGTATTGGGTCTGTACTACATGACTCGTGACTGTGTTAACGCCAAAGGCGAAGGCATGGTTCTGACCGGTCCTAAAGAAGCTGAGCGTATTTACCGCGCCGGTTTGGCCTCTCTGCATGCGCGTGTCAAAGTGCGTATTACAGAAGAGATCAAAAATACCGAAGGCGAAGTTACGCACAAGACGTCGATTATCGACACGACTGTTGGTCGCGCCATCCTTTGGATGATCGTACCAAAAGGTCTGCCGTTCTCTATCGTCAACCAGCCTTTGGGCAAAAAAGCTATCTCCAAAATGCTGAACACTTGTTACCGCATTTTGGGCCTGAAGCCGACCGTTATTTTTGCTGACCAGATCATGTACACCGGTTTTGCTTACGCTGCCCGTTCAGGCGCGTCAGTAGGTATCGATGACATGGTAATCCCTGCGAAGAAAGCAGAGATTATCGAAGAAGCAGAAACCGAAGTTGCTGAAATCCAGGAACAGTTCCAGTCTGGTCTGGTAACTGCTGGCGAACGCTATAACAAAGTGATCGACATCTGGGCTGCGGCCAACGAACGTGTTGCTAAGGCAATGATGGAAAACTTGTCTGTTGAAGACGTCGTCAACCGTGACGGTGTTGTTGAACAGCAGGTTTCCTTCAACAGTATCTTTATGATGGCCGACTCCGGTGCGCGTGGTTCTGCTGCACAGATTCGTCAGCTGGCCGGTATGCGTGGCCTGATGGCGAAACCAGATGGTTCCATCATTGAAACGCCAATCACCGCGAACTTCCGTGAAGGTCTGAACGTACTCCAGTACTTCATCTCTACTCACGGTGCTCGTAAAGGCTTGGCGGATACCGCACTTAAAACGGCTAACTCCGGTTATCTGACTCGTCGTCTGGTTGACGTCGCGCAGGATCTGGTTGTGACCGAAGACGACTGTGGTACTCACGAAGGCATCATGATGACTCCGGTCATCGAAGGTGGCGACGTTAAAGAACCACTGCGCGAACGTGTTCTGGGTCGTGTGACTGCAGAAGATATCCTCAAGCCGGGTACGGCGGATATCCTGGTTCCACGTAACACCCTGCTTCACGAGAAGACGTGTGATCTGTTAGAAGAGAACTCAGTCGACAGCGTGAAAGTACGTTCAGTCGTAAGTTGCGAAACCGACTTTGGTGTGTGTGCAAACTGCTACGGTCGCGACCTGGCACGTGGTCACATCATCAACAAAGGTGAAGCGATCGGTGTTATTGCAGCACAGTCCATCGGTGAGCCGGGTACCCAGCTGACGATGCGTACGTTCCACATCGGTGGTGCGGCATCTCGTGCGGCAGCGGAATCCAGCATCCAGGTTAAGAACACTGGTACCATTAAACTGAGCAACCATAAGCACGTTAGCAACTCTAACGGCAAACTGGTCATCACTTCCCGTAACACTGAGCTGAAATTGATCGACGAATTCGGTCGTACCAAAGAAAGCTATAAAGTGCCTTACGGTTCCGTGATGGGCAAAGGCGATGGCGCATCAGTTAACGGCGGCGAAACCGTTGCTAACTGGGATCCGCACACAATGCCAGTTATCAGTGAAGTGAGTGGTTTCATTCGCTTTGCCGATATGGTGGATACTCAGACCATCACACGCCAGACCGACGACCTGACCGGTTTGTCTTCTCTGGTAGTTCTGGACTCTGCAGAGCGTACCGGTAGCGGTAAAGACCTGCGTCCGGCACTGAAAATCGTTGACGCTAAAGGCGACGACGTATTGATCCCAGGTACTGATATGCCTGCTCAATACTTCCTGCCAGGTAAAGCGATTGTTCAGCTGGAAGATGGTACTCAGATCCACTCTGGTGACACCCTGGCGCGTATTCCTCAGGAATCCGGCGGTACCAAGGACATCACCGGTGGTCTGCCACGCGTTGCTGACCTGTTCGAAGCACGTCGTCCGAAAGAGCCTGCAATCCTTGCTGAAATCAGCGGGATCATCTCCTTCGGTAAAGAAACCAAAGGCAAACGTCGTCTGGTAATTTCTCCGTTAGATGGCAGCGATGCTTACGAAGAAATGATCCCTAAATGGCGTCAGCTGAACGTGTTCGAAGGCGAAGTTGTGGAACGTGGTGACGTCGTATCCGACGGCCCAGAGTCTCCGCACGACATCTTGCGTTTACGTGGTGTTCACGCGGTTACCCGCTATATCACCAACGAAGTGCAGGAAGTTTACCGTCTGCAAGGCGTTAAGATTAACGATAAACACATCGAAGTTATCGTTCGTCAGATGTTGCGTAAAGGCACCATCGTTAGCGCTGGTGGCACTGACTTCCTGGAAGGCGAGCAGGCAGAAATGTCTCGCGTTAAAATCGCTAACCGTAAGCTGGAAGCTGAAGGCAAAATCACGGCAACATTCAGCCGTGACCTGCTCGGTATCACCAAGGCATCCCTGGCGACCGAATCCTTCATCTCTGCTGCGTCGTTCCAGGAAACCACGCGCGTTCTTACCGAAGCGGCTGTTGCCGGTAAACGTGATGAACTGCGTGGCCTGAAAGAGAACGTTATCGTTGGCCGTCTGATCCCAGCCGGTACCGGTTACGCTTATCACCAGGATCGTGCACGCCGTAAAGCTCAGGGCGAAGTGCCAGTTGTACCGCAAGTCAGCGCGGATGAAGCAACGGCTAACCTGGCTGAACTGCTGAACGCAGGTTTCGGTAACAGCGACGATTAATCGTCTTCTGTCGAAACGCATAAAACCGCTCCTTCGGGGGCGGTTTTTTTTTGCCTGAAATCTGGGAATTGATAATGCTGAGAAAGAGGAGCCGGAACAGGGAACTGGACGATAACCTGTTCCGGCTATTTGGAAGCAGCGCCGGGATGAGTGGCGCCGGCCATCTGCGAATATGCAGCGGCAAAAGCACAGTAATGCCCCCGGCCTGCTGGCGCGAGGGGCAAAATCATTTTATGGAATCTGCATTCCTGAGAGTTTACCGGTTTGCCATCCACCGACATTTTCCTGCGAGACGCGCCCCAAAAAACTGTCCCAGTCTTTCCACACCGGCTGAAGCCCGGCTTGCGTTAATGCTTGCGCAACGCGTTGTGGCGATCGGTTATCGTGCGGAGCAAATTGCTCAAGCTCCGGATGATCGTCAGCATAGCCGCCGGGCTGTGTTTTAGATCCGGCACTGACGGTGTTGATCGCCAGCGGAATGACGTGATCGCGGAAATAAGGTGATTCGCGTGTAGACAGTGAAAGCTCGACATCCGGTGCCAGCATTCTGAAAGCGCATATCAGCTGAACAAGCTGATTTTCTTCCAGCAATGACGCCGGTTCTATTCCACCGGCGCAAGGACGCAATCTCGGAAACGCCACCGAATAACGGCTTTGCCAGTAAGTTTGTTGCAGATACAGCAAATGCTCGGCCACCATATAACTGTCAGTCCGCCAGTTTCCTGAAAGTCCGAACAGTGCACCCAGCCCGATTTTATCAATTCCCGCTCGTCCGAGCCGGTCTGGTGTTTCCAGTCGCCAGAAGAAATCCTGTTTCTGGCCTCGCAGATGATGTAATGCATACGTCGGCGCGTGATAGGTTTCCTGATAAACCAGCACGCCATCCAGTCCCAGCGTTTTCAGCTCAGCATATTCTTCCTGTTGCAGCGGCTGAACTTCAATCATCAGCGAATCAAAATGGTTTCTGATCGCCGGGAAGTGACGGCGAAAATAGTCCATGCCAACTTTCCCTTTGTGTTCGCCGGTGACCAGCAACAGATGTTTGAAGCCCAGCGCATTCAGCGCTTCGCATTCCCGCCCGATTTCATCCTTATCCAGCGTTTTACGTTTGATTTTATTGCTCATCGAAAAGCCGCAATAAGTACATTCGTTGGCGCAAAGATTGGATAAATACAGCGGTGCGAAGAAATTCACCGTGTTGCCGAAGCGCTGGCGCGTGAGTTGTTGAGCCCGCTGCGCCATGGGTTCCAGATAAGGCAGCGCCGCCGGAGAAATTAACGCCATAAAACCCTCACGGTCGATTTTATTCCGGCTGAGCGCCCGTTCGACGTCACGTGTTGTTTTACTGTTAATGCGCAGCGAAAGGTCATCCCAGTTCAGCGCAGACCAGACATCCGTAAAGCTGCTCATGACGTCGCCTGTGAGGTATTGAGAAAACCGGTCAGCGGGCTCGATGCACTGGCGTGTCGCTGTCTGCCGCCTAAACCACTCTGGCGGGCAATGACTCCGGCCTGAACCGCGAGGCGGAATGCGGTAGCCATCTCTACCGGATCGCCCGCGACGGCAATCGCGGTATTGACCAGCACAGCATCGGCACCCATTTCCAGCGCTTGCGCGGCCTGGCTCGGCGCGCCAATACCGGCATCCACCACCACAGGAATACGCGCCTGTTCGATGATGATTTGCAGAAACTCGCGGGTTTGCAGCCCCTGATTGGAACCGATTGGCGCACCCAGCGGCATGACCGCTGCGCAACCCGCTTCCTCCAGACGCTTACACAGCACCGGATCCGCGCTGCAATACGGCAGAACCACGAAGCCTTGTTTCACCAGAATCTCTGCGGCTTTCAACGTTTCAACGGCATCAGGCAGCAGATATTTTACATCCGGGTGAATTTCGAGTTTCACCCAGTTTGTTCCCAACGCTTCTCTTGCCAGTTGCGCGGCAAACACCGCTTCTTCCGCCGTTTTAGCCCCTGAAGTATTCGGCAGCAAACGCACGCCGAGTTGCTGCAGGGGAGACAAAATATCGTCTCCCCCGCGGCGCAGATCGACCCGCTTCATCGCCATGGTCACCAGCTGAGAGCCGGATGCGGCCAGCGCCTGTTGCATCAATGCCGGACTGGCGAATTTTCCCGTACCTGTAAAAAGGTGCGATGTGAATGTGGTATCAGCAATTTTTAACATGTCAGCCTCCGGCTATCGCCTGAAAGAGCAAAATCTCATCACCGTCTTCCAGCAAGTGAGCAGGCCAGTTATCACGGGGAATAATGACCTGATTAACTGCCAGCGCGCTGCCTGCTGGCTTTAACGCCAGTTCATCGAGCAGGGCAAGTAACGTGAGCGGTTGACTGAAGTGGTGAGATTCATCATTAACCAGAATGTTCACGCGTGGCCTCCGCAGACGGCACAGCTTGACGATCGCGTGAGTTGCAGCGAACGCCAGTTTTGTGTTTTTCCGTCGAACAGCCGCAGTTTGCCGCTCAGAACCGAAGGCAGACCTGCCAGAATTTTCAGTGCTTCGAGTGCCTGTAATATGCCGATGGTGCCCACAACTGGCCCGAGTACGCCGGATGTCCGGCAATCACGTTGCACGGTTTCCTGATCCGGATACAAACAGGCATAACAGCCGTGAGTGTAGGGGGCTTCAATTACCAGAAGCTGCCCACTGAATCCGACGGCACTGCCGCTGATTAACGTTTTACCGGCATCCACGCAGGCTTTATTGACCGCGTGTCTGGTTTCCATGTTGTCGCTGCAATCCAAAACGATATCAGCATCTGATATGGCACGGGTTAAAGCTTCTCCCGACAGTCGTTCCGTGATCGCCACGGCTTCGCAAAGCGGATTCAGGCGCAGCAGCTCACGCTTTGCCAGAGCGGCTTTGGGCTGATCGAGATCCGCTGTGCGGTAGAGAATTTGCCGCTGAAGATTAGTGATGTGCAATTGATCGTCATCGGCCAGAATCAGCGTGCCGACGCCCGCAGCCGCCAGATACAGGGCTGCGGGAGAGCCGAGACCGCCAAGACCTACGATCAGCACTTTTGCCGCCTGTAACTTTTCCTGCGCCTGCGGGCCGAATTCTTCCAGCATCAGCTGGCGGCTGTAACGCATAAATGCCGCGTCGTTAAGCATCTTCCGGCACCTTGCTGGCGCATAAAGCCAGCAGTTCGGCGGTAGCGGCACGCCAGTCCGCTGCCTGCGTAATGGCGCTGACCACGGCAATGCTGCCGACGCCGCAATCGAGAACCGACGGCGCGCGTTCAATGCTGATCCCGCCAATAGCTACCGTCGGGAATCTTCCGTCGAGTTGCTTAATATGTCGGGAAAGTTCTTCCAGACCCTGGGGGGCTGACGGCATGTCCTTGGTCTGCGTCGGGAAGATATGTCCGAGTGCGATATATGAAGGATTCACGGCGACAGCGCGCGCCATTTCTGTATCGTCATGGGTGGAAACGCCCAGTCGTAAACCTGCCTGACGGATTACCGCAAGATCGGCAGTATCCAGATCTTCCTGACCCAGATGCACGCCATAAGCCTGATGTTTTACCGCCAGACGCCAGTAATCGTTGATGAATAACCGCGCCTGATATTTTTTCCCTAGTGCGATGGCCTCGATTATTGCTGGCTCGACTTCTTCATCGGGTAAATCTTTTACACGCAGTTGCAGCGTTTTAACCCCTGCTTCCAGCAGGCGGGCGATCCATTCCACAGTATCAACGACCGGATATAAACCGAGGTGAAAAGGAACGGCAGGAAAGGGCTGAGCGGACTGATTCATTTGTTGATCTCCGTGGCAGGGTGATAAAGCTCGCTGCCGCGTGAACGGAATTCGGCCGACATTTGCGCCATGCCGGATTCAACGAGTTCTATTGGCTGGGCTTTGGCTTCCAGCGCGGCGGCGTAATCGCGAACTTCCTGAGTGATTTTCATTGAGCAGAATTTCGGACCGCACATCGAGCAGAAGTGAGCAACTTTGCCGGATTCCTGCGGCAGCGTTTCATCGTGGTAAGCGCGGGCAGTGGCCGGATCCAGAGCCAGATTGAACTGGTCTTCCCAGCGGAATTCAAAACGCGCTTTGGACATGGCGTTATCGCGGATTTGCGCACCCGGATGACCTTTGGCTAAATCGGCGGCGTGTGCTGCGATTTTGTAGGTAATCAAACCCTGCTTAACGTCTTCTTTGTTCGGCAGGCCGAGATGCTCTTTTGGCGTGACATAACACAGCATGGCGCAGCCAAACCATCCAATCATCGCCGCACCAATACCGGAGGTGAAGTGGTCGTAACCCGGCGCGATATCAGTGGTCAGCGGGCCGAGTGTATAGAACGGCGCTTCGTGGCAGTGTTCAAGTTCTTCGGTCATGTTGCGTCGGATCATCTGCATCGGCACATGCCCGGGACCTTCGATCATCACCTGCACATCGTATTCCCAGGCAATTTTGGTCAGTTCGCCCAGCGTGCGTAATTCAGCGAATTGTGCTTCGTCATTGGCATCCTGAATTGAGCCCGGACGTAAGCCGTCGCCCAATGAAAGGGAGACATCGTAGGCGGCGCAGATTTCGCAAATTTCACGAAAATGCTCAAACAGGAAACTTTCGCGATGATGTGACAGACACCATTTCGCCATAATCGAACCACCACGCGACACAATGCCGGTCAGACGTTTGGCCGTCATCGGCACGTAACGCAGCAAGACACCGGCATGAATGGTGAAGTAATCGACGCCTTGCTCGGCCTGTTCCAGCAGGGTATCGCGGAACATTTCCCAGTTCAGGTCTTCGGCCACGCCGTTCACTTTTTCCAGCGCCTGATAAATCGGCACCGTGCCGATCGGCACCGGGCTGTTACGCAGGATCCATTCGCGGGTTTCATGAATATAACGGCCGGTGGAGAGATCCATCACGGTGTCTGCGCCCCAGCGCGTTGACCACACCAGCTTCTCGACTTCTTCTTCGATGGATGATGTCACCGCTGAGTTGCCGATATTAGCGTTCACTTTCACCAGGAAATTACGCCCGATGATCATCGGCTCTGATTCAGGATGGTTGATGTTAGCAGGAATAATCGCACGCCCGGCGGCGACCTCCTGACGCACAAACTCTGCGGTGATATTGGCAGGCAAATGCGCGCCAAAGCTTTCACCGGGGTGTTGCTGGCGCAAAATCTCACCACGGATCCGCTCGCGGCCCATGTTTTCGCGAATGGCGATGAACTCCATTTCCGGGGTAATCGTGCCTTTGCGTGCGTAATGCAGTTGCGTAACATTTTTGCCAGACATGGCTTTACGCGGACGCGGCAGATGTTCGAAGCGCAGATGATCCAGCCCTTCGTCCGCCAGCCGTTGCTGGGTAAAGCCGGAGCTGACCTGTGGGAGTTCCTCCGTGTCCGCACGCTCTTTTATCCAGCGGGCACGTAATTTTTCCAGACCGGTGTGCACGTCGATAACTGCTGACGGATCCCCGTAAGGTCCGGCGGTGTCATAAACAGGGATGGCTTCGTTTTCTTCGAACTTCGGATTATCTTTGCCACCGCCGACCAGTGTCGGGCTGAGCTGGATTTCACGCATCGGCACGCGAATATCTTTGCGGTCACCTTCAAGATAAATACGGCGGGAATTGGGGAAGGCTTCGCCCTGCAAACTGTCGATAAACGACTGAGCCTGCGCACGTTGTTCACGGCGATTAGACGCTTTCTTTTCGGAAATAACGGGTTTCTGGGTACTCGACATAGCAAATTCCTCGCAAAAAAACGTGATGGAAAATTGCTTGTCTGGAGGTTTACGGCAGGAGTAAAAATGGGCGGTGCAGCACAGGCGGCCTGATGCAGGCGAATGCCAGAGTGAGCTGAACGCATAACATTACTCTTGTTCCCTTCGCGGGTACTAACCCGATCAGGTTCCGCGGATCCCGAATTAACGGTCTCAGCCTGGCGTAATCTTCGCGAGAAAATTATGCGCTAGGCACTCCGACAAGAAGCCTCAATATAGGAGGCGTTTTTTGAAACTACAACTAAAACTACAATTAAAACCACAAACAGGTGCAGAGTTTTAATGTGACAAAGCGTTAAGCCGGTCTGGCGAGATGTTCTTCATTTGCAGGGGGTTTTTCTTCATGATTGCTGCGGTCAAATGCCAGAATAATCAATTGATCTTCCAGCTGAAAACGCGCATCCAACGCTTCACCTACATCGGATAATGCATAATGAAATGCGAAAGCATTGTCATCATCAATATCATTTTCAGTGTAACTATCATGGAAAGCCATGATAGCTTCAGTGTTCAGCTCCAGTGCAGGGTATATTTTCGCAGCCTGCAATTTTATCGGACTGTTCGCACCTTCGACTTCATCAATGATCCGCTGATACAGATGGAAATGACCGGCAGAAAGATAGTCCACCAGGTTATGGCAAAAGTTATCCAGCGCTTTTTCGTTGAGAGGGGTATGTTTTTCTTTATTGGGTTTCAGGCCGACCAAAGTGCAGTACGAAACCAGCAGCTCTTTGCGCGCGTGCAGCCATTGATCCACTAACTCATTACTGCCACCAACGCGTTGGGTCAGTCTTTCCAGACGATTTAGCATGGTTGACTCCGTGAGCGATAAAAAAGTAACTAAAAGTTACTAATATGTGAATATCTTACTCAGATTGTCAGTCCCGACGAGGTTATGCAACAACAATTATGGAATTACAGATTACTGAGCAACATAACGGCTGGTGGGTTATCAGCCAGGAAGGCAAGCTGTGGCTGCCTGAGGGCGAACTGCCGTTTGGCAGCGCCGCACAATATTCTCTGACCGGTAAAACGGCGCGTCAGATTGGTGAATGGCAGGGTGAACCTGTCTGGCTGGTCCGTCAGACAATGCCAAATCATATGGTTTCTGCCCGTCAGCTGCTGGATCAGGATCGCGGATTATTCCAGCTGGTCGGGCGCGGCGTGCAGCTGTCAGAATTTTATCGTTCTCATAAGTTCTGCGGATACTGCGGGCATGAAATGCACGTCAGTAAGACCGAGTGGGCCGCACTTTGCGGGAATTGCCGCGAACGCTATTACCCGCAGATTGCGCCCTGCATCATTGTAGCAATCCGCAAAGGTGATGAGATTTTGCTGGCGCAGCACGTCCGTCATCGTAATGGCATTCACACGGTTCTGGCTGGCTTTGTTGAAGTCGGTGAAACACTGGAAGAAACCGTGGCTCGCGAGGTCATGGAAGAAAGTAATATCCGCGTGAAGAATGTCCGTTACGTCAGTTCCCAACCGTGGCCGTTCCCCAATTCGCTGATGATGGCATTTATGGCGGATTACGACAGCGGCGATATTAAACACGACCCGAAAGAGCTGCTTAACGCTGACTGGTACCGCTTTGACCAGCTGCCACAGCTGCCACCGCCCGGCACGATTGCCCGTCGTCTGATTGAAGACACAGTTGCGCAGTGCCGCGCAGAAAGCGAAGACGACGAGGTCTAGCGTCAGTTTTGCGTGATAGAATGCCGTCATATGATTGTCGGGCGGCCCGAATATTGAAGGAAAGAGCAAGAATGAATGAGTTGAAAAACGACCGTTACCTGCGTGCTTTGTTACGTCAGCCA
Organism: Rahnella variigena; assembly: GCF_003610915.1. Taxonomy (NCBI): domain Bacteria; kingdom Pseudomonadati; phylum Pseudomonadota; class Gammaproteobacteria; order Enterobacterales; family Yersiniaceae; genus Rahnella; species Rahnella variigena. Next base: position 1,057,908 of record NZ_NSDJ01000001.1, read on the forward strand.
GTGGACATTACACCGGTGTGGATGATGCGTCAGGCTGGCCGTTATTTGCCGGAGTACAAAGAAACCCGCGCTGAAGCCGGCGATTTTATGTCGCTGTGTAAGAATGCCGAACTGGCTTGTGAGGTGACTTTACAGCCGCTTCGTCGCTATCCGCTGGATGCAGCGATCCTGTTCTCCGACATCCTGACCATTCCTGATGCGATGGGGCTGGGGCTGTATTTCGAAGCCGGTGAAGGCCCGCGTTTTTCTTCGCCACTGACCAATCGTGCTGATGTCGAAAAGCTGCCGGTTCCGGATCCTGAAATGGAGCTGGGCTATGTGATGAACGCCGTGCGTACCATCCGTAAAAACCTGAAAGGTGAAGTGCCGCTTATCGGTTTCTCCGGTAGCCCGTGGACTCTGGCGACGTATATGATTGAAGGCGGTAGCAGCAAAGCCTTTACCAAAATTAAAAAAATGATGTACGCCGATCCGTCTACCTTGCACCTGTTGCTGGATAAAGTGGCCGACAGCGTCATTCTTTACCTTAATGCTCAGATTAAAGCGGGCGCGCAGTCGGTGATGATTTTTGACACCTGGGGCGGCGTGCTGACACCTCGCGATTACCGTGAGTTCTCTCTTAACTACATGCACAAAATCGTCGATGTCCTGATTCGTGAAAACGAAGGCCGCCGTGTGCCGGTGACCTTGTTTACCAAAGGCGGAGGCCAGTGGCTGGAAGCGATGGCGGCAACGGGTTGTGACGCGCTGGGTCTGGACTGGACCACCGATATTGCTGAAGCGCGCCGTCGGGTTGGCGACAAAGTGGCGATTCAGGGCAACATGGATCCTTCCATGCTTTACGCCTCACCGGTGCGGATTGAGCAGGAAGTGGAAACCATTCTGGCTGGTTTCGGCAAAGGTAATGGCCATGTGTTTAATCTTGGCCACGGTATCCACCAGGACGTTCCGCCAGAAAATGCGGGAGCTTTTGTGGAAGCGGTACACAGCCTGTCCCGCCAGTATCACGAGTAACATGGCATTATGATCGACACGCGCGCGTTACGTGAAGAGCAACGGATCCTCGCAGATCAGATTGAACTGCAGGATCCGCCTGAATTCACCACACCGTCGTTGATCGCCGGTGTGGATGTCGGGTTTGAGCAGGGCGGTGAAGTCACCCGCGCGGCGGTCGCTGTTCTGAGTTATCCAACTTTGGAGCTGGTCGAATACCAGATAGCCCGCATTCCGACCGTCATGCCCTACATTCCTGGTTTCCTTTCTTTCCGTGAGCTCCCCGCACTTTTACAAGCCTGGCAGCAAATCTCATCGCACCCTGATCTGGTTCTGGTTGACGGGCAGGGGATCGCGCATCCGCGGCGGCTCGGTGTCGCCAGTCATTTTGGCCTGATGATTGACGTGCCGACCATTGGTGTGGCGAAAAGCCGTTTATGCGGGCAGTTCCTGCCGTTAGGTGAAGCGCTACACAGCAGTCAGGGGCTGTATGAAGGCGATGAACAGATTGGCTGGGTGTGGCGAAGCAAGCTACGCTGTAATCCATTGTTCATCTCGCCTGGTAATCGGATCAGCATGGATTCTTCTCTTTATTGGGTGGAACAATGCATGCGGCAATATCGGCTGCCGGAACCGACCCGTTGGGCGGATGCCGTGGCATCAAACCGGGCGTCGTTTCAACGCTGGCAACGCTTGAGTGATGATCTTTAGGAATCAAGGAATAGGGATATTGATTTATTTCAGGTAAACTCCCGCGCAGAAAAGTTAACGAGATCAACTCATGTTACGTAATCCAATTCATTTACGTCTCGAAAAGCTGGAAAGTTGGCAACACGTGACGTTTATGGCGAGCTTGTGCGAACGCATGTACCCGAACTATCAGGCATTTTGCCTGGAAACCGGGTTTGGCGAAGCACAGCTTTACCGTCGTATCCTGGACTTAATCTGGGAAACGCTGGTGGTAAAAGACGCCAAGGTCAATTTTGACTCACAGCTCGAAAAACTGGAGGAAGCGGTGCCTTCTTCCGATGATTACGATCTCTACGGGGTTTATCCGGCGATTGATGCGTGTATTGCATTAGGCGAACTGATTCATTCGCGTCTAAGCGGCGAAACGTTGTCTCATGCCATTGCGGTGAGTGAGACGTCAATTCGTACTGTCGCGATGCTGGAAATGACTCAGGCAGGTAAAGAAATGACCGATGAAGAACTCAAGGTCATCCCTGCCGTTGAAGAAGAATGGGACATCCAATGGGAGATTTTTCGCCTGTTGGCTGACTGTGAAGAGCGTGACCTGGAATTAATAAAAGGGTTACGTTCTGACCTGCGTGAAGCCGCTGTCAGTAACATCGGCATAAATTTAGCGCAATAAGGCAAGAAAACGTGATTTAACGCCTGATTTGTCGTGCCTTAAGGCTTCACATCCGCACCCTGTCTGGTCTACATTTGGGGTGCGTAAAAAAAAGTGGCTATCGGTGCGTGTATGCAGGAGGGTGCTGTCAATCGGCATATCCGTCGCACTCGATGCTTTGCAAACGATAAACACACTGTAAAGGATAACTTATGAACAAGACTCAACTGATTGATGTAATTGCGGACAAAGCTGATCTTTCCAAAGCACAGGCCAAAGTTGCTCTTGAATCTACTCTGTCTGCTATTACCGAGTCTCTGAAAGAAGGTGATGCTGTACAATTGGTTGGTTTCGGGACTTTCAAGGTAAATCATCGTAACGAGCGTACTGGTCGTAACCCACAGACTGGTAAAGAAATCAAAATCGCAGCTGCAAACGTGCCTGCGTTCGTTTCTGGTAAAGCTCTGAAAGACGCTGTTAAGTAATTGCTTGCAGTGAAAAGAATAAGCGGAGGGGTTTTTAGGCCCCTTCAGTTTATCACCCCCAGGTTGGTAGCAGGTTTACTGGTGCTCGGTCTGGTGGGTTGTAGTTCTGATAAAGGTTCTGAGTTATTCTTTGCCAGCGGTTATGTTGCTGATCAGGGAATCAACCGGCTCTGGCGTGAAGATACCGCCCAGCACGAGCCTCAAACCATTCTCAACGTCTATAGCCCCTATTTCGGCGGCGATACGATCATCACCCGATACGAATTCCAGCAGGGGCAATTGCACCTGATTAAAGAAACTCATGCCACCAAAACGGATTTGGGCGTCATGCTGCGTTTTGACGAGGGTGGCAATGTCAGCTTTATGCAGCGACAGCTCCCGGAGCGTCGGGAAAAATTATCCTCTGATGAAATCGAACGCTATAAATATGAAGCGTCAAAAATCCTCGACCTGAGCAATGCGCTGCAGGCAGGGAATGTCCGCCTGGTTCAGGCTCGCTGGCGCAAAGGCATCATAACGACCTGCGCAGGTGAACAAGTGACGCCGGCGCTCACTGTCCGTTCACAGGTCTGGCTGGCGAAACGAGCCAGTCGCAGTAATGATAATCTGGGGCTAGCCTGGCTGACGGCACCGCAGGGCAACGAGCTGTTGCTGGTCGCCAATGAAGATTTCTGTAAATGGGAACCGAAAGAGTCTGACCTCTGATCCCGTTTTGATAAAAGAAAAGGCACGCCGAAGCGTGCCTTTGTTGATCGTCGGGACGGAAAAAATTACTGATTACGTTCGCGGTCGATAGCGCGATAACCGATGTCTTTGCGGCAAAAGCTGCCTTCCCAGTGAATATCTTTTGCTAAATCATAAGCGCGTGCCTGAGCCGCTTCCACGGTTTTGCCTAACGCAGTCACACACAATACGCGGCCGCCATTCGTTACCACACGTTCATCCTGCAAGCGGGTTCCGGCCTGGAAGACTTTGCCATCTGGCGCTTCTTCCAGCGGCAGACCGTGGATAACGTCTCCGGTTTTGTAATCGGCAGGATAGCCACCCGCGGCGAGCACGACACCCAGCGACGGGCGCGGATCCCACTCTGATGTTTTATCGCCCAGACGACCTTCAGCACCGGCGAGGCAAAGATCCACAAGATCTGAACGCAGACGCAACATGATCGGCTGAGTCTCCGGATCGCCGAAACGGCAGTTGAACTCGATCACTTTTGGCTGCCCGTCAGCTGAGATCATCAGACCTGCATACAGGAAACCGGTATAAGTGTTGTTTTCTGCCGCCATCCCACGAACGGTCGGCCAGATAACCTGATCCATGACGCGCTGATGAATTTCATCGGTCACTACCGGCGCCGGAGAATAAGCGCCCATGCCGCCGGTATTCGGGCCGCTGTCGCCGTCACCCACGCGTTTGTGATCCTGACTGGTCGCCATCGGCAGCACATTGGTGCCGTCGACCATAACGATGAAACTGGCTTCTTCGCCGTCGAGGAATTCTTCAATAACAATGCGATGGCCTGCATCGCCGAAAGCATTGCCTGCCAGCATGTCGTGAACGGCGTCTTCCGCTTCTTTCAACGTCATCGCAACAATGACGCCTTTACCTGCTGCCAGACCATCAGCTTTGATGACTATCGGCGCGCCTTTGCTGCGCAGATAAGCCAGCGCAGCTTCGATTTCAGTGAAGTTCTGATAATCAGCGCTTGGAATGTTATGTCGAGCCAGGAAATCCTTAGTGAAAGCTTTAGAACCTTCCAGCTGCGCTGCTTCCTGCGTCGGGCCAAAGATTTTCAGACCGGCTGCGCGGAAAGCATCCACCACACCAATTACCAGTGGCGCTTCAGGGCCAACGATGGTCAGGTCAATATCATGACTTTTGGCGAAAGCCAGCAAACCGGCGATGTCAGTGGCGGCGATGTCCACATTTTCCAGCAACGGCTCCAGCGCGGTACCGGCATTGCCAGGCGCAACAAAGACTTTATCAGCCAGAGGTGACTGCGATGCCTTCCATGCCAGTGCATGTTCACGCCCGCCGTTACCGATAATTAAAATATTCATTCGAAGACTCCGGTGAGCGGGCGCATCGCACCCGCTAAAAGAAAATTAATGACGGAAGTGGCGCATGTCGGTGAACAGCATCGCAATGCCGTGTTCGTTTGCCGCGGCGATCACTTCATCGTCACGGATAGAACCGCCAGGCTGAATAACGCAGGTGATGCCTACTGCTGCTGCTGCATCGATGCCGTCGCGGAACGGGAAGAAAGCATCAGAAGCCATGACAGAACCGGCGACTTCCAGACCTTCGTCGGCGGCTTTAATACCGGCAATTTTAGCGGAGTAAACGCGGCTCATCTGGCCAGCGCCGATACCGATGGTCATTTTGTCACGTGCATACACAATGGCGTTGGATTTCACGAATTTTGCGACTTTCCAGCAGAACAGCGCATCTGTGAGTTCCTGCTCCGTCGGCTGGCGCTCTGAAACCACACGCAGATCAGCCGCATCAACCATACCCAAATCGCGATCCTGAACCAGCAGGCCGCCATTAACACGTTTGAAGTCCAGTGCTTTCTGACGATCTTCCCATTGCCCGCAGGTCAGTACGCGAACGTTTTGTTTGGCTGCGGTCAGGGCCAGAGCTTCGGCACTGACAGATGGCGCAATGATCACTTCAACAAACTGACGGCTGATGATGGCTTTTGCTGTTTCGGCATCCAGTTCACGGTTGAAGGCAATAATGCCGCCGAAAGCGGATGTCGGGTCAGTCTGATAGGCGCGCTCGTAAGCGGCCAGAATGCTGTCACCGATGGCCACGCCGCAAGGATTGGCATGTTTAACGATGACGCAGGCCGGTTCAGCAAATTCTTTCACACATTCCAGTGCGGCATCGGTATCCGCAATGTTGTTATAAGAAAGCGCCTTGCCCTGAAGCTGGGTAGAAGTGGCAACCGAAGCCTCGCTGACGTTCTCTTCTATATAGAAGGCCGCGTTCTGATGGCTGTTTTCGCCATAACGCATATCTTGTTTCTTTATATAGTTAAGATTCAGTGTGCGCGGGAACTGTCCGGAAGCGGATTCGGTATCGCCGTGATAAGCCGGCACCATGGTGCCGAAGTAGTTGGCAATCATGCCGTCATAAGAGGCCGTGTGCTCGAAAGCTTTGATCGCCAGATTGAAACGGGTCGCCAGCGTCAGCGAGCTGCTGTTGGAATCCATCTCTTCTATAATAGAAGCGTAGTCGCTGCTCTTCACCACGATGGCGACGTCTTTGTGGTTCTTCGCCGCCGAGCGAACCATTGTCGGGCCACCGATATCAATGTTTTCTACTGCATCTTCCAGTGAACAGTCCGGGCGAGCGACGGTTTGTGCGAACGGATAAAGGTTAACGACCACCATGTCGATTGGCGCAATAGAATGCTGCGCCATAATTTCATCATCTTTCCCGCGACGACCGAGAATGCCGCCGTGAACTTTCGGGTGCAGAGTTTTGACGCGTCCATCCATCATTTCCGGAAAACCGGTGTAGTCAGACACTTCAGTGACTGGCAGGCCGGCTTTAGCCAACAGACTGGCAGTTCCGCCAGTGGAAAGTAATTCAACGCCACGCGAAGACAGGGCCTGGGCGAATTCTACGATACCGGCTTTGTCAGAAACACTGAGCAGGGCGCGGCGGATTGGACGAGATTGTTGCATGGTGGTTGTATCCTTGGCTTTGGAGTCGCAGTAAAGAGCGTTATCGGAGTTCAGTGACGCTTTTCTTCTCTCCTTCTCTTTATATAGAGAAAATTATTGAGAGCAATTTGCAGAAAACGCGGGACTGAGCTCGGATAACTCCCCTCCGGCAACCGGTATTTCATTATTACCCATAAAGGGCTGCGAAAACTGACGCGCGAAATTGTAGCGAAAACGATTGCGCGACGCTCGCAAAATTTGAGATTCCTGCTCCCCTGTGGATAAATCTGTGTAAAACACGGTATAAGCAGTGTGTTTGCTGTGTAATGCAGCAAACAGTGATTTTTCTTAAAATTAGCCCTTGCGGCCTGCTGAGAACTCCCTATAATGCCGCTCCATCGACAGGGAACAACGTGAACAACATCACGAAGTAACCGGGTCGGAAAGATTAAAAACAGCGGCAATCGGATGAAATAAACGGTTGACACTGAATGAGGAAAGCGTAATATACGCCACCTCGAGTTAGCAAGCGAAAGCGCGTAACTCACTGCTCTTTAACAATTTATCAGACAATCTGTGTGGGCACTCACAAGACGATATCAGCCACTTCGGTGGCAAAATATTTATTGACAGCAATGTCAAGTCTTAGAGTGACCAAGCAGTAATTCATTTAGTTGAATTATTACGAAGTAATCTCTGAGCACCGCTTAACTTGTTTAAGCAAATCGAACTTTTAATTGAAGAGTTTGATCATGGCTCAGATTGAACGCTGGCGGCAGGCCTAACACATGCAAGTCGAGCGGCAGCGGGAAGTAGCTTGCTACTTTGCCGGCGAGCGGCGGACGGGTGAGTAATGTCTGGGAAACTGCCTGATGGAGGGGGATAACTACTGGAAACGGTAGCTAATACCGCATGACCTCGCAAGAGCAAAGTGGGGGACCTTCGGGCCTCACGCCATCGGATGTGCCCAGGTGGGATTAGCTAGTAGGTGAGGTAATGGCTCACCTAGGCGACGATCCCTAGCTGGTCTGAGAGGATGACCAGCCACACTGGAACTGAGACACGGTCCAGACTCCTACGGGAGGCAGCAGTGGGGAATATTGCACAATGGGCGCAAGCCTGATGCAGCCATGCCGCGTGTGTGAAGAAGGCCTTAGGGTTGTAAAGCACTTTCAGCGAGGAGGAAGGGTTCAGTGTTAATAGCACTGTACATTGACGTTACTCGCAGAAGAAGCACCGGCTAACTCCGTGCCAGCAGCCGCGGTAATACGGAGGGTGCAAGCGTTAATCGGAATTACTGGGCGTAAAGCGCACGCAGGCGGTTTGTTAAGTCAGATGTGAAATCCCCGAGCTTAACTTGGGAACTGCATTTGAAACTGGCAAGCTAGAGTCTTGTAGAGGGGGGTAGAATTCCAGGTGTAGCGGTGAAATGCGTAGAGATCTGGAGGAATACCGGTGGCGAAGGCGGCCCCCTGGACAAAGACTGACGCTCAGGTGCGAAAGCGTGGGGAGCAAACAGGATTAGATACCCTGGTAGTCCACGCTGTAAACGATGTCGACTTGGAGGTTGTGCCCTTGAGGCGTGGCTTCCGGAGCTAACGCGTTAAGTCGACCGCCTGGGGAGTACGGCCGCAAGGTTAAAACTCAAATGAATTGACGGGGGCCCGCACAAGCGGTGGAGCATGTGGTTTAATTCGATGCAACGCGAAGAACCTTACCTACTCTTGACATCCAGAGAATTCGCTAGAGATAGCTTAGTGCCTTCGGGAACTCTGAGACAGGTGCTGCATGGCTGTCGTCAGCTCGTGTTGTGAAATGTTGGGTTAAGTCCCGCAACGAGCGCAACCCTTATCCTTTGTTGCCAGCACGTAATGGTGGGAACTCAAAGGAGACTGCCGGTGATAAACCGGAGGAAGGTGGGGATGACGTCAAGTCATCATGGCCCTTACGAGTAGGGCTACACACGTGCTACAATGGCATATACAAAGAGAAGCAAACTCGCGAGAGCAAGCGGACCTCATAAAGTATGTCGTAGTCCGGATTGGAGTCTGCAACTCGACTCCATGAAGTCGGAATCGCTAGTAATCGTAGATCAGAATGCTACGGTGAATACGTTCCCGGGCCTTGTACACACCGCCCGTCACACCATGGGAGTGGGTTGCAAAAGAAGTAGGTAGCTTAACCTTCGGGAGGGCGCTTACCACTTTGTGATTCATGACTGGGGTGAAGTCGTAACAAGGTAACCGTAGGGGAACCTGCGGTTGGATCACCTCCTTACCTCAAGATACGCATTGTGCAGTGTCCACACAGATTGTCTGATAGAAAGTAACGAGCAGAAATACCTTAATAGGCTTGTAGCTCAGGTGGTTAGAGCGCACCCCTGATAAGGGTGAGGTCGGTGGTTCAAGTCCACTCAGGCCTACCAATTCGTCCTCATGCTGCGTTGTCGTCACACTCGTTTGCACTTGCAAACGTCGTATGAACTCCGCCTTGCCTGAGAACAAATTGGCTAACTCATCTTGCTGGTGTGTTAGTGATTAAGGTATCTGTAAGTGACTGTATGGGGCTATAGCTCAGCTGGGAGAGCGCCTGCCTTGCACGCAGGAGGTCAGCGGTTCGATCCCGCTTAGCTCCACCATTACCGTACAGCCCCTAAATAATACTTCAGAGTGTATTGGAAACAGTATACTGCGAAGTATTTTGCTCTTTAACAATCTGGAACAAGCTGAAAATTGAAAGTTTACAGCTGAACATCACTCTCCGTAGAAGTACTGAGTGGTGGATTAGTCTGTAACAGAGTCTCTCAAATAATCGCAGCGCGACGGTGGAAACACCTTCGGGTTGTGAGGTTAAGCGACTAAGCGTACACGGTGGATGCCTAGGCAGTCAGAGGCGATGAAGGGCGTGCTAATCTGCGAAAAGCGTCGGTAAGGTGATATGAACCGTTATACCCGACGATACCCGAATGGGGAAACCCAGTGTGTTTCGACACATTATCATTACATGAATACATAGTGTAATGAGGCGAACCGGGGGAACTGAAACATCTAAGTACCCCGAGGAAAAGAAATCAACCGAGATTCCCCCAGTAGCGGCGAGCGAACGGGGAAGAGCCCAGAACCAGAATCAGCGTATGTGTTAGTGGAAGCGTCTGGAAAGTCGCACAGTATAGGGTGATAGTCCCGTACACAAAAATGCATACGTTGTGAGTTCGATGAGTAGGGCGGGACACGTGACATCCTGTCTGAATATGGGGGGACCATCCTCCAAGGCTAAATACTCCTGACTGACCGATAGTGAACCAGTACCGTGAGGGAAAGGCGAAAAGAACCCCGGCGAGGGGAGTGAAATAGAACCTGAAACCGTGTACGTACAAGCAGTGGGAGCCTACTTTGTTGGGTGACTGCGTACCTTTTGTATAATGGGTCAGCGACTTATATTTTGTAGCAAGGTTAACCGAATAGGGGAGCCGTAGGGAAACCGAGTCTTAACTGGGCGTCAAGTTGCAAGGTATAGACCCGAAACCCGGTGATCTAGCCATGGGCAGGTTGAAGGTTGGGTAACACTAACTGGAGGACCGAACCGACTAATGTTGAAAAATTAGCGGATGACTTGTGGCTGGGGGTGAAAGGCCAATCAAACCGGGAGATAGCTGGTTCTCCCCGAAAGCTATTTAGGTAGCGCCTCGTGAACTCATCTTCGGGGGTAGAGCACTGTTTCGACTAGGGGGCCATCCCGGCTTACCAACTCGATGCAAACTACGAATACCGAAGAATGTTATCACGGGAGACACACGGCGGGTGCTAACGTCCGTCGTGAAGAGGGAAACAACCCAGACCGCCAGCTAAGGTCCCAAAGTCATGGTTAAGTGGGAAACGATGTGGGAAGGCATAGACAGCCAGGATGTTGGCTTAGAAGCAGCCATCATTTAAAGAAAGCGTAATAGCTCACTGGTCGAGTCGGCCTGCGCGGAAGATGTAACGGGGCTAAACCATGCACCGAAGCTGCGGCAGCGACGCTTATGCGTTGTTGGGTAGGGGAGCGTTCTGTAAGCCGTCGAAGGTGAACTGTGAGGTTTGCTGGAGGTATCAGAAGTGCGAATGCTGACATAAGTAACGATAATGCGGGTGAAAAACCCGCACGCCGGAAGACCAAGGGTTCCTGTCCAACGTTAATCGGGGCAGGGTGAGTCGACCCCTAAGGCGAGGCTGAAAAGCGTAGTCGATGGGAAGCTGGTTAATATTCCAGCACTTGGTGTTACTGCGAAGGGGGGACGGAGAAGGCTAGGCTAGCCGGGCGACGGTTGTCCCGGTTCAAGCGTGTAGGGGGTGTGATTTGGTAAATCCGGTCGCATATCAACCCTGAGGCGTGATAACGAGCCACTACGGTGGTGAAGTAGTTGATGCCAAGCTTCCAGGAAAAGCCTCTAAGCTCCAGGTAACACGAAATCGTACCCCAAACCGACACAGGTGGTCAGGTAGAGAATACTCAGGCGCTTGAGAGAACTCGGGTGAAGGAACTAGGCAAAATGGTGCCGTAACTTCGGGAGAAGGCACGCTGGCGCGTAGGTGAAGGGACTTGCTCCCGGAGCTGAAGCCAGTCGAAGATACCAGCTGGCTGCAACTGTTTAATAAAAACACAGCACTGTGCAAACACGAAAGTGGACGTATACGGTGTGACGCCTGCCCGGTGCCGGAAGGTTAATTGATGGGGTTATCCGCAAGGAGAAGCTCTTGATCGAAGCCCCGGTAAACGGCGGCCGTAACTATAACGGTCCTAAGGTAGCGAAATTCCTTGTCGGGTAAGTTCCGACCTGCACGAATGGCGTAATGATGGCCAGGCTGTCTCCACCCGAGACTCAGTGAAATTGAACTCGCTGTGAAGATGCAGTGTACCCGCGGCAAGACGGAAAGACCCCGTGAACCTTTACTATAGCTTGACACTGAACATTGAGCCTTGATGTGTAGGATAGGTGGGAGGCTTTGAAGCGTGGACGCCAGTCTGCGTGGAGCCAACCTTGAAATACCACCCTTTAATGTTTGATGTTCTAACTCGGCCCCGTGATCCGGGGTGAGGACAGTGTCTGGTGGGTAGTTTGACTGGGGCGGTCTCCTCCTAAAGAGTAACGGAGGAGCACGAAGGTTAGCTAATCACGGTCGGACATCGTGAGGTTAGTGCAATGGCATAAGCTAGCTTGACTGCGAGAGTGACGGCTCGAGCAGGTACGAAAGTAGGTCATAGTGATCCGGTGGTTCTGAATGGAAGGGCCATCGCTCAACGGATAAAAGGTACTCCGGGGATAACAGGCTGATACCGCCCAAGAGTTCATATCGACGGCGGTGTTTGGCACCTCGATGTCGGCTCATCACATCCTGGGGCTGAAGTAGGTCCCAAGGGTATGGCTGTTCGCCATTTAAAGTGGTACGCGAGCTGGGTTTAGAACGTCGTGAGACAGTTCGGTCCCTATCTGCCGTGGGCGTTGGAAGATTGAGAGGGGCTGCTCCTAGTACGAGAGGACCGGAGTGGACGCATCACTGGTGTTCGGGTTGTCATGCCAATGGCATTGCCCGGTAGCTAAATGCGGAAAAGATAAGCGCTGAAAGCATCTAAGCGCGAAACTTGCCTCGAGATGAGTCTTCCCTGTGGCTTTAAGCCACCTGAAGGGACGTTTAAGACTAAGACGTTGATAGGCTGGGTGTGTAAGTGCAGCGATGCATTGAGCTAACCAGTACTAATGACCCGAGAGGCTTAACCTTACAACACCAAAGGTGTTTTTAGAGACTTGAAGTAGATTTTCAGCTGATTGTTCCGAGATTGGTTCGTATGGCGGAGTGGGATGAGAAATCATGGCACGATGCGGTAGGAATAAAACAGAATTTGCCTGGCGGCAGTAGCGCGGTGGTCCCACCTGACCCCATGCCGAACTCAGAAGTGAAACGCCGTAGCGCCGATGGTAGTGTGGGGTCTCCCCATGCGAGAGTAGGGAACTGCCAGGCATCAAATAAGTGGAAAGCCCTGTACTGACGTACAGGGCTTTTTGCTATGGGGAATTTGGATTTTATTGTTCAATATTTGTTCGAAAATCGTAAGTGTTTACTCGTTTGACGCCTGTTTCTTATCGCATCTTTCCCTTCATTTCCCGTTCTTTATAACCAGATCCTCTAAATTAATAACTGAAGCTGAAACATTTTCACTTACCACTTGCAAGCTCGACATCTTAAACAAAACCCGTTATCTTCGGCTATCTAGAAGTCTAAACGTATAAATGGATGCAGTGAGGAAGTTGTTATGCCGATCCGGGTTCCAGATGAACTACCAGCCGTGAATTTCCTGCGCAATGAGAACGTCTTTGTCATGACGTCATCACGTGCGAAAACCCAGGAGATCCGTCCTCTTAAGGTGCTGGTTCTCAACCTGATGCCGAAGAAAATTGAGACCGAAAATCAGTTTTTACGGCTGCTTTCAAACTCGCCTCTTCAGATTGATGTACAGCTGCTGCGCATCGATAGCCGTGAGTCTAAAAACACCCCCGCAGAGCATCTGAACAACTTCTATTGCGACTTTGAAGACATTCAACATGACAACTATGACGGTCTGATCGTCACCGGTGCGCCTCTGGGATTGGTCGACTTTTGCGATGTGGCCTACTGGCCGGAAATTGAGCGTGTCATTCACTGGGCGAAAGAGCATGTAACATCGACGCTATTTGTCTGCTGGGCGGTTCAGGCTGCACTGAATGTACTTTACGGTCTGCCTAAAATGACGCGTGAAGCCAAGCTCTCAGGGGTGTACCCGCATCAGACGCTGCAACCTCTGGCGTTACTGACCCGCGGTTTTGATGAAAGCTTCCTCGCTCCGCATTCTCGTTATGCAGATTTCCCCGCTGATGTGCTTCGTCAGCATACGGATCTGGATATATTCGCGGAATCTGAAGAGGCGGGGGCGTATCTCTTTGCGACGAAAGATAAGCGTATGGCCTTCGTGACGGGACATCCTGAATATGATGCAGGAACGCTGGCCGGAGAGTATCTGCGCGACGTCTCAGCGGGCTTATCTCCGGAAATGCCTTACAACTACTTCCCGCAGGATAACGCCGAACTTTCACCGAAGGCGACCTGGCGGAGTCACGGTCACCTGTTGTTCACTAACTGGTTGAATTATTACGTTTATCAGATCACGCCGTTTGACCTGCGTCAGATGAATCCAACCCTCGAGTAATCCCTTATTCACGTTTTCAGCAGACGATCTTGCCGGTCGTCTGTTCATCCTCTTTTTATCCCTGCGATCCTTTTCTCTGGTCCCTTCCTGTTCTTCGTACTCTTCCTTCGATCGAAATTCATTACCATTTTATGAAAAAATAATTTACGCATATCTCATTGATTAAAAATAAGTCTTTTTATATTTAAAAATAAAATGGAAATCGTTTTTGATTTTATGGAATTCCTGATTACGCTTAAATCTATCGGGCAATAAATGACCAGAGGAAAATTGCCTCAGAAATATGAGTGCATCTCCGGTGTATTTCCAACCGTAAAAGTGTCTGTTCAGTGAAGCGGTCTGGCAGATTAAGCAGATAATTCAGGAGAAAAGCGATGTCAGAGCAAATTACACGCAGTCAGCTTGGCTTTACGCGTCGTTTTGGCGAGAACGAAGCGCAAATTCTGACCCAAGAGGCCGTGGAGTTTTTGTCCGAGCTGGTCGTGCATTTTACCCCGCAGCGTAACCGCTTACTGGCTGACCGTATTGCCGTGCAGCAGAATATAGATCAGGGGGCATTGCCTGATTTTATTTCGGAAACCACTTCCATTAAAAATTCAGACTGGAAAATACTCGGGATCCCGGCTGATTTGCTGGACCGCCGCGTAGAGATCACCGGTCCTGTTGAACGCAAGATGGTAATCAATGCGCTCAATGCCAATGTGAAAGTTTTTATGGCGGATTTTGAGGATTCTCTGGCTCCGGACTGGCAGAAAGTCATCGAAGGGCAAATCAACTTACGCGACGCGGTGAACGGGACGATCAGCTACACCAATGAATCCGGGAAAATTTATCAGCTCAAGCCCGATCCGGCCATCCTGATTTGCCGTGTCCGTGGGCTGCATTTACCCGAAAAGCATGTGACCTGGCAGGGCGAAGCTATTCCCGGCTCGCTGTTCGATTTTGCTTTGTATTTCTTCCACAACTACCGCGCTTTGCTGGAAAAAGGCAGTGGCCCTTATTTCTACCTGCCAAAAATGCAGTCTTATCATGAAGCTGACTGGTGGAACCAGGTCTTCAGTTTTGCCGAAGACTATGCCGGATTATCTCGCGGTACGATTAAAGCGACGGTACTGATTGAAACCCTGCCTGCTGTTTTCCAGATGGATGAAATCCTTTATCACCTGCGGGATCATATTGTCGGCCTGAATTGTGGTCGCTGGGATTACATCTTCAGCTATATCAAAACACTGAAGAATCATGCTGACCGCGTATTACCCGATCGCCAGTCCGTGACCATGACTCAGCCTTTCCTCAGTGCTTACTCGCGTCTGCTGATTAAAACTTGTCACCGCCGTGGCGCATTTGCGATGGGTGGCATGGCGGCCTTTATTCCCAGCAAAGACGTTAAGCGCAATGAATGGGTGCTGAACAAAGTCCGGACAGATAAAGAGCTGGAAGCGAATAACGGACATGATGGTACCTGGATCGCACACCCCGGGCTGGCTGACACCGTGCTTGAAGTGTTTGACAAAGCGCTGGGCAACCGTTCAAACCAGCTGGATGTCTTGCGGGAAGAAGATGATCAAATTACCGCCGGACAATTGCTCGAACCTTGTTCCGGCGAACGCACCGAAGAAGGTATGCGCGCCAATATCCGCGTCGCAGTGCAATACATTGAGGCCTGGATTTCCGGTAATGGCTGCGTGCCGATTTACGGATTGATGGAAGATGCCGCCACCGCTGAAATCTCCCGGACATCTATCTGGCAGTGGATCCACCATGGCAAGTCGTTAAATGACGGCCAGCCGGTCACGAAACCGCTGTTCCGCCGCATGCTCAATGAGGAAATGCTGGTCATTCAGCAGGAGTTGGGCGAACAGCGTTTCAGCGCAGGTCGCTTCACACAAGCCGCGGCACTGATGGAAAAAATCACCACACAGGATGAGTTAATCGACTTCCTGACCCTGCCGGGCTATCAGCTGCTGGCCTGACTCTTCTTACCCTACATAAAAAAAGACCGGAGCATTTGCCATGAAAACGACCCGTACTCAGCAAATTCAGCAGCTTGAAGAAACCTGGAACCAGCCGCGCTGGAAAAATATCACGCGACCTTACACGGCGGCAGAGGTGATCAGCCTGCGTGGCTCAGTAAACCCTGAATGTACATTGGCTCAGCACGGTGCGGCACGTCTGTGGAATTTACTGCATGGCGCTTCGCGTAAAGGCTATGTGAATTGCCTCGGTGCTCTGACCGGCGGGCAGGCATTACAGCAGGCGAAAGCGGGGATTGAAGCCATTTATCTGTCCGGGTGGCAGGTGGCTGCCGATGCTAATACGGCTTCCAGTATGTATCCGGATCAGTCGTTGTATCCGGTGAATTCGGTGCCTGAAGTGGTGGCGCGGATTAACAATACTTTCCGCCGTGCTGATCAGATCCAGTGGGCGAATAACATTGAACCCGGTCAGCCCGGTTATACCGACTATTTTCTGCCGATTGTGGCCGATGCTGAAGCCGGTTTTGGTGGCGTACTCAATGCGTTTGAACTGATGAAATCCATGGTTGAAGCCGGTGCTGCAGCCGTTCATTTTGAAGATCAGCTCGCTGCTGTTAAAAAGTGCGGGCATATGGGCGGAAAAGTTCTGGTGCCAACACAGGAAGCGGTACAGAAACTGGTTTCCGCGCGTCTTGCCGCCGATGTTCTCGGGGTGCCGACGTTGCTGGTGGCGCGCACCGATGCAGATGCCGCAGATTTACTGACATCCGATTGTGACCCGTATGACAGCCAGTTTATTACCGGCGAAAGAACGCATGAAGGTTTCTACAGAACGCATGCGGGTATTGAACAGGCTATCAGCCGGGGGCTGGCTTATGCGCCATACGCTGACGTGGTGTGGTGTGAAACATCTACGCCAGATTTGAAACTGGCTCAGCGTTTTGCCGAGGCCATTCATGCCAAATTCCCGGGCAAACTGCTGGCCTACAACTGTTCGCCATCGTTTAACTGGAAGAAGAATCTCGACGATAAAACCATCGCCAGTTTCCAGGATCAGCTGGCCGCGATGGGCTATCAGTACCAGTTCATCACGCTGGCGGGCATTCACAGCATGTGGTTCAACATGTTCGATCTGGCTCATGCCTACGCACAGGGCGAAGGGATGAAGCACTATGTCGACAAAGTGCAGGAACCTGAATTCGCTGCCATCAGCCGTGGCTACACTTTCGCTTCCCATCAGCAGGAAGTCGGAACGGGCTATTTCGACAAGGTCACCACCATCATTCAGGGCGGGCGCTCCTCGGTGACCGCGCTGACCGGTTCCACCGAAGAACAGCAATTCTCATCCACATCGCACTGACTCTCTTTCTGGCCCGGCGAAATCCGGGCCTTTTTCTCTTTTGGAGCTGCCACTATGCGTATAGAACTGTTGATTGCACAGACTATTTTGCAGGGATTCGACGCACAGTACGGCCGCTTTCTGGAGGTGACATCGGGGGCGCAGCAACGTTTTGAAAATGCCAACTGGCCAGCGGTACAGGCGGCGATGAAGCAGCGTATTCATTTGTATGATCACCATGTCGGACTGGTGGTTGCCCAGCTTAAATGCATCACCGGTCAGCACTTTTATGATGCCGCATTCCTGATCCGCATAAAGGAATGTTACTCCGAATTACTGCCTGATTATCCCCGGGCTGAAATCGCCGAAAGCTTTTTTAATTCAGTTTATTGCCGGATCTTCAAACATCGTGATCTGACGGCAGATAAGCTTTTTATTTTCAGCGAGCAGCCTGTCAGAAAACCACAAAATTGTTCCCGTCCCTTGTCACGTGAGTATCCGGTGCAGGGCAATCTGATAGCCGCATTATCAAAGGTGCTTGATGACCTGCCGGTACGTTTACCGTGGGAAGAGGCGAACCGCGATGTTGATTATATTGCTACGGCATTGCAGCAACGCTTTTCCGCTGAGTGGCTGGCGGATGCTGATATTGAGATCGCCACAGAGCTTTTTTATCGCAATAAGGCCACGTGGATTATCGGGAAAATCAGGGCAGGGTCGCAGGTATTCCCGCTGCTGTTGCCGGTACATCTCAATCATCAGAATCAGTTGTTTGTGGATACCTGTCTTACTGAAGGTAATGATGCCAGCATCGTTTTCGGGTTTGCGCGCTCTTATTTCATGGTGTACGCCCCACAACCCGGCGCGCTGGTTGAATGGTTGCGTGAGATATTACCGGCGAAAACCACTGCTGAACTTTACAGCGCCATCGGCTGCCAGAAGCATGCAAAAACTGAGTGTTACCGCGAGCACTTACGCTTTATGGCGCAGACCGACGAGTCTTTTATTATTGCGCCGGGTGTCAAAGGCATGGTTATGCTGGTCTTTACTTTGCCCGGCAGTGACCGGGTGTTCAAAGTCATCAAAGACAATTTTGCGCCGCAAAAAGAAGTGACCGAAGCACAGGTCATGGCCTGCTATCAGTTAGTGAAAGAGCATGACCGCGTAGGGCGGATGGCCGATACGCAGGAGTTCGAGCATTTTGTTCTGCCGAAGAAAAATATTAGTCCTGAGCTGATGACTGAATTACAGCGAGAAGTGCCGGCTAAAATTGAAGATCTGGGTGACAGCATTGCGCTTCATCATCTGTATATAGAACGGCGTATGACGCCGCTGAATTTATATCTGGAGCAGGCCAGTGATGCGCAGCTTCATGATGTAATAGAGGAATATGGCAATGCAATCAAGCAGCTGGCCGCGGCGAATATCTTTCCAGGTGATATGTTGTTTAAGAATTTTGGCGTGACCCGTCATGGTCGTGTGGTGTTTTATGACTACGACGAAATCTGCTACATGACCGAAGTGAATTTCCGCGACATTCCAGCAGCACGTTATCCTGAAGATGAACTGGCCAGCGAACCCTGGTACAGCATTGCGCCCGGTGATGTTTTCCCGGAAGAATTCCGGCATTTCCTGTGCAGTGACAAGCGTCTTGGTCAGATTTTTGAGTCGCTGCACGACGACCTGTTCAGCGCCGGTTACTGGCGCGGTTTACAGCAGCGTATCAGCGAAGGGCATGTGGAAGATGTGTTTGCTTATCGCCGTTCTCAGCGCTTTAGCCGCCGCTAAAGCGCGTAATCGTCCCGCCATATTTCGGCGGGATTTCAGTGCCCTTTCAGTGTTTCCCGCCGCCGTACGCCTGCGTAATTTCTTTCGCCGCATGGATCACCAGAGCACCCAGCTCCGTCACCCGGTCATCAGTGATGCGCGAAATCGGGCCAGAGATGGAAATCGCCGCATACGCATCATTATGTTCGTCGTAAATGCAGGTCGCCACACAGCGCAGGCCAAGTGCATGCTCTTCATCATCAAAGGCATAGCCGCGTTTACGTGTGTCCGCCAGCTCCTGCTTCAGGTTCGCCGGAGAGGTTTTTGTCAGCGGCGTATAGCTGTGCAGGCCAATCTTATGCAGCAGTTTTGCCAGGCGTTCTTCCGGTAATGTCGAAAGAAAGGCTTTACCGGCACCTGACGCATGCATCGGTAATTTGCCGCCAATCGGCGCGGACATTCGCATCAGCGCATTGCATTGCACCTGATCGATAATGATCGCCTGATAATCACTGTGATCCAGTACCGCCAGATTCACCGTTTCGCCGGATTCCTCCATCAGGCGACGCAACATCGGGTGGACCATCGCCAGTAAATTCCGGCTTTGCAGGAAACTGCTTCCCACAACAAAAGCGTGCGAGCCTATGGTCCACAAACCCAGATCGCCGACCTGACGGACAAAACCTTGTTGCTGCATCGTGGTCAGCAGGCGATGGGTGGTGGAATTCGGCAATCCTGCCTGCTGAGCAAGATCTGTCAGCGCTACGCTGCCTTGCGCTTCAGCGATATATTCCAGCAACTTAAGGCCACGTGTCAGGGACTGAACCTGCCCGGTCGCGGCGCTGCTTGTTGCAGTCGCGGCTTTGGTTTTCTTAGCACGTTTGGCCGGAGCCGATACGGACGTTGCCATGAGCCTGTTCCTTGTAAGATGCGCCAAATGCTGGCGAAGAAAAATCATTTTTGGAATTGGTTTTCGTTTTTACAGTATGGATCGCAACCAGCCTTTGCGCTCATCCGATGTGTTGCACTGCATTTGCGGGATGCCTTCCTGAATTGAAAAAGTCTCACGTCGGCGCGGGCTTTTGGTCGGGGAAGGTATGCTAGGATGTTGACCATAATTTCCGGCGCATGAATGCACAATTTGCCGGGTGTCAGTGACGGGTGATGAGGTGAAAGTGACTAATCGAGTTGAGGCGCTACATAAGCAACTGGCACAGCGCATTTTGGTTCTGGACGGCGGCATGGGCACCATGATCCAAAGCTACCGTCTGGAAGAAGAAGATTACCGTGGCGAACGTTTTGCTGACTGGGAAAGCGATCTTAAAGGCAATAACGATCTTCTGGTCTTGTCTAAACCGGAAGTGATCGTCGAGATCCATAACGGTTATCTGGCTGCTGGCGCCGATATTCTCGAAACCAACACTTTTAACTCCACCACGATTGCGATGGCTGACTACCATATGGAATCGCTGTCGGCTGAAATTAACTATGAAGCAGCCCGGCTGGCGCGTCAGTGCGCCGATGAGTGGACCGCCCGCACACCGGATAAACCACGTTACGTCGCCGGTGTGTTAGGCCCGACTAACCGTACGGCGTCGATTTCCCCAGACGTCAACGATCCCGCTTTCCGTAATGTGTCTTTCGATCAACTGGTCCAGGCCTATCGCGAATCGACCCGTGCGCTGATTGAAGGCGGCGCAGATTTGATCATGATCGAAACCATCTTTGACACGCTCAACGCCAAAGCCGCCACATTCGCGGTTGAAAGCGAGTTTGAAGCGATGGGCATTGTATTGCCTGTGATGGTTTCCGGCACTATCACTGACGCTTCCGGCCGTACGCTATCAGGCCAGACGACAGAAGCTTTTTATAACTCACTGCGTCACGTTAAACCGCTCACTTTCGGCCTGAACTGTGCACTGGGGCCGGATGAGTTACGTCAGTATGTTGCTGAGCTATCCCGCATTGCAGAATGTTATGTGACAGCTCACCCCAACGCCGGTTTACCCAACGCCTTTGGTGACTACGATCTGGAAGCCAAAGAGATGGCGGAGCACATTGCCGAATGGGCGCGCTCGGGCTTCCTGAACATCGTCGGTGGCTGCTGTGGTACCACGCCTGCACATATTGCGGCGATGGTGAAAGCTGTCGAGGGCGTACCGCCACGTGCGTTGCCGGTTATCCCGGTTGCCTGCCGTCTTGCAGGGCTGGAACCACTGACTATTGATCCGCAGACGCTGTTTGTGAACGTCGGTGAACGCACCAACGTCACCGGTTCCGCCAGATTTAAACGGCTGATTAAAGAAGAAAAGTATTCGGAAGCGCTGGCCGTGGCTCGTCAGCAGGTGGAAAGTGGCGCCCAAATTATCGACATCAACATGGATGAAGGGATGCTCGACGCCGAAGCGGCGATGGTGCGTTTCCTCAATCTGATTGCCGGTGAACCGGATATTGCACGCGTGCCGATCATGATCGACTCGTCCAAATGGGACGTCATTGAAAAAGGCCTGAAATGCATTCAGGGCAAAGGGATTGTTAACTCCATTTCCATGAAAGAGGGCGAAGAAGCCTTCCTGCATCACGCCCGCATGGTGCGCCGCTATGGTGCGGCCGTAGTGGTCATGGCATTCGATGAAACCGGACAGGCGGATACCCGCGCCCGCAAAATTGAAATATGCCTCCGTGCCTACAAATTACTGACTGAAAAAGTCGGTTTCCCGCCGGAAGACATCATTTTTGACCCGAATATTTTCGCGGTCGCCACCGGCATTGAAGAGCACAACAACTACGCTGTCGATTTCATCGAAGCCTGCGCCGATATCAAAACACAATTGCCGCACGCACTGATTTCCGGCGGTGTTTCCAACGTTTCCTTCTCGTTCCGGGGTAATGAACCGGTGCGCGAAGCTATTCACGCCGTTTTCCTGTATCACGCTATCCGCAACGGTATGGATATGGGCATCGTCAACGCCGGGCAGCTGGCGATTTAT
Source organism: Rahnella variigena (assembly GCF_003610915.1). Classification (NCBI taxonomy): domain Bacteria; kingdom Pseudomonadati; phylum Pseudomonadota; class Gammaproteobacteria; order Enterobacterales; family Yersiniaceae; genus Rahnella; species Rahnella variigena. The sequence continues at coordinate 1,079,701 of NZ_NSDJ01000001.1, forward strand.
GATGATTTACCTGCTGAACTGCGCGACGCCGTTGAAGACGTGATCCTCAACCGCCGCGACGATGGTACTGAGCGTCTGCTTGAACTTGCCGAAAAATACCGTGGCAGCAAGGACGATGGCGAAGCCAACAAACAGCAGGCGGAATGGCGCAGCTGGGAAGTCAAAAAACGCCTTGAATACTCGCTGGTGAAAGGCATTACCGAATTTATCGAACTGGATACCGAAGAGTGTCGCCAGCTCGCTGCGCGGCCGATTGAAGTGATCGAAGGTCCGCTGATGGACGGCATGAACGTTGTCGGTGACCTGTTTGGTGCCGGTAAAATGTTCCTGCCGCAGGTGGTGAAGTCTGCGCGCGTAATGAAGCAGGCCGTGGCCTATCTGGAGCCGTACATCGAAGCGAGTAAGGAGAAGGGCCAGACCAACGGCAAAATCCTGCTTGCGACAGTAAAAGGCGACGTACATGACATCGGCAAAAACATCGTTGGCGTGGTACTGCAATGCAATAACTACGAGATTATCGATCTCGGTGTGATGGTGCCCACCGACAAAATCCTGAAAACGGCCATTGAAGAAAATGTCGATATCATCGGGCTTTCGGGGCTGATCACGCCGTCGCTGGATGAAATGGTTAACGTGGCGAAAGAGATGGAACGTCGAGGTTTCACCATGCCGTTGCTGATTGGCGGCGCGACCACCTCAAAAGCGCACACCGCGGTTAAAATCGAACAAAACTACAGTGGCGCGACCTGTTATGTGCAAAATGCCTCGCGTTCTGTCGGCGTGGTCTCGGCCTTGCTGTCAAAAGATCAGCGTGACGCGTTTATCGAACGTACGCGCAAAGAGTACGACACCGTGCGTATCCAGCATGCACGTAAAAAACCCCGCACACCGCCGGTCAGCCTTGAGGTCGCCCGCGATAACGCGATGACCATTGACTGGGACAATTACACGCCGCCTGTCGCTCACCGGCTGGGCATTCAGAAAGTGGAAGCCAGCATTGAAACGCTGCGTAATTACATCGACTGGACGCCTTTCTTCATGACCTGGTCGCTGGCCGGTAAATACCCGCGCATTCTTGAAGATGAAGTGGTCGGCGAGGAAGCGAAGCGCCTGTTCAAAGATGCCAATGACCTGCTGGATAAACTCTCCACAGAGAAATTGCTTAATCCGCGTGGTGTCGTCGGCTTGTTCCCTGCAAACCGCAAGGGTGATGACATTGAAATCTATAGCGATGAACGTCGTGAAGACGTGCTGGTCGTCAGCCATCATTTACGTCAGCAAACCGAAAAAAACGACTTCGCCAACTACTGTCTGGCGGACTTTGTTGCGCCGAAATCCAGCGGCAAGAAAGATTACATGGGCGCGTTCGCCGTCACCGGCGGGCTGGAAGAAGACGCGCTGGCTGAGGCGTATGACAAGCAACATGATGATTATAATAAAATCATGATTAAAGCGCTGTCAGACCGTCTGGCAGAAGCGTTCGCAGAATACCTGCATGAAAAAGTGCGTAAGGTTTACTGGGGCTTTGCGCCGACAGAAAATCTGAGCAATGAAGAACTGATCCGCGAGAATTATCAGGGCATCCGTCCGGCTCCTGGTTATCCGGCCTGTCCTGAACACACTGAAAAAGGTCAAATCTGGAAACTGCTTGATGTCGAAGCCAACACCGGTATGCAACTGACCGAATCCTTCGCCATGTGGCCGGGGGCGGCGGTATCGGGCTGGTATTTCAGTCACCCGGACAGCAAATATTTCGCCGTGGCGCAGATTCAGCGTGATCAGGTGGAAGATTATGCGGCGCGTAAAAATATGCCTGTCGCCGAAGTCGAACGCTGGCTGGCGCCGAACTTAGGTTACGACGCCGACTGATCCTGAATACTCCCGCTCTCTGGAGGTGAAAACAGGCAGAAGAGTAAAGCGTCCGCGCCATGGATGGCGCGGTTCGAGCCATCAGGGATGATTTTACGGCGTCTTTACGATCTGCCTGTTTTCACTGATCCTGACATTCATCCTCAGCCCTCGTCCGGTTCCACCTGCCATTTCTCTGCTTCTTTAAATCAGTTCACTTCCACATCAATGTGCAATGCGTCATAGCGCCAGTATTCCAGATCGCAGTCGATAACCCGGTCATGCTGGTCACGGTTGATACGCGTAATAAACAGCGCCGGACTGCCGGAAGCAACTTTCAGCGCATGTGACGCTTGTTCAGACAGCAATGTCGGCACCATGTCGAAACGCACGCGTCCATAGTGGATGTCATAGCGGGATGCGTACAAATCAGTCAGCGATGTCGTGAGATCCGCGTCAAGAATGCCCTGAAAATACAGCGGATTAAGATAGTGCTCGACATACAAAACCGGGCGTTTATCGATATAACGCAGCCGGCGGATACATATCACCTCACTCTCAGACGGTAACAGTAACTTCTGGCAGACAGTCTCACTGGCAACGCAGTGCTTCGCATCGATCACTTCGGTCTGCGCGCTACGTCCCTGGTCTTTCGCCATCGCGTGAAAGTGACTTCTTTGCAACGGGTTGTAAATAATGCGGGGCGGTGACACAAACCAGCCACGGCGTACTTCCCGGTAGATCAGCCCCTGTGCCTCAAGCTGGCTTAATGCTTCCCGTATTGTGATACGGGTTGTGGAAAATTGTTCACTTAACGCCCGCTCAGAAGGCAGCCTTCCCTCGGCAGAAAATGCCCCGGCCGCAATACTTTCGCTCAATGCCTTGCAGATAACAGCAAGGGTGGTCTGCGATTCACTCATCGGTCAGCAAGCCTCATTTCAGTGCGTTTTTGCACCAATCCGGCTCTTTATCGCGTAAATAATGTGCGCGTGTTAACAGCGATAAGCTTAAAACTGCTGCTTTTTCACGCTGACATATAATTATCACAATTGAGCGTTAGATTGGCTTGGTTCTTGCTGGACTAGACCAGCACTTCACACACTACCATCCGGAGCATCCGTTATGAAACAGTTGTTCGCATCTGTGTTAACCAGCGCGCTTGTCCTCTCCTCCTCATCGGTATTTGCCGCTGAGCCTCCTGCTGAACTCCTGAAAGCGGCGCAAGCCGAAGGAACCGTAAACAGCGTCGGTATGCCTGATGACTGGGCGAACTGGAAAGCCACCTGGAGTGATCTGAATACCAAATATGGCCTGAAACACAGCGATACCGACATGAGTTCCGCGCAGGAAATTGCGAAATTCCTGGCGGAAAAAGACAATGCCAGCGCTGATATCGGTGATGTGGGTGCGGCCTTTGGTCCGGTTGCTGTTTCAAAAGGTGTGACTCAACCTTATAAACCTACCACCTGGGATCAGGTGCCAGACTGGGCGAAAGATAAAGACGGTATGTGGGCACTTGCTTACACCGGCACCATTGCTTTTATCATTGATAAATCTCAGGTCAAAGATGAGCCTCACAGCTGGGCTGATCTGCTGAACAGCAAATACAAAGTGACCATCGGTGATGTGAGCACGGCAGCGCAGGCCGCGAACGGCGTGCTGGCGGCAACGTACGCGATGGGCGGCAATGAAAAGGATCTGAAACCAGGTCTGGAATATTTCGGCAAACTGGCGAAAGCAGGGCGTCTTAGCCTGACTAACCCGGTCATTGCTTCTCTGGAAAAAGGTGAAGTGCAGGTCGGCGTGGTCTGGGATTTCAATGGGCTGAGCTATCGCGACAAAATTGACAAAACCCGCTTCGACGTGGTGATCCCCTCTGATGGCAGCATCACTTCCGGCTATACCACCATTATCAACAAATTCGCCAGGCACCCGAATGCCGCCAAACTGGCGCGTGAATACATCTTCTCTGATGCAGGTCAGATCAACTTAGCGCAGGGTTATGCCCGTCCAATCCGTGCTGATCACATCACGCTGCCCGACGATGCCAAAGCCAAACTGCTTCCTTCCAGCGAATACAAAAATGCTCACCCGATTGCCGATCCGGCTGCCTGGGATAAGAGTGCCAAAACCTTGCCTCGTCTGTGGCAGGAAAACGTCATGATCAACATGCAGCAGTAATCCATTAAGCAAAAATAAGAAAAACCGGACAGCGAAAGCATTGGTTCAATGACAACACCTGTTTGAAACGAAAGGCATAAGTGTAATGAAGAGCATTCTGGTAGTACTCGACGGCCTGAATTATCAGGTCGGCAAAGACGCAATGGGTTATTTACAGGCTCAGTGTGCCGCAGGACGCGGCCGCTTGTATCAACTGGAATGCGAACTGCCATCGCTGTCCCGGCCGCTTTATGAATGCATCCTCACCGGCATTACGCCGGTGGTGAGTGGGATTGTGCATAACCACGTTGACCGGTTATCCACGCAACGCAGTATTTTCCATTATGCCCGCGACGCCGGCCTGACCACGGCGGCTGCGGCTTATCATTGGGTCAGCGAATTGTATAACCGCACGCCGTTTGACCCGCCGCGTGACCGCCATACCAGCGATGAGTCGCTGACAATTCAGCATGGTCATTTTTATTACGATGACGGTTACCCCGATTCGCATTTGTTCGACGATGCAGAAAGCCTGCGCCGTCGGCATGACCCCGATTTTATGCTCATTCACCCGATGAATATTGATGATGCTGGCCACAAATTTGGCCTGTCGACGCCGCAATACCGCAACAAAGCACGGACGGCGGACGGCATTCTTTCGCACTATCTGGGCGACTGGCTGGATGCCGGTTATCAGGTGATGGTGACCGCCGATCACGGCATGAACGATGACCGCAGCCACGGTGGTATTTTGCCAGAAGAGCGACAGGTGCCGCTGTTCGTGTTCGGCAGTGCGTTCAGCTTGAAAGACGCCGCGCCGTTGCAAACCGAGCTGTGCGGAACAATTTGCCAGATCCTGAATATTGCCCACGACAAGCCACATTGCGCGGCATTACTGGCCTGAATCCTGTCACTTTTAGAGGATAACCGATGAAAGCTAAGTGGATTGCGGCGCTGTTTATGTTGCCATTTCTGGTGTTTTTCATCGCTTTTCAGCTGGCGCCGCTGGCCTGGATTGCGGTGAGCAGTTTTTACAGCGAAACCTATGAAGCCTGGGGGCTGGGCAATTACAGCGACATTCTGACGTCACCGTTTTATCTGCAGGCGATGCGCTTCTCGCTGGATATTTCCATCTGGTCGAGTTTGTACGGCTTACTTATCGCGTTAGTGGGCAGTTATTCACTTCGCCAGTTGGGTCCGACAAAACTTCACGACTTCGTGATGTCATTTACCAATATGACCAGCAACTTCGCGGGTGTACCGTTGGCGTTCGCCTTTGTGATTTTGCTCGGACTGAACGGCTGCCTGACGCTGCTGCTGAGAAAATATGGCCTGATGGAACACTTCGACCTGTATTCGAAAGATGGGCTGATTGTTCTCTACACCTATTTCCAGATCCCGCTTGGTGTTTTGCTGATGTATCCGGCATTCGATGCCCTGCGCGAAGACTGGCGCGAATCTGCAGCGTTGCTGGGTGCGGGGCGCTGGAGTTACTGGCGGTATATCGGCATTCCGGTGCTGTTCCCGGCGCTTCTGGGGACCTTTGTGATTTTGCTCGCCAATGCACTGGGCGCGTATGCCACGGTCTACGCGCTGACCACTGGCAACTTTAACGTGGTGCCTGTGCGTATTGCGGCGCTGGTGTCGGGAGATATTTCGCTCGATCCCAATATGGGCAGTGCGCTGGCGATGTTACTGGTGGTGCTGATGGCGTTTATCACGCTGATCCATCAGTGGTTATTGCGTAAAAGCTATCTCAGTCAGCGCAGCTGATTGCCTGAAAAAGGAACGTAAGATGTCGCGCTCTGAAGCGATTTACCACCGTGTGGTGATCTGGGTTTTACTGATTGTCCTGATGTTGCCGTTGCTGGCGACGCTGGTGTATGCGCTGGTACTGGAATGGGGCGCCACCATTTTGCCTAGCGGCTTTACGCTCAAATGGCTGGTGGAACTGTGGAGCGATCCGCGATTCCTGATCGCACTCTGGCACTCACTGCTGGTGTGTTTCGGCACGCTTTTCCTGTCGCTGGTGCTGATCCTGCCACTGATGTTTGTGATTGCTTACTACTTCCCGAAGCTCGACGCGCTGATGAATATCCTGATCCTGCTGCCGTTTGCCGTGCCGCCGGTGGTGTCTTCAGTGGGGCTGATGCAGCTTTATTCCGCTGAGCCACTGGCGCTGACCGGTACGCCGTGGATCCTGATTGGCTGTTACTTCACCATCGCCTTGCCGTTTATCTATCGCGCCATCTCAAACAACATGCAGGCCATCAATCTTCGTGACCTGATGGATGCGGCGCACCTGCTCGGTGCCAGCACCTGGAAAGCCGCGCTGCTGGTGGTTTTACCGAACTTACGCAAGGGCGGAATGATTGCCGTGCTGCTGTCGTTCTCGTTCCTGATCGGGGAATTCGTATTCGCCAACCTGCTGGCGGGCAGCCGTTATGAAACGGTGCAGGTTTATCTCTATAACATGCGCAATGGCAGTGGCCATTTCACCAGCGCATTGGTTATCTCCTATTTCATGGTCGTCCTGATTTTCACCTGGGTGGCGAACATGCTGAACAAAGGAAAGAGCTGATTATGTCGTATTTGCAGGTCACTCAACTCAACAAGTCTTACGGCCCGACACAGATTTTCAACAACATCGATTTCTCGGCAGAAGAGGGCGAATTCGTCACGTTGCTGGGGCCGAGCGGCTGTGGGAAATCCACGCTGCTGCGCTGTCTGGCCGGGCTGACTTCGGTCGACAGCGGAAAGATTCTAATCCAGGGGCAGGATATCGTGCCGTTGCCGCCACAACAGCGCGGGATCGGGATGGTCTTCCAGAGCTACGCGCTTTTCCCGAATATGACGGTGGAAGCCAACGTCGCGTTTGGTCTGAAGATGCAGAAGATACCGGCTTCCGAACTGCATCGCCGCGTGGGAGAAGTGCTGGAACTGGTGGAAATGAACGATTACGGCAAACGTTATCCGCACCAGCTTTCCGGCGGTCAGTGTCAGCGTGTGGCGCTGGCGCGCTCGCTGGTGACGCAACCGCGTCTGCTTCTGCTCGACGAACCCCTTTCCGCGCTCGATGCCCGTATCCGTAAGCATCTGCGTGAGCAAATCCGCCGCATTCAGCGCGAAATGAACCTGACGGCGATTTTCGTTACTCACGATCAGGAAGAAGCACTGACCATGTCAGACCGGATTGTGCTGATGAACAAAGGACAAATCGTCCAAAATGCCGATGCCGAAACCCTGTATACTGAGCCTGTCGATGCGTTTGCCGCGGGCTTTATCGGCAGCTACAACCTGCTGAGCCCTGAACAGGCGATGGCGCTGACCGGTATTATTTACACGGGCCGCGTTGCCATTCGTCCGGAGTCGGTGACGATATGCGAGCTGATTGAAGGTATTCCGGCTAAAGTTCTCAGCCACAGCCTGCTTGGTAATGTGGTGCGTTATCGTGTTATAGCGCACGGAGTCGAGCTTTCTGTGGATGTGTTAAACCGTTCTGTGGCCTCACTTCGCGCCGATGGCAGCGATATTGGTCTACAGTTAGATCTTGTTACGTTACGGGAAGTTGCATGAAACTGGCGCTGTTTGATCTCGATGAAACCCTGATTAGCGGCGACTGTTCCAGCCTCTGGTCTGCCTACATGGTGGAGAATGGCTGGGTGGCAGATGAGCAGGCTTTCCTGCAACAGGATGCCGCGCTGATGCAACAATATGCCGTGGGTAAGATGGACATGCAGGAGTACATGCGCTTTACTTTGGTGCCACTTGCCGGACGCAGCGAAAGTGACGTCGCGGCAATGGTCGCGGGTTATATTCAGGCTGTGATTGCACCGCGCATTTATGCGCAGGCGCGTGAGTGTCTGGCCGCTCACCGCGCACAGGGCGATCGGACGGTGATTATTTCCGCGTCCGGAGAGCATCTGGTGCGTCCGATTGCCCGTTACCTCGGTGTTGAGGAAACGCTGGCGATTGGTGTTGAAATAAAAGACGGGCGCTTTACCGGCGCCACGCAGGGGATGATGACCTATCGCGAAGGTAAAGTGTCGCGTTTGCTTGAACTCATCAATCAGGACGATTCCCTGCTGCAACAAGCCAGTTTCTATTCGGATTCCCATAATGATCTGCCCTTACTGACCCGTGTGGGTCAGCCGGTGGCTGTGAATCCGGACGCCATCCTGCTCCAGCACGCCCGGCAGGCAGGATGGCCGGTCTATGCCTGGCGTTAATGGAGCTGTTCTTTCGTGTTAACCCTTTTGCATCTGTTGTCTGCTATTTCTTTACTCGTATGGGGTACGCACATCGTGCGTACCGGCATCATGCGTGTCTTTGGCGCCAATCTGCGCCGTGTTCTGAGTAACAGTGTCGAGAAAAAACCGCTGGCGTTTGTCGCCGGTATTGGCGTGACCGCACTGGTACAAAGCAGTAATGCGACGGCGCTGCTGGTGACGTCCTTTGTTTCGCAGGGGCTGGTTGCGCTGGCACCGGCGCTGGTGATTATTCTCGGCGCAGATGTCGGGACCGCCGTGATGGCGCGTATCCTGACGTTCGATCTGTCCTGGCTTTCCCCGCTGCTGATTTTCGTCGGTGTCGCTTTCTTCCTCAGCCGCAAGCAAACCCGCGCCGGACAAATGGGACGTGTCTGTATCGGGCTGGGTCTGATTTTACTGGCGCTGGAACTGATTGTGGGTGCGGCAACGCCGATCATGCAGGCGTCCGGCGTAAAAGTGTTGTTCTCTTCCCTGACCGGTGATGTGCTGCTCGATGCCCTGACCGGCGCAGTCTTTGCCATCATCAGTTATTCCAGTCTGGCCGCAGTTCTGCTGACGGCAACGCTCGCCGCAACCGGCGTTATCTCACTGAAAGTGTCATTGTGTCTGGTGATTGGTGCCAACCTCGGCAGCGGGCTGCTGGCGATGATCAATGCCAGCAAAATGAACGCCGCAGGCCGACGTGTCGCGCTGGGCAGTACGCTGTTTAAACTGATTGGTTTAGTGATTGTGCTGCCGTTTGTCGGGCCACTTTCGACGCAGCTGGCGCGACTGGGCATTCCGGACGAAGAGCTGGTGATCTATTTTCACATGTTCTACAACCTGATCCGCTGTCTGGCGATGGTGCCTCTGACCGCGCCGATGGCGAAGATTTGCCAGCTGATGATTGCCGATGTGCCGGAAGATGACCCGCGTTTGCGTCCGCGCCATCTGGACGTCAGCGCGATCGATACCCCGACGCTGGCGCTGGCTAATGCCGCACGTGAAACGTTGCGTATGGGCGACGTGGTCGAACATATGCTGATCCTCAACCGCGAAGTGATGCACGGTAAACTGGCGCAGGATCGCGAAGTACGCCGTCTCGACGATGATGTGGATGTGCTCTACACCGCCATCAAGCTGTATCTGGCTCAAATCAATAAAGAAGGTCTGGGCGAAGATGATTCACGCCGCTGGGCTGAAATCATTGAAATGGCGCTGAATCTCGAACAGGCCGGTGACATTATCGAGCGCATGACCGGCGATATCACGGCCAAATCTCACGCCACGCGCCGGGCATTTTCGCCGGAAGGGCTGGTGGAGCTGGATGCTTTACATGAAAAATTGCAGGATAACCTGCGTCTGAGTCTGGGTGTTTTCCTGTCGAACGACCTGACCAGTGCGCGCCGTCTGCGCCGCTCTAAACACCGTTTCCGTATTCTTGACCGCCGTTATGCGCACGCTCACGTTGACCGTTTGCATCAGCATAACGTGCAAAGCATTGAAACCAGTTCGCTGCACCTTGGGTTGCTGGGTGATATGAAACGTCTGAATTCGCTGTTCTGTGCGGTGGCGTATAACGTGCTGGATCAGGACGAGCAGGAAGATGAACAGCGCGAACCGAATGACGATATGAAACGGGTTTAACATCATCGGTCGTTAAGAAAACAAATGGTTCGTTAAGAAAACAAAGGGCGCTGTAAAAAGCGCCCTTTGTTTTATAAGAGGAGAGTTAGTCTTTTTTAACCGGTTTACCGGACCAGTAACCGGCAAGCAAAGAACCCGACAGATTGTGCCAGACCGAGAACAGCGCACCTGGCAGCGCGGCCAGCGGGGTGAAGTAGATTTTCCCCAGCGTCGCCGCTAAACCTGAGTTCTGCATCCCGACTTCCATCGCCAGCGTGCGGCAGGTGGTTTCGTCAAAGCCAAACAGTTTCCCGCCCCAGTAGCCGCTCAGCAGGCCGATGCCGTTGTGCAGGATCACCGCCACAATCACGATAAGGCCGACGGAGCCAATAAAACCCTGACTGCCCGCGACCACGGCGCTGATAATGGCCACGATGCAAATCATGGAGAAAAGCGGCAACAGCGGTTCGATGCGTTTCACGGTTTTCGTGAACAGATGATGAATAATCAGACCGGCTAAAATCGGGATCACCACGATCTGCAAAATGCTCAGCAGCATGCCTTCCACATCCACCTTGATGTGTGTATCGACATACAAACGTGTCAGCAGCGGGGTTGCGAAAACGCCCACCAGCGTGGAGACAGCCGAAATGGTCACGGAAAGCGCAACGTCACCTTTGGCAAGGTAAATCATCACGTTAGAAGCCGTTCCGCTGGCCACGCTGCCGACCAGGATCATGCCCGCCGATAAATCTGCAGGCATATGGAACAACTTCGCCAGTACCCAGGCCGCCAGCGGCATCACCAGATAATGCAGGAATGTCGCCGCAGCGACCGGGCCGGGACGGGAAAGAACGCGTTTGAAATCACCGAATTCGAGGGTAACGCCCATCGCGAACATAATCAGCATCAGCAGTGTGGAAACGTGCGGGCCGATTGGGGTGAATGTGCCGGGCGAATAATAGGCCGCGACGGATAACAGCACGGCCCACAGCGGGAACAGGCGGGTTATTTTAGCTAACATTGAGGATGATCCTTGTCTTTGTTGTTTTGCAAAAGTACAGACAAAAAAAGACCGGGCACATGGCCCGGTCTTCTCATATACCGCGCCCGTAATTATTCGAACAGGTTGCGGTGTAGAGTTTTAACGACCTGATCCGCATCATTGCCCGGCACCAGGAAGCACAGGTTGTAGCTGCTTGCGCCGTAGCAAATCATGCGGATATTGAACGGATCCAGCACGCCGAACACTTCTTTGCCGACGCCACAGGCCTGTGACAGCTTGTTGCCGATGATGGCGACCAGCGCCAGATTTTCTTCCACTTCCACCCGGCACAGTGAGGATAATTCTGTCAGCAGCGAGGTGGTCAGCAGGCTGGCATCAGAAGAGGTCGAACCGGTGGTATCCAGCGTCAGCGCTACGCTGACTTCGGATGTGGTAATGAGATCCACGGAAATGCTGTGACGTGCCAGAATGCCAAACACTTCGGCGAGGAAACCGCGTGAATGCAACATGCTCAGGCTGTGCAGCGTGACCAGCGTTTGTCTGCGACGCAGGGCAATCGCGCGGAACAGTGGCGGGTTGTCAGTGGTATCACACACTAACGTGCCACCGCCCGACGGGTCTTTGCTCGAACCGACAAACACCGGGATCCCGCGACGTACTGCCGGCAGTAATGTGGCTGGATGCAGAACTTTCGCGCCAAATGTCGCCATTTCAGCGGCTTCTTCAAAGGCGATATGATCAATGCGTTTTGCCGCGGGCACCAGACGTGGATCGGTGGTGTAAATCCCCGGTACGTCGGTCCAGATATCGACACGGACGGCGCTCAGCGCTTCGCCCAGCAATGCAGCGGTGTAGTCACTGCCGCCACGGCCAAGTGTCGTGGTGCGGCCTTTGCCTTCAGAACCGATAAAGCCTTGTGTGATAACCAGCGCGTCCTGCAGTCGCGGTTGCAGTTGCTGAACGGTCAGTTCGCTCAGTGCCTGCGTGTCCGGTTCTGCACGACCGAAACGATCGTTGGTGCGCATGATTTTACGCACGTCGAACCACTCCACCGGCACGTTGCGCTGGCGGATGATTTCTACAAATAACAGCGTGGACATCAGCTCGCCGTGGCTGACCAGTTCGTCGGTCAGTGCCGTTGATGTCGCGAGGCTGGCAGCTTCGGACAACATGGCGATGTTTTCCAGCATGCGGGTCAGCTCTTCGCGGATTACCGTCGGATTGTCCAGACGGTCAATAATGGCATTCTGGATACGGCGAATTTCATCAAGCAGGAACGCCCGGCGTTCGGCTTCTTTGCCTTCGGCCAGCTCGACTAATAAATTGGTGACGCCCGCAGAGGCGGAGAGAACAACCAGACGCACGTCAGGGCGCGACAGAACGATATCTGCACTGCGATTCATGGCGTCGAAATCCGCTACGCTGGTACCGCCGAATTTGGCGACGATAACGTTGCCCAGAGGCTGCGGGTTGGCGTTGCGGGTTGCTGCGTAATTCATGTAAAACCTCGTGTCAGGGTCGTCATACCAGACGCCCATCTATTCCATAAACTTTAAGAATTGGCACAAGGGGAGAGCGGGAAGGGGGCAGACGTAGAAATGCTACGATACACCCAGAAGCGCCCCACCTTGTCGACATCCTCTCGGATGCCCGGTGACAACCCAGGGGATTCAGCCCCTGTAGTCGATCATATGCCTGCCGCGGGCTTCAGACCTCGGCGTCGCTCCCCCTGATGTACCTTCGTAGGATTCGGCTCCTCCGATACACTTCCTGGGCGACGCGCCTCTTCTGGCTCACGCGACACGCGCGCGAGTTAGGTGCTTAGGAATAACGGGTTATGGCGCGTCTGTCAACGGTCTCGCGGCCCATGCGCCACATTTTGAACGATTCTCATCTAATATTGTTCTCTGTCATTGTGATTTAGCAGATCTGACCTATCGCAAGAAAAGGCATCTCTTCCCAGGAAGTTCAGGATACAATCGGGACAGTTACCTCATATTTATTCTCAGCCTAAGAGCATTGCTATGAAAAATATCAATCCAACTCAGACCGCTGCCTGGCAAGCCCTGCAGCAGCATTTCGACAAGATGAAAGATGTGCAGATTAGCCATCTGTTTGCTGAAGATGGTGATCGTTTCTCCAAATTCTCTGCCACGTTTGAAGACCAGATGCTGGTCGATTTCTCCAAAAACCGAATCACTGCAGAGACGCTGGACAAACTGCAGGCGCTGGCGAAAGAGACCGACCTTCAGGGCGCCATCAAATCGATGTTCTCTGGCGAGAAGATCAACCGCACAGAAGACCGTGCCGTGCTGCACGTTGCCCTGCGTAACCGCAGCAACACGCCGATCGTCGTGGACGGCAAAGATGTGATGCCGGAAGTGAATGCGGTTCTGGCGAAAATCAAAGGTTTCACCGAGCGCGTTATCGGTGGCGAGTGGAAAGGTTATACCGGTAAGGCCATCACTGACGTGGTGAACATCGGTATCGGCGGTTCAGACCTCGGTCCGTTCATGGTCACCGAAGCGCTGCGTCCGTACAAAAACCACCTGAATATGCATTTCGTCTCCAACGTGGATGGCACGCACATCGCCGAAACGCTGAAAGACTTGTCACCGGAAACCACGCTGTTCCTGGTCGCATCAAAAACCTTCACCACCCAGGAAACCATGACCAACGCCCACAGCGCGCGCGGCTGGTTCCTGAAAACCGCTGGCGACAACAAACACGTGGCGAAACACTTCGCGGCGCTGTCCACCAACGGTAAAGCGGTGAGCGAGTTTGGTATCGACACCGACAACATGTTCGAATTCTGGGACTGGGTCGGCGGCCGTTACTCACTGTGGTCTGCAATCGGTCTGTCCATCGCCCTGTCTGTTGGTTTCGATAACTTCGAACAACTGCTGAGCGGTGCTCACGCGATGGATAATCACTTCGCGAATACCCCGGCGGAGAAAAACCTGCCTGTTCTGCTGGCGCTGATCGGTATCTGGTACAACGATTTCTACGGCACCGAAACCGAAGCGATTCTGCCATACGACCAGTACATGCACCGTTTTGCTGCTTACTTCCAGCAAGGCAACATGGAATCTAACGGTAAGTTCGTTGACCGTAACGGCAACCCGGTAGATTACCAGACGGGCCCGATCATCTGGGGCGAACCAGGCACCAACGGCCAGCACGCGTTCTATCAGCTGATCCACCAGGGAACCAAAATCATCCCTTGTGACTTCATCGCGCCGGCCATCAGCCATAACCCGCTGAGCGATCACCACGCCAAACTGCTGTCTAACTTCTTCGCACAGACAGAAGCGCTGGCGTTCGGTAAATCTCTGGATGTCGTCGAGAAAGAATTCGCCGATCAGGGTAAAAAACCGGAAGACGTTAAACACGTTGCACCGTTCAAAGTGTTCGAAGGTAACCGTCCGACCAACTCTATCCTGCTGCGTGAAATCACGCCTTACAGCCTGGGTGCGTTGATCGCGATGTACGAGCACAAAATCTTTACTCAGGGCGTTATCCTGAATATCTACACCTTTGACCAATGGGGCGTAGAGCTGGGCAAACAGCTGGCGAACCGTATCTTGCCAGAGCTGGAAGACGACAAAGATGTTACCGGTCACGACAGCTCGACTAACGGTTTGATTAACCGCTTTAAAAACTGGCGCTAATCCCTCGTTATCCTTCGCGCTGACCCGGCATTGGCTGCCTTCACGAATCCCGGTCACATACTTGTGTATGCTCCCGGGAGTTCACTCAGTTGCCGCCTGGATGCAGCACGAATGATTTAGAGGGACGGGCCAAAATATTTCTAAATAAAAGGGTTAGCCTTCACCGGCTGACCCTTTTTTAATGCTCGTTTTCTGGTGCGGACTCTGTGGTATTCTGCGGGTATTCATAACAAAAGTGGGATTTAGATCACATGGCAGGATCAAAACGCGCAATGATGATATCCGTCATTATGCAGCGAATCTTGAACGTTTTCTTATTGGGACTGGCCGCGATCCTGATGATTTTTATCGGGCGCGAGACGTATCATCTGGCGATGGTATTGTTCGTGAATAACGACCAGTCTTCGTCGTATTTACTGATAGAGGGAATTGTCATTTACTTCCTCTATTTCGAGTTTATTGCACTGATTATCAAATACTTTTCCTCGGGCTATCACTTCCCGTTGCGCTATTTTATTTACATCGGTATCACCGCGATTATCCGTCTGATTATCGTCGACCATAAAAGTCCTTATGACACGCTGGTTTACGCCTGTGCGATCCTCGTGCTGGTCGTGACGCTGTTCCTGGCTAACGGCGAACGTTTGCGCCGCGAATAAAACAGGCCATTACTGACCCGCATTCATGCGCTAGAATGCGGGGCAGATAATTCATTGGAGGTATGAATACCTTCATTACGGAGCCGTTGATGTCTGATTCCCATTCCCCCGAACAATCCCCGATCCACTGGTTTGACGATCCCTCGCAGGTACCTGCAGATGTCGCCGACTGGCTGATGGAAATGGGATCCATGACCCGCCGGTTCGAAAAGCAGGGTGTTACCGTCACCGTGAAACCGCAAAACGAATGTTTTGTCAGCCGCGAGGAATTGGGTGAAAGCGAAGCACAGCAGTTGCCGGAAAGTGCCCGTTACTGGATCCGCGAAATCGTGCTGTTTGGCGATGCCGAACCCTGGCTTCTGGGACGCACGGTCATTCCTGAAGAAACGCTGACCGGGCCAGACCTGGCGCTGGTCGATCTGGGCACCGTGCCGCTCGGACGCTATCTGTTTAGCGGCAACAACCTGACCCGCGATTACATTCACTTAGGGCAATTACAGAGTGAACAGGGCGATTTATGGGCGCGTCGTTCCCGCCTGCGGCTTTCAGACAAACCGCTGCTGCTGACGGAAATTTTCCTGCCGGACTCGCCGGTGCATCGCCCCGAGGGTAAAGTGAGCAAGGCATGAGCCAGACTAATCAACAAGGAGAACAGAGAGTGTCAGGAAGTATGACTCAGGGCACATGGCGTGATTACTGCCGCCTGATGCGTATTGATAAACCTATCGGCTCGCTGTTGCTGCTGTGGCCAACATTATGGGCATTGTGGGTGGCCGGTGGTGGAATGCCATCTGCTAAGATTTTGCTGGTGTTCGTACTGGGCGTTTTCTTTATGCGTGCAGCCGGTTGCGTGGTGAACGACTACGCAGACCGTAAATTTGACGGTCATGTAAAACGGACCGCGAACCGTCCGCTGCCAAGCGGTGCGATCACCGGTAAGCAGGCGAAAATGCTTTTTGTCGGGCTGGTGCTGGTGTCCTTCCTGCTGGTTCTCCTGCTCAACCGCATGACCATTTTGCTGTCTCTGGCCGGGCTGGCGCTGGCATGGATTTATCCGTTTATGAAGCGGGTCAGTCATCTGCCGCAGGTCGTTTTGGGCGCGGCGTTTGGCTGGGCAATTCCGATGGCGTACGCGGCGGTAAGCGAAAGCGTACCGCTCAGCTGCTGGCTGATGTTTGCCGCCAATATCTGCTGGACGGTGGCTTACGATACGCAATATGCCATGGTGGATCGCGATGATGATTTGAAAATCGGCGTGAAATCGACAGCGATTCTCTTTGGTCGTTTTGACACGCTGATTATCGGCCTGCTGCAACTTGCCACACTGGTTCTGATGGGATTTGTGGGACATCTTTCACAACTTGGCGCACCGTTCTACTGGTCGCTGCTGCTGGCCGCTGCGCTGTTTATGCATCAGCAAAAGCTGATTGCTAAACGCGAACGCGATGCCTGTTTCCTGGCTTTCCGTCAGAACAACTATGTCGGACTGGTGCTGTTCCTCGGCATTCTGATGAGCTTATCAGCGTTCAGTTTCTAAGATTTCCAGACCAAAGACGGCATCCATAAAAAACGCCCGGACTCTGTAAAAAGTCCGGGCGTTTTGTTTTACCAGCCAGCAGGCGTTCGCTAATACCGGTTAATGATCGGTATCGCGCACATCCATTTTCGGCTCAGCCGGTGGCTCTGTCGGTTGTGGCAGCTCAGAAGGCATTCCCGCACTTTCGATCGTCAGCTTGATATCCGGCGTCATCAGATCACTGAGCATGATGTAAATCTCACGCGTTTGTTCCTGAATCGCATCACCGGTGTCACTGATATAACCCTCAGCGCGCAATGTGCCGACCAGCGTTGAGAACACTGCTTTGTCGAAGAATTCAGGTGCATTGATACCGTGTAAAACGGACAAGCGCTGCGCCATAATCCGGCTCTCTTTCTCCAGCGCACCGCGGTTGATGCTTGGATTATTGGTGAGCAGCGAGAAAGTAATGGCATAGCGTTGCAGCGTTTCACGCACACCCGCGGCCAGCAGTTGCAGGGTACGGATACGCGCCGGGTTCAGGGTCAGTTCATCGTCTTCCAGATGAATGATTTGCTGACGTGCCAGTTCCAGCGTCAGAACATCCAGTACCTGCGGCAGCTCTGACTTATCGAAATGCATAAACAGTTCAGCTTTGAGCATCGGGTAAATCAGTTCCACCTGACGCAGTAATTCTGCGCGGGTGACCTGACGGTGATGCATCACGATGCTTGAAATCAGTGACGGCAATACCAGCATATGGTGGATATTGTTGCGGTAATACGTCATCAGAACAGCCTGCTCGCGCGGCAGAACGATGATGTCACCGATGTTGTCTTTCTCGACCTGGAACTTGTTCATGTTCAGCGCGTGATCGAGCAGCTGATCGGCGGTCAGATCAGGCACCGTCGAATCTGCGTTATACGGCACGTTACGCAGCAATTGCAGATAGCAGTCGATTTGTTCGGTCAGCTGTTCACGGGTCAGTGAACGCTGACGCGATGCCAGCAGCGCGGTACAACACAGGTTCATGGCGTTAGCCGCGGCTGAGTTGTTAATACGCACCATAATCTGCTCTGCCAGATCCTGCACCGTTGGCGTCAGCCAGCTCGGACGCTGCGCTTCGATTGGGTCGATCGCTTCACGCCAGGTAGGTACATTCTGGTTCAGGTAAGTGGTCAGATGCAGCGGCTCGCCGAAGTTCACATAACCCTGACCGAGGTTGCGCAGCTTGCGCAGCCCGTTCAGCATCTGCGTCAGGCTTTCTTTCTCTTTGGTCGCACCGCGTAATTCTTTGGCGTACGTGCCCACTTCCATCACGTGCTCGTAACCGATGTAAATCGGCACTAACGTAATCGGACGTGAACCGCCGCGCAGCATGGCCTGAATGGTCATCGCCAGCGTACCGGTTTTCGGTTCCAGCAGACGTCCGGTTCGTGAACGGCCACCTTCCACAAAGTATTCGACCGAATAACCGCGGCTGAACAACTCACCCAGATATTCGCGGAAAACGGTGGAATAAAGCTTGTTGCCTTTAAAGGTACGACGGATGAAGAACGCACCCAGACGACGGAAAATCGGGCCAGCCGGCCAAAAATTCAGGTTGATACCGGCAGCGATATGCGGCGGCACCAGCCCCTGGTGATAGAGCACGTAAGACAGCAGCAGGTAATCCATATGGCTGCGGTGGCAGGGCACATACACAATTTCCTGACCATCGAGCGCCAGCTGACGGACACGCTCAGCATTGTTGACGTTGATGCCTTTATACAAGCGATTCCACGTCCAGCTCAGCACGCGGTCTGACAGACGCACGGCCTCATAAGAGAAGTTCGCCGCGATTTCTTCCATCAGCGCGATAGCATTCTGCTGGGCTTTTTCGTGGGAAATTTTCTTGCTGCGGGCTTCGTCTTCGATCGCTTTTTCGATGGCTTTGGAAGCCAGCAATTTATTGAATAAATCCTGACGCGCCGGAAGACGCGGGCCGACCGCTGCCAGACGCTGGCGGGAGAAATGCATACGCGCCACGCGTGCCAGTTTCTGAGCGATGGTTTTGTCGGTGCCGTGCTCTGTCGCCATATAGCGCAGGGAAACGGTATTGGAGAAACGGACAAAACTGTCACGTCCGAGCCACAGCACGGCAAAGAATTTCTGGATGCCATTCAGTACGCGCAGATGCGGCGTATCATCCTGACCTTCACGGCCCGGCGCACGACCAAACATCACGGAAACCGGCAGCATCTGGATGTCTAAATCCGGATTGTTGCGGTGCAAATCCAGATAGTCGTGGAACAGCTTTACGGATTCCTGCTTCGGCGTGTAATACGAGAACACGCGCGGGCCTTCAGCAATGAAAACATGGCTTGGCAGCAGCGTTCCGTCGATTTCCAGCGGAATAAGGGGATCGGGCAGATTCTCTGCCAGACATTGCGCACGCAACGTCAGCAAGTCTGCTTTGGAGTTGTAAGGCAATACGTACAAAATCGGGCGCGTCGGGTCCAAATGCAACTCGGTAACCGGATCTGAAGGTATGACCTTGCTCTTTACCAGCAATGAGAGTGGTAAATTCAATAATGTGTAATAAAGTCTACGCCAACCTGACATAAAAACGTGAAGCCTCTTGTTAGCCATTTCGCCGCAAGGATACCAGAAAGATCCGTGGAGATCTGTGGTCATATAAAAGCTAAAATACGGCACACTTTTAAGGACAACCCTTCAAGGATCAGTACCCGAAATGGCGAACCAAGTCACTGGATTTACCCGAATTTATAAAGCGGCCGGATATTCCTGGAAAGGATTGAAAGCCGCATGGCAGAACGAAGCGGCTTTTCGCCAGGAAGCCAGCGTGGCTATCCCGTTAATTTTGTTATCTTTCTGGCTCGATGTCAGCACGGTTGAACGCATTTTACTTGTAAGCTCCGTGATGCTGGTCTGCGTCACCGAGTTGCTCAACAGTGCGGTGGAATGCGCGATTGACCGTATCGGCTCTGAGTTTCACGTGCTCTCAGGGCGGGCAAAAGATATCGGTTCTGCTGCCGTACTTCTGACCATCATATTGGCGATTTTTGTCTGGGTCAGTATCTTTTGGCCGCGATGGTTCTGATCTGGAATCTGTATTCCAGGAATCACCGTTATGCCCTGTTTTTATTCAATCTTAGGTTTTCATTGACCGTTTAGCTGTATATACTCACAGCAAGACTGTATAAACAACCAGGGGGCGGAATGAAAGCTTTAACGACCAGACAACAAGAGGTCTACGACCTTATTCGCGATCATATCTCCACCACCGGTATGCCACCGACTCGCGCAGAGATTGCATCGCGTCTGGGTTTCCGTTCTCCCAATGCGGCGGAAGAACACCTGAAAGCGCTGGCACGTAAAGGCGTTATCGAGATTGTCTCCGGTGCATCTCGTGGTATCCGTCTGCTGATGGAAGAAGAAGAAGGTTTACCGCTGATCGGCCGCGTTGCCGCCGGTGAACCGTTGCTGGCACAGCAACATATCGAAGGGCATTATCAGGTTGATCCGGCGATGTTCAAGCCGAGCGCCGATTTCCTGCTGCGCGTCAGCGGGATGTCGATGCGTGACATTGGTATCCTCGACGGCGATTTGCTGGCCGTGCATAAAACGCAGGACGTGCGTAACGGCCAGGTTGTCGTGGCGCGTATCGACGATGAAGTCACCGTGAAACGCCTGAAAAAGCAGGGCAGCGTGGTGCAGTTATTGCCTGAGAACAGCGAATTCCAGCCGATCGTGGTGGATTTGCGCGAACAGAATTTCAGTATTGAAGGGCTAGCCGTAGGCGTCATCCGTAACGGCAACTGGATCTGACCTTCGTACTTCGAGCTGCAGACGCGTTGGCTGCGTGCGTTCACCCGAATCACTGACTCATATCAGCTCATCGGGATTCTCTTACTTGCCGCCTTCCTGTAACTCGAATTACTCGGTCAGAAATTGCTGAGTCAGCAATTGCTGTTTCAGATAGAGAAAACTAAAACTAATTGAATATGGATGGCGGCCGCCTCTGGCATCCATGTGAATTCAAAGAGAAATGCGTTTCTCTCATCATCGCCCCTTTCGGGGCGATGTCATTTTGGGCATAACCTGAACCTCCGGCATGAGATTCTCTATGCAACATCATTCCCTGCGACAATCATTTAAAAACACCTTTCTAAGCCCCGCAGATAAAGCACTCTGGACGCTGGCGTTACCGATGATTTTTTCCAATATCACGGTGCCTCTTCTTGGTCTGGTGGATACCGCAGTGATCGGTCATCTCGACAGTGCCGATTATCTCGGTGGTGTGGCGGTTGGTTCGATGGTCACGACTTTCCTCTTCATGATGCTGCTGTTTTTGCGCATGAGCACCACCGGCATGACCGCACAGGCGCTGGGCGCAAAAGACAATCAGTTGCTGGCACGTGCTTTTGTGCAGCCCTTTTTGCTGGCGGTGCTGGCCGGTGTCATCATCCTGTTATTTCGCCATCCGCTGATGGAGCTGGCGTTTCATGTCGTGGGTGGCAGTCAGTCGGTGCTGGAACAGGCGAGGCTGTTTATCGAAATCCGCTGGTACAGTGCGCCTGCTTCTCTGGCGAATCTGGTGATCCTCGGCTGGTTGCTGGGCATCCAGTATATTCGCGGGCCGGTGATTTTGCTGATCGCGGGAAATCTGCTGAATATTATTCTGGATATCTGGCTGGTAATGGGGCTGGGGCTGAACGTACGTGGTGCGGCAATGGCAACTGCCAGTGCAGAGTATTTCACGTTGTTCATCGGGCTGTATTTTGTCTGGCGTGTCATGAAACGACGCGGTATCACCGGTGCAGAAATCACCGGTGCGTGGCGCGGTAATTTGCGCCGTCTTCTCGGACTTAACCGCGACATCATGCTGCGCTCATTGCTGTTGCAGCTATGCTTTGCCTCACTGACCATACTGGGTGCGCGGCTGGGCAGCCACATTGTTGCGGTCAACGCTGTTCTGATGAACCTGCTGACCTTTACCGCATTTGCACTCGACGGCTTTGCGTATGCCATCGAAGCCCATTCCGGTGAGGCATTCGGTGCGCGCAATCGCGAAAAGCTGCTCAACGTGTGGCATGCCGCGTGCCGTCAGGCCGGACTGGTGGCGCTGGCCTTTGCGCTAATTTATGCCGTAGCCGGCGGGGCGATTATAAATGCGCTCACATCACTCCCCGAATTGCGCGAGCTGGCGGATCATTACCTCGGCTGGCAAATTGTATTGCCGCTGGTGGCGGTCTGGTGTTATCTGCTCGACGGGATGTTTATCGGTGCCACGCGCGGGCGGGATATGCGTAACAGCATGGTGGTTGCTGCGCTTGGTTACGGGCTGACGCTTATGACCTTACCGGTGCTGGGAAACCATGCGTTATGGCTGGCGCTGACCGTCTTCCTCGGCTTGCGCGGGATTTCACTGGGCTGGATATGGCGTCGTTACTGGCAGCGCGATACCTGGTTTTCTTCTCCCGGACACTGAATTGGCAGTGTTTTATCAAAGAGATAAATGTTCTTTTGCCGTTATTTCCTGCTTTGGAATAATCCTAATAATGGTTTTTATCCCTGTTCGGAGAGGATTAATCCAGATTCTCTACTAACCTTAGAAGTGTTAAGGACGGGCTGCCGGAACAAAACGCAGCTCCATAAACCCAAGGTAACAGGAGATATTTTATGAATAAGGACCAAGCCGACGGTAACTGGAAACAGTTCAAAGGGAAAGTGAAAGAAAAATGGGGCAAACTGACCGATGACGACCTGACAGTGGTTGAAGGTAAACGTGATCAGTTGGTTGGTAAGATTCAGGAGCGTTACGGCTATCAGAAAGATCAGGCCGAGAAAGAGCTCAAGGAATGGGAAACCAGCAACAAATATCACTGGTAATACGCGACTCCCCCTCGCGTGTCAGTGACGTATCCTGAGATTTAGCTGCTCCTACCCGGAACGCTTCAGGATACGGGTACACGGATGTACCCAACTTTATGTCTTCACTACTTAATGTCTTCACTTATTAGCTTTTGTACTTCACTTCTTAGCTTTTTCACATACTCAGCTTCAGTAAATCCCCGCTCAAATACCTAAATCCCTTAGCGTTTTTTCACCACAATACTGTGGTCATGATCGCAGTGCTCATGGCTGTCACAGGTTTCCACAACCTTACATTCTCCGCATAAACCGTGGGCTTCCACGACAGAATGGCGAAGCTCAAAGCCGGATTCCGTCGCCAGTTTCGCCAGACGCTCTTCAATACCGTCAGTGGTTTTTTCTGTCACCAGCCCGCATCGGTCGCAGATGAACAGCGCAGACGTGTGGCTCGGCTCTTCGAAATGGTGGCAAAGCACGTAGCTGTTAGCCGACTCAACCCGATGGATAAAGCCTTGTTCAAGCAGAAAATCCAGCGCGCGGTAAACGGTTGGCGGTTTTGCCTGTGGCTCGCTGACACGCAGCAGATCCAGCAAATCGTAGGCGCTGATGGCACCGGGTTGTTGCGCCATCAGGCGCAGTACTTCCAGCCGCTGCGGCGTAAGACGAACATTGCGCTGCTGGCAAAGTTCTTCAGCTTGCGAAAGTAATTTTTCCGGATTATTCAGGGTCATAGCAACGTTCTCTGAGCGCAGATTGGGATCGATAGGCCACATCATGCGACCATTGTTGATTTTATCATGCTTAGGCTAAAACGACGAATTATGCGCCATTCATTAAGATGTATTGCGGCGACGTTATTTCTCTGCACGATGGCGCAGGATGCCGAATCTTTGTTCTGTGGTATAATCACCGATTAACTTCTCTCTGGCGTTGCGTCAGAGAGAGCGCCACGAACCCCTTCAGCGAATGTCAGGCCGATGTCAGAAACTCAACACGCAATGCCCCAGACCACTCCGTTTTCCGCTCAGCGTTTTTCCGTTGCGCCGATGCTCGACTGGACCGATCGCCACTGTCGCCATTTTCACCGGCTGATGACCGGCCAGACGTTGCTGTACACCGAAATGGTGACTACCGGTGCCATTATTCATGGCAAAGGGGATTATCTCGGGTTTGGCGACGCTGAACATCCGGTGTCATTGCAGCTTGGCGGCAGCAATCCTGCCGATCTGGCACATTGCGCTAAACTGGCAGAAGAACGCGGTTATGACGAAATTAACCTCAACGTCGGTTGCCCGTCGGATCGCGTGCAGAACGGCATGTTTGGTGCCTGTCTGATGGGGCAGGCGTCGCTGGTAGCGGACTGCATCAAAGCCATGCGCGATGTGGTTTCAATTCCGGTGACGGTCAAAACCCGTATCGGTATTGACGATCAGGACAGCTACGAATTCCTGTGTGATTTCATCCGTCAGGTGTCTGAAAACGGCGGCTGCGATACCTTTATTATCCATGCGCGCAAAGCCTGGCTTTCCGGTCTCAGCCCGAAAGAAAACCGTGAAATCCCGCCGCTCGATTACCCGCGTGTGTATCAGCTTAAGCGTGATTTCCCGCAGCTGACGATGGCGATTAACGGCGGCATTAAAACGCTCGAAGAAGCCAAAACGCATCTGCAATTTATGGATGGCGTGATGGTCGGTCGCGAGGCTTACCAGAATCCGGGCATGTTGCTGAACGTCGATCGCGAGCTGTTTGGCTCCGACGTGCCGCTGAAAACCGGGCCGGATATTATCCGCGCGCTGTATCCGTATATCGAAGCGGAACTGAGTAAAGGCACCTATCTGGGCCACATTACCCGCCATATTCTTGGTCTGTTCCAGGGCGTGCCGGGCGCACGTCAGTTCCGTCGTCACCTGAGTGAGAACGCTCATAAAGCCGGCGCGGGCATTGATGTGGTTGAACAGGCATTGCAGATGGTCGCTCAGCAACAGGAAATGGCGGCACAGGCCTGAAAATCAGGTGAGTAAAATCACTATCTGTTAGTCAAATTTACTATCTTTTCGCAGGCCATTCGTGCCTGCGAAATATTTTCTTCTTGTAATTCAATCCATTATTTATCCCGTCACACTGGCACGTTTCTTGTAATAGCTAACGTGTGTTCTGACATCACGTCTTATTGCACATGGCTTATTAAGGAGCACCCGATGCTGGAAATTCTCTTCGTGCTTGGTTTTTTCTTTATGCTGATGCTGACCGGCATTTCGCTGCTGGGCATGATCGCTGCGCTGATCGTCGCATTCGCAGTAATGATGTTGGGTGGCTTTCTGGCGATTGTTATAAAAATGTTGCCTTGGCTGATTTTGGCCGTGGTTGCCGTGTGGATTTACCGGGCATTTATCAAACCGGATCAGCCAAAATATCGCCGCCGCCGTTTACCGTAATTTCTACTGTCGATAAGTAGTTTCTGTAACTGCATGAAATACTGGTGATTAGCGGGGGTATTTTGAGCACAAAAAAATGTAACCGTTGCAGCGATAACTTTTGCTTATGTGCTAGCGATCACAAGCTGGGTCAGAATGTGCGGTCGAAATGCATAAATCATATTTTTTAACATGGGTGACTGTTAGGATGGAATTCATTGGCAGCCGTCAGGCTGTAAACCGAATTCATCAAGTCCGCTGAGGCATACAATAGTCGCTTAAGTGACATCGCCCTGCGGATTTACCCGGCAGTACCCTACAGCAGTACCCGTCTGAAATCAGAGGTCGTCTGAGTCAGACAGTAAGAAAGGCTTTCACATCTGTGAAAGCCTTTTTTGCATTGGCTTAGGGAACTGTTATGGGATCAGTAAACTTGAGCCTTGTGTCACGCGGCTTTCCAGCGTTTCGTGCGCGCGTCTGGCTTCGGAGAGCGGGAATTTCTGCGCATCGCTGACGTCCACTTTTATCGCGCCGCTGGCAATCAGTGAAAACAGCTCGCTGCTCGCCTGTGCCAGTTCTTCGCGGTTGGTCACGTAGCCATTCAGGGAAGGGCGCGTCACGAACAGCGAACCTTTCTGATTGAGGATCGCCAGATCCACGCCTTTCACCGGGCCGGAAGCATTGCCGAAACTGACCAGCAAACCGCGACGTTTCAGGCTGTTCAGCGATTTCTCAAAGGTGTCTTTACCGACGGAATCGTACACCACACCGACTTTTTCGCCGCCGGTCAGCTCCGCCACGCGGGTCGCGATATCTTCTTTCTGATAATTAATCGTCGCCCAGGCACCGGCCTGTTTCGCGCGTTCGGCTTTTTCGTCCGAACCCACAGTTCCGATCAGTTTAACGCCCAGCGCTTTCGCCCACTGGCAGGCAATCAGACCGACGCCACCGGCCGCAGCATGGAAAAGAATGGTTTCGCCGGCCTGCACTTCGTGGGTCTGGCGCAGTAAATAGTAAACCGTCAGTCCTTTGAGGAAGGACGCCGCCGCCTGTTCAAAACTGATGGCATCCGGCAGCAGGGCGATTTTTTCCTGCGGCACGTTATGGAATTCACTGTAAGCACCGAGCGCCGATTGCGCGTAGACCACGCGGTCGCCCGGCTTAATACCGGTCACGTCGCTGCCGACTTTACTGACAATCCCTGCCGCTTCAGTCCCTAAACCGGCCGGAAAACTGGCGGGCGCATAAAGACCGCTGCGCACGTAAGTGTCGATATAGTTGATACCGATGGCCTTATTCTCAACCTGAACTTCGCCAGCCTGCGGATCTTGTGGCTGATAATCAACGTATTGCAGAACGTCTGGAGTGCCTGTTTCAGAAAACTGGATGCGCTTTGCCATGTTTTTCCCTCGTGATGGAGTCTGATTTCAACCCTAGGCTAAATGTCCGGGACAATCCAGATTTTCGGCACTAAGGGTTAATACCCTTTTGAAATGGTTTATACTGTCGCGCGAGTCTGGCTCTGATTTTTAGAAACCGGACGCTCATAAAACAGGCGCTTAGAGCAGGAACTACTCCACAGATGGCAGCAAAAAAACCGACCAATCAACAGAACGAAAACCGCGATCGCCAGATGGAAGGATTGAAACTTCCGCCGCATTCGCTGGAAGCTGAACAATCCGTTCTGGGCGGGCTGATGCTGGATAACGAACGCTGGGATAACGTCGCCGAGCGTGTGGTCAGCAATGACTTCTTCAGCCGCCCGCATCGCCTGATTTTCACCGAAATGCAGCGTTTGCTGGAGATGAGCAAACCGATCGACCTGATTACGCTTTCTGAATCCCTGGAACAGAAAGGTGAACTGGATTCCGTCGGCGGTTTCGCCTATCTGGCAGAACTCTCGAAAAACACCCCAAGTGCAGCGAACATCGGCGCTTATGCCGACATCGTGCGTGAACGCGCAGTCGTTCGCGAAATGATTTCCGTCGCCAATGAAATTGCCGATGCGGGTTATGATCCGCAGGGGCGCAGCAGCGAAGACCTGCTGGACTTAGCCGAATCCCGCGTATTCCAGATTGCCGAATCCCGCGCCAGTAAAGACGAAGGCCCTAAAAGCATCGACCGTATTCTGGAAAGCACCGTTTCGCGTATCGAAGAATTGTTCCAGCGCCCGCACGACGGCGTAACCGGTGTGTCCACCGGCTATGCGGATCTCGATAAGAAAACCGCCGGTTTGCAAAAATCGGATCTGATCATCGTGGCGGCACGTCCGTCGATGGGTAAAACCACGTTTGCGATGAACCTCGCCGAAAATGCGGCGATGATGCAGGATAAACCGGTCTTAATCTTCAGTCTTGAGATGCCCGGCGACCAGATCATGATGCGTATGCTGGCGTCGCTTTCCCGCGTTGACCAGACCAAAATCCGTACCGGTCAGCTTGATGACGAAGACTGGGCGCGAATTTCCAGCACCATGGGGATTCTGCTCGAAAAACGTAACATGTATATCGATGACTCGTCCGGCCTGACGCCGACGGAAGTCCGTTCGCGCGCGCGCCGTATCTTCCGTGAACACGGCGGTCTGAGCCTGATCATGATCGACTATCTCCAGCTGATGCGCGTTCCGTCGCTGTCCGATAACCGTACGCTGGAAATCGCCGAAATCTCCCGCTCGCTTAAAGCGCTGGCGAAAGAATTGCAGGTGCCGGTGGTGGCGCTGTCGCAGCTGAACCGAAGCCTGGAGCAACGTGCCGATAAACGCCCGGTCAACTCCGACTTACGTGAATCCGGCTCAATCGAGCAGGACGCCGACTTAATCATGTTCATCTATCGTGACGAGGTTTATCACGATAACAGTGAAGAAAAAGGCATCGCGCAAATCATCCTCGGTAAACAACGTAACGGCCCGATCGGTACCGTTCGCCTGACCTTTAACGGTCAGTGGTCACGATTTGATAATTACGGCGGCCCGCAATACGACGAAGATTAACTTCCCGGGTTTTGAATTTATCCCTCCCCTTTCACAAGGGGAGGTTAGGTGGGGTTTGGTTCTCAGCCCTGCTATCAGAAACTCTCAATTTCATGCAAAGGACTTAAAATGAAAGCGGCTACGGCTGTCATTGATCGCCGCGCTCTGCGACACAATCTGCAACGGGTGCGTCATCTGGCGCCACAAAGTCGTCTGGTTGCGGTAGTGAAAGCAAACGCTTATGGGCACGGTCTGTTAGAGACGGTGCATAGCTTGCAGGATGCCGATTATTACGGCGTTTCCCGTCTCAGCGAAGCACTGATGCTGCGCAAGGCCGATGTCGTTAAACCTGTTCTTCTCCTCGAAGGTTTTTTCTCCGCCAGTGAATTACCGTTGCTGACTGAACATCAGCTGGATACCGCCGTTCACAGCATCGAGCAGCTCGACGCGCTGGAAAGCGCTGACCTCGCGCGTCCGCTGAATGTCTGGCTGAAAATCGATACGGGTATGCACCGTTTGGGCGTTCATCCTGCACAGGCCGACGCGTTTTATCAGCGCCTGAGTGCCTGCAAAAATGTCGTTCAGCCGGTCAATATCATGAGTCATTTCTGCCGTGCCGATGAACCGGAAAGCGATGCCACAACGAATCAACTGAACAGCTTTAACGCGTTTGCTGAAGGCAAGCCGGGGCAGAAATCGATCGCGGCTTCCGGCGGGATTTTGCTGTGGCCGGAATCGCATATGAATCTGGTTCGTCCCGGCATTATTTTGTACGGCGTCTCGCCGATGGAAACCGGAACGGCCAGCGATTTCGGGCTGAAACCGGTCATGACGCTGACGTCCAGTCTGATCGCCGTGCGTGAGCATGCTGCCGGTGAACCGGTCGGTTATGGCAGTACGTGGGTCAGCGATCGCGACACTCGTCTGGGCGTCGTGGCGATGGGCTATGGCGACGGGTATCCGCGCAGTGCGCCGAACGGTACGCCGGTGCTGGTCAATGGCCGGGAAGTGCCGGTTGCCGGGCGCGTGTCGATGGACATGATCACCGTGGATTTAGGGCCGGAATCGACAGATAGCGTTGGCGATGAAGTGATTTTCTGGGGCGAAAAATTACCGGTTGAGCGCATTGCGCAGGCAACCGGTATCAGTGCTTATGAGCTGATTACCCAGCTCAGCGAGCGCGTTGCCCGCATTTATACTGGCGACTAAACCTTACTTCTTCACGCCCAGCCACTGGCTGACAATCTTCTGATAGTCGCCGGTGGCTTTACTCAGGTGCAGCCACTGGTCGACATACATCTTCCAGCTCACGTCATCACGCGGCAACATGTAGGCTTTCTCGCCATATTGCAGCGGCTTTTTCGGATTCACCGCACACAGTTTCGGATAGTGTTTCTGCTGAAATAGCGCTTCCGACGCATCCGTAATCATCACATCGGCTTTCTTATCCATCAGCTTCTGGAAGATGGTGACGTTATCGCTCAGCGTCAGCGTGGCTTTTGGCAGGTGGCTGTGGACAAAGGCTTCGTTGGTGCCGCCCTCCGGTTCAATCAGGCGCACAGATGGCCGGTTCAGCTGTTCAACCGTCTGGTACTGACGCACATTCTCGCAGCGCACCAGCGGGATTTTCCCGTCCTGATCCAACATGTTAGCGAACCAGGCTTTCTGCTGGCGTTTCAGCGTGACGGAAATTCCGCCCATGGCGATGTCACAATGACCGGCACTCATTTCGTCCGGTAATGATTTCCAGGTGACCGGCACCCAGTTCACTTTAACGTCCAGACTCGCCGCCAGCGATTGCGCCATGGCGATATCAATGCCTTCATATTCCCCGTTTTCTTTCAAAAACGTATACGGCTTATAGTCGCCAGTGGTGCAGACATTCAGCGAACCTTTCTGTAATACCCGCTCAAGATGGGAAGACGTGGTATCCGCCTGTGCAAAAACGGGTAAAGCAGACAGTAAGGCGAGAGAAAAGAGTACTTTTTTCATTATTTTTTCCTTGCGGTATCAATGTGCGCAAGTATAAGAAAAAACAGCCGATAAGTATTTATAACTCGTTATAGTGGGAATGCTTTTTGCAATAAGATTGCAACAGGAATGCGACATATAAAAAAATTAAAACGACAGGAAAGGTGCCATGTACAGCGTTGATGATTATGACCTGAAAATTCTGACCCTATTACAAGCTAACGGAAGACTGACCAACCAGGAATTAAGCGAACTGGTCGGGCTGTCAGCTTCACAATGTTCACGCCGCCGGATTGGTCTGGAACAGGCTCAGTTAATCCTCGGTTATCACGCGCGTCTGGCACCGGAGGCACTCGGCTTAGGCATGATTGGTCTGATTGAGGTCAGACTTATCAACCATTTGCCCGCACAGGTCGATGCTTTCCACAGCATGCTGGGAGAAGTGGCTGCGATTATTGATGCCTATAAAACGACCGGGGATGCGGATTATTTGCTCAAGGTCGCGGTGAAAGATTTAGCCGGTTTAAGCACGTTGATCAGCCAAATCCTGTCAGTACATAAAAGTGTGGCGCATGTAAAAACATCGGTAGTCCTTAACCGGTTAAAAGAAAACGGCTTATTAACGCTGGGATAAGATTATTAACCCTGTATTTTGTGCGCACTGTTATGGTGATTTATTTTGGTGCAATCTCACTTTAATGGTGCATTATTTTGAATTGTTATGCGCGTTCTGTGCATGTAAAGAATAATTAACGCGTCATAAAATCTTATTTTCGATTTTTAATGCAAATTCCGTGAGTGAATATTGCCTTAATTCCTCATCTCATTAATTATCTCAAAATCAGTCTTTAGTCTTAATATTTTGGGGTACAGGGAATTATGGCAAGTGTTGACGACATCAAACAGCCGGTTGAGCAGCCGCGCATCGGGCATACGCTGGTGGAAGATGCGCTGGCGATCATTATCGGTACGCTGATGGTTTCTTTTGGCGTGGTGATGTTACGTCAGGTTGGCGCACTGACCGGTGGCACGGCGGGAATGGCATTTCTGGCGCATTACGTGACACAAATTTCGTTCGGCACCGCATTCTTTATCATCAACTTACCTTTCTATTACCTGTCTTTCCGCCGCATGGGCTTGCAGTTCACGCTGAAAACCTTTGCTGCCGTTGCGCTGGTTTCCGTCTTCTCGGACCTTCATCCGCTGTTTGTGCATTTCGATCATCTTCAGCCGTTCTACGCCACGTTATTTGCCAATGTAATCATGGGTATCGGCTTCATTGTGCTGTTTCGCCATAAAGCCAGCCTCGGCGGCGTGAACATTCTGGCGCTGTTTCTGCAGGACAAATACGGGATCCGCGCCGGTAAATTGCAAATGGGCGTGGACTGCTGCATCGT
Source organism: Rahnella variigena (assembly GCF_003610915.1). Classification (NCBI taxonomy): domain Bacteria; kingdom Pseudomonadati; phylum Pseudomonadota; class Gammaproteobacteria; order Enterobacterales; family Yersiniaceae; genus Rahnella; species Rahnella variigena. The sequence goes on from NZ_NSDJ01000001.1 coordinate 1,111,064, forward strand.
GCTGGCGTCGCTGTTTGTCGTCAGTTACGAAATGCTGATTGCCTCGGTGCTGGGCGCAGTGATCGTGAATCTGATTATCGCGATGAATCATCGTCCGGGGCGTTACAGCGTCTGAAGATAAGAAATAATGGCGCACACGTGCGCCATTATTTTAGTGAACTCTGGCCAGTTAAGCGCCGAAACCTCCGTCAATGGTCAGGTTCGCGCCGGTGATGTAACCCGCTTCCGGACCGGAGAGATAGGCGACAAAGCTGGCAATTTCGCTGTCTTTACCGTAGCGGTTGAGCGCCATGTAGGAACGCATGCCCTCAGCCATTTCGCCGTCAGCCGGGTTCATATCGGTATCAACCGGACCGGGTTGCACGTTATTCACGGTAATACCGCGCGGACCTAAATCGCGTGCCAGACCTTTGGTCAGACCGACGATCGCGGATTTACTCATGGCGTACACCGCACCGCCCTGGAATGGCATTCGGTCGGCGTTGACGCTGCCAATGGTAATGATGCGACCGCCGTCAGGCATATGGCGCGCAGCCTGCTGGCTGGCGACAAACACGCTGCGGACGTTGATGGCAATGGATCGGTCGAAATCATCGATTGTCAGCGCATCGATTTCGCCGAAGGCCAGCACTCCGGCGTTATTCACCAGAATATCGATTTTACCGAACGCCTTTGCCGCGTTGTCGATAGCGGTGCGAACGCTGCTTTCATCGGCGCTGTCGGCTTTAATCGCCAGCGCTTTGCCGCCACCGGCTTCAATACTTTTTACCAGTGCCTGCGCTTTGTCATCAGAAGAGACGTAGGTGAATGCCACGCTGGCGCCTTCGCGGGCCAGACGCTGAACGATAGCGGCACCGATGCCGCGTGAACCGCCCTGAACAAAAGCGGCTTTACCCTGCAGTGAATGTTGCGTCGTCATTGGTTTGCTCCGGAAAGAATGAGAGGTCCATTTGATCGTAGTCCATGCGCGCAGATCAGCATCTCAGACGAACGGGCGGTTTGATACGCACGGTGTGCTCGCTAAATGACAACATAGTTGTCATCTTTTTTAACGAACTTTGATAGTCTGTGAAACAGTCGTGATCCACCCGAAAACCGGGACGGATCGCCGCGCCACTCAACCAAACCAAGGAGATGTATACCGTGTTCCAACATGTCGATGCCTATGCCGGTGACCCGATTTTGTCGCTGATGGAAAGTTTCAAGACCGATCCGAGACAAGATAAGGTAAACCTGAGCATCGGTCTTTATTACGACGAGCAGGGTATTATTCCGCAACTGGCTGCGGTGGAAAATGCAGAGAACCAGCTGAACGCGGGGCCACAGGCTGCGTCAGTGTATCTGCCGATGGAAGGTCTGCCGACATACCGCGCAGGCATTCAGGAACTGCTGTTTGGTGCCGATCATCCGGCGCTGAAACAACAGCGTATCGCAACCATTCAGACCGTCGGCGGTTCCGGCGCGCTGAAAGTGGGTGCGGATTTCCTCAAGTTTTATTTCCCGAATTCAGACGTTTACGTCAGTGATCCGACCTGGGAAAACCACGTGGCTATCTTTGGCGGCGCAGGCTTCAAAGTGCATACTTATCCGTACTTTGATGCAGAAACGCTGGGTGTGAATTTCACCGCGATGATCGAACGCCTGAAAACCTTACCGGCGCAAAGCATTGTATTACTGCACCCTTGCTGTCATAACCCGACGGGTTCTGACCTGACGCCAGCGCAGTGGGATCAGGTGATTGAAGTCACCAAACAGCGCGAGCTAATCCCGTTCCTCGATATCGCTTATCAGGGCTTTGGCGCAGGCATTGATGACGACGCTTACGCCATCCGCGCGATGGCGGCGGCAGGCGTGAACTGCTTCGTCAGCAACTCCTTCTCGAAAATTTTCTCCCTGTACGGCGAACGTGTCGGCGGATTGTCCGTGGTCTGTGAAGACAGCGAAGCCGCAGGCCGCGTACTGGGTCAGCTGAAAGCGACCGTGCGTCGTAACTACTCCAGCCCGCCGAATTTCGGTGCGAAAGTGGTGGCGAAAGTCCTGAGTGACAGCGCCCTGAACGCGCAATGGAAAGCCGAAGTCGAGAAAATGCGTACCCGTATTCTCGAAATGCGCCACACGCTGGTCGACAGCCTGAAAACCGCATTGCCGGGTCGTAATTTTGACTACCTGCTGCAACAGCGCGGGATGTTCAGCTACACCGGATTTAGCGAAGCGCAAGTCGTGCGTCTGCGTGAAGAGTTCGGCGTGTACCTGATCCTCAGCGGTCGCGTGTGCATGGCGGGTCTGAATCACCACAATGTGAAGCAGGTGGCTGAAGCTTTCGCCGCCGTCCAGTAAATCCCCGTCATACTTCGGGCTACGGATGCGTTGGTTGCGTACACTCACCCCGGTCACAGGGTACGTCCCTGCTCCCGGGCTTCCTGAACTTACCGCCTTCCCGTAACCCAAATTATTTAGGGGATTGGATGTGTATAAGGCCGACAGAAATGTCGGCCTTTTTCGTATTTGCGATCTGCTACCTTTCTTTTTTGCGAAGTTTCTGCACACTAAATAGACGATTCCGGTTCGCGGGGTCGTCAACATCAGACAAGGAGAAAGGCCAAAATGACCAGTGCGGAATTGCTCGACTATTGCATGGGGAAACCCGGAGCAGAACAAAGTACCCAAAATCAGCACGGCGCGAATCAGATAAAAGTGGGCGGCGTGATGTTCGCCATGTTCTGCGATTGTCAGGGACATGAAGCGGTTTCGCTGAAAACCAGCACCGGCATGGCCGGCAAGTTACGCGCCGAACATACCTGTATTCTTCCGGGTAAGAATCTCAACAAAGCGCACTGGAATACCGTGGTTCTTGATGGCACTTTGCCGGATTCTCAATTTTATTCCCTGATCGACAGTTCTTACCAGACGGTCATCTCCGGTTTAGAAGAGCATCTGCGTCAGGAAATAGGCAACTGACCGCCCGACCAGTGGCCGGTTTTCAGGGCCGCGGGGGAGAAATCGGCTGATGCTGCACGCCACGGTAACGCGGCACGAAAGCGCCACACGCGGGTGATGTCCAGACTCCAGTAGCGTTCCGCGCCTTCCGGGCCGGGAAATACCTCCGGCTGCCAGTGGATCTGCGTATGTCCCTGCAGATGCAAAATATCGCCGTTATCGAAATCCATAAACAGCAACGCTGCACGCGGCTCTGCCAGTAAATTTCCCAGCGTATTCATAAAGCGGTTGCCGCGATAATCCGGCACCCACAAACGGTTTCCCACCAGATGTGCGAATCCCGGCTGACCACCGCGATGTGACACATCCGCGCCGCCGTGCGCGTGACTGGCGATGAAAAAAGTGTCCGAACGCGCAATCAGCGCACGCGCATCCGCATCCGGCTCCGTCATGTCCTCTCTTGCGGGCAAGGGTAAACTGACCGGTACATCCGTCAGTTTGCGGATCTGGATATACTGCGGACAATTACCAAAACTTTGATCGACCACGATCTCGATCCGATTTTTATCGATGCGCCCGATCCTGCCATTCACGCGATTACGCCGCCGGTTGGAAAAATCGATCCCCAGTCCACCGATCTGTTTTCCGGGCTGTAAGGCCACCAGCGCCGGATCGTCAGTCCGTCTTGGCGCGTTAATCCGTAAATGCGTGTCATCCGGTGTGCGGATAAAACCGGCTGGTCCGGTCAGCAATGTCGCCACCGGCCAGCCGTTTTCATCCAGCGTTGAGATAAACAAATAGGGCAGTGCGGTGAAAAACAGCCGGTGCTGTTCCGGCATCGCTTCACGGATGCCGTGTGCTTCGACGTCAAACCCTGCCATGTCCTGAGCCAGGATTTCGTCTGCATGGAAAGGGTTATTCATCGTTTTACCCCGCAATTTCTGGTAAAGGTAACGCCGGAAGCGGCGTAAAGCCGGGCAGACTTTCAATCCGTGCAAGCCAGCGCTGAATGGCCGGATAACCCGTCAGTGAAACGCCGCCTTCCGGGGCAGTCGCCACATAGCTGTAACAGGCCAGATCGGCAATGGTGGCGCGCCCCGTCGCCAGAAACTCATGGCTTTCCAGATGTTGTTCCAGCTGCGGCAGGAATTTCGCCGAAATCTGCAGTGCGCTTTCGTACGCTTCCGGCGCCGAGAATTGTTTGACCATACGCGCAGAGGCCGGACCGAAACGCACTTCACCGGCGGCGCGGGATAACCATTTCTGCACCTCAGCGGCCTTCAGCGGATCTTCCGGCAACCAGTGGCTGTCCGGCGCGTAGCGTTTGACCAGATACACCAGGATCGCATTGCTGTCGGTGAGCACGTGCCCGCCGTCGATCAGAACGGGGATCTGACGCAGCGGATTCAGCCGCGCAAAATCCTCCGTCTGGCGCACGCCGGCACCGGCTTCCGTGGCCTCGAAAGGCAGACTGAGCATGTTCAGCAGCAGGGTCACGCGGTGGCAGTGGCCGGAAAGCGGCGTGCTGTAAAGTTTGATGTCGGGCATGGGCTGTCTCCTTAAAGTGTCTGAACACAACATTACTCTTGCGCTAAACGATTGGGATCCACGAAGATTGAAATTGAGTGTTTCACTTTGTGGAAGAATCTATGGATCGATTGGATGAAATGGCGATTTTTGTCGCCGTACTTCAGTATGGCAGCCTGGCGGAAGCCGCCCGTAAACTTCACCGGTCGCCACCCGCGATCACCCGCGCCATTGCCTCACTGGAGCACCGTTTCGGCGCAAGGCTGGTCGAGCGCACCACGCGCAGTCTGGCACCGACAGAAGCGGGCGCACGGCTGGCGGAAAAGGCCCGCCTGCTGCTCAGCCAGTATCAGGACGCAGTGGAAGACACCGCAGAAACTCAGCTCAGCGGCCTGTTGCGTATCACCGCGCCGGTGCAGTTCGGACGTAAACATGTCGCGCCGCTGGTAATGGAATTTCTGGCGCAACATCCTGATATGCAGATCGAAATGCTGCTTAACGACCGCAATCTGGATCTGATCGATGAAGGATTGGATCTGGCGGTGCGTATCGGGCACCAGGAAGATTCAGGCAAAGTGGCGCGTAAGGTCTCGGAAGTGACCCGCGTACTGGTCGCCAGCCCGGCGTATCTGGCGCGGCATGGCGAACCGCAACATCCTTCGGAACTGGCCGCGCACCAGACGGTGATGGGCACGCTGCGTACGCAAATCCGCGAATGGCGTTTCGGACCGCATGAGGATGATTTGCGCGTCCGGTTGTCACCGCGTCTGCTCTCCAACGACGTGGAATCTCAGCTGCTGGCGGTGCGCAGCGGGCAGGGGATTGCACGCTTGCTGTCCTATCAGGTGAGCGACGATTTGCAGGCTGGCAGCATGGTGCGGCTTCTGGCGGAATTCGAACCACTGCCGTTGCCGGTACAACTGGTGGCGCAACAGGTGCAGCAGATGCCGCGCAAGGTCCGTACATTCTGGGATTTCGCCTGTCAGCGGCTGAGCGAACTTCCGCAACTTCATGCGCTGGACGCATCTTCTGAACAGTGACGCCGATCACGCTTGTATGCGGTAAAAATAACCTACTCTGAGAGTTGTGCAAAAACAGTGAGTTACTTCAGGACAGGTTGTCCGTTGCTCACGCCAACCCAGAAGGAAAGGATGATGACCCGTAACCGGCTGAATCTTGCCACGCTTTTGATACTGGCGCTCAGCGCGCCGATCTCCCTGACTGTCTCCGCGCAAAGTTTGCCACAGGATCCTGATGCTTCGGTGCCTGCGAAAAATTACATCACGGCAGTAAATCCTGATTTAACCATCACTTACCGCCTGTATGCACCGGCTGCTGAACACGTTGACGTGGTAACCGGCGCGACGCCGGTGACGTACATTCCGCATCAGATGACCAAGGACGATAAAGGCGTCTGGAGCTGGACGTCCGCAGCGCAAAAACCTGATCTGTATGAATATTTCTTCAATGTTGATGGCCTCCGGATTGCCGATCCGGGCAGTGCGATGCCTAAGCCGCAGCGTCAGGTGAATACCAGCCTGATCCTGGTGCCGGGCAGTATTCTGGATGTGAAAAGCGTTCCGCACGGTGAAGTCCGCACGCTGACCTATCATTCCGCTGCGCTGAATTCTGAGCGTCAGGTTGCGGTATGGACGCCGCCGGGTTACAGCGATGCGTCACAGCCGTTGCCGGTGCTGTATTTCTACCACGGCTTTGGTGACACCGGCCGCTCGGCGCTGGACCAGGGACGCATTCCACAAATCATGGATAACCTGCTGGCGGAGAAGAAAATCGCGCCGATGCTGGTGGTCATTCCTGATACCGAGACCGATGCCAAAGGTGTGGTGCCGGAAGATTACGTCACCAAAGATCGCCGTAAGGAATTCTATCCCCGAAATGCGGCGGCGGCCGATAAAGAACTGACCGGCGACATTATCCCGCTGATTTCCAAAACCTTCCGCGTACGCGATGACGCAGCCGGACGCGCACTCGCCGGGCTTTCGCAAGGCGGTTATCAGACGCTGGTCAGCGGCATGACCCATCTCGACCAGTTCGGCTGGCTGGCGACCTTTAGCGGCGTCAGCACCACGACAGTCCCGAATGCTGACGTCGCGAAGCGCTTCGCCGAACCGGAAAAAATCAACGCACAGCTGAAAAACTTCACGTTAGTGGTGGGGGAAAAGGATGTGGTAACGGGCAAGGACATCGCCGGACTGAAGTCTGAACTGGAAGAGAAAAAGATTAAGTTCGATTACCGCGAATACCCGAATCTGGGCCATGAAATGGATGTCTGGCGTCCGGCCTACGCGGAGTTTGTGCAGAAGATATTTAAGTGATCTACGCGCCTCCCTCTGCGAAGGGGGAGGATGGGAGGGGGTTCTAAAGGCATAACCAACGTTAAAGCCTAATTCAACTTATTGATTTTCAATTAATACCCCACCCCAACCCTCCCCTTCGCAGGGGAGGGCGCTGATCGGCACTATCACCTCTGGGCAGGAGAGGAGCTAAATCATTAAGCGCTTTTCTTCGCCTGCTGGCTGTGGCGTTCCAGCAACGGTTTCAGGAAGCGCGCGGTATGCGATTCTTTGCATTCCGCGACGGTTTCCGGCGTACCGGCGACCAGAATCTGTCCGCCGCCCGCACCGCCTTCCGGCCCGAGATCGACAATCCAGTCCGCCGTTTTAATCACGTCCAGATTGTGTTCAATCACCACGATGGTGTTGCCCTGATCGCGCAGCTGATGCAGTACTTCCAGCAGTTGCTGAATGTCGGCAAAGTGCAGGCCCGTGGTCGGTTCGTCGAGAATATACAACGTCTGACCGGTGCCGCGTTTGGACAGCTCACGCGCCAGTTTCACGCGCTGCGCTTCACCGCCGGACAGCGTGGTTGCTGACTGGCCGAGGCTGATGTAGGTCAGACCGACGTCGATCAGCGTCTGCAATTTACGCGCAAGAGCAGGGACGGCATCGAAGAAATCACGCGCTTCTTCAATGGTCATCTCCAGCACTTCGTGGATGCTCTTGCCTTTGTATTTAATTTCCAGCGTTTCGCGGTTATAGCGTTTGCCTTTGCACTGATCGCACGGCACATAAATATCCGGCAGGAAGTGCATTTCGACTTTGATCACGCCGTCGCCCTGACAGGCTTCGCAGCGTCCACCTTTGACGTTGAAACTGAAACGTCCCGGCGTATAACCGCGTGAACGTGATTCCGGTACACCGGCAAACAGTTCGCGAACCGGCGTGAAAATGCCGGTGTAGGTTGCCGGGTTAGAACGCGGCGTACGACCAATTGGGCTCTGATCGATGTCGATGACTTTATCGAAATGCCCCAGACCTTCGATTTCGCGATAAGGTGCGGCTTCGGCAATTGTCGCGCCATTCAGTTCGCGCTGTGCCAGCGGGAACAGCGTGTCGTTAATCAGCGTCGATTTACCCGAACCGGACACGCCGGTGATGCAGGTAAACAGGCCTACCGGCAGCGTCAGCGTGACGTCTTTCAGGTTGTTGCCTTTGGCGCCGGAAAGTTTCAGCACTTTGGTGGCATCCGCCGGAACGCGCTGCGCCGGTACAGAGATTTCACGTTTGCCGCTCAGGAACTGGCCGGTCAGTGAATTCTCGGTCGCCATAATGTCTTCAGCGGTGCCTTCTGCCACCACTTCGCCGCCATGCACGCCAGCACCCGGACCGATATCAATAATATGGTCAGCGGCGCGGATCGCGTCTTCGTCGTGCTCGACCACAATGACGGTATTACCCAGGTCGCGAAGGTGGATCAGGGTTTCCAGCAGACGCTCGTTATCGCGCTGATGCAGGCCGATAGAGGGCTCATCCAGCACGTACATGACGCCCACCAGACCGGCACCAATCTGGCTCGCCAGACGGATACGCTGGGCTTCGCCGCCGGACAGCGTTTCCGCAGAACGGGACAGCGAGAGATAGTTCAGACCAACGTTCACCAGGAATTTCAGGCGATCGCCAATCTCTTTCAGCACTTTCTCAGCAATCTTGGCGCGCTGACCGCTGAGTTTCATATTACGGAAGAAATCCATCGCATGACCGATGCTGAAATCAGAGATTTCCGGCAACGTCGTTTCTTCCACGAACACGTTACGTGCTTCTTCACGCAGGCGTGTGCCACGGCAGGACGTACACGGGCGGTTGCTGATGTATTTCGACAGTTCTTCACGTACCGCGCTGGATTCCGTTTCTTTATAACGGCGTTCCATATTGTGCAGCACACCTTCAAACGGATGGCGGCGGATAGAGGTATCACCGCGATCGTTGATGTATTTGAATTCAATCGTAGTTTTGCCGGAACCGTGCAGGATGGCGTGTTTTACGTCGCTGCTCAGTTCGTTAAACGGCGCTTCCACGTCGAAATCATAATGCTCGCCAAGAGAGCGCAGCATCTGGAAGTAATAGAAGTTACGGCGATCCCAGCCACGAATTGCGCCACCTGCCAGTGAAAGCTCAGGGTTTTGCACCACGCGTTCCGGGTCGAAGAATTGCTGCACGCCCAGCCCGTCACAGGTCGGACAGGCACCGGCCGGGTTATTGAACGAGAACATACGCGGTTCCAGTTCGCGCATACTGTAGCCGCACACCGGACAGGCGAAGTTGGCAGAGAACAGCATCTCATCGGCTTTCGGGTCATCCATATCGGCGACCACGGCGGTACCGCCGGAAAGCTCGAGCGCAGTTTCAAACGATTCCGCCAGACGCTGTGCCAGATCCTCGCGCACTTTAAAGCGGTCAACGACCACTTCAATGGTGTGCTTTTTCTGCAATTCTAATTTCGGCGGATCGGAAAGATCACACACTTCGCCGTCGATACGTGCACGGATATAGCCCTGCGACGCCAGGTTTTCCAGCGTCTTGGTGTGCTCGCCTTTGCGGTCTTTAACAATGGTCGCCAGCAGCATCAGGCGCTGGCCTTCCGGCTGCGCGAGGACGTTATCCACCATCTGACTGACGGTCTGGGCTGACAGCGGAATATTATGATCCGGGCAGCGCGGCTCGCCCACGCGGGCAAACAGCAGACGCAGGTAGTCGTGGATTTCGGTGATCGTCCCGACGGTTGAACGCGGGTTGTGTGACGTTGATTTTTGCTCAATCGAAATCGCCGGAGACAGACCTTCAATATGGTCGACGTCCGGTTTTTCCATTAAGGATAAAAATTGGCGTGCATAGGCAGACAGCGACTCGACGTAGCGGCGCTGGCCTTCGGCGTACAGCGTATCGAACGCCAGAGAGGACTTGCCTGAACCGGATAAGCCGGTGACAACAATCAGTTTGTCGCGCGGAATAATCAGGTTGATATTCTTGAGATTATGGGTGCGTGCGCCCCGAACTTCGATCTTATCCATTCATCATTCCCGGATTAACTTGATAGCTCACCGTGCCGGTAACCGCCGTGAAAACCTGTTTCGCGCCAGCCATCGAATCGGGCACAGAGAAGAACGTAACGCGCAATTATGACACAAATCACAATCTGTGCCACCCCAAAACCTGAATGTATATCCAGTACTCGATGTAACGATGGAATGTTTGCTGAACAATCTGGAAAGAATGCCGCATCCTCAGACATCCATGGTACGAAGGTATCGTTTTATGGTTATAATGCTGCAAAGTGTGACCTTCCACACCTCGGATTGTGGTTTCAACCACGACATACATCATCAGGAGAATCCACATGGCCAGCAGAGGCGTAAACAAAGTTATTCTCGTCGGTAATCTGGGACAAGACCCGGAAGTCCGCTACATGCCTAACGGCGGCGCGGTTGCCAACATCACTCTGGCAACGTCTGAAAGCTGGCGTGACAAAGCCACCGGCGAGCAGAAAGAAAAAACGGAATGGCACCGTGTGGTGTTGTTCGGCAAATTAGCGGAAGTCGCAGGCGAATACCTGAAGAAAGGTTCTCAGGTCTACATCGAAGGCGCACTGCAAACCCGTAAATGGACCGATCAGGCTGGCGTTGAAAAATACACCACCGAAGTCGTCGTTAACGTGGGCGGCACCATGCAGATGCTCGGCGGCCGTGCCGGCGGCGGCGCACCAGCAGGTGGCGGTCAGCCATCCGCAGGCGGCCAGCAAGGCGGTTGGGGTCAGCCTCAGCAGCCACAAGGCGGCAACCAGTTCAGCGGCGGCCAGCAGGCTCGTCCGGCTGCGCAAAACAACGCGCCAGCACAGAACAACGAACCACCAATGGATTTCGACGACGATATCCCGTTCTGATTGTTTGCCTTCGGGCATCAACGTTCAGAACAACAAAAAGCCCCGAAAGGGGCTTTTTGCTATCCGGTATTCAGGGATCTCTGATACCTCACACTTTCCCAACAGCTCCAAACACTAATCTGCCCTGATGGAATGTCGCTTTCACCTCCGACACCCGCGCGACCGCTTCGGCGGAGCAGCTGGCGTCGACCAGGATCATTTCGGCGTTATCGTTCACCGCAGGCCACTGGCGTTTGCCGCTGTCGTCGAGCGGCAGGACGTTGCCGGTGGCGATAGCGAGGGAGCGCGTCAGGCCAAATTCGTCGGAGTTGCCGTAGAGCTGGGCGTAGAGGCTGGCTTTTTCCAGCATGCTGCCGGTACCGAACGGCGACCAGTGGTCGATTACACTGTCGGTGCCGGTCATAACAAATACGCCATTCTGGCTGAGCTGCGGCAGCGGCATGTTCAGTTTACCGAGCGGAATGGTGGAGGCGACGGTGAACTGCTGTTCGGCAAGCCCGTTGATTACCTCGTCGAGTTCTGCGCCCTGCATCATCGCCAGTGCGAAACCGTGGCTGAGCGTCACTTTGCCTTTCAGCTGCGGGTTTTTCTCCACCGTCTGAATCATGTATTTCACTGCCGCAATCCCTGCTGGCGTGGTTTCATGCAGATGAATATCCACGCCCTTGTTGGTATCGAGCGCAATCTGGAACATCGCGTCGAGGGATTTTTCCATCGCGCCGTCCACGTTGGTCGGATCCAGCCCGCCGACGTACTGCACGCCCATTTGCATCGCTTCGCGCATCAGGCCATCGACTTTTGAATGCAGTAAACCGTGCTGCGGGAACGCCACGATTTCACAACTGAAATCCTGTTGATGTTTTTCCAGCGCTATCTTCAGATGTTCAAGGCTTTTCAGGCCGCTGACCGGGTCGATATTGCAGTGGCTGCGCGCAACAGTCGTGCCTTTGGAATGCAGCAGGCCAATGATTGCTTCAGCGTGTTCCACCGATGTCGGTAACAGTTGGGGGATCAGCACCTGTTCGCGGGCAATCATGTCCATGATGGTTTTGCCTTTACGCGGGCGGGGTGCTTGCCATTTGCCGCCGTAGAAGGTCTTGTCGAGGTGAATATGCATGTCGCGTGTCGCGGGCAGCAGAAGTAATCCTCTGGCATCAAATGCAGGCAAGGTGCTGGCCGGGGCATCTTTTGCAGGCTGGATCGCCACGATTTTGCCGTTGTTGATTTCCAGGTTGTACAGCCCGGTTTGGGTGGCGACAACGATATCGCCTTCGCGCTCAAAACCCTCTTCCAGCCGCACATTGCGCAGCTGGTAATGCGGTGCAGAAATCGCGTTGATCTGGATGACATCGTCACATTTTTCGTCCAGCGCGCCCGCTTTAAACGGCGCGGCCGATGCGATTCCGGAGGACATTCCTGCGGTGAGCAATGCGCCGGTGGCGGTGATTTTGGCGCTATGAGAGAGAAAGTTTCTGCGGCTTTGTTGCTGAGGATTTTGCACGTCGAATTCCTTAATCATGATGCGGGAGGATGCTGTTTCCCTTTCACCCTAAAAGATATCGCCGGTTCCGGCTGCGATTTTTCCCACTGCCTGTCAGTGGGAAACGTAATGGCTAACTGAGCTGACAAAAATCTTTTAATTTTCCGGCCAGTGCGATTTGTGCCGGTGTTGCGTCGGGGCGATAAAACAGCGCGAGTTCGACGTTATTCACCGGCGGCAAGCCGCTTTCGGTGTCTAAAATCCGGTGTTCCGGCAGGCGGCAACTGGCAGGCAATAAGGTGACGCCCAGTCCGGCGGCACTTGCGGCGACCAGCGCCGCGAGGCTGGCGCTGCTGTAACTGATGCGCCAGCTGCGTCCGAGAGTATCCAGCGCCTGACACAGTTCTTCGCGGTATAACCCGTTGAGCGGAAACAGCACCAGCGGGATCGGATCCCGTTCAAACGCCGGAAACGCGGCGCTGTCGAGCCACTGCATCGGCTCGGGGCGCGAGGCATTGGCTTTCTCGCCGGAGAGTTGTTTCACCAGAATAATATCCAGCATCTCCTGCTGCCAGGTGCGGCGAAGTTCGTGGCTCAGGCCGCTGGTCACATCGAGGCGGATATGCGGATGGGCGCGGCTGAACTGGGCCAGCAACGATGTGGTGGCGGCGGCAAAATCTTCCGGCACGCCAAGACGCACCACGCCGTCCGGCCACTGGTCACTCAGCGCGTCGTGCGCTTCACCGTTCAGCGCGATAATCCGCCGCGCATAACCCAGCAACCGTTCGCCTTCTTCGGTGAGCTTAACCTGATGTGAAGTGCGTTCCAGCAGCGGCTTGCCCAGCGCCTCTTCCAGCCGGCGGATTTGCTGGCTGACGGTGGATTGCGAGAGATAAACGCGGTCGGCAGCACGGGTAAAACTACCGGTTTCGCAAACGGCGACAAAACTAAGCAACTGCTGCGGGCTGAACATCGGATAGCGATTCATTTTATAAATACTTATGTTTTATGTATTCAAAATATCAATACCATCCAGATTACCAACCTTCGCCCGTGCGCACCAGACTGGTTCATTGCATGCTGGTTGCGGCACGTTTGCTCCAAAAGTGCGCCTCGTTTTAGCGCATTCCGTTCACGCTTTGGCAGTGGTTGATTTCACTTAAGATTGACTACAAGGCTTTGGCGGTAAATCGTCTTTCTGGTACAGAAATTGCTTTTCCCTAAAGAGACTCAGGGGAGAAAATATGAAAGCGATCGTGATTGGTGGCGGTATTGGCGGTGTGTGTGCGGCGATTGCGCTGAAGCGTTTTGGTATCGAAACGGCGGTATACGAGGCAGTGAAAGAGATCAAACCGGTCGGCGCGGCGATCTCCATCTGGCCTAACGGCGTGAAGTGCCTGAATTATCTCGGCATGAAAGATGCGCTGCGCGAACTTGGCGGCAACATGCGTTTTATGGCGTACAAAGAATATCAGCAGGGTCAGACCATGACGCGTTTCAGTATGGATCCGCTGATCCAGAGCGTCGGCGAGCAGCCGTATCCGGTGGCGCGTGCGGAACTTCAGTCGATGCTGCTCGAGACGTATGGCCGCGATCAGGTGCAGTTTGGCAAGCGCGTGACGCATGTTGAAGGATCCGCCGACAGCGTGACCGCCTGGTTTGACGACGGCACGTCTGCGACCGGTGATTTACTGATTGCCGCCGACGGCACCCATTCTGTTATCCGCCAGCATGTTCTGGGCTATGCGACGGAGCGCCGCTACGCCGGTTACGTCAACTGGAACGGCCTGGTGGAAATCGACGAAAGCATCGCGCCTGCCGATCAATGGACGACGTTTGTCGGCGAAGGTAAACGCGTTTCGCTGATGCCGGTGAGCGGCAACCGTTTTTATTTCTTCTTTGATGTGCCGCTGCCGAAAGGTTTGCCGCAGGATCGCACCACCGTGCGCGAGGATTTGCAGGGCTACTTTGCGGGCTGGGCGGAACCGGTGCAGAAGCTGATCAGCCAGATCAATCCTGAAACCACTAACCGCGTCGAAATCCACGATATCGAACCCTTTATGCAACTGGTCAAAGGCCGTATTGCGCTGCTCGGCGATTCCGGTCACAGCACCACGCCGGATATCGGGCAGGGTGGTTGTGCGGCGATGGAAGACGCAGTCGTACTAGCGAATATGCTGCAAACCAATTCATTAGGCATTGAAGACGCATTGCTGCGTTATCAGGAAAAACGCGCATATCGCGTGAAGGATCTGGTTCTGAAAGCGCGTAAACGCTGCGATGTCACTCACGGCAAAGAAATGGCCGTGACCGAACAATGGTATGAGGATTTGAAAACTGAAACCGGTGAACGCATTCTTTCGGGAATGTGTGAAACCATTCTGGGCGGCCCACTGGAATAGCGCGGTGACTGGCAGGAAATAACTTTTTACACATCCTTAAAGTTTCCTGTGTTTTTGCCGAAAATAGCATCAGAAGGATCAAGGTATCCACTGGCGCTTTGACGCAAAAACATAGGGACTCATCAGGATGACAGTTATCTCTGCGACAGGTAATCAGACGCTTAATACGCTGGTTACGTCAACAAAATCACTGACGGCAGTCACTACTGCAGCCAGTCAGCAGCAGGCTTCAGCGACGCAATCCTCCGCAGTGATGATCGGCCAGACGGAATCTGCGTCGCCGGTATACAACATCACCAAACCGGCTCTGGTCTGGGAACGTTCTTCCAGTGATCTGATGTCTTCAAAGCTCGCATCCAATTTTAGCAACGCTGGCAATGCGGCGCGTTTTACCGGACTCGGTGCGGCGCTGCTTGAACGATTTACTACCGACAGCAGCAGTTATTCCCAGTCGGTGATGAAGCAGACTTCCGCTCAGTCAGCCAGTTCTGCGGCCAACGTCGCCGCCCAAACCCAGCTTCATACTAAAGCCGATAACCAGATAAGCCTGAGCATTAAAACCGCCAGCGGCGCGCTGGTGGATATCACGCTGGGCAGCGATGATGACGGTCTCGGCGTGCAGGTGAATGTCAGCAAAGGCACGCTCAGCGATGCCGATCGCAAAGCGCTGGCCGGTCTTGCAGAAGGTTTTCAGAAAGCGATTGATGGCCTGACGGCGCAGCCGCCGAAGCTGGATCTGAGCGGCCTGACAAAATTCGATACCTCGGTGCTGTCGTCGGTGGATTTACACGCCACGTTGGGCACCACCAATACCCAGACGCTGGATTTTCATGCTGATGCGAATACGCGCTCAGTCAAATCGACCGGTGTGGCTGGCACGGTAGATATCAGCGTGGACATGAGTCAACGCGCACTGCTGGGCACCGACAGCCAGCAGAAACAAGCGCTGAACAGTTATCTGAAGCAAATCAACAGCGCAGGTAATCGCGGCAATGCCGATGAATCGCTGATGGCCATGTTCAAAGATGCTTTTACCGCCCTGAACAGCAATTACGGCGATACGGCGACGACATACAAAACCCGTGGCTCAGAGCCGGTGTATTTCTCGCTGACCAAAACCGATAAAAACATGATGACGGGGCTGGCGGATTTCACGGCGTCCATCTCACAGACGCCGGTCGATACCACCAATCCGATGCGCCCGGACGAAACCGATACGTTCTCTTATCAGGTTTCTCAAACCAGCAGCATCACCGGTACGGGTACGCAGGATCGCAACATCACCCAGAAGCAGCAGTCGCATCTGGTCGCCAGTTACCATCAGTCGCTGACGCCGGGTTTACAGCTGAACCTGACCAGCGACCGGAATTCGCAGAATTACCTGTACTATCAGATTGATGATAAGTCAGAAAGCACCACCTCCGTGCAGTATCACAAAGGGGCGCTGGTGAGTGCGTCGGTCGATCAGTCGGCCAGCCACTTAACGCATATTCAGAAATATATGAAAGGCACCCTGGAGTCCGACACCACCACACCGGAATCTGTGTCGAAGACCACTGACCTGCTCGGCAAGCTGCAATCCGCCTGGGAAAATAATGCCCCGCGCATGTCGTTCCAGGATTACCTGAATCATCAGACCCTGCCTGATCTCAGCGGGATGGTACTGATGGAATCTGATCCTGCCCAGCTGAAAAATGGTTCTTCGTTCGTATAGCTGAAGTGATGTAAATGATGCAAAGCAGCCCCATCCGGGGCTGTTCTTTTCGCTTTAATGCTTACCTGGGTATCTCAAACTTCGTCCCTTTCACCACGATTTCATCAAATTGCAGATGATGCATAAATTCGCGCAAAATAAGCAGCGTGGCGGCGAAATCATTGCCGTCCGGGATGCCTTCGAAATGCGCAGGACGGCCATTAATCACCAGCGCCAGCCGGTCGAAAGTGCGTTCAACGGCGTCGAGGGATAAGGTCATGACTTCGTTTTCTGCTTCACCGGCAATGCGGGCCAGCGCACGGATATCGTTGTCTGTGCTGAACAGTTTGGCGCCCGGCGGAATGTCATGCCGGATACGGACCACTTCGTCCTCGACCACCATAATGGCGGTTTCCATTTCATCCGGTGTCGGCGGAGAATGGCGGAAATATCCGACGGATGTCAGTTGTGAGCCCAGTGTCAGGAGCAAACTTTTCTCTTGGTTATCATCACTACGGACGATAACTTGCGTCTCTTCGCTGCCGATATGCAGCAATACAGCAGATGTGGTCATCGGCATCTCCCAATCGTTAACGTTATGACGTCAGGCTTTCTGAGCAGAAAAACTATCATGTCAGATGCGGATCGCGCCGCGCAAATTCTTTCACCATCCAGTCGATAAACACCCGCACCCGTGGCGAAAGCTGGCGGTTACGCGGGTAAAGCAGGGAAACCGGTAACGTACCGGCCGGAAAATTAGTCAGGATCTGCACCAGACTTCCCTGCGCGAGATCTTCCAGCAGGCCGTAATGCGGCACCTGAATAATCCCCATTCCGCGCCGTGCCGCTTCTTTCATGCTTTCCGCGCCGTTGACCGACAAACTGGTCGGCAGCAGGATTTCACGCGTTTTGCCTTGGTCCTGAAACACCAATGGCAACAGGCCGCCGGTCGCACTGGAACGAAAACCAATCATCCGGTGACCAGCGAGATCGTCCGGGGTTTCCGGTATGCCAAAACGTTGCAGATAGTCCGGGCTGGCGCAGGTAATTTCCGGCAGCGTACCGAGCGGGCGCGCCACCATATCGCTGTCTTTCAGCTCACCGGCGCGGATCACGCAATCAATCCCTTCGCGCACCAGATCCACCAGCCGGTCGCCTTCGCTCATGTAAAACTCAATGTCGGGATACTGCGCCAGAAAATCCGGCAGTCCCGGCAGCAGAAAATGTCGCGCCAACGAACCGTGGACATCCACCCGCAATAACCCTTTCGGCTGGGCACCGGCAAAGGCCATTTCGGCATCTTCCACATCCGCCAGAATACGCAGACAGCGCTGGTAATAGGCTTCGCCATCCAGCGTCGGGCTGACGTGACGGGTGGTACGTTGCAAAAGCCGGATGTTCAGCCGCGTTTCCAGCTGCTTTATCGCATCGGTCACCGTCGAGCGCTTGAGGTTTAGCGCTTGCGCGGCCTGCGTAAAACTGCGCAATTCCACCACGCGGGTGAACAGCTGCATGCTGTCGAGTTTATCCATGCTGATTGTTCGCCTTTTCCGGATAGTGTTAACGAATATCAGGGAATTATCCGGCAGCGTCAATCGGCTACGCTTTCTTCATCGACGACGACTCCGAATCACTGAAAAAGGAAACACCTCATGACTTCATCTAAACAGAAAGTCGCGCTGGTCACCGGCGCATCCCGTGGTATTGGCGCGGCGATCGCAGAACGTCTGGCGCAGGACGGTTTTACCGTGATTGTTAACTATTCACGCGGTGCGGCAGAAGCTGACGCGGTGGTCAGTAAAATCGAACAGGCAGGCGGAAAAGCTATCAGCGCGCAGGCGGATGTCAGCGACGCTGCGGCGGTCAGCCGGATGTTTGCCAGCGCGGAACAGGCGTTTGGTGGTGTTGATGTGCTGGTGAATAACGCGGGGATCATGACGCTTTCCGCCATTGCCGACACAGACGATGCAGCGTTCGATCGCCTTATCGACATTAACCTGAAAGGCACTTTTAACACGCTGCGTGAAGCGGCGAAACATCTGCACGACGGCGGGCGAATCATCAATTTCTCATCGACCGTGGTTGGGTTATATCAGCCGACGTACGGCGTGTATGCCGCGACCAAAGCGGCTGTCGAAGCGCTGAGCCGCGTGCTCACCAAAGAAATGCGCGGACGCCAGATAACCGTCAACACCGTGGCGCCCGGCCCGACGGCAACGGATTTATTCCTCAACGGCAAATCGGATCAGCTGGTGGAAACCATCGCCAAAACCTCACCGCTTGAGCGCCTCGGCCAGCCGGAAGATATTGCCTCCGTCGTCGCCTTCCTCGCCGGTCCCGATGGCGCATGGGTTAACGGCCAGACGCTGAAGGCGAATGGCGGGATTATTTAACACTCCCGATTAACGCAGAAAGATAAAAAACCGGAATGCAGCTCGCAAAAGCCCGTATCAGTAATACTGCGACGGGCTTTTGGTTGTATACTCTTTGTAGATACAACGGTGGAGAAATGAACATGCGCACCCGGGCCACATTACAGAAATGGGGTAACAGCATCGCGTTAAGGCTGTCAGGAAATTTGAAGTCAATTCCACAATTTGAGGAAGGCGATGTCGTTGATATCGAGATTTCTGAAGAAGGGCTGCAAATTCGGAAAGCCGATAGGCAAAAGGTCACGGAGGCCAGCTTGTTATCGGGGCTGAGCGCGTATAATGCTCATGCTGATGAATTGGCAGAACCGACTGACAAGGAGCTTGATTACTAATGTATTTACCGAAGCGCGGGGATATTTGCTGGCTGGATTTCGAGCCCACCAAAGGAAAGGAAATAGGCAAATATCGACCGGCGCTGATCCTGTCTCATGAAACCTATAATCAGGTTACCGGTCTGGTGATTTGTATGCCGGTGAGCAGCAGCATCCGCGGCGCACCGACCGAGGTGCCGGTCAACAACCTGAGCGCACCTTGCGTCGTTGCCACCACGTTGATCCATACGATGGGCTGGCGGCACCGGCAGGCTAAGTTTATCGCTGTTGCCGAAGATGGCGTGTTTAACGATGTGCTTGCCCGGATTATTCCGCTGATTGGCGGTGAGAGCTTACTGGCCTGATATCAAATTACGCCGCCGCCTTCCTGAACACCCCCAGCCAGGCCGGGCGACAGAACATCACCAGATTGCCCAGCAGGATAAGCGCCAGCCCGATAACTGCATTGGCGTGCCACTGATAACCTTCATAAAACGTGGACACTGTCAGTGCGACCAGCGGGAACAGCAGGGTGCTGTAGGCCGCCTGACTGGCACCGATGCGCCCGACCAGCGTGAAGTAAATGCCGAAGGCCAGCACTGAGCCAAACACCGAAAGATAGACCAGCGAGCCGAGATAGTGCGGTGTCAGGTCGATGGCGAATGACGCGCCTTGTATCAGACTCAGTACGCCCATCACCGCGGTGCCGTAAAACATCGCGTAAGTATTGGTGGAAAGTACGTCCAGCCCGTGGCGCTGATGGCGTGAGCTGATCATGTTGCCGAGTGAGAATCCATAAGTGCCGAGCAGGCTGAGGCCGATGCCTTTAAGCAGTTCCGGCGCGATATGCGCGGCGCTGAGATCATGCCAGAACAGCGTGATAATGCCCGCCAGCCCGAGAATGGAGGCCGGAATTACTGCCGGTGCCAGCTTCTGGCGGAAAAACAGCATGCCGTTGAAGGCATTAAATAACACGGCCATTGAGAAGATCACCGACTCCAGCCCGCTGGAGATGTAAGCCGCTGCGTGATAGAAGCAGTAAAAATTGAAGCAAAAAACACAGCAGCCCTGAATCATGCAGAACAGATGATCTTTCAGCGCCAGGCGGCGCAACCGGCGCGTTGCCAGCAAAGCCAACAGCATGATCACAGCGGCCAGCAGGAAACGGTAGAAAATCGACACCGTCACCGGCACGTCGCCTTGTTGCAGATAGATGGCAAACCAGGTGGTGCCCCAGATAATTATCACCAGAATATAAAGCAAAGCGTTCATGGGTTTCTCTCACTCAAAAAGGTAATGGCTGAGAGAAGTCTGCCGGAAAGGGAGATTGCAGACTTTCAGCGACCTGCGCTGAGTTGCATATTCTTGCGCATTTTTTGCGGCGGCGGCCTGCAAAATGTGGCTCTGTGACGGTGAAAAACCGTAAACTGAACCTCTTCTTTCCTCCACACGGACATGCCATGACGAAGGTTTATCAGGCTTTTGAAACGCTGCGTCAGCACAAAGCGGTTCTGCATGACAGTGTGGAGCTGGGTTCCGGCATTCAGCTGGCGGCGTGGTCGAACAAAAATGACATCGTGAATCAGGAAAGCGCCGATCACCACACGCTGAGCCTGTACGTTGCCGACGGTTACGAGTGCTATCACAAAACCCGTGGCGGCTGGCGTAACGGCGGCGGGCCGGATCGCTTTTGTCTGATGCCGAAAGGCAGCATGTCGAGCTGGGACGTGCGCGACGACTTGTCGTTTGTACATCTGTACTGCTCCGACGACCATCTGCGGTATCTGGTCGAGCAAACCTGGGATCGCAGCCCGGCGGCAATTGAGCTGGAGGAACGCACGTTCGAAGAAGATCCGCAGATTACGCTGTTGTATCGCCACTTTTTGCTCAGCAGTCAGTGGCAGGAAAACAGCAATCAGCTGATGCTGAGCAGCACCGCCAATCTGCTACTGGCGCATCTGGTCAAAAATTATACCCATCTGCAATGGGCGCTGCCGACGGTGCGCGGCGGGCTGGCACCGCATATTCTCAATCGCGTGAAAGATTACATTCACACCCATCTGGCTGAGCCTTTATTGCTGCCGGAACTGGCTGCGCTGGGACAACTCAGCGAATTCCATTTTGCACGTATGTTCAGGCAAAGCATGGGGCTGGCGCCGCATCAGTACGTAATGAACGCCCGGCTGATCCACGCGGAAAATCTGCTGAAAACCAGCCAGATGAACATCACGGCTATCGCGCTTGAGTGCGGATTCAGTTCCACCAGTCATTTTAGTAACCGCTTTAAATCCGTCCGCGGCATCACGCCGTCGGCGCTGCGCGGCGGCATTATCGTCTGATTTTCATTCCGCGTTAAAACCCCTCTTCCGGTCTGTCTGATTCCAGTGCTAATTTAATGGAAATTCACTTTATTCAGGGAAAACCATGCTGACCCAGGCACCTGTTATTGAAACCGAACGTCTGATTTTACGCGCTCATCGCGTTGATGATTTTGAACATATTGCCGCGCAGTGGGCCGATCCTGCGGTGGTAAAATATATCGGCGGCACACCGTCGGATCGCGAAGCCAGCTGGAGCCGCCTGCTGCGTTATCCCGGCCACTGGCAGATGCTCGGTTTTGGTTACTGGATTGTGTTCGAAAAAACAAATGGTACAGAAGGCGCGTTTGCCGGCGAAATCGGTCTGGCGGATTATCAGCGTGACATTACTCCCTCGCTCAACGGCATGGCGGAAATGGGCTGGGTAGTTTCTCCGGCGTTTCACGGCAAAGGTTACGCGTTTGAAGCGGCGCAGGCGGTGATCCGCTGGGCTGAAACAAATCTGGATCGTCAGCTATGCTGCATTATTGCGCCGGAGCATCAGGCTTCAATTCGGCTGGCGGAAAAATGTGGTTTCGTGGCGAAAACCGACACCACTTATCACGGCTCTGACACGCGGATTTTTGTTCGTCCGTCGTGACCGGCCATCTGTGTTCTACCTGACAGGGGAAATCATGCTGAAGATTCTGGGTAAATCACCGTCGATCAATGTACGTAAAGTGTTGTGGACCTGCCATGAGCTGGGGCTGGATTACGAGCAGGAGCAGTTTGGTTCAGGTTTTCAGTCCACGCAGACAGCGGAATTTAAAGCGCTGAATCCGAATGCGATGGTGCCGGTGGTGCTCGACGGCGAGTTCGTGCTGTGGGAATCCAACGTGATTTGCCGGTATCTGGCGGCGCGGGAAGGGCGTGAAGATTTGCTGTCCTCTGACCCGAAACGCCGTGCGCTGACGGAACAGTGGATGGACTGGCAGGCCGGTGAGCTGAATAACGCCTGGCGCTATGCGTTTCCGGCGCTGGCGCGCAACAGTCCGCAACATCAGGATCCGGCGCTGATTGATGCCGGTGTCAGCGAATGGAATCGTCATATGCAGATGCTGGAAGAACAACTTCAGCGCAGCGGCGATTTCGTGCTGGGAGATAATTTTACGCTGGCGGATATTCCGCTCGGGCTGGCGGTGAACCGCTGGTCGATGACGCCGATGCCAGGTCCGGCGTTACCGGCAGTGACGGCGTATTACGACAGGCTGAATCAGCGCGAAGGTTTCAGGCTTTATGGCCGAAACGGCCTGGTATAATCCCCGTCATCCTTCACGCTGCTTCTGCGTTGGCTGCGTTACTCGGCCCATCCATGGGCCTCGCTCCTGAAGGAGCCGCTGCAAGCAGCGTTCCAGTCTGCTCCGTGCAGATTGGTCACTCACCCCGGTCACTTACTTATGTAAGCTCCCGGGGATTCATTCCGTTGCCGCCTTGATGCAGCGAGAATGATTGAGGGGAGTGTTTAATATTTAACAGACATCGGGTTTATTTAAAATCCACCCGCATCAGTTCACTGATAGATTGCCCACGGGTAGAGGAAACACATTTATCAATATAACTTTTAAAGGCAGCAGGTTTAGGAATGCCCATATTCAATAAGCGTGAGTTATCAAATTTCACGTTTAATTGGGCAAAGCCGCCGTAAAGTTTAATGGCGCGTAAAATAATTTTGTCATTACACGGGCCAAGCACATCTTTAAATTGCTTACGGATACCGGTGAAGTCCTGATAACTGATCTGCTCATATTCGCTGATAATCCGTGGCGCATTATTTGCTTTCGCCACAGAGGTATCAATTTCATGGAAGGGTGTACACATCTCTTCGCCGGAAGAAATATGATAAAAATTATGGCTGAGTTCGGTCGCCAGACATAATTTTGCCAGCACCATCGCACAATAATCTACCGGGATCACATCCACCTGGTCGTCGAGCGTACAGGTAAATTTCTTCAGTTTTATCGCCATCATAAAGACCCAGAAAATGCTGCTCGAAGGCTGGCAACCGTACTGGGTATGACCGACGATAATCGACGGACGTGCGACGATAAATGGCAGTGACGGACATTCTTCACGCACCAGATTCTCGATGGCGCGCTTGGACGCGGTATATTGCACCAGGTCTTCGTTCTGCTCGTTATCCGGCATCCCTTCATAGAATACGCTGTCTTTATCAGGCATTGAGGCCATCGCCGTGCCGACATGCACAAATCTTTGCAGCCCTTTGACCTGCGCCATGCGTTTGGCAAACACCAGCGAGCCTTCAACATTCACCCGCCACATGGCCGGATTATTACCGAATGAAGCTATAGCGGCACAGTTAATGACGTGCGTGACATTATCTAAACGCGGGTCATGAATAAAACTTTCCGGCTCAGCTAAGTCACCGGTTAATATTGACTGTTCGCTCAGTGAAGAAAGCTGTTCATCACTGAGTTCAAATTTCTTTAAGTTATCGATAATTCTGGCGAGTCCCGTCGTATTATCGTCAGCCCTGACTAAAAGTAATAGTTTATTTCTGGTGGTTAATTGCTGACGCAAGAAATATTCAACAACAGCTCCGCCAACGAAACCAGTGGCACCGGTAATTAATAGCGTGTTCATAATAGACAACCTGCAACGGGAAATTACCGGCACAGTACCACCAAAATTCTAAACGGAGCGTATACCATTTCATGCCGTTATTAAACCTCAGCTAAACAGCACGAAAAGCTCAAGTCAGAGGAAAAGTTCCGGCGATATGAAAATATAATAACTGGCAGGACTTATTTACAGTAAGAAATAATTATCAGGCGTGAAACAGTCATTTAAGTCAAATTCCCGGCGATGATGATCAGAGGGAAAACATCCACAATGTCCGTGTGCTTTTTTACGCAGAATGACAATAACTTGTGCGCAGAAAGTATCCACTCCATCGCCACTACGTTAAACTGTACTCCTGAAGGCAGTAAGCGATAAGGATCAAGAAAGGATGACGCGAACGGCGTGTCTGGTGTGTAATGAAGGGAATATTGCGCAGGTCATTCCCTCATGCGCTGAAATAAGGTACAAGGCTGCATGAAAATCCCAAATAGAATCCAACCTCTGGTGGATGACGGCCTGATTGATGATGTGGTCCGTCGACTGAAAAGTGGCAAAGAGGCCGACGTGTACACCGTTTTATGCGGTGAAGAGATCCGTTGTGCCAAGGTTTATAAAGAAGCGACACAGCGTAGCTTCAAACAGGCCGTACAGTATCAGGAAGGCCGTAAAGTCCGTAACAGCCGCAACGCGCGTGCGATGCAAAAGGGCACTAAGTTCGGACGCAAACAGCAGGAAGAGTCCTGGCAGACGGCGGAAGTCGATGCGCTGTTCCGCCTGGCGAATGCCGGTGTGCGCGTGCCGCAGCCTTACATTTGTCTCGATGGCGTGTTGCTGATGGAGTTAATCACCGACGCTGACGGTGTGGTCGCACCGCGCCTCAGTGATGTCATCCTTACCGAAGAAGAAGCCGTCGCTGATTTCGAAACCATGATCCGCAATATCGTGCGCATGTTGTGTGCCGGTATCGTGCATGGCGATTTATCAGAGTTTAACGTGCTGATGGATGCCGACGGGCCGGTGATTATCGACCTGCCGCAGGCCGTGGATGCCGCCGCCAATAACCATGCCGAATCGATGTTTGAGCGCGATGTGAATAACATGACCGAGTATTACGGTCAGTTCGCGCCGAAGTTGCTGGAAACGCGCTATGCCAAAGAGATCTGGGCATTGTACGAAGACGGCAAACTGACGCCGGAATCGCCGCTGACCGGCCTGTTTGCCGAAGATACGCATAAAGCCGATGTGGATTCCCTGCTGGATGAAATCATTGCCGCCGAAGATGAGTATTACGATCGTCAGCGGGCAATGAAGGAACGCGATTTAGATCATTAATCTTTATTCCGGCATCACCGAATGCTTTCCGCAAAAACCGGCGTTCTGCAAAATATGCTGGCCGGTTTCTGAAAGAATAAATTCCGCCAGCGGTTTGCCTTTTTCGGTGCAGGTGGCCAGCGCGTAGATGGCGCGGACATTGTAATCGGCCGGCACGTTGAACACTTCCAGCTCGTCATTTTCACGCAGCAGCGTGGCATAACTGGTATAGCCGATAAATACATCGGCTTGCCCGCTGCAAATCAGCCATTCCGCAGCCAGTTTTCCTTCCGGCACTTTTGCTGAATTTTCACCGCCCACCAGCCGTAAGGCTTTATTGCGCAGGGTTTCTCCAGCGCCCGGATGGCGACGCTCAATATTTTCAAACATCTGCCAGGTATAGTCGCCGGAAGGATCACTTTTTGGCGTCGAAGTCGCCAGCCGGAAACGCGAATCGAGCAGCACTTTCAGCCAGTTAAGTGTGTCCAGTTCCGGCACTTTACGCGCCGTCACGCACAAGCTGTTGCCGCAAAAACTGTCCACTGACAGCGCTTTACCATGCTGCTGTAAGGCCAGCGGGTGAGAAGTATTGGCGGAAGCAAACAGATCGACTTTCTCACCCTGTTCGATGCGTTCACGTAACAGCCCGGCAGGGCCGAATTCTGCAATTACTTTGGTGCCTGTTTTTTCCGTAAACGCTTCACACAACGGCTGCCATGCCCGGCGCAGGCTACCTGCGGCCAGCACTTTGATTGAATTTGTCATCAGGTCTCCTTGTCACATTGCCTCAACAATAAACGCCGGGGACGAGGTTATTTCCCCGCGCGCGCCGCCTCTGCCGCGGATTTAAAATCCGTCCGGTAGAAGCGCTGGTAATAAGCGTCTGCCTGTTTTTGCATATCGATATCGGCGAATTTTTGTGGATACAGTTTTTTCGCCATCCACAGTTCACCTATCGCCAGCGCTTCGGGCATCGGGTAGCCCCAGGCTTTGGCGTATTCCGGCATCAGATACACCCGATGATGTTTAACGGCATCAATACTTTGCCACTTCGGATCACTGTTGATCTGCCCGACCACTTCCGGATATCTGTCCTGCACGAAGATCACCTGTGGATCCCAGGCAATCACCTGTTCCATCGCCACTTGTTTAAAGCCTTTCACGGTCGCGGCGGCCACGTTCATCGCGCCGGCATGGGACATCATCAGGCCGGTATATTTACCGGAACCGTAAGTGGTCAGGTCGGGATTTGCCATGTATGTGCGGATCCGCTGTTCAGGCGGAATGCTTTTCAGACGTTCGGCGGTGAGCTTGCGCTCTGAAAAAGTATAGTCGATCAATGCCTGAGCCTGTTTCTGGTGATTAACCACTTCGCCAATCAGCGCGATACCTTTCTTCAGCCCTTCGGTGTACGCCTTATCGTCATCAGGCAGCACCGGATTCATTTTATGTTCTTCGCCTTTCGGATCGTCACGCAGTGAAATCGCGACGACCGCGATGCCGGTCTGGCTGATCTGGTCGATCATTTCCTGCGGCGCATAGTTGGTGACGAAAACCACCTGCGGATGCAGCGCGACCACGCTTTCCAGATTCACACTGGTCAGGTCACCCACTTCCGGCGTTTTCAGAAGCTCTGGTGCAAGACGTGCATAACCGCTGCCCAGTTGTTTCTGCCAGTTATTCAGCACGCCAACAATGTCTTTGGTGGCATCAAGCTGAACCAGCAGATTCAGGGTCTGATGTTGCAGAACGACCACGCGATCCACGTTATCGGGGATCGTGACCTGACGGCCTAACTGGTCAGTTATCTGGCGTGAAGCCAGAGCAGAAGGGGAGGCAAAGCTCAGGGCCAGCCCGAGCAAAGCGAGCGAAGGTAAAAAGCGGGATGATAATGCGCGCACGGATAAATCCTCTGGTTACGTTATGCAGGGGATTATATAGCGTTGACCGTTAAGTGAATATGATCGGTGATAAAGGACCGTTTTTATAAACCGAAGCTATTTGCGGCCGTCGAGCAGCATACGCACCGCCAGTCCGCCGAGAACCGCGCCCATAAACCAGCGCTGAAGTATCATCCACAACGGGCGTCCTGCGAGGAAAACGGCGATATAACCGGCAGAAAGGGCGATCAGAGCGTTTACCGTCGCACTGATCAGAATCTGCGAGCTGCCAAGAATCAGCGACTGTATCAGCACATGGCCCTGCTCTGGCACGATGAATTGCGGCAACAGTGTCAGATATAACACGGCAGCTTTCGGGTTCAGCAGGTTGGTCACCAGACCCATTGTGAACAGCTTTTTATTGCTGTCGCGCGGTAAATCTTTGACCTGAAACGGCGAGCGCCCGCCGGGTTTCACCGCCTGCCACGCCATATACAGCAGATATGCTGCGCCACCGATGCGCAATGCGTCATAAGCGAACGGCACCGCCATCACCAGCGCGGTAATACCGAGCGCGGCAAAAAGCATATAAAACAGAAAGCCCAGCACCACGCCGCCGAGCGAGATAAGACCGGCTTTTGGTCCCTGACACAATGAACGCGAAATCAGGTAGATCATGTTCGGACCGGGCGTTAACACCAGGCCAAGGCAAATCAGCAAAAACGGGATCCAGTGGGCGGCATCAGGCATGGCAATCTCCGGCGGAAAGCAGAAAAGTGAAGCACACAGATATAGAGTGTTTTGCGCTGTTTAAGCAAGCGTCAGGTTGTCATTTTTTATTCATCGATTCCGGTGCATTCTATGGAAATGACGTTTCTCCTTCAGACTGAATATTCAGGATTTATGATGACCAACACGACGATGTCCTCCCGTCTGGCGATGGCCAGTCAGATCGCGGCGCAGGCGGCTGAACTGGCGCTGGGCTTTTTTAACCGCCGGGACACCATTGAAGTCAGCAGCAAACGCACGCAGGATTTCGTCTCTGAGGCGGATGTGGCGGTCGAGCATTTTATCCGCCGTCAGCTTGCAGAGCATTTCCCGCAGGATGCCATCATCGGTGAGGAACTGGGCGGCGTGCTGACAGACGCGCCTTGCTGGGTGATCGACCCGATTGACGGAACCTCGAATTTCCTGCGCGGTTCGCCATTATGGGGCGTGTCGCTCGGCCTGGTGGAGAATAAAAAGCCGGTGATGGGCATTGTAGCGTTGCCGGTATTAAACGACCTGTTTGCAGCAGAATCCGGAAAGGGGATCTTCCTGAACGGAAAGCCATTCCGTCGCGATGACCGTTTTGGCGACGTGCAGATTGTGTCGCTGGGTGACAGCTCCGACGACAAACTGGACGAAGCTTCGGCATTCTATCGGGGGCTTCGCGCCGCAGACTGGTCGGTGCATTGTTATCGCTGTACGACCGTCGGCATGGTGTTTGCCGCCAAAGGCATTATCGACGGGCATCTGCAACGCCGCACGACGCTGTGGGACATTGCAGGAGGCGCCGTGCTGTGTCAGGAGGCCGGACTGCACACCTTGGTGAAATTCGCGAAAACGCCGGACGGTACCGACAATTACCGGCATATGGCAGTGGCAGCCGGAACCCCGAATCTGATGTCTGACATCGCGCCGTTATGGCCGGATTTTGAACCGCGCTGAAACTAAGTCGCCCCAAATATTGCATCGATATTGCCCTCGCGCCCTGAGAGGGCAAAAATCCCAATCTGCGTTGCAGATCATCTTTTTAGCCTCGCGGATAACATGAAAAATTTGTCCGGTAACCGTGGAATTACATTTTGAAAGCCAGTGTTTAACAAAATGAAATATAGTTTCATTTTGCCATAAAGTTCCCTTTTTTCCGGCCGTTATGAGAGTTTCCTTTCACTGACTTTCTGATGTGTCCAGATGAAAAAATTCACCAGTCTCTCTGTTCTTACCCGTTTACTCGGCGCTTTTGCCTTCGTGATGGCGCTGATGCTCACCCTTGCCGCCATGTCCGCCTGGTTGCTCAACAGCAGTAATCAGCAGATCGAAAACTACCGTGCCTATCGTCTTCCCGGTGTGCAATATCCGCTGGTGATGCGCGGCACACTGGCGGAATTACGCCTGCAGCAGGTGCAATACATTGCTTCGCCGCAAGGAGCGCCACGCGACGGGCATCGGATGGAAATTCAGCAAGCCGTCGATACCTTCAAGACCGCCGAAAATGCGTATCAGAAGCTGAACAGCGGAGGCAGTAAATCAGACCTCTTTAAGCAAATCGTCAGGAATTTCGAACAGTTTTCGCTGGCAAACGATGAAGTTATTGCAGCAGTGGAACGCAACGATATTGCGCAGGCCACACAAATCAGCGGTGACAATTCACGTAAATACCGCACCCAGCTGATGGCAGATCTGGCGAAGCTGGTCAGTGACGAACTTGCCAACAGCGAGAAGGCGGCCGCACAGACGCACCGCAGTTATCGGAATGCCAGTGTGATGTTTTTAGTGCTGGTCGCCGTGGCCTTTATTATTTCCCTGCTTATGGCGCTTTTGCTGGCACGAAATCTTATCACCCAGCTGGGCGGAGAACCGGCTTATGCGGCTTCGATTATGCATGAGATTTCGACCGGTAATCTGGCCGCCAAAATTGCCCTTAAGCCGGGAGATGAGAGCAGTTTGCTGGCTTCGCTGAATGCCATGAATCTCCAACTGAACAAAACCATTCATCAGATCATGCAGGGCAGCGAGTCGATAAATCACGCCGCCAGTGAAATTGAGCAGGGCAACGTCGATCTCTCGCAGCGCACAGAAGAGCAGGCGGCATCGCTGGTACAAACCAGTTCGAATATGCAGAACCTGACGGCGACCGTCAGCCAGAATGCTGAGAATGCGCGGCAGGCCAGCCAGCTGGCACACGAAACCTCGAAAACGGCCTCGCAGGGCGGGGCGATTGTCAGCGGTATGCAGGCGCATATGCGCGATGTCTCCGGCAGCTCCAGCGAAATCATTAATATTATCAGCGTCATTGAAGGCATCGCTTTTCAGACCAATTTACTGGCGCTCAATGCCGCCGTGGAAGCGGCACGCGCGGGGACGCAGGGTAAAGGTTTTGCGGTTGTGGCGAGTGAAGTCCGCGTGCTGGCACAGAAAAGCGGGCAGGCGGCAAAAGAGATTAAAGATCTTATTCAGGACACGGTGAGTAAAATTTCCGAAGGTTCAGATCAGGCCGATCGTGCCAGTAAAGCGATGAGCGAAATCGTGATTTCGGTGAATAAGGTGGCGGAGATTGTGAGTGAAATTTCGACCGCCAGTTCGGAGCAACACAGCGGGATCCATGAAGTGGGGATTGCGGTCGGTCAGATGGATCAGGTGACGCAGCAAAATGCGGCGCTGGTTGAACAGGCTGCTGCTGCCGCGCAATCGCTGACGGAACAAAGCGTCGAACTGCGCAACGCTGTGCGATTTTTCCGCACAGCGACCGCGTGATGTACGACGCCCTGGGTTAGTCAGGTTTATGATTGATGGAGAGCTGCGGTTCCCAGTCGGTATCGGGATGCTGGGCAATCTGTTGCGGTGTCATCGGACGTCCCAGCAGATAGCCCTGCAACGTGTCGCAACCCAGCTGCGTCAGGAAATCCTGCTGCTGGGTGGTCTCCACGCCTTCGGCCACCACTTTCAGATTAAGGGTCTGGCCCAGAGCGATAATCGCCGCCACAATGCTGGCATCTTCGCTGCCGGCGATCAGGTCATTGATAAAGGCCCCGTCGATTTTCAGTTCGCTGGCCGGCAGACGCTTCAGATACAACAGGCTGGAATAGCCGGTGCCGAAATCGTCAATCGAGGCCTTCACACCGTACTGGGTCAGGCGTTCGAGAATTTCTACGCTGACGTCCGGATTGCGCATTGCAGTGGTTTCGGTGACTTCCAGCGTCAGCATTTCCGGCGGGATTTGATGACGTTTAATCGTGTCAATCACCATTTCGACCAGATTCGACTGCTCAAATTGCAGCGTGGACAGATTGACCGCCACCGTCCAGGTGGTGTGTCCTTGCAGATGCCATTCGCGCAGCTGGCGGCAGGCTTCATTCAGCACCCATTCGCCAATCGGAATGATCAGACCGGTTTTCTCTGCCAGTGGCAGGAACACATCCGGGCTCAGCGTTTTGCCGTCACGCTCCCAGCGCAGCAGCGCCTCGAACCCGCTGACCGGCCCGTAAGGCGCGATAAATTTCGGCTGATAGTGCAAACGCAGTTCATGGTGCTCAATAGCCAGACGCAAATCATTGAGCATCTGCAGCTGGTTTTGCGCATTGGCATTCATCGAAGGCTGAAAGAAACTGTGCCCGTTGCGGCCTGAATTTTTGGTGTGATACATCGCAGCGTCAGCATTGAGCATCAGCTCGCGCTCATTTTCGCCGTCGCCCGGATATACCGCGATACCGACACTGGCGGACACCAGCAGTTCGTAGCGGGACACGTAAAACGGACGGGCAATCAGATGCACCAG
Organism: Rahnella variigena; assembly: GCF_003610915.1. Classification (NCBI taxonomy): domain Bacteria; kingdom Pseudomonadati; phylum Pseudomonadota; class Gammaproteobacteria; order Enterobacterales; family Yersiniaceae; genus Rahnella; species Rahnella variigena. The sequence goes on from NZ_NSDJ01000001.1 coordinate 1,142,751, forward strand.
TTTATCGGCTAACTGAGAAGCGTCTGTCGGTTCAGCGATTTCCACCAGCAGGACAAATTCATCACCGCCGAGACGTGCCAGCGTGTCTGTCGCGCGCAGCTGGGATTTCAGCCGCTCAGTGACAGAAATTAACAGCTGATCGCCGATGTGATGGCCAAAAGCATCGTTAACGGCTTTGAACCCGTCGAGATCTATAAACAGCACCGCAAACTGAGATTCTCCCCGCGAGGCTTTCTGAAACGCCTGGCTGAGGCGATCTTCCAGCAACAGGCGGTTCGGCAAACGGGTGAGATTGTCGTGCAGCGCCAGCTGAGTCAGCTCGCGGTTAGCCTGCGCCAGCGACGACGCCAGAATCGACGTGCGCGCCTGCATCCGGCCATCAAGAATAGAAATAATCAGGGTGATCGCCAGAATAGCCAGCGTCACCACAATCACCAGCAGCGCCAGCCAGTTGTTATCCACGCCGCTGAAGGCCGCCATGCTATGGCTGTCCATGGGGAATTGCGCAGCGGCCATACCGATATAGTGCATACCAACAATCGCCGTGCCCATCACCACGGCGGCACTGATGCGCAACAGACGCACATTCGGCGATTGCTGGCGCAGATGGAACGCCATCCACAGTGCTGCGCCGGAGGCAACAATGGCGACCACGACGGATAATGTGACCCAGCGGAAGTCATAAACAATCGGCGGCATCATCAGCATCGCTGACATTCCGGTGTAATGCATGGCCGCAATGCCGCCACCCATCAGTAACGCGCCCGCCAGCAATCGCCGCAGCGGCAACTCATGCAGGCATACCAGCCAGAGCGCAAACGCCGAGGAAATAATCGCAATCAGCATGGAAAGCAATGTAATGACCGGGTCGTAACCCATTGGCATAGAGGAATTAAAAGCCAGCATGCCGATGAAATGCATGGACCAGATACCGATGCCCATTGCAATGGCACCACCAATTAACCAAAGCCGGGAAGCCCTTCCCTCCGTGGTGGCAACCCGGCCAGCCATATCAAGCGCGGTATAAGAGGCAAGCATTGCAACAATGAACGAAAACATGACAAGCACATTGTTGTAATTACTGGAAAACATGTAAGGCTCCACAAACATAGAGTCGAAAGCGACGGGCTGATTTTTATCCGGCGATAATGGCATTAAGAATTATTAAAGGCGAATGAAGTTACGATAATTTTTTTCGTGTAATTAAGATTAATCCGTAAGTGATTTTAATCAAATAAAAAGATTTTGGCGGTATTAATCCGGATAAAAGAAAGGGTTTTTAAACGAATGTGATACGGCCTGCGAAACCGTTGTCTATAGTTAACAAATAATTAAATACGACAGGGCAGAAGACGTTTATGTTAACAGTTCATCATTTGGATAACTCCCGATCACAGCGAATCTTATGGATGCTCGAAGAACTGAGCGTACCTTATGAAATCAAACAGTATCAACGTGATAAGAAATCCATGCTGGCACCGGAATCGCTGAAAAAGGTGCATCCTCTCGGCAAATCACCGGTACTGGAAGATAACGGCATGATCCTTGCGGAATCCGGCGCCATTATTGAGTATCTGCAGGAAGTGTACGATGAGGCAGGCACGCTGAAACCGACGGCGTTCGCGGAGCGCCAGCAGTATCGCTACTGGATGCATTATGCGGAAGGTTCGCTGATGCCGCTGCTGGTCATGAAGCTGATTTTCAGCCGTTTAGGCAAGCCGCCAATGCCGTGGCTGATCCGCCCGATTGCCGGTGCGATCGGACAGGGCGTGCAGAAAAACTATCTGGATAAACAGATTTATACCCATATGGATTATCTGGAACAACATCTGACCACGCATCCTTATTTCGCGGGTTATCAGTTCAGCGCAGCGGACATTCAAATGAGTTTCCCGGTAGAAGCAATAAACGCCCGTACCGGTCTGGGAAAATACCCACATTTAAATGCATGGCTTTCCAATGTGACAGCCCGACCGGCTTATCAGCGGGCTCTGGAAACCGGTGGCCCTTTGAATATCCTGCGTTAATTGTTTTTAAGTCAGCGGAAAATATAAAGGGAAACGTTTTGGTTTTTTATCGCCGGAACGTATTCCCTTTTTATATTTCATAGCGGGCTCTTTGCGGGTGTGAAATTTGCGCAATGAACGCCATCAGAAAATAAACCTTAATAAACGTCCTGTTATTTTTATCTCCGGTCTTTTACCTCCCGGCATAGCCTATTCATCCTGATTTGCTGTCTCTCTTTCTCATCGCCGCGAAGCGCGTGCGCAACCGTTACCGCACAGCAAATCGCCAGACGGACAGATTTGCACCACAACCGCGTTTTTATTGACCAGACAACGGTAAATTGTCGTCATTCGCAGTTGAAAAGGTGAGGTTAAAGGCCGGATAATCGTTTGCGTTAATTTTTGTCCCGCCATACGCGATGCGAGTTAAACGTTTGCCTTGCCGTTCTGACGCCCGTTTCGGCGATTTCAGGCGACAAATAGGGAAGTGAACGTGCAGAAACGGTTTCATAATGACCACGCCGGCTAATCAGCAGAGACATTCAGAGGAATTTTCATGTCGAGTCAACACACTCAGACGGGCAGCGCCGTTGCGCCAAAGGGCCCGTTTGATGCTTTTTTCAAAATCAGTGCGCGTGGCAGTAACGTTCGCCAGGAAGTGATCGCCGGCTTAACGACGTTTCTGGCGATGGTGTATTCGGTCATCGTTGTGCCATCAATGCTCGGCAAAGCGGGTTTCTCGCCAAGCGCCGTGTTTGTCGCGACCTGCCTGGTGGCCGGTTTCGGCTCCCTGCTGATGGGGCTGTGGGCTAATCTGCCGCTGGCTATTGGTTGCGCCATCTCTCTGACTGCCTTTACCGCCTTTAGTCTGGTGCTCGGCCAGCACATCAGCGTGCCGGTTGCCCTCGGCGCGGTATTCCTGATGGGCGTATTGTTCACCATTATCTCGATGACCGGCATCCGGTCGTGGATTTTGCGCAACCTGCCAACGGGCGTTGCGCACGGAACCGGCATCGGTATCGGCCTGTTCCTGTTGCTGATCGCGGCCAACGGCGTCGGTCTGGTGGTGAAAAACCCGCTGGACGGTTTACCTGTCGCGCTCGGCGCCTTTACTTCTTTCCCGGTGATCATGACATTGCTCGGACTGGCGGTGATTTTTGGCCTTGAGAAACTGCGTGTGCCCGGCGGCATTTTGCTGGTGATTATCGCGATTTCCATTATTGGTCTGATTTTCGATCCTGCCGTGAAATATCAGGGTTTGTTCGCGATGCCTTCTCTGGCAGGTGCTGACGGCAAATCGGTGATTTTCGATCTCGACATCATGGGCGCGCTGAAAGCGGCAGTATTACCAAGCGTTCTGGCGCTGGTGATGACCGCGGTGTTTGATGCTACCGGCACCATCCGCGCAGTGGCAGGTCAGGCAAATTTACTGGATGAAAACGGCCAGATCATCAGCGGCGGCAAAGCGCTGACCGCAGACTCCGTGAGCAGCATTTTCGCCTCACTGGTTGGCGCATCACCGGCAGCGGTTTACATCGAATCGGCAGCCGGTACTGCAGCGGGCGGCAAAACCGGCCTGACCGCGACGGTCGTCGGCGTGCTGTTCCTGCTGATGTTGTTCCTGTCTCCGTTGTCTTATCTGGTGCCGGCATACGCTACCGCACCGGCACTGATGTACGTGGGTCTGCTGATGCTCAGCAACGTGACCAAACTGGATTTCACCGATTTCGTCGATGCGATGTCAGGATTGCTGTGCGCGGTGTTTATCGTGCTGACCTGTAACATCGTGACCGGCATTATGCTCGGTTTCAGCTCGCTGGTGATTGGCCGTATTTTCTCCGGCGAATGGCGGAAGCTGAACGTGGGCACGGTGGTGATCGCCGTGGCGCTGGTGGTGTTTTATGCGGGCGGCTGGGCGATTTGATGCCAGGCCGAATTACTCCCTCCCCTGCGAAGGGGAGGGTTGGGGTGGGGTATTAATGGCGAATCAGTAGGTTGAAGTATGCTTTTGCATGGAATTTGTCATTAAAACCCCCTCCCGACCTCCCCCTTCGCAGGGGGAGGAGCAAGAAAAACCCTTCATTCCGGCTCCGGAGAAAGGTGAGAAGCAAGAACCTCTCTGAGGTAACCGCACGCACTGATTTAAATCTCATCCCCTTTTGATCTACTATTTCAAGGTTCGCTCCGGACTCACTCACCTGTGTCTGGCTGAAATTCATAAAAACAAGAGTCTAAGGAAAGCATGGAAATATTCTTTACCATTCTGATTTTGATTCTGGTGGTGTCGCTGTCCGGTGTCGTCACCAGAATGTTGCCGTTTCAGGTTCCTCTTCCATTAATGCAGATTGCCGTCGGTGCTTTGCTGGCATGGCCCAATTTTGGCCTGCACGTGGACTTCGATCCGGAACTGTTTCTCGTTCTGTTCATCCCGCCATTGCTGTTCGCCGATGGCTGGAAAACCCCGACCCGTGAATTCCTCCACCACGGTCGCGAAATTCTTGGGCTGGCGCTGGTGCTGGTATTACTCACCGTGGTCGGTATCGGTTATCTGATTTATATGATGGTGCCGGATATTCCGCTGGTGGCTGCGTTCGCGCTGGCTGCGGTGCTTTCACCCACCGATGCCGTGGCATTAGGCGGGATTGTCGGCAAGGGCCGTATTCCGAAGTCGATCATGAGCGTGCTGGAAGGTGAAGCGCTGATGAATGACGCGTCCGGTCTGGTGTCGCTGAAATTCGCTATCGCTGTGGCGATGGGTACGATGATCTTTACCGTCGGCGGGGCCAGCGTTGAGTTCCTTAAAGTGGCGATCGGTGGCCTGATGGCCGGTGTGGCGGTGACCTGGTTGTACAGTAAATCGCTGCGTATCATGAGCCGCTGGAGCGGTGATGATCCGGCAACGCAAATCGTCTTCCTGTTGCTGCTGCCTTTTGCCTCTTATCTGATTGCCGAACACATTGGCGTATCGGGCATTCTGGCCGCAGTGGCCGCCGGTATGACCATCAGCCAGTCGGGCATTATCCGTAACGCACCCCTGGCGATGCGTCTGCGTGCCAACAGCGTCTGGGCGATGCTGGAATTTGTGTTCAACGGCATGGTGTTCATCATGCTGGGCCTGCAATTGCCGGGCATCCTTGAGAACTCAATTGATCAGGCGACACACGATCCGTCTATCGTGACGTGGCATCTGTTCGCAGACGTCGGGATTATCTACTTTGCACTGCTGATCCTGCGTTTCGTCTGGCTGTGGGTGATGAAAAATTTCAGCAACCGTTTCCTGAAAAAGAAACCGCTGCTGTTTGGCAGCTACAGTACGCGTGAGCTGTGGGTGGCATCCTTCGCCGGTGTGCGCGGGGCGATTACGCTGGCGGGTGTGCTGTCAATTCCGCTGTTCCTCGCCGATGGTTCGGCGTTCCCGTCGCGCTATCAGCTGGTGTTCCTGGCGACCGGTGTCATTCTGTTCTCGCTGATTGCGGGCGTGATTGCCTTGCCGTTCCTGCTTAAAGGCGTGGTGGTGGCGGATGGTACCGCGTACCGCGAAGAAGAACGCATGGCGAAATCTATCGCGGCGGAAGTGGCGATAGAAAGCCTGCATAAGATGGAGGAACGTCTGGCAGCAGATACCGAAGAAAACATCGACGAGCAGACGCTGAAGGAAATCAGCTCGCGGGTTATCGGGACTCTGCGACGACGCACGGCCAACCGCGATGATATGGAAACCGCGCTGAAGCTGGAAAACCTCGAGCGTCGCTTCCGTCTGACTGCGCTGCGCGCTGAACGTGGTGAGCTGTATCACCTGCGCGCCACGCAGAAAATCAGTAATGAGACGCTGCAAAAACTGCTGCATGATCTCGATTTACTTGAAGCGCTTCTTGTAGAAAAAGAAGTTTAACTTCTGTCAGAAATAAAACCGCGTGCGCTGCAAAGTTCACGCGGTTTTTTTATTTAGCGCCACTTCCCACCACTTCCCGCTATTTCCAGTAATCCCTGCACAGCGTGATCCACGCCTGGGCGCTGTGTGAAAGATAACTGCCCTGATGCCAGATAAGCCCCAGTTGCCACGGCATCAGCGGATCCAGCGGCAGCCACATCAGCGCGTTTTTATCCAGCCGCTGACAGACAGGTTCCGGCAAAATCGCCACGCCCATGCCGGTTTGCACCATCGCGGCTAAGAAATCCCACTGACCGCTGCGTGCGGCAATTTTGGGCGTAAAACCGTGAGCGGAAAACGCATCCATCAGCTGGCGATACAGTGCAAAATCTTCGTTATAAATCAGAATACTTTCATCAGCCAGATCACTGAACCCGATGCGCGTGCGGTTCAGCCAGTGCGGCGTGCGCGGCACCACCACGCACAGCGGATGACTGAACAGCAGTAACGAGGCGATGGAAGGCACGGCGTCGGCGGGCAGGGCGGTGAGCGCCAGATCCAGTTCGCCGGAGATCACCGCCTGTTGCACGGTCAGGCCGCCAAATTCGGAAATAATCAGTTCGATACCCGGATATTGCTGGCGGAAACTGCTAATAAGCGGCGCGATTTGTGTGCCCACCATCGGCGGAATGCCCAGCCGCAGGTGACCGGATTTAAGTGAGTTGATATCTTCGAGTTCGGCTTCCAGCTGGCGGAATTCTTCAAGGATATTCAGCCCGCGCTGATACAGCGCCTGACCGCTGTCAGTCAGCCGCAAACGCCGTCCTTCACGAACAATCAGCGTGCATTCCAGTTCTTCTTCCAGATGACGCAGCATTTTGCTGATCGTCGGTTGCGTGACGAACAGCTTTTCCGCCGCGCGGGTAAAGCTCTGCTGGCGAACCACTTCGACAAAATAGCGTAAGGTACGGACGTCCATGGGCTTATTTTTCCCGGTCAGATCGGCGAGTAACAAAGTATTCCAAACTGGAATCATTTTTATGATTTTAATTCATTTCTTTACCGGTTTCCTGCCAGCGTATACTTCATTTTCACACTTTTCCCTCTTTCGAGGTCGTCCTCATGTTGCTGGCGTTGCGCACTAAAGCGCCGTCCCTGCTGACCCGCTGTCAGATCCCCGTTCAGGTGGTGCTGTACGCGGTGTTATTCGTTATCGCCGATCGTCTGGTCACCGCATTACATCTGCCGTTACCTGCCAACATTGTCGGCATGCTGATGCTGTTACTGCTGATTATGTTCCGCATTTTACCGGTGAAATGGGTGAAAGCCGGTTCCCGCTGGTTGCTGGCGGAAATGCTGTTGTTCTTCGTGCCTGCCGTGGTGGCGGTGGTGAATTACGCCCAGTTGCTGATGATCGAGGGCTGGAAAATTTTTCTGGTGATTGGTGTCAGTACCGTACTGACCCTCGGTGCGACGGCGGTGGTGGTCGATAAAGTTTATCGTCTGGAACAACGTCTGGCGGCAAGGAAGGCGAGCCGTGACTGATCTTCTTATCAGCATTCTGTGTTTTGTCATCACGCTCGGGTTGTATTACGCCAACAAGAAACTTTACCGGCAGAAACGCACGTTGCTGCTGATGCCGCTGGTGTTCACACCGATTGTGCTGGTTGTCTTGCTGGTGGTGACGCACACCTCGTATCAGGATTACATCGGCGAAACGCACTGGTTGTTATGGCTGCTCGGGCCTTCAACCATCGCGTTTGCGGTGCCGGTTTACGAGAATATGGCGGTGATCCGCCGTCACTGGATGTCGCTGAGTGCGGGTGTGCTGACCGCGATTGTGGTGGCCGTCAGCAGCTCCGTCTGGCTGGCGCGGATGCTGACCTTGCCTGAAGATATTCAGCGCAGTCTGGCGGTGCGTTCCATCACCACGCCGTTCGCGCTGGCAGCCGCGAAGCAAATGGGCGGTCAGCCGGATCTGGTCGCGTTGTTTGTGGTGATCACCGGCGTATTCGGCATGGCGGTCGGCGATATGCTGTTTCTGCGTCTGGCAGTAAAAAGCGGACTGGCAAAAGGCGCCGGGTTTGGTGCGGCGTCGCACGGTGCGGGTACGGCGAGAGCCTATGAGCTGGGCGCGGAAGAAGGCGTGGTATCGAGTCTGGTGATGATGCTGGCGGGAGTGGTCACCGTGGTGATTGCGCCGGTGATCGGGGGAGTGATGTGGTGATGATTAATGCTCCCTCCCCTGCGAAGGGGAGGGCTGGGGTGGGGTATGAAGGTCAAAAACTAAATTCAAAGTGTGCTTTAACTTATTGCTTTGTATGTAAAACCCCCTCCCAACCTCCCCCTTCGCAGGGGGAGGAGCAAAAGCCAAATCTTTGATGATTCCCCTTTTTCGAAGGGCGCAGAAAAGTTAATGGATCACCTGTGATAAGAACTCCCGTGTCCTCGCCGACTTCGGATTCGCAAAGAACTCCAGCGGTGGCGCCTGTTCAACGATTTCCCCGCGATCCATAAAGATCACCCGGTCGGCGACGGTTCGCGCAAATCCCATTTCGTGCGTCACGCACAACATGGTCATGCCTTCTTCCGCCAGCGTGATCATGGTATCCAGGACTTCTTTCACCATTTCCGGATCGAGCGCCGATGTCGGTTCATCAAACAGCATGATTTTTGGCTTCATGCACAGCGAACGGGCGATCGCCACACGCTGTTGCTGGCCGCCGGAAAGCTGGCCGGGGAATTTATTGGCATGTTCGGCGATACGCACACGTTTCAGATAATGCATCGCCAGTTCTTCGGCTTCTTTCTTCGGCATCTTGCGTACCCAGCACGGTGCCAGAGTGCAGTTTTGCAACACAGTCAGATGCGGGAACAAATTGAAGTGCTGGAACACCATACCGACTTCAGTGCGTACGCGTTCGATATTGCGCAGATCATCATTCAGTTCAGTGCCGTCCACCACAATGCGCCCTTGCTGGTGCTCTTCCAGATGGTTAATGCAACGAATGGTCGTTGATTTCCCTGAACCGGAAGGGCCGCAAAGGACGATACGTTCGCGCGGTTTGACGCTCAGATTAATGTCTTTCAATACGTGGAATTGTCCGTACCACTTATTCACGTTTTCCAGCGTGATCATCATATTTTGGTTTTCAGTGACTTGATGGTCGCTCATGGTTTACCTCAGTGTGCGGAACGTCCGGTGTGAAAGCGTCTTTCCAGATGCTGGCTATAACGCGACATGCTAAAACAGAAAATCCAGTAAACGGCGGCGGCGAAGACGTAGCCTTCGGTCGACATGCCCAGCCATTCCGGATCGACGGTGGCTTGCTGTACGCTGCTGAACAGGTCAAACAGGCCGATGATGATCACCAGACTGGTATCTTTGAACAGCGCGATGATGGTGTTCACCAGACCCGGTATCACCATTTTCAGCGCCTGCGGCAGAATGACTAATCCCTGCGTTTTCCAGTAACCCAGCGCCAGTGATTCGGCGGCTTCAGTCTGGCCTTTCGGCAGCGCCTGTAGCCCGCCGCGCACCACTTCCGCGACGTACGCCGACTGGAACAGCACCACACCCACCAGTGCGCGCACCAGTTTGTCGATGCTCGTCCCTTCGGTCATAAACAGCGGCAGCATCACCGAGGACATAAACAGCACGGTGATCAGCGGCACACCACGCCAGAACTCAATGAAAACCACCGACAGAATACGCACGATGGGCAGACGTGAACGACGTGCCAGCGCGAGCATAATTCCCAGCGGCAATGCCCCGGCGATACCGACAGCGGCGATAATCAGCGTCAGCGTCAGGCCGCCCCATTGGCGGGTCTCGATGCGGCTCAGACCAAAGAATCCGCCATACAACATGAACCAGGTGAAAATCGGGAACAGCACCATCCAGCAGGCGATATAACGTCCGCGGTGTGGCGTGGCTTTGAAAAAGATCGGCGCAAGGGTCAGCAGGCCGACAATCAGCGTGACGTTGATGCGCCAGCGCTGATCAAACGGATATAACCCGTACATAAACTGGCCGAAACGTGCATGGATAAACACCCAGCAGGCACCGGCTTTGGTGCAGTCAGTTCGCGCCGTGCCGACCCAGTTGGCCTGGAAAATCACCCAGTTCAGCAGCGGAGGGATCACCAGCCACATCAGCCATAAACAAAACAGCGTCAGCAAACTGTTGAACCAGCTGGAGAACAGATTTTTACGCGCCCAGAGCAGGGCGGTACCGAGCGGCGTTCCGGGTTTCACGGCTCTGACTCCGGGAGGAAGTGTTGTCATCGTCATGGGTTTCCCTTAACGCTCGACCAGCGCGATACGCCGGTTGTAAATATTCATCAGGAACGAAATCACCAGACTGATGATCAGGTAAACCGACATGGTGATAGCAATGGTTTCAATCGCCTGACCGGTCTGGTTGAGCACCGTACCGGCGAACAGCGACACCATATCCGGATAACCGATAGCGGCGGCCAGAGAGGAGTTTTTCACGATGTTCAGATACTGGCTGGTCAGCGGCGGGATGATCACCCGCATCGCCTGCGGCAAAATCACCTGTCGCAGCGTGACCGGGTTCGGCAGGCCGAGCGAACGGGCGGCTTCGTGCTGGCCGTGCGAAACAGACTGAATGCCGGAGCGGATCACTTCGGCGATAAACGTCGAGGTATACACCGATAACGCCAGCGTTAACGCCGCCAGTTCCGGAATCAAAACCATGCCGCCGCGGAAGTTAAAACCGCGCAGCGCAGGCACATCCCAGTGCAGGGCAGGCCCGAAAATCAGGTGCGCCAGCGCCGGAAACACAACCAGCATAACAATCGCCCATGGCCAGATATGCCAGACGCGTCCGGTATGGATCTGGCGGAAGTGGTTGTAGCGTTGCAGCGCGACGATGCCAAAAATCGCCAGCAGCAGGGCGATAAATCCCGCCAGACTGCCCGGCGCCAGTTCCGGCGACGGCAGATACAGGCCGCGGTTACTGACGAAAGCCAGGTCGAACGCATTCAGGCTCTGACGCGGGCCCGGCAGGTTGCGCAGTACGGCGAAGTACCAGAAGAAGATTTGCAGCAGCGGTGGAATGTTACGGAACGTCTCGATATACACCGTCGAGACTTTACGGATCAGCCAGTTATCGGAAAGGCGTCCTAAACCGATAATGAACCCGAGGATGGAAGCAAAAACGATACACAGCGCGGAAACCAGCAGCGTATTCAGCAGACCGATAACAAATACGCGGGCGTAGGTGTCGCCTTCCTGGTAGTCGATAAGATGCTGAACAATGCCGAAACCGGCACCCTTTTCAAGAAACGCAAATCCCGAGGTGATCCCTCGTGTAGTCAGATTGGTAATGGTGTTGTGGAGCAGGTAACCCAGACAGGCTACCAGCAACACCACCGCGAAAATTTGATAAATCCAGGCTCGTACCGCTGGGTTGGTCAGCGAGAACGAGACTTTTCCGGTTGGGCGTTGCGACATTTTAACCTCGACCTGCAGGTAAAACAGTGGAAGTGATGCGCCGGGGAACGACCGGTGCATCAGCTTCCTTTCTCAGACTGAACTTTTGTTTATCCAAAGTAACTGGCGTTGCAGCAAGGGAGGGAATCCCGATGAGCTGACACGGGTCAGTGATTCGGGTGACCGAGTGCCGCCAACGCCGGTGCAACGTCAGGTACGAAGGATAAAATTAGCGGACTGGTGGGGCGTACTGGATGCCGCCTTTATTCCACAATGCGTTCTGACCACGTTTGATTTTCAGCTCGCTGCCCTGACCGACGTTACGTTCGAAGCTTTCGCCGTAGTTGCCGACCTGTTTAACGATTTTAACCACCCAGTCATTAGGCACTTTCAGATCAGCGCCGTAAGTGCCGGTTTTGCCCAGCAGGTTGCTCATGTCAGGCGTGGTCGGGTTTGCCGCCAGCTGATCGACGTTGGCAGACGTCACGCCCATTTCTTCGGCGTTCAGCATCGCGAACAGTGACCAGCGCACGATAGCCAGCCAGTCTTCGTCACCACGGCGAACGACCGGCCCCAGAGGTTCTTTAGAAATGACTTCTGGCAGAACGATGAAGTCATCCGGTTTGCCCAGTTTGATACGCAGTGCGTACAGCTGAGACTGGTCAGAGGCCAGGGTGTCACAACGGCCTGAGTCCAGCGCTTTGGCGCTTTCGTCTGAACGGTCGAAGGTGACCGGGGTGTAAGTCATTTTGTTGGCTTTGAAGTAGTCAGCTACGTTCAGCTCGGTATCCGTACCGGCCTGCAGACAGACGGTGGCGCCATCAAGTTCTTTGGCGCTTTTCAGGCCGGCTTTCTGGTGAGTCAGGAAGCCGATACCGTCGTAATAGTTTACGCCGGCGAAAATCATGCCCATGCCCGCATCGCGGGAAGAGGTCCAGGTGGTATTACGTGACAGGATGTCCACTTCGCCAGACTGCAGCGCGGTGAAACGCTCTTTCGCGGTTAGGGGGGTGTATTTCACTTTCTCAGCATCACCAAACACGGCAGCAGCCACTGCGCGGCAGAGGTCAACGTCGATACCGGTGAATTTGCCTTTGGAGTCAGCGTAAGAGAAGCCTGGCAGGCCGTCGCTGATACCGCATTGAACAAATCCTTTCTTTTTAACTGCATCCAGAGTGGTACCTGCGTGAGCCTGACCAGCCAGTGTCACGAAGCTTGCTGCGGCAATCAGCGTTGAGAGCAATATTTTTTTCATTAAGCGTCCTGTGAGACAAAATTGAAAATTATTATTGTGTGAGTGCCTGAGCACCCTGTCTGTTTATGGGGCAACGCCCTCTGCACCTGTCTTTGCAAAGGGAGTGCCAACATCGAAAACACCCCATCAATCAAGTCGCGTAGAGGAATTGCTCAGTAACATTGACGAGGTGTATAAAATTTATTGCCCTGTTTCGGTGCGCGGTCAATGTGGCTGCTTTAAAAGGGAGCGGATTATTTCAATATTGGAGTGCAGATCGCGGTCTTTGAAGGGAAGTGAAATACGGTGTCATATTGGGTAAAAAAATGAGGCAAAACGATGAGTAAATCTCTCAGGCCGGATGGCCTGAGAGATATTCAGAAACAGGCAGGCTCAGAGAGCGGACTTTATCAATGCAGCCACCAGCGGCGGAAGCTGACCTTTTAGTGCGGCGCGTTCCGGCTGAAATAAGGTCGCGACAAAAAACGGATGTCCGGGCAATTCGATGGCGCGAACTTCGCCGGTGGCATCATGACCCACCATCCGCAACGGCTGTGCCTCAAGCGCCGCCTGAAATTCGGTATTGATGCCGTAACGGCAGTGATAACCCTCTTCGACTTCCAGCCTGCCATAGGCGCGTGCTGGCAGGCTGTCTGGGATAAAGGTGAGGGTGTTTTTAACTTCCACCATTTCGCACGACAGGGCGCTGATCACCAGCCGGCCTTCGGTATCGGTTTCGCCATGTCCTGCATCCTGCCAGTCCATCACGTTACGGGCGTATTCGATGATCGCATGCTGAAAACCGCCGCAGGTTCCGAGGAAAGGCTTGTGGTTTTCGCGGGCAAAACGGATAGCGCTCAGGGCACCTTCGGTGGAGTGATACGGGCTGCCGGGGACACACCAGAAAGCGTCGTATTTTTGTAAAATCTCAGGGGTAATGGTGTCGGTCGCAAGCCAGTCGGCGTGAATTTCAGTGCTGAAGTGTTGTGCTGCAAGGTCGATAGCAAGGGGGATAGCTTGGTGGGCCGTGATGGCGGAGTGGTAGTCTCCGACCAGCGCCAGACGAACAGAGGTTTTCATCACTTCTCTCCAGGGCAGGTAAAAAGAGAGGTTACAGAAAAGCGATTAATCTGTCGTGAGAATTATTTTCATCAGCCTGTTTGTGCAGATAAAAGCCATTAAAAAACCCACATGGAGTGGGTTTCTGTCAGGCGATGTTTTCACATCATTCGCCCTTGTCGGCATTGCCTTTGATAAGCTTACGTGCGGCGGCAATCTGCTCATTATCCGGCGCTTTAGGTTTGGCTTTGTTCAGTGCAGTGCTGAGGCCGGAGCGTCCCCAGAGGTCAAAGCTGTCTTCCTCTTTGAGATGGTCAAAGATGGAAGGTGTCGCGTCAGGTTTTTTAGCCATGAAAATTACAAATCTCTTATGGATGCTGTTCAATGAAAAAGCCCGACGCATTGCATCGGGCTTCCGTTTTATCACGTCTGGCACTTATCTATAAAGCACTTATCTATAAAGAGAAGGCGTTCCTGCCGGACGGGTTTTAAAGCGGCGGTGCAACCAGAGATACTGATCGGGCGCACGCATAATTTCTTTCTCGATAACGCGATTCATGTAAGCCGCAGCCGCCATTTCGTCATCGATCGGGTAATCCTGCAACTCAGGTTGGATCACCAGCTCATAGCCTTTACCTAAGGCTTTGCGCACCAGTACTACGGTGACCAGCGCCGGTTTCGCCAGACGCGCCAGCATGAAGGTACCGCTGGTGGTGGCAGCCTGGTCGACGGCAAACAGGGGGGCAAAGACGCTGCCGCGCGGGCCGTAGTCCTGATCCGGCGCAAACCAGACCGCTTCGCCTTTTTTCAGAGCGTGAACCATACCGCGTAAATCTTTGCGATCGAGCATTGCCTTGTTGGAGCGCATACGACCCCAGGTCTGCACAAATTCCATCGCTTTATTGTTGTGCGGACGGTACATCGCCATCATTGGCTGACATAAGCCCATCGCACGCCCGCCCAGTTCCAGCGACATGAAATGCACCCCAATCACCAGTACGCCTTTTTTGTTTTCCTGCGCCTTTTTCAGGTTGTGCAGGCCGCTGACGTCAAACCAGCGTTTCACACGGGCATCCGACCAGAACCAGGCCATGCCGGTTTCCAGTAAGCCCATACCGAGGGATTCAAAGTTGCTGACAATGCGGGCTTCAACCTGATCAGAAGGCAGATCCGGGAAGCACAATTGCAGGTTACGGCGCGTTATTGACACGCGGCGTTTCAGGAAACGCATCGACGTTCGGCCAAGCCAGATACCCAGACGGTTTAACACCGGATAAGGCAGCTGAACCAGCAGGAACAGTACACCCAGGCCAAACCAGGTCAGCCAGTAGCGTGGATGTAAAAATGAAGCACGAAAGCGAGGAGAAGTCATAAAAGCCTAATCATCTGCATAAAAATCGGGGTAACGCGTAAGGAGTTGGCTCATTCGCGATACGGATTGTCTGACATAGAGTGGGACAGCATGTGCCGGCAAACGTTTTTGAAAAGACACAAGTTGACGCAATTTTTACTCTAAGAAGACACTTTTAAAAGGCGGGATCGCGAAGCTGAAGGGCTGTCCGTAGGCGTTGAGCGAGCGAATACGACTCTTACACAGAGTATAACATGCTGCTTGATCTAACCGGTGGGGGAAATTGTCCGATAAACGGACTCTTTACCATTTTTTTACGTCTACTTTTGGACAGACAAACGAAAACGCTACGTAAAGAAGAGATTAGCTTTTGGAAAATAAAATGGTTGATATGCGGTATCAGCATGCCTGACGGATCAGACATGCTGAAAAGGAATATCAGCGGTAGAGCGGATTGCTCATAATGGAATAACGCCCGCTACCGTACAGCGCGATCACGATGGCTGCCATGAAGTAATACACGATGTCTTCAATGGCCCAGGCACCCACCGGTGACAATGCAAACGTATGGTGGATACCGACCATCAGCCAGGCCACGACCATCGTCGCTGCAGCAGACAGAGCGGCGAGACGGGTGAAGATCCCCAATATCATCATGATCGGCGCGATGACCTCACCGATAATTACGCCGTAGGCGACAAACGCCGGAATACCATAACCTGCCAGCATCCCCTGTATACCGCCCAGTCCGTCATGCAGCTTATGCCAGCCATGAAAAATCAGCAGACCGTAAGTGATACGCAGCAGTAAAATAGCCAGATCAGGTTTATTCATTGCCGCGGTAAAACGTAGATAAAGTGGCTTCATCAGTGTGACTCCCGGAGACATTTTTATTGTCCGTATAAGGTAGTTCTTTATCGCGGAATGCAGGGGAGAATTATTCTCATTTGGGTTGATCTGGGTTAGGTTTTGCGCAAATTTTGGGCTAAAGGGGTGCTGCGAAAGAATCGGTAAATATAAAAAAACAGAAAACAAAAAGGCGCTCCCCTTGCGGAAAAGCGCCTTTTTAAGACATCGACTGATTAGTATCAGTTCATGCCGTATTTTTTCAATTTCTTACGCAGCGTACCGCGGTTGATACCCATCATCAGGGCCGCACGAGTCTGGTTGCCACGGGTATACTGCATCACCATGTCTAACAGTGGCTGTTCAACTTCAGCCAATACCAACTCATACAGGTCATTCACGTCCTGACCATTCAATTGAGCAAAATAGCCCTTAAGTGCTTGTTTTACCGAGTCACGCAGGGGTTTTTGGGTTACCTGATCCTGAGAATTAACGGTAGAAACGGTCAGTACGTCAGAATTCACGCGTTGTTCGAACATAGTTCTGTCAGCTCTTTTTTGTTACGCAAGATTTTCGAAATATGCTTCCAACGCCTCCAGCTGTTCGCTGGCATCCTCTATGGCGTTGAAGGAGCGCCGAAACTGGTCATTCGGGGCATGCTCCTGGAGATACCAGGAAACATGCTTACGAGCGATACGAAATCCCTTGCCTTGACCGTAAAAGTCGTGCAATTCCCGTACGTGCCCTAGTAACAAGCGCTGCACCTCACCCATAGGCGGTGGAGGTAACAGCTCCCCTGTGTCCAGATAATGCTGGATTTCCCGGAAGATCCAGGGTCTCCCCTGAGCGGCACGTCCTATCATCAGAGCATCAGCTCCGGTGTAGTCGAGCACCGCTCTGGCTTTATGCGGGTCAGTTATGTCGCCATTCGCGATAATCGGAATGGAAACACTCTGCTTAACTGTCCGAATACTGTCGTACTCTGCTTCTCCATTGAAGAGACAGGCACGGGTTCGGCCATGAATAGTCAGGGCCTGAATTCCACAGTCTTCAGCCAATTGGGCAATTTGTACACAGTTACGGTGTTCCGGTGCCCAACCAGTACGAATTTTCAACGTGACTGGCACATCTACCGCATTCACTACGGTAGTGAGGATTTGTTTGACCAAATCCGGATACTGCAATAATGCAGAACCTGCCAGTTTGCGGTTCACTTTCTTGGCCGGGCAGCCCATATTGATATCAATGATTTGCGCACCGCTTTCCACGTTAATTCGTGCAGCAGCCGCCATATCTTCGGGGTCACAACCGGCAATTTGCACGGCGCGGATCCCCGGTTCATCGTTATGTACCATGCGCAAACGTGATTTATCCGTCCGCCACACCTCCGGATTGGAGGAGAGCATTTCAGATACTGCCATTCCAGCCCCCATCGCATGACATAAGGCACGAAATGGTCGGTCAGTGATACCGGCCATCGGGGCCGCAATCAGGCAATTTGTAAGCTGGTGGTGTCCGATGCGCATGAACTAGGAATGACCATACTGATGTCCGCAAGGGCGCGTATATTACGCATTTTCGTTGCGATATGAAAGGCCAAACTTTGAGCAATTGGATAAGAAAATACCTTGCCAATGGTGAAATTCAGCGCAATTATATTTTTTGTCTTGGTTTTACATTGAGTTATGTGACGAAGGTCAAATTGTGCGCTTATGCAAATTCCTAATATCTCTCTGAAACATCCTGATATATCAGTTGAATCTAAGGGCAGATTTGACGTTTTAAGCAGCAATCACCACAAAATTCCGTGACGCAGATCGTATTTTGGTTAAAAAGTGACTGATTTTCAGAAACTAAGAAAGGCAACAGAAAGAGACGCAGAAGCTTTGTCTGCGTCTCCGGGTTCAGGCTAGATTATTCGTCGACCACCACGCGGCCATGCAGACCCTGCACAGGACGATTATTTGCATGATGCATAACATGCTGGAATTTTTCCAGTTGCGCTTCAGACAGCGTCTGAGGCTGTTTCACGACCAGCCAGCGAACGCCTTCTGTGCAAGGCGGCGTGGTCAGCGATCCGCTGAAGCGGTAATGGGTGAGATCTTTAGGCAGCAGGCCATCAAGACTGACTTTCTCTTTCAGCATGACTGATTCGCCCGCTTTTTCTGGCATCTGTTGCCAGATCTTTTCCAGTTCCGGATTAGCCTTACCGGTCTCGAACATCACCGCAATCACCGCAACTTCACCCTCAGCATCCATATGCACAAAGTGCGCTTCCATCGGGAAGGATTTACCGTTGAGAGTGTTTTCGCTCGGGGAGTGGAAGTGGAACTGCTGAAGGACGAATTTATCCCCGTCCAGCGTGGCAAAATCACCCTGCTGAACATTGACCTGCACGCTATGGCCGTTATTAATGACACTCACCGGCGGTAACTGATAGCTGAGTTTAAGCGGGCGGGGATGCACCGGTAACGCCTCTTTGATATTGATAGGCGACTGTGCTTTGCCCTGTTCGCACAGATGGAAATCCGGGCTGAGTTTAGACCAATTTTGCGGGGCGGCATCGCCGTCATAGGACCAGTGTGGCGCATCTGTCGCAGCCGCAGACACTGAAAATGCAGCAAGTGCAATAAACAGCAATTTTCCTTTCAAAAGATATCCCTTTCGTTCGTTGAGTAATAAATACCATGCGAAGTGTAAGGGTTTGGTGCGGCAGGATAAATATAAGAAAAGTTCAGAAGAGGTTTTTGGGGGGAAACCCGCTCTTTATGCACAAAAAGAAAGAGCGGGTGACAGCTATCAGGCTTTTTTAACGCCGGTAATACGGCACCATTCTTCTTTCTCGGCCACCGCATCCAGTTCAAATTTATCTTTGTACGCATCCGCCACGCTTTGAGCCTGGCTGGCCAGAACGCCGGAAAGCCCCAGATGACCGCCTGCAACCGGCAGCACGCTGATAAGCGGTGCCAGTTCGCGCAGAGGGCCTGCAAGGATGTTAGCGACGACCACGTCGGCTGACAGGTTCTCTGGCTGGTCTTTCGGCAGGTACAACGACAGACGCTCTGAAACGCCGTTACGCTCGGCGTTATCACGGCTGGCCTGAATCGCCTGCGGATCGATGTCGATCCCGACCACGTGTTTTGCGCCCAGTTTCAGCGCAGCGATCGCCAGAATGCCCGAACCGCAGCCGAAGTCGATCACCGTTTTATCGGTCAGATCCAGACTGTCGAGCCATTGCAAACACATCGCGGTGGTCGGATGGGTACCGGTACCAAATGCCAGGCCCGGATCGAGCATCACGTTGACAGCATTCGGATCCGGCACATCGCGCCAGCTTGGACAAATCCACAGACGCTCGCCAAAACGCATCGGGTGGAAGTTATCCATCCATTCGCGTTCCCAGTCTTTGTCTTCCAGTTGTTCGATTTTGTGCACGAAACCTTTGCCCAGCAGCGGTTCGTTTTCCAGCATGGCGACCACTTCTTCCATGTCGGTTTCCGCATCGTACAGGCCGATAGCGTCGGTATCGCCCCACAGCAAGGTTTCGCCAGGCAGGGGTTCGAACACCGGATTATCGTGGGTATCCTGGAAAGTCACGGACACGGCGCCACTCTCGATAAGCGCGTCACTCAGCGTTTCCGCGTCGTTACCGGTGGTATTAATTTTCAGTTGGATCCAAGGCATAGCCATTCTCTTCTTAACAATCTGTAAAATCAGTGCCGCCCGGTCAGGACGGCTTGAGTACGGTTTCGCGTGGCTGTTTACCAAACTTATTGCCGACATAAAATGCCAGCAGGCTCAGCAACAGCGACGGCACAATCGGATGCAGACCGGCGATGTGCAGGTCGATACTGGCAAGCAGGGTATAACAAACTGCGCCAACAATCATTGAGCTCAGCGCCCCGGCAGCGTTGGCGCGCTCCCAGTACAAACCGAGCACCAGCGGCCACAGGAACACTGCCTCCAGCCCGCCAAACGCCAGCAGGTTCAGCCAGATAATCATTTCCGGCGGACGCCATGCGGCCAGTAATACCAGCAATCCCAGCACAAAAGTCGCCCAGCTCGAGAACCGCTTCAGCTTACGTTCGTTGGTTAACTGCTCCGGTTTAATGCCGAGGTATAAGTCTTTAACGATAGTCGCAGATGACTGTAAAAGCTGTGCGTTGATGGTCGACATAATGGCAGCCATCGGTGCGGCCAGGAAAATCCCGGCGGCGTAAGGTGGCAGCACGGTGATCATCAGCGTCGGGATCACCTGATCGGGGATTTTAAGATCAGGTAAAACCGCGCGCCCGAGTGCGCCAGCCAGATGCATACCGAGCATCAGTACGGCGACCACGATGGTGCCCAGCACGATGCCGCGGTGCACCGCTTTGCTGTCTTTATAGGAAATACAACGCACGGCAGTGTGCGGCAGGCCAATCACCCCAAAGCACACTAAAATCCAGAACGAGGCCATGAACGGTAACGACAGGACGTCATCTCCGCCGTGTACGGAAACCAGTTTCGGGTCGATTTGCTGGAGTTTATCAACGGCACTGTGCAGCCCTCCGGCGGCATGGATCACCGCTACCAGCAGCAAAATGGTGCCCAGAAGCATCACCAGACCCTGCATGGCATCATTGAGCACGCTGGCACGAAAGCCACCAAACGCGGTATACAACGCGATGCTGATGCCGAAAATCAGCAGACCGGTGTCGTAAGGGATACCGGCGGCGGTTTCCAGCAAACGCGCACCACCGATGAACTGCACGGTCATCGCACCCAGAAATGCCACCAGCAGACTCAGACTCGCCAGCCAGACCAGCAGGCGGCTCTGGTAGCGCGCAAACAGCATGTCATTCAGGGTAACTGCATTATAACGGCGCGCCAGAATGGCGAATTTCTTGCCCAGTACGCCCAGTGAAAGCCAGACAGCAGGCAGCTGGATCATCGCCAGCAACACCCAGCCAAGGCCAAACTTGTATGCAGCACCGGGACCGCCGATAAACGAACTGGCGCTGATGTAGGTAGCGGTGAGAGTCATGGCCAGTACGAAGCCGCCCATCGAGCGGTTACCGAGGAAATACTCGGTGAGGAAGTTGCCCTGTTCGCGACGCGTGTAGGCATACACAGACAGCCCGAATACCAGCAGCAGATAGGCAATCAGCGGCAACAAGACTTCAGTCTGCATGATGATCCTCCAGCGGAATATCGCGATAAATCACGCGAACCATCAGCCAGCTTAAAAGAACGAATACCAGCGGTACCAGCAGACAGGCCATTTCAAACCAGTGCGGCAGGCCGGTGATGCCCTGTTTATCGTCAGGAATATAGGCGGCAAAACACCATGCCAGCAGATAGGCAATCGTCAGCCCAAACGCCCAGCGGGCTTCGCGGTTGGCTTGTAAGAAACGTTGATCCATTTCCACTTCCCCATAAATGAAAAAAAGGCCGGAATATCCGGCCTTGATAAGATGTACGCGACGGTACGGTCTTATTATTTTTCCTGCAAACCGAGTTTTTTCTCCAGATAGTGGATGTTAGTCCCACCGTGCTGGAAGTTCTCGTCGTCCATAATGCGCATTTGCAGATCAATGTTGGTTTTGATGCCGTCGATGATCAGTTCTGCCAGTGCATTTTTCATGCGGGCAATCGCCACTTCACGGGTTTCGCCGTAAGTGATCAGTTTACCAATCATGGAATCGTAGTACGGAGGCACAGTGTAGCCTGCGTAAATGTGCGATTCCCAACGAACACCGAAGCCGCCAGGTGCGTGGAAACGCGTGATTTTGCCCGGGCTTGGCAGGAAGGTGTTAGGGTCTTCCGCGTTAATACGGCATTCCACCGCATGGCCTTTGACTTTCACTTCGCTTTGTTTGATCGACAGTGGCTGGCCGGACGCAATGCGCAGCTGCTCTTTGATCAAATCCACACCAGTGATCATCTCGGTAACCGGATGCTCAACCTGGATACGGGTGTTCATTTCGATGAAGAAGAACTCACCGTTTTCATACAGGAACTCGAAAGTACCTGCGCCACGGTAGCCGATATCCACACAGGCTTTTGAACAACGTTCGCCGATGAAACGACGCAGTTCTTCAGTGATGCCCGGTGCTGGCGCTTCTTCCACGACTTTCTGGTGACGACGCTGCATAGAGCAGTCACGTTCAGCCAGATAAACCGCATTGCCCTGACCGTCAGCCAGTACCTGAATTTCCACGTGACGTGGGTTTTCCAGGTATTTTTCCATGTAAACCATGTCGTTGTTGAAAGCCGCTTTGGCTTCCGCACGGGTCATGTTGATGGATTGCTCAAGGTCTTTGTCGCTGCGCACAACACGCATACCACGACCACCGCCGCCGCCAGAAGCTTTGATGATGACCGGATAGCCGATGCGTTTAGCGAAGGCACGGTTTTGATCCATGTCGTCGCCCAGCGGGCCGTCAGAGCCAGGTACGCAAGGTACGCCAGCCGCTTTCATCGCGTGGATCGCAGAAACTTTGTCGCCCATCAGGCGGATAGTTTCAGCTTTCGGGCCGATGAAGATAAAACCAGAACGCTCAACCTGCTCTGCAAAATCAGCATTCTCGGACAGGAAACCATAGCCAGGGTGAATAGCCACCGCGCCAGTGATTTCTGCCGCAGCGATAATGGCAGGGATGTTCAGATAGCTTTTTACTGAAGGTGCAGGACCGATACAGACGGTTTCGTCTGCCAGCAGCACGTGTTTCAGGTCACGGTCAGCAGTGGAGTGCACAGCAACGGTTTTGATGCCCATTTCTTTACAGGCACGCAAAATACGCAGGGCAATCTCGCCGCGGTTCGCGATAACAATTTTATCTACCATGGTACGCCTCGTTATTCGATGACGACCAGCGGCTCGTCGAATTCAACCGGTTGGCCGCTTTCTACCAGAATTGCTTTAACAACACCGGATTTGTCTGCTTCGATTTGGTTCATCATTTTCATCGCTTCAACGATACACAGGGTATCGCCGGCGTTCACTTTCTGACCCACTTCGATGAAGGCTTTAGCGTCCGGGCTTGGCGTACGGTAGAAGGTACCTACCATCGGTGAGCGAACGATATGACCGCTGATGGCAGCCGGAGCCGCTTCTGCAGGCGCAGCAGCTGGCGCGACCGCAGCAGCCAGACCTGGCTGTTGTTGTACAGGCATAGCATAAGCCTGTTGCATCATTGGATAAGCCTGCGCAGGTGCAGCACGGCTGATACGTACTGATTCTTCGCCTTCAGAAATTTCCAGTTCAGAAATGCCTGATTCTTCAACCAGTTCGATCAGTTTTTTAATTTTACGAATATCCATGGGTGTGATTCCGTACTCTTTTTGCGTAGAAATTAGTG
This sequence comes from Rahnella variigena, assembly GCF_003610915.1. Classification (NCBI taxonomy): domain Bacteria; kingdom Pseudomonadati; phylum Pseudomonadota; class Gammaproteobacteria; order Enterobacterales; family Yersiniaceae; genus Rahnella; species Rahnella variigena. Next base: position 1,165,921 of record NZ_NSDJ01000001.1, read on the forward strand.
GGTTTTTGACAAGCGATTAACCGCTGCCTGTAATGCAAAGTGGTAGCCATCTGCGCCAAGTCCGCAAATAACGCCCACTGCGATGTCGGAAAGATAGGAATGATGCCGGAACGCTTCGCGGGCGTGTACATTCGACAGATGGATCTCGATAAACGGAATCGACACCCCCAGTAATGCATCGCGCAGCGCCACGCTGGTATGGGTAAAGGCCGCGGGATTGATCAGAATAAAATCGACGTTTCCGCGTGCCTGATGAATGCGTTCAATCAGGACATGTTCTGCGTTGGATTGCAGATGGCTGAGTGCTACATCAGCAGCAGCAGCCTGAACTTCCAAACCTTTAACAATATCGTTGAGCGTGGTGTGTCCGTACGTTTCAGGCTCACGGGTGCCTAACAAATTCAGGTTAGGACCGTTCAGTAGCAAAATGTCAAACTTATGCGCCATTGTGAGCCTATCTCCGGCAATTAGACAAAGATTGTAGAAAATACCCTGATGTCACCGATTTGTCACCTATTTCGCGGCAAATCGACCCGTCTCTTCGGCATGAGGTCGGGCATTATAATGATATCGTGGCAATTCGCAGCTAAATACTGGTCTTATCAGCGAAGATAATCAACCCTCGCCCGGAGAATGTGAGTGTGATTGCCGGAATTATGAGGGGCAGAACACAGAAAAGTTCCACCGCTTATCGCAGCCACTGGCGGAATTTTTTATAACGAAATGCCAACAAGATGACCGCCAGTAATGCGTAAATGACGGGTTGCGGTGATAACACTTTTACCGACCAAAGGTAGTGGATCGGCGCAAGTACCGCGATCAGATAAATGAAATTGTGCAACTTCTGCCATTTTGACCCCAATTTGCGCTGTGCCCACATTGGAGAGGTGCAGGCCAGTGCCAGCAGAAGAACCCAGCAGATGATGCCCAGCGTCAGATACGGGCGTGATATCAGTTCACTGCCCAGCAACCGGAGATTACTGATGCCCAGTTCGAGGAAGGAATAGCTGAGAAGATGCAGTGTTCCCCACGCAAAACACCATAGACCCAGCAAACGACGGGTGCGGATCAGCAGAGGCTGTTTTCCGTAACGAGCGACAGGCGTGACCAGCAGTGTGACCAGTAAAAATTTCAGAGTCATCCTACCGGTAAAATGCTGAATATCTTTGGCGGGATCGGCGCTGAACCAGCCCTGATTAATCGAAAGCACAATCCAGAAAAAAGGCAAAATGGCGCAAAGATAGATGATCACCTTCAGCCAGGTAATATTTGCAGGGCTTAAACGACGCATAGGTGAAACTTCTCCTTCCTTAATAGAACTTACGCAAGTCCATACCGTGATACATCGACGCCACCTGTTCGGCATAACCGTTGAACAGTAAGGTTGGCTGACGCTGCACGTCGAGCAATCCGCCTGAACCGATAAATCGCTCCGTCGCCTGCGACCAGCGCGGGTGATCAACTTGCGGGTTCACATTGGCGTAAAATCCGTATTCATTCGAGGCAATCTGGTTCCAGGTGGTCGGCGGCTCATCTTTGGTGAATTTGATGTTCACGATGGATTTAATCCCCTTGAAGCCGTACTTCCACGGAATGGTCAGGCGGATGGGCGCGCCGTTTTGCGGCGGAAGTGCTTTGCCATACACACCGACCGTCATCATCGCCAGCGGGTTCATCGCCTCATCTATACGCAATCCTTCAACGTACGGGTAATTCAGTCCGCCGCCGATAAACCGGTCTTTTTGCCCCGGCATATGTTCAGGGTCATATAAGGTAGTAAATGCGACGTAACGCGCATTACTGGTCGGCTCGGCGAGTTTAAGAATTTCACTGAGCTGGAATCCGACCCACGGCACCACCATTGACCAGGCTTCGACGCAACGCATGCGGTAAATCCGCTGCTCGAGCGGGAAACGCTTCATAATGTCGTCCATATCCAGCGTCATCGGTTTAGCGACTTCACCTTCTATTTTTAACGTCCATGGCGATGTGACCAGCTGCCCGGCATTCGCTGCCGGATCTGCTTTATCCAGTCCGAATTCATAGAAATTGTTATAGCCGGAAACCTTATCTTCCGGTGTCAGCGGCAGATCATTCTGGTATGCAGCAGGTTTGGTGAAATCCAGCGGCTTGCCCGCAGGCGCAGACGGCCGGTCATGGCCTTTAAACCAGGAAAGCAGATCAGCCCGGGCATCTTGCGGGATGGCCAGTGCCGCCGCACTGATACCCAGCGCCTGTAATACTTTGCGCCGGTCATGGAAGATGTCTTCGGGTGTGACATCGGCTTCCGTTAGTTTGCGGGGTTTGTACATAGCATTCTCCGGCATTCTCTTTTTATATGGTTAATTTTTATGGATATAGACAGAGCATGGCGTGAAACCGGGGGTTTTGCGAGATGAACCCTCCAAATACCCGATTTAAAAAAACCGCCTTTGGCTGATTTTTATCCATTTGTATAAGAATTCTGAATTGATTGTTTTTTGTGTTGCTATGCTATCAATGTAAGCAAAGGGTACTTTTCGGCCTGATAAAGGAATGAAATGGCGCCCGATGTGGCAGAAATAACGAAATATGCGATTAATCCTTTTTCGTAAATTTCTCCAGTCCCTCCCTTTTTCTGTTTTATAGTAGCGGCGTTTTACGCAGCAGGCTCAGACAACGGGTTTGTGTTCACCTAACCGTAGCGAGTAAGGCACAGGGATGCGATTTACTACCAGACTATCGGCACTGATTTCGATGTTAGTCGCGCTGGCAATGCTGTTGATGTTGCTGGGCGTCACTTTCAGTTTTCTCTATCTCAATAAACAAAGTACCGGGCAGCATCTTCAGGCGCTGGCGACGGCCTATGATCAGGCGCTTCTGACCCATACCCCCGCGGAAGCCGAACGCTGGATGCCGCCGGCGATGCGCATGCTTGATATCACGGATGTTGAGCTCAAACTCAATAACACCACCGTGTATGAGTATCATGAAAAGCCCAATTTGCGCCGTTCGTGGGACAGCGTAATCCCTGAATTCGAGACGGCAACTTTCCCGCTGATGCAGAACCATGCGATGTCTCTGCAAATGTCCTATATCGATCCGATCAGCACCTATATCCGCTCCCTGCGTTCTACGTTTGCAATTGGTCTCGCCATTCTGGTGATGCTGGGCATGCTGATGCTCAGTTTCCGCTGGTTGCGACAGGAAACCGATGGCGTGGAAAAACTGGAAGACCGCGCAGTGCGCATATTACGCGGAGAACGCGAGGGTCTGACCGGGGATGTTGGGGAATGGCCCCATTCTGCCAGCAGTGCTATCGATGTGTTGCTGACTGATCTGAACGAAGCCCGTGAACAGCGTAGCCGCGTGGACACCCTGATACGCGCGTATGCCCAGCAGGACGCACAAACCGGGCTGAGTAACCGCCTGTTCTTTGATAACCAGCTCGCCACACAACTGGAAGAAAAGGGTGCGCATGGCGTGGTGATGCTGCTGCGTTTACCTGATTTCGATATGATGCGCGAAACCCACGGTCAGGCGGTGGTTGAAGAATTACGTTCGGCGATGGTGAATTTATTATCGACGTTTGTTATGCGCCACGTGGATGCTTTACTGGCCCGCTATTTCCACAGTGATTTTGCGGTGCTGCTGCCGCACCGCACCCTGAAAGAAGCGGAAGTGATGGCGGCTCAGCTGGTTAATGCGCTGGGCGTGTTGCCGACGTCTTCGCTGATCGACCGCGACGCACTGATGTACATCGGCATCAGTGCGTATCGTTTCGGGCAGACGCCGGATCAGGTCATGGATATGGTTGAGCAGGCCACCCGCCACGCGGCGTTCCAGGGAAGTAACAGCTGGTTTATCTACGATAAAAACGTGCCGGAAAAGGGCCGGGGAAGCGTGCGCTGGCGGACTTTGCTGGAAAATACCCTGGCGCGCGGCGGCCCGCGTTTATACCAGAAACCGTCATTCTCAAAAGGCGGCAAGCTTGACCACCGGGAAGTGCAGCGTCGCGTCTTTGACGGAGAACAGGAACTGCTGGCCGCAGAATTTATTCCTCTGGTGGTTCAGTTTGGCCTGTCTCAGAGCTTTGACCGGGTCATGTTAAGTCAGATTATTCCGTTACTTAACCGCTGGCCGGATGAAACGTTGGCATTTCACCTGACGGTTGATTCATTATTGCAGCGCTCGTTTGTTCGCTGGCTGCGCGATACGTTGCTTCAGTGCGAAAGAACCCAACGAAATCGAATTTTGATTGAACTTGCAGAGGCAGATCTCTGTCAACATACCGACCGGCTGCGTCCGGCTATCAGACTATTGCAAGGTTTAGGCTGTCGTCTGGCCGTGACGCAGGCAGGTTTGTCGGTCGTCAGCACCTCTTATCTGAAAACTTTCCCGGTGGAGAGAGTCAAGCTTCACCCGGGGTTAGTGCGCGATATTGATAAGAGGGTGGAAAACCAGCTTTTTGTACAAAGTTTGCTCAGTGCATGTGAAGGAACTCAGGCCCTGGTTTTTGCCTCCGGAGTGAGGACAAAAGAGGAGTGGGCCGTCCTGTTGAAAAGTGGGATCCACGGCGGTCAGGGCGATTTCTTTGCTGTGCCGGAGCCTGTTGACCCGGTCGGTAAAAAATATTCACATAACCGCGATGTTTAAGTGACCGTTATGGGATTATTTAACGTAGAATGAGCCAGCTTTTGACCGACTCCCTTGCCTGGCCTCCGGTGCTTATTATCAGGCCGCAGATGAGCGGAAAATTTCGGTAAAAGTGTAAGAATTTATGTGCGGTGTTGCTACTTCGCCTGGGTGCCTGCCCGAGGTAAACCGAGCCTGCGATAAAGAATTATTTCGCAGTGCCATCAGCCTCAAAAAGTAACAACAAGTGAATGGCGACATCGCTGACAATTTTCACGGAAGCAGGACGTTTTTGCGCCTTGTCGCTGCTTCGCGTGGTTGGTAAAGTAGGCGGATTTTATTTTCCGCCCCCAGCTTGCAGGATTATCCTTTCGTTATGTTTAAGAAATTTCGTGGCATGTTTTCCAACGACTTGTCCATCGACCTGGGTACCGCCAATACCCTTATCTATGTAAAAGGACAAGGCATCGTGTTGAATGAGCCATCTGTAGTGGCTATTCGTCAGGATCGTGCTGGTTCACCTAAAAGCGTTGCTGCTGTTGGTCACGACGCTAAACAGATGCTGGGTCGTACTCCTGGCAATATCGCAGCCATTCGTCCAATGAAAGACGGCGTTATCGCTGACTTCTTCGTGACTGAGAAAATGCTGCAACACTTCATCAAGCAAGTTCACAGCAACAGCTTCATGCGCCCAAGTCCGCGCGTGCTGGTGTGTGTGCCAGTCGGTGCAACGCAAGTTGAGCGCCGTGCTATCCGTGAATCTGCACAAGGTGCAGGCGCGCGTGAAGTGTTCCTGATTGAAGAACCGATGGCTGCGGCAATCGGTGCAGGCCTGCCAGTATCTGAAGCGACCGGTTCAATGGTGGTGGATATCGGTGGTGGTACGACGGAAGTTGCGGTGATCTCCCTTAACGGCGTGGTGTATTCCTCTTCTGTACGTATTGGTGGCGACCGTTTCGACGAAGCTATCATTAACTACGTTCGTCGTAACTACGGTTCACTGATTGGTGAAGCGACTGCCGAACGTATTAAGCACAGCATTGGTTCTGCTTATCCTGGCGATGAAGTGCACGAAATCGAAGTTCGCGGCCGTAACCTGGCTGAAGGTGTTCCACGTGGCTTCACGCTGAACTCCAACGAAATCCTGGAAGCCCTGCAGGAACCGCTGACCGGTATCGTCAGCGCGGTGATGGTTGCACTGGAACAGTGTCCGCCAGAACTGGCTTCTGATATTTCCGAGCGCGGCATGGTGCTGACCGGCGGTGGCGCATTACTGCGTAACCTGGATCGTCTGCTGATGGAAGAAACCGGTATTCCGGTTGTCGTCGCAGAAGATCCGCTGACTTGCGTAGCCCGCGGCGGTGGTAAAGCATTAGAAATGATCGACATGCACGGCGGCGACTTATTCAGCGAAGAGTAATCTGAGCGAAGACTTGTGGTTTTGGGCAGGGCTTGTTGTCAGCAAGCCTTGTCGTAGTGAACAAAATCAGTCTGCCCGGGAAGGTGGTTGTCCGTCAGGTAAAACCTGCAACGTGAAGTGTGCAGTGTTCAATGTGGATCCGCGCAAACACTGGCTGAGCGATAAACGCTTTGCCGGTGTTTTGTCTATCCCATGAGATTGCCGCCTTTTCTGTCAGGGGAAGTCTTTACTTCGACTGGCTGAAACCTTCTGTTGCCGAGGAACTCGCATATTTTATGAAGCCAATTTTTAGCAGGGGACCTTCCCTGCAACTGCGACTTTTTTTGGCTATTCTCACGGCCATTGTCCTGATTGTTGCCGACAGTAAAATAGGTACGTTTGTTAAAATTCGCACCTATATGGATACTGCCGTCAGTCCCTTCTATTTTTTGTCCAATGCCCCGCGTGAATTCTTAGATCAGGTCTCTTCTACATTTGCCACTCGTGGTCAGATGGAGCTCGAAAACCGCGCTTTGCGTCAGGAACTGTTGCTGAAAAACAGCGATCTGATGCTGCTTGGCCAATACAAACAAGAAAACGCCCGTCTGCGCGAACTGTTAGGGTCGCCGTTGCGTCAGGACGAGCACAAGATGGTGACGCAGGTTCTGTCTACCAGCAACGATCCGTACAGTGATCAGGTGGTGATCGACAAAGGCAGCAACAATGGCGTGTATATCGGACAACCGGTGATCAGCGACAAAGGTGTTGTCGGTCAGGTTGTTGCCGTTGCCGCTCTGACCAGCCGCGTATTGCTGATTTGCGATGCGTCGCACGCATTACCGATTCAGGTGCTGCGTAACGACATCCGCGTGATTGCAGCCGGTAGCGGCTGCGCCGATGACCTGCAACTCGAGCATCTGCCAAGCAATACCGACATTCGTGTCGGCGATGTGCTGGTTACGTCAGGTCTTGGCGGCCGTTTCCCTGAAGGCTATCCGGTGGGTGTGGTGTCCTCTGTCAAAGTGGACAACCAGCGTGCGTATACCGTGATTCAGGCGCGTCCGACCGCCGGTCTGCAACGTCTGCGTTATTTGCTGCTGTTATGGGGTTCGGACCGTAATGGTGAACATCCTCTGCCGCCTGATGAAGTCCATCGCGTTGCCAACGAACGTCTGATGCAAATGATGCCGCAAGTCCTGCCACCTCCGGGTGATATGGGGCCTCCTGCACCGGTTCCGCCACCGGCTACCGGTACGGTGACCGCACCTGTCAGCACGCCTGCTGTTCAGGGAGCGACACGATGAACAGTTACCGGAGCCACGGGCGTTGGATTATTTGGCTATCCTTCTTAATAGCCATGCTGTTGCAGGTCATGCCGTGGCCGGAACAAATTTACATGTTCAGGCCGTCATGGCTGATGCTGATCCTGATTTACTGGGTGATGGCGTTACCGCATCGCGTCAACGTGGGTACCGGTTTTATTGTCGGCTTCATCATGGACTTGATCCTGGGATCGACGCTCGGCATCCGGGCGCTGGCATTTGCTATCACCGCCTATCTGGTCGCGTTCAAATTCCAGTTATTCCGTAATCTGGCGCTATGGCAACAGGCGCTGATTGTCATGGTGCTTTCACTGGCCGTGGACGTGATGGTGTTCTGGGGTGAATTCCTGGTCGTTAACGTTTCGTTCCGGCCTGAAGTTTTCTGGAGTAGTGTGGTTGACGGTGTTCTGTGGCCATGGCTGTTCCTGCTGATGCGTAAAATTCGTCGTCAGTTTGCCGTGCAATGAGGATGTTATGACCGCACTTTATCTGGCCTCCGGGTCACCGCGCCGCCGTGAATTACTGACGTTGCTGGAGTTGCCTTTCGAGCGCCTGTCTACGGACGTGGCAGAAGAACGTCAGCCTGGCGAAGCGCCGCAAGATTATGTTTTGCGGCTGGCGAAAGACAAGGCGCAGGCCGGTGTGGCGGTAGCAGCAGAAGATTTGCCAGTGCTGGGCGCAGATACGATTGTGGTACTTGACGGTAATGTGTTGGAAAAGCCACGTGACGAAGCGCAAGCCGCTGTTATGCTTAATGCATTGTCTGGCAGACAGCATCAGGTGATGACCGCGATTGCGTTTGCCGACCGGCAGGATTGTCTCAATACGTTGGTTGTGACAGATGTCACTTTCCGTTCACTATCCTCCGACGACATTGCACACTATATTCTGAGCGGTGAGCCCATGGATAAAGCGGGCGCTTATGGTATTCAGGGAAAGGGCGGTTGTTTCGTCCGTGAAATTCGCGGCAGTTACTATGCAGTTGTGGGGCTTCCTTTGGTGGAAACTCAGGAACTGCTAAATGAATTTTCTGCCTTACGCGAGCTTAGGAGAAAACATGACAGCTGAATTACTGGTCAATGTCACCCCGTCTGAAACCCGCGTGGCCTACATTGACGGTGGCATTCTGCAGGAAATCCATATTGAGCGTGAGACCAAACGCGGGATTGCCGGCAACATTTATAAAGGACGTATCAGTCGTGTTCTGCCGGGTATGCAGGCAGCATTCGTGGATATCGGCCTTGAGAAAGCAGCGTTCTTACACGCTTCAGACATCATGCCTCACACCGAATGTGTGGCGCGTGATGAGCAGAAAAATTTCCATGTGCGTGACATCGCAGAGCTGGTACATCAGGGCCAGGATCTGATGGTGCAGGTGGTGAAAGACCCGCTGGGCACCAAAGGCGCGCGCCTGACGACTGACATTACGTTGCCTTCCCGCTATCTGGTGTTCATGCCCGGGGCTTCTCACGTTGGGGTTTCCCAGCGTATTGAAAGCGAAGCGGAACGCGACCGTCTGAAACGTATCGTCTCCGAATATTGCGACGAGCACGGTGGTTACATTATTCGTACCGCCGCCGAAGGCGTGGGCGAAGAAGAACTTAAGCAGGATGCCGCCTACTTAAAACGCTTGTGGACTAAGGTGATGGAGCGTAAACGTCGCAACAAAACCAAGTGCAAGTTGTATGGCGAACTGGCGCTGGCGCATCGTGTTTTACGTGATTTTGCCGGCGAAGCGCTGGATCGTATCCGCGTTGACTCCCGTCTGACCTACGAATTGCTGGTGGAATTCACCAGCGAATACATGCCTGAAATGACCAGCAAGCTGGAGCATTACAGCGGCAAGCAACCTATTTTCGATTTGTTCGATGTTGAGAACGAAATCCAGCGTGCGCTGGAGCGCAAGGTGGAACTCAAATCCGGCGGCTACCTGATTATCGATCAGACCGAAGCCATGACCACCGTGGATATCAATACCGGTGCGTTTGTCGGCCATCGCAATCTCGAAGACACTATTTTCAACACCAATACCGAAGCGACACAGGCGATTGCCCGTCAGCTGCGTCTGCGCAATCTCGGCGGCATTATCATCATCGACTTCATTGATATGTCGAATGAAGATCACCGCCGTCGCGTGTTGCACAGCCTCGAGCAGGCGCTGGCAAAAGACCGCGTGAAGACCGGCATTCACGGTTTCTCTGCGCTCGGTCTGGTGGAAATGACCCGTAAGCGTACGCGTGAAAGCGTCGAGCATGTTCTGTGCAGCGACTGTCCGACATGTCATGCACGCGGTACGGTCAAAACCGTTGAAACCGTCTGCTATGAAATTCTGCGTGAGATCGTACGTGTGCATCATGCCTACGATTCCGACCGTTTCCTGGTCTACGCGTCTGCTGCCGTGGGGGAAGCCCTCAAGGGAGAAGAATCCCATGCGCTGGCTGAAGTGGAAATCTTCGTCGGCAAGCAGGTTAAGGTACAGATTGAGCCGCTCTACAGTCAGGAACAGTTCGACGTCGTCATGATGTGATCTGCGGATGACTGGCTTGAAGCATCTGGGTGTTAAAGGTTTCCATTGCCGTCTGTGCGGGTGAAAACCAGCATGGAATGGAAAACAAGGAGAGAGGTTTGAGGCGACTGCCCGGTATTTTATTAACCACCAGCGCAACCCTTGTCGTGATAGTGGCTTTGGTGATCAGCGGCCTGCGTCTTGCATTGCCGCAGCTTAGCCGCTTTCAGGATCAACTGGTCGGGAAAGTAGAGGCGGTCACCGGCGTACCGATTGAACTGTCGCAAATCAGCGCCAGCTGGAAAACCTTTGGCCCGATCATGGAAGTCCGTGGCCTTCAGGTTACATTGCCGGATGCCAAATGGCGGGTTCAGCGCATCACGATGGCGCTGGACGTCTGGCAATCACTGCTGCATTTTCGCTGGCAGTTCCGCGATCTCACTTTCTATAACCTGCAACTGGATTTAAACACCCCGCTCGGTGGCGAGGCCAATAAAGGCAACGGCATCAAGCCCGGTCGTGTTAGCGATATTTTTCTGCGTCAGGTTGACCATTTTGACCTGCGCAACAGCCGCATTACGTTCCCTACGCCTTCCGGTTCGCGTGCCGAATTCGATATTCCCCAGCTGACCTGGCTGAACACCCGCAACCGCCATCGCGCCGAAGGGCAGCTCAGCCTCTCGAGCTTTAACGGTCAGCACGGCGTTGTGCAACTGCGTATGGATCTTAACGACTCAAACGGTCTGCTCAATAACGGCAAGATTTATATGCAAGCCGATGATATTGATATGAAACCGTGGTTCAGCCGGTGGCTGCGCAGTAACACAGGTCTGGAAAGCGCTAACTTTAGCCTGGCGGCCTGGCTGACGGTTCACAATGGCGATATTTATGCCGGTGATGCGCTGCTGAAAACGGGTTCCGCGACCTGGAAAACCGGTGACGATGAGCACCGCCTCGATGTTGATAATCTCACCTTGCATGGCAGCCGTCAGGGAAATGGCTGGCAGGTCGGCACGCAGCAACTGAATCTGAAAACGGATGGCGTTGCGTGGCCAAAAGGTCGCCTTGAAGCGCTTTATCTGCCTGAAAATAATGATTTCCTCGGCCCCTCGCAGGGCGAAGAATTGCGTATCCGTGGCGCAAATCTGCAACTCGAACGCTTAGGGCCGGTCATCCCGACCTTCTCATTCCTGACGCCCGCCTTGCTGGAACGCTGGCAGGATTTAAAACCTGCCGGTAACGTCGACAGGCTCGCGCTGGATATCCCGATCAAACAGCCGGATCAGACCCGCTTTGATGCCAGCTGGCACGATGTCAGCTGGCAGCTCTGGAAGATGCTGCCGGGCGTCAGTCATTTCAGCGGCAGCCTCAAAGGCAGCGTGGCGGGTGGCCAGCTGGCGGTTAATCTCAAAGACAGTGTCTTACCTTATGGCGACATGTTCCGTGCGCCGCTGGAGATAAGCGCCGCGACCGGGACCTTTAACTGGACTAACACTCAGGACGGCTGGGCGCTGTCGGGCAAAGATGTGGATGTCCAGGCTAACGCGTTGTGGGCGAAAGGCGACTTCCGTTACCACCAGCCCGTTAAAGGCGAGCCGTGGCTAAATATTCTGGCGGGTATCCGCTTATATGACGCCGGACAGGCGTGGCGCTATTTCCCTGAGCCGCTGATGGGTAAACATCTGGTGGATTATCTGAGCGGTGCCATAAAGGCCGGCCAGGTCGATAACGCGACGTTAACGTTCAACGGCAATCCGCATGATTTCCCGTTCAAAAAGAACGAAGGGCAGTTTGAAGTGTGGGTGCCTTTGCGCCACTCAACTTTCGAATTCCAGCCAGGCTGGCCGGCATTGACTGATCTGGATATTGATCTCGATTTCCTCAATGACGGCCTGTTTATGAAAGCCGCGCACACCAGACTGGGCAATGTTGATGGCAACAATGTGGTCGCCAATATTCCTGATTACATGAAAGAAAAGCTGTTTATCGATGCCGACCTGCGCGGTCAGGGCAAAGATATCGGCGACTACTTCATGGGTACGCCGCTGCATGATTCGCTGGGTTCGGCGCTACAGGAATTGCAGATTGGCGGCGAAGTGAATGGTCGCTTACATCTGGATATTCCGCTGGATGGTGAGATGGTTCGTGCTTCCGGCGGGGTGACGTTAAACGACAACAGTCTGTTGATTAAACCGCTGGACAGCAAAATCAGCCATCTCAGCGGTCAGTTCAGCTATGACAACGGCAACCTGCAAAGTAACCGTCTTACCGGTGAATGGTTCGGCCAGCCGGTAAATGTGATGTTCAGCACACAGGAACTGGCGGATGACTTTAAAGTGCAGGTTGGTCTGGATGCTAACTGGCAGCTGGCAAAAATCCCGGGTCTGCCGGCCGCGGTAGCCAGCAAAATTTCTGGCGGCACTCCGTGGAAAGGCGATGTGAATATCACGCTGCCGCACAAAGGCACGCCGACTTATACCGTCGATGTGAACGCCGACCTGAAAGATGTGAGCAGTCACTTACCCGATCCGCTGAGCAAAAAGGCCGGCCACGCGATGCCGCTGGTGGTCAATGTGAAAGGCGATCTGCACAGTTTTAATCTTGAAGGTGTACTGGCCGGAAAAGACCGTTTCAACAGCCGCTGGCTGCTGGGCAAACAGCTGAAACTGGATCGCGCATCCTGGCAGGCTAACGCGAAGAAAACGCCACCCCTGCCGGCAGACAGCAGCCTGACACTTAATCTGCCGCCGCTGGATGGCGAAAACTGGCTGGGCCTGCTCTCGCCGGATAAAGCGGCGCAAAGTACCAGGGGCAACAGCAGCAAAATGGCCGGTTTCAGCTTCCCGCATCAGATAACCCTGACTACGCCAGCACTGACGCTGGGTGGACAGGTGTGGAATGATCTGGCCCTGACTTCGGTGCAGGGGCGTCAGGGAATGGAAATTATCGCCAAAGGCAAAGAAATTGACGGTCAGCTGAATATGAATGACAACGGACCGTGGCTGGCGAACCTGAAATATGTGTATTTCAATCCGCAATGGACCGTGGCTGATGTTACCAGCAGCGGTCAGCCGGGCGGAAATCCGTTCGCGACCAGCAAGATTTCCTTCGCTAACTGGCCTGCGCTGCAACTGCGTTGCCAGGCCTGCTGGTTCCTCGGACAGAACTTCCGCAAAGTGAACGCCGATCTTACCCCGCAGGGCGATCAGCTGATGCTGCGCAACGGCCTGATCGACACCGGCGTAGCGCGCCTCAACGTTCAGGGCGACTGGAAGCAGAACGCACAGGGCGAAAGTACCGGTCTGAAAGGCAAACTGGCGGGTAAAAACATTGAACAGGCGATGTCATTCTTTGGTGTGACCACGCCACTGAAAGGCGCGCCGTTCGACATTAACTTCGACCTGCACTGGAAATCAGTGCCATGGAAACCGGATATCAGCACGCTTAACGGCACGCTGAAAAACACGCTGGGCAAAGGCGAGATCGCTGACGTCGGCACGGGCCGGGCCGGGCAATTGCTGCGTCTGGTCAGTTTCGACGCCTTGCTGCGTAAACTGCGCCTCGATTTCAGTGATACCTTCGGTCAGGGATTCTATTTCGATTCGATCAAATCCACCGCCTGGATTAAAGACGGCGTACTGCATACCGATGACCTGCTGGTTGATGGTCTGGAAGCGGATATTGCCATTACCGGTCAGGTGAATTTTGTTAATCAGCGCCTCGATCTGGAAGCCGTTATCGCGCCTGAGATCTCAGCCACCGTGGGCGTGGCTACCGCCTTCGTCATCAACCCGGTGGTGGGCGTGGCGGTATTTGCTGCCAGTAAAGTGCTGGCGCCGCTGTGGAATAAAATTTCGCTGATTCGTTATCAGATTAGCGGCACTATCGCAGATCCACACATCAACGAAATTCTGCGTAAACCGGTAGAACATCCAAAAGCCGCTGCCGCTCAGTAATGTCAGCGGCGAAGGTGGCAGGAAACCTCGTTCCGGCTGTGTTAGGCTGTTAATAACCTTGAAACAATGGATTGTCCGGCGGGTCGACGTTTTTATAACGCTCAGCCCGCCGGATTTTCGTCTAAAAAGAGAGTGAACATTTATGAGTCTGGCCTTAGTCAGTGAGCAGTTACTAACTGCTAATAATCTGAGTCATCAGGATTTGTTTTCCGTTTTGGGCCAGTTGTCTGAACGTCGCCTTGATTATGCCGATCTCTTTTTCCAGTCCAGTTTCCACGAAGCCTGGGTTATCGAAGATAGCATCATCAAAGATGGTTCTTACAATATCGACCAGGGCGTCGGCGTCCGTGCGGTAAGCGGTGAAAAAACCGGTTTCGCTTATGCCGACCAGATTACGCTGAATGCCCTGAACCTGAGCGCAACAGCGGCCCGCAGCATTGTCCGCGAGCAGGGCAATGGCAAAGCGCACACGCTGGGCGAAATTGCGTACAAATCTCTTTATTCTCCGCTGGATCCGCTCCAAAGCCTGCCGCGTGAAGCAAAAATCGAACTTCTGCATCGTGTAGACAAAATCGCCCGTGCGGCAGATAAACGCGTGCAGGAAGTCAGTGCCAGTATTACCGGCGTATACGAAACCGTGCTGGTTGCGGCGACGGATGGCACGCTGGCGGCAGATATCCGTCCGCTGGTGCGTTTGTCTGTCAGCGTTCTGGTCGAACAGGACGGACGTCGCGAACGCGGCTCAAGCGGCGGTGGCGGTCGAGTCGGTTATGACTACTTCCTCGAAACCGTTAACGGCGAAGTTCGTGCCGAAGCTTTCGCCCGTGACGCTGTGCGCATGGCGCTGCTGAACCTGACCGCGGTAGCCGCTCCGGCTGGCGGAATGCCGGTAGTACTCGGCGCAGGCTGGCCGGGCGTGCTGTTGCATGAAGCGGTCGGTCACGGTCTGGAAGGTGATTTCAACCGTCGCGGCACGTCAGTATTCAGCGGCCAGATGGGTAAACTGGTGGCGTCTGAGCTGTGTACCGTGGTCGATGACGGCACTATGCCGGGTCTGCGCGGTTCACTGGCGATTGACGATGAAGGTGTGCCGGGCCAGTACAACGTGCTGATCGAAAACGGTGTGCTGAAAGGTTACATGCAGGACAAACTGAATGCGCGCCTGATGGGTGTTGCGCCGACCGGCAACGGCCGCCGTGAGTCTTATGCGCATCTGCCGATGCCACGGATGACCAATACCTACATGCTGGCCGGGAAATCGACGCCGGAAGATATCATCAGCAGCGTGGAATTTGGTCTGTATGCGCCAAACTTCGGCGGCGGCCAGGTGGATATCACGTCGGGTAAATTTGTGTTCTCGACTTCAGAAGCCTATCTGATCGAAAAAGGCCGGATCACTAAACCGGTGAAAGGCGCGACGCTGATTGGCTCCGGTATTGAAGCCATGCAGCAGATTTCTATGGTCGGTAACGATCTGGCGCTCGATAAAGGCGTCGGCGTGTGCGGTAAAGAAGGCCAGAGTTTGCCGGTCGGTGTCGGTCAGCCAACCCTGAAACTGGATAATCTGACGGTGGGTGGTACTGCTTAAATTTTTTTCCTGCCCTTGTCAAAGGGGAGGTCAGGTGGAGTTTTGTTTAGAGACGAACTCAACTCCACTGCGTCCCCTTTTTCCCCTGCCGGTATCCCTGATACACCTTGCTGACCCGTTTGAAATAATCCGTCAGATAATCAATGCAGACCTGCACTTTCAGCGGCAGTTTGTCCTTTTCGGTATACAGCGCATAGACCGGTCGCGGATCGGACTGATAGCTTCTGAACAAAATCTCCACTTCGCCTGCGTTAATTTCCTCGATCACCCACATCAGCGGCACATACGCGATCCCGACACCGGCTTTCAGCCAGCGGATCATGGTTTGCGAATCGTTGGTGACGAAGCGCCCTTGCGGTGTAATGCGGGTCGAAATGCCTTCAGGGGCGATCAGCTCAAATTCGCTGTCGGGGCGCACGCTGTATTCCAGCCATGAGAAATTCACCATATCAGCCGGTTTTTCCGGTGTGCCGTGCTGGGCCAGATAACTGCGCGCTGCGCACACCACCATCGGCATTGAGCCTAAGCGGGTGCAGAACAGGCTGGAATCCTGTAACGCGCCGACGCGGATCACCACATCCAGACCATCAGCGATTAAATCGGGAGCGGGAATGCCGGTCACCAGATTGACCGTCAGTCCGGGATATTCGCTGAGCATTTCGGCAGTCATCGCAGCAAGAACATTTTGTGCCATTGTTGATGAACTGCCGATGCGCAAGGTCCCGGTTGGCGTGTTGTTGAAGGCATACAATTGTTCATGCACTTCACGCACATCGTGCAGCATTTTCCTGCAACCCTGATAGTAAAGCTTGCCCGCTTCCGTCAGACCAATACTGCGCGTGCTGCGGTTTAATAATTTGATTTGTAACTCGTTTTCCAGCTTTGAGACAGTCTGGCTGATGGCGGATACGCTCATGTCGAGGCGTCGCGCAGCGGCAGTAAAAGAACCGCTTTCTACCACCTGAGCGAAAATCGACATGCGTTTTAATCGGTCCATTGTTAACTCTGGCTTAAAAGTGATTTAGATCACAGAACGTTGATTACTTGATAATAAGCACGCTAATATACCCTTCCGGGCGATAATGCTCAGGTTTCAGTTTTCCTGACATAATGCTTACCTTCGCACACTTCCCTGGCAACTCCACGGCTTCATTGATCTGCTCCCGCTGAATTATTTTCCACCGGGGTCGCGTGCTGTTGCCTAAAATAATGAATAATGCGTGCGCGGGACGATACGTGTTTGTCCGTCGTCATAATGTAAGGAATTTTTGATGAGTTTGCTTCCGGTAATGGTGATTTTCGGATTGTCGTTTCCTCCGGTGTTTTTTGAAATACTGCTGGCGCTGGTGGTGTTTTTCGTGCTGCGGCGTGTACTGCAACCCACCGGTATCTATGACTTTGTCTGGCATCCGGCGTTGTTCAACACAGCTTTGTACTGCTGTCTTTTTTACCTGATCTCCTGCATGTTCGTCTGAGGGCGTTGTGAAAAATTTCTCTATAAAAATAATACGTTATGCAATAACGTTGATTCTGGTCGTGCTGGCTATCATCGCAATTTTCAAAGCCTGGGCGTTCTATACCGAATCTCCGTGGACCCGTGATGCCAAATTTACCGCTGACGTGGTGTCTATCGCTCCCGATGTTACCGGTCTGATTACCGATGTGCCTGTGGTCGATAACCAGCTGGTGAAGAAGGGCCAGGTGTTGTTTAAAATCGACCAGCCGCGCTACCAGCAGGCGCTGGACGAAGCGAGTGCTGACGTCGCGTATTATCAGGCGCTGGCAGCAGAGAAAAAACGTGAAGCCGGACGTCGTGTAAAACTGGGCGTTCAGGCCATGTCGCAGGAAGAAATCGATCAGGCCAATAACGTCCTGCAAACCGCTGAACATCAGCTGGCAAAAGCGCAGGCGGCACGTGATCTGGCGGTGCTGGATCTGGAACGTACCGTGGTGGTTGCACCTGCCGATGGCTGGGTCACTAACCTGACCGTTCATCCGGGTAACTACATCAATCGTGGTTCGACCGCTGTGGCGCTGGTGAAGAAAAACTCCTTCTACATTCTCGCCTATCTGGAAGAAACCAAATTGCCGGGGCTGAACAAAGGCGACCGTGCGGAAATCACCCCGCTGGGCAGTAACCGCATCATGCACGGTACCGTGGACAGCGTGGCCGCGGCGGTCACCAACAGCTCTTCTTCTGCTGCAACGAATGGTCTGGCGACCATCGACAGCAACCTCGAGTGGGTGCGTCTGGCGCAGCGCGTGCCGGTGAAAATCCTGCTCGATGATGAAGACCAGCAACATCCTTATCCGGCAGGCACGACCGCGACCGTGGTTATTACCGGTCAGCATGACCGCAAACAAGATGAAGGTTCTCCTTTCCTTCGTCTCCTGCATCGCCTGAGAGAGTTTGGCTAAGGCCGGAAAGATGAATAGCGTACTTATCCCGCGCGTGCGTTTTGCCTGCAAGCTGACGTTCGCGATCCTCGGCGCGCTGGTTCTCGGGTTCTATCTGCAACTCGAGACACCACGCTGGTCGGCGATGACCGCCGCCATTGTGACCTCCGGCCCGGCGCTGGTGGCGGGTGGCGAACCCTTTGCCGGTGCTATTCGTCACCGTGGTTTTCTGCGTGTTATCGGTACATTTATCGGCTGCATCGCGGCGCTGGTGATTGTTATCGCCACTGCCCGCGCACCGGTCGTGATGCTGCTTCTGTGCTGTATCTGGGCGGGTGTCTGCACCTGGTGGTCTTCACTGGTGCGCATCGAGAATTCCTACGCACTTGGGCTGGCGGGTTATACCGCGCTGATTATTGTGGTGACCTCAGCCAGTGCGCCGTTACAGACACCGCAGTTCGCCGTCGAGCGTTGCAGTGAAATCGTTATCGGGATTTGCTGCGCCATCGTGGCTGATCTGCTGTTTTCTCCCCGTTCCATTAAAAAAGATATCGATCGTGCCGTCAGTCAGCTGATGCTGGATCAGTTTGCGCTGATGCGGATTTGCGTGAATAACGGCACGAAGGAAGACATCGATAAGTCCTGGAACAACCTGGTGAAAAGCACCACGGCGCTGAACGGTATGCGCGGCAGCCTGATGATGGAATCCTCGCGCTGGCAGCGCTGCAACCAGCGTCTGAAAGCGCTGCACAGCACCTCGCTGAGCATGATCACCCAGGCCTGTGAAACCTATCTGATTATGCAAGACACGCCGGAAAGGCTGTCGCCTGAGCTTAAAGCGCTGTTTGCTGAACCGGCAGAAACCGTTGCCGATGTTCACCGCCGCCTGAAACAGCTGCGCCAGATTATTACCGGCATGCACAGCGATAATGTGCTGGTGACGCTCAGTGCCTGGACCGGCGCCGGCACGCGTGCGCTGTTGCTGATGAAAGGCGTCCAGACCAACAGCAGCATCAGCAGTATTGAAAGCGGTGTGCTGGAAGGTGAAGTGGTGGTTCGTCCGGTGTCGGCTGAGCGGCATCATGCGCTGATCAACGGCCTGCGCACATTTACCGCGACGGCGATTGGGTGTCTGATGTGGTTATGGACCGGCTGGACGTCCGCCAGCGGCTGCGTGATTATTATCGCCGTGGTGACCTCGCTGGCGATGCGTACCCCGAACCCGAAAGGCATGGCGATGGACTTTATTGTCGGCATGTTGCTGGCGATCCCGGTCGGCTCGATGATGTTTATGTTGATCATGCCTTCGACGCAGCAAAGTTTGTTCCTGCTGTGTCTGATGCTGGGGATTTTCACCTTCTTTATCGGTATCGAAGTGACCAAGCGCCGTCTCGGCATGCTCGGTTTGCTGGCGGGCACCATCAACATTCTGGTGCTCAGTAACCCGATGAAATTCAACGTGACCTCTTTTCTCGACAACGCGCTGGGGCAGGCGATCGGTACGGTGATTGCGATGGCGGTGTTGCTGATTATTCGCGATAAGTCCCGCGATAAAACCGGCCGCACGTTGCTGAACCGCTTTATGAGCAGTGCGGTATCGGCGCTGACCACCAAAGCGTACCGTCGTCGTGAAAACCACCTGCCGGCGCTTTACCATCAGCTCAATCAGTTGCTGGTGATGTTCCCGAATGACATCGGTAAATACCGTCTGGCGCTGATGCTGATTATCGCTCATCAGCGCATGAAACTTGCCGAAGTGCCGGTAAATGATGAGCTGTCGGCGTTCCACAAAAAAATCCGTAACACCGCCGATCACGTGGTTTCGGCGTCAGGCGAAGGTAAGCGGACTTACTATTATCAGCGTCTGCTACAAGAGCTGGGTGAGTATCAGCAAAAGCTGGTCGATTACGACGCGCCCCTGAAAGTGACCGAGCCGGTGCGACGTCTGACCGAGATGCTCCATCGTTATCAGCATTCGTTTGTGGCGTAACAGCCCGTAAAAAACAAAGGCCGGTGTTTAAACGCACCGGCCTTTTTTATCACCAAAATCCGGGCATCATTTCATGAATGTTTTGCGGTCAGCGGCGGTGATCGGGCGTATTACCCGGCACGGTACGCCAGCCGCCACCACATCGGCAGGAATGGATTTTGTCACTACACTTCCCGCACCAATCACGCTGTTACGCCCGATGGTCACACCCGGATTCACCATCACACCCATGCCCAGCCAGACGTTGTCTTCAATGACGATCGGCAGGGAGAATTGCTGTCCGGTGGCGCGGATTTCCGGATCGATCGGATGTCCGGCTGTCGCCAGGGTGACGTTCGGCGCAATCATCACGTTATCGCCGATGGTGACGGTTGCGTCATCCACCACCGTGAGATTGAAATTGGCGTAAAAGTTGTTGCCGATATGAATATGCGTGCCATACGCGACACGCAGCGGCGGCTCAATCCAGCCGTTTTCACCCAGGCTGCCCATCATGTCTTTCAGCATCCGCTGGCGTTTTTCTTCTTCTGAAGGACGGGTCAGGTTGTAGTCGTACACCCGCTCTTTTCCGGCGCGGCGTTCCTCCGGCAATCCTTCGCCCATGTCTGTATACAGTTCACCGATATTCATTTTTTCGCGCGTCGACATGCCTTATTCCTTTGTAAAAATAGGGTGGAGTTCCCCGCAGTTTACTGAGGGATGCGGAAACTGTGAACGTATGACAATTCACTTTGCGATCTGTGTCTCTCAGTGCTGTCTGACAGACGCTTCTGCTCAAACCGCTATACTTACCTGATAGTTCGCTTAAAACGGCATAAATCAGGAGGATCCTCATGTCAGCCCAACCTCATAAACTTTCCACGCATCCATTGTTTAAGACCGGCTATTTTGTCGGCGGAAAATGGCTCGAAGCCAAAGAGACCTTCGATGTGCTGGATCCGGCGACCGGCGATGTGGTCGCCAAAGTCTCTAAGTCAGGAAAAGCCGAAACAGAAGCCGCCGTCAAAGCCGCCAGTGATGCTTTCCCGGCCTGGCGCAAAACCACAGCCAAAGAACGCTCTGAAATTTTGCACCGCTGGTATGAACTGATGCTGGAAAACAAACAGTTTCTCGGCGAGCTGATGGTGGCCGAACAAGGCAAGCCACTGAAAGAAGCGCTGGGCGAAGTCGATTATGCCGCCAGTTATCTGCAATGGTTCAGCGAAGAAGCCAAACGCGCCAACGGGGAAATCATTCCTCCGGCTAAATCCGGTTCACGCATTCTGGCGACACGTGAACCGGTCGGCGTGGTGGCGGCGATCACGCCGTGGAATTTCCCGCTGGCGATGCTGACCCGCAAACTTGGTCCCGCACTGGCAGCAGGTTGTACCGGCCTGATCAAACCGGCCAGTAATACGCCGCTCTCGGCCTTTGCTCTGCTGCAACTGGCAAAAGATGCCGGCGTGCCGGATGGCGTGATCAACGGCGTAGCGGGTGATACGAGCGCCATCAGCCAGGTGATTATGGCGAGCGATGCGGTGCGTAAAGTGTCGTTCACCGGCTCTACAGAAATCGGCAAAACGCTGGTGCGTAACAGCGCTGACACCATGAAAAAGGTGTCAATGGAGCTGGGCGGTAACGCGCCGTATATCGTCTTTGATGATGCGGATATCGAGGCTGCCGTGAAGGGCGCCATTACCTGTAAATTCCGTAATACCGGCCAGGTTTGCGTGTGTATCAACCGCATCTACGTGCAGGACGGCGTTTATGAGGCATTCACCTCACGTCTGGCGGAAGAGGTGCGCAAGCTGAAAGTCGGTAAGGGTATGGACGAAGGTGTGACCGTAGGGCCGCTGATTAACATTCAGGGACTGGAGAAAGTCGAGGAGCATGTTAAAGACGCGCTGGAGAAAGGCGGGCGTCTGATGGAAGGCGGTGAGCGCCACAAACTCGGTGGCAACTTCTTCCAGCCGACGGTCATTATTGATGCCACCGATGACATGAAAGTGGCGCATGAAGAAACCTTCGGCCCGCTGGCGGCCTGTTTCCGTTTCAAAACGGAAGAAGAAGTGATTAAACGCGCCAACGACACGCCTTTCGGGCTGGCGGCGTATTTCTATAGCCAGAATCTGCAACGTATTTTCCGCGTGGCTGATGCAATTGAAAGCGGCATGATCGGGATAAACGAGTGTGCGATTTCCAACGAAGCCGCGCCGTTCGGTGGTGTGAAAGAATCTGGTCTG
The DNA here is from genome assembly GCF_003610915.1 of Rahnella variigena. Taxonomy (NCBI): domain Bacteria; kingdom Pseudomonadati; phylum Pseudomonadota; class Gammaproteobacteria; order Enterobacterales; family Yersiniaceae; genus Rahnella; species Rahnella variigena. The sequence goes on from NZ_NSDJ01000001.1 coordinate 1,187,915, forward strand.
GGACGCGAAGGGTCGGTGCTGGGGCTGGAAGAATATCTGCAGGTGAAAACGCTGCATTTAGGAAATCTTTAAGTCAGCTTTCCAGAAATCGCTTTTTGAGAAACAATAAACAGGAAAAGATTCATTTTGGTTACCGGTCTCTGGCTACAAGCAATTGGCTACAAACAATTGGCTACAAAAAAAGGACGTCAATGAAGGCATTTAACTGGCTGCGTTCGCGCAAACTGATGATGGCAGCTGCGGTCATTCTCGGGCTGTCTGGTGTTGCCGGGCATGTTGTCGCGAAATCGACATACAACCAGGGCACAATTGTGGCGGGCACTGATGAGCAATCCGTGGTGAGTTATTTGCGCCAGAATCACAGACTGCCTGACAATTACATCACCAAGAAAAAGGCGCGTGAAGCGGGCTGGGATGCGCGTTCCGGCAACCTGTGTGATGTGTTGCCGGGCAAAGCCATTGGCGGCGACCGGTTTTCAAACCGTGAAGGTCGTCTGCCATCGGCCAACAAACGGGTATGGCGCGAGGCAGATATCAACTATCGCTGCGGGCGTCGCGGGGCAGACCGCGTGCTGTTTGCCAGCGACGGGCTGATTTACGTCAGTAAAGACCATTATCAGAACTTCGTTCGGGTGGAGTAATGTCGATGAATAAAGTGAGCTTCGATTTTAATCACATCCCGGATTTACCCGCATTCTACGCCGAGTTTGTCCGTCAGTTTGGTCTGACCGACAGCTTCGGTGCGAATCTGGATGCACTCTGGGATGAGGTAACAGGCGGGATTGCGCTGCCGGTTGAGATAGATTTCATCAATCTGAATGCCAGCCGCAAGCGGCGTTTCGGCGCACTGATTTTGCTGTTTGAAGAGGCCGAAGAGGAGCTGGAAGGGGATCTGCGGCTGAATCTGCTGGAGAAACCGGCAGTAAAGGCTAAAGGCTGAAAAGAAAAAACCCGCCATTTTCTGTTAAGTAAAAAGGCGGGTTTTTGTTTTTTTAGTCCTGACCTTCAGCCAGTTCGCGCAGATACTGGAAGATCTGGCGGTAAGATTTCGGCGGCTTATTAGCGGCTTTCTCTTTCTGTGCGTTGCGGATCAGCGCACGTAGTTGCTGGCGGTCAGCTTCCGGATACAGTTCCAGCACCGGCGGGATTGCATCATCACCTTCTTCAACCAGACGGTCACGCAGCATTTCCAGTTTATGGAACAGCGAAACCTGCTGGTTGTGACGGTTTTTCAGCTTATCCAGTGCAGTCTGGATTGGCTCGACATCGCGGGAACGCAGCATTTTACCGATCAGCTGAAGCTGACGGCGGCGGCCTTCTTTCTTGATCTTCTGCGCTAAGTCGATCGCAGCGCGCAGATCGTCATCCAGCGGCAGTTTGTCCAGCGAGTTTTTACCCAGCTCAACCATTTCTGCACCGAGATCTTTCAGCGCCTCGGCGTCACGTTTGATTTCACTTTTACTGACCCAGATGATTTCTTCTTCATCTTCGTTCTCGTTGGTTTCGGGAACGTCATCGTGCCAGTCGTCAATTTTCTTTGTCATGGGCGCTTCCTCTTAACGAGGTAATCCTGTCAGTTTGATTGTGCTTTATTGCTTCGGCGGCATTATGCAGGGTTATGCCGCATACATCCATGTTCTGTTGCAACTTTGGGCATAACAACGCCGGAGGTAATGCGAAATTGTGGCGAGTCTCTGTTAGACTCAACGGTATAAGTTTCTTAATACCAGTGTAGAACAATCCCTTTTATCTCATAAGCGATGACATGCCGATGAACGTAGTGAATCAAGTAGCGCAGCAGCGTAAAACTCTGGAACAGGCCGTATCTCAGGCTCTGGAACTGGCGAAAGCGGGTTCAGATGCCGCAGAAGTGGCGGTCAGCAAAACCACCGGTATCGGCGTCAGCACCCGTTTTGGTGAAGTCGAGAACGTGGAATTCAACAGCGACGGCGCACTGGGCATCACCGTTTATTATCAGAATCGTAAAGGCAGCGCGTCTTCCACCGATTTAAGCCCGGACGCTATTTCCCGCACCGTACAGGCGGCACTGGATATCGCCCGTTACACGTCACCGGATCCGTTCGCGGGCGTGGCTGATAAAGAGATGCTGGCGTTTGACGCGCCGGATCTGGATTTATTCCACCCGGAAGAGCTGGATCCCGATCGCAGCATTGAGCTGGCTGCCCGTGCTGAACAGGCTGCTTTGCAGGCTGACAAACGCATCACCAACACTGAAGGCGGCAGCTTTAACAGCCATTACGGCATCCGCGTTTTCGGTAACAGTCACGGCATGTTGCAGAGCTATTGCTCGACGCGCCATTCGATTTCCGCCTCCGTGATTGCTGAACACGAAGGCGACATGGAACGCGATTACGCCTATTCCATCGCCCGTAAGATGAGTGACCTGAAAGACCCTGAATGGGTTGGCGCAGAGTGCGCACGCCGCACCTTATCGCGTCTGGCACCGCGTAAATTACCGACCATGCAGGCACCGGTGTTGTTCGCCTCCGAAGTGGCGACCGGCCTGTTCGGTCATCTGGTCGGGGCGATCAGCGGCGGCAGCATTTACCGCAAATCGTCCTTCCTGCTCGACAGCCTCGGCAAGCAAATCCTGCCGGAGTGGCTGACCATCGAAGAACATCCGCATCTGTTGCAGGGGCTGGCTTCGACGCCGTTCGACAGCGAAGGTGTGCGCACCGAGCGTCGCGATATCGTCAAAGACGGCGTGCTGCAAAACTGGCTGATGACTTGTTATTCCGCGCGCAAACTCGGTCTGCAAACCACTGGCCACGCAGGCGGTATCCACAACTGGCGCATCGCCGGTCAGGGTGATGATTTCGCCGGTATGCTGCGTAAGCTCGACAAAGGCCTGGTCGTTACCGAACTGATGGGACAGGGCGTCAGCGGTGTGACCGGCGACTACTCTCGTGGCGCAGCAGGTTTCTGGGTTGAGAATGGTGAGATTCAGTATCCGGTAAGCGAAATCACCATCGCCGGTAACCTGAAAGACATGTGGCGCAATATGGTCGCCATTGGCAGCGATATCGAAACCCGCAGCAACATTCAGTGCGGTTCCGTGCTGTTACCGGCAATGAAAATCGCCGGCGAATAACGCTTCCAAAGCAGCGATCGCCCGATCGCTGCTGTTTCTTCCGCTACCATTCTTTACAAAAAATTCATCCCGTTTTCCTCTCTCTCCGCCTATTTTTATAAAGCCTTACAAGCAATGTCGTTTTATCTAACAAATAAATAACAATAGAGAGAAAGCTCATGCGTAAACAACTGATGGCGTTAGCGGTAGTCGCAATGCTGGGAAGCAGCACGGTGGCACTGGCGGCAGATTTAGAAACGGACATGGACACGATTGCTGATAACTACGGCAAAGTGTTGAAAACCAACGATCAGGCTGAACTGACAACCGGTCTGGCTAACATGAAAGCCGCTGCCGAAGACGCGAAAAAAGCCACGCCACCGAAACTGGAAGGCAAAGCACCGGACAGCCCGGAAATGCAGGATTACCACAAAGGGCTGGATACGCTGATTGGCCAGATTGACAAGGCCTCCGCTTTAGCCAAAGCGGGCAAGGTCGATGAAGCGAAGAAAGAAGCAGAAGGGTTTAAGGCGACAAGGAATGAGAACCACAAGAAGTTTAAGTAAGCAGATGGCCGCTGCTTAGGCGGCTTCTTAATGCTGAGAGCGCTGAAAGCGGTGAAAATTTCGGTTTCTCAATCGCGGTGATCAGACGGCCTCTCGCGCCGAAACCGACCAAAGAGGGCTAGGACGAGCCCTCTTTGGAATCTCCACGTCTTAAACTGCGCGCTATCGCAGTCACTACGGACATGTTCCGGCACATTGGCAGGTGGCGCAAAATGTCATCGCTGCGCGATTCCCTCATTTCAGGTGTCGAGCCTCAGGTCTCGAACCGTTCATTCGGTGCCATTTTTGAGCACGCCAATCGACTTTAATAAAAGATAAAATCCTTCTGCCGTTGAATTCACGATCCCACGGGCGATACAGAAACCGCTGTTGAATTTAGGAACTTGCGGGCGATTCAGAAATCTTGCTGAACGGAGCGGCTTCGAGACCTATGGCTCGAAGACCGAGAGAAGGGACCGTGCAGCGGCAAGATTTCCAGCCTGTCTCCGCGTTACCTGAAACATAGCAGCCAGCGACAGCGCGCAGTAAAAAAGCGGAGGGAGATCCAAGAGGGAGAAAGCACTTCTCCCTCTTGGGCGGTTTCGGCGTTGCGAGTCAAGCGATCACTGCACGTGAGAAACCGAAACGCTCTCAGTCTGTAGTAAAGCCGCCGTGCAGCGGCTCTTGCACGTGAGAAACCGAAATTTTCTCATTCTTAAGTAAAGCCGCCATTGCAGCGGCCTCTGCAAAAGAAAACCCTTAACGTCTCAATTCCCCAGCCGCTTCCGGCTGAAACAACAATTCCAGCACTTCAATCCGGCTGTTCTCGCCATTCGGCATTTCCCACGTGATATTGCCACCCACGCGCAGCCCCAACAGGGCGGCACCTAACGGCGCCATCACGGACAGTTGCTCGTTGCTGTCTTTGAGCGCAGCCGGATACACCAGCGTGCGGATGTGTTCTTCGCCGTCTTTACCTTCAGTAAAGCGAACCTTGCTGTTCATCGTAACCACGTCGGCCGGGATTTGCTCGGGTGGCAAAATCTCTGCGCGATCCAACTCTTCATTCAGTGCGTCGGCGACCGGGCTGTTGGCAAAAGCCGGTTGCGCCAGCAGTGTGTCCAGGCGTTCTGCGTCAAGTTCATTGATGATCAGTGTCGGTTTACTCATAACATTCTCCGTGGTTCCTTTTGCATCACCCGCTTCATGCGAGTGGGGTGCCGGTCGGCAAAAAATAACACCCCCGCGCGTTAACGCAGGGGTGTCAGTGATTTGCATGTGTTCTTTGATACTAGGCACTCTTAAGCGGAAATGAAAGCGTTGTGAGGGAATTAATCCGCATTGCGAAAAATCCGATTACCAGTGAAATACGCTGCTACAGACAGCAATATTCAGTGATATGGCGACTTAACTTTTCGTTTTGCGAATTGGATCTGCTCAGCTCATCGTATTTCCACTTTGAACTGGAAAAAGACCCACTACACAGGAAATCTTCCCAGAGTTAGGGTAAAGACAGACGAAATAAACGGCTGAAATAGTGAGTCAGGTAAGGAGAGAGGTAATCGCGAGTGAATAACGCAAGCGCATCTGTGAAAGGAATCGGGCGGATTGAATTGAAAGATGCCCCGGCCACAACAGAGCAAGTATTAAAAGATATTCAGGCAATGCAAAGCGCGAAGAATATCTACACCACAGATGTTCAGTTGCAGATGTTAACGTCTCACGTAAAAGCCATGGTATTACGCGCCATTACCGGCGAGCCGTTACCTGAAGTCGAAAAAGATTTATTTGATGAAATTTCTGCCGAATCCATGCAAATGGCAGAAGAAGTGGTCAGCTGGTTCGGAAATTTACCGATTGAGGAAGCCTATTTGCTCTCGGTGCATTTTGAAGTCGCAAGAGACAACGAACCGAAATAACTTTTTTAGAATACCGCGAATTAATTAATCTGGAGATGTGAATTATGGGACAAGTATTAGTTGTGATCGGCGACCGTTTAGGTAAAGGCCAGAAAGTGGCGGCAGGCGTGGAAGCGGCTGGCGGAAAAGCCATTGTTGTCCCAGGTATGGCAGCAGATATGAAACTCGGCGACGTGATGAAAGCAGAAGGTGCCAGCTTAGGTATTTCCTTCTGCGGCAGTGGCGGCGCGGGTGCGATTACCGCACAAAATAAATATGGATATAAAGCCAAGTACGGGATGCGCTCAGTGGATGAAGGCGTCACGGCAATTAACGAAGGCTGTCTGGTATTAGGGTTCGGATTTATGGATAAAGAAGAACTGGGTCAGCGTCTGGTTGAAGCGTTTAACAAGAAGTATGGTCAGGCGTAATGAAGCAACAATTAACCACGACAGTTCGGGTTGAAGGAAAAGGCGAAAATAAGGCTGCCGCCTTTTCTTCCGCACTGAGTCAGGTTCAGAGGACTGTTCTCAAATCTTCCGCCAATAATGTCTTGCTGCGTATTGAACCGCAGGACGTCAAGGTAATAAAAGCAGAAGAGTCAGTGAAAAGAGAAAAGTTTCTGTTCTTTTTTCTGGCCAGGGAAAGAAAGAGTTATTACGTGGCGTTAGACATTACCGTCAACCTGACTGTTATTAATACGGAACAGGTAGTTTTTGTCACGAAATAAAAACGTTAGCTATAAATGACAAGGATATACTGATGTTTTTAATTATTTTATTTAAGTCGCTTATTATCGGCGGACTGGTTGGCGTGGGCGTAGGTGCGGGTGCCGCACGTATGTTCCATGCGCCAACCGTGCAAGGAATGGGGGCTTTTCGTACGCTTGGGGAATTAAACTCCTGTGAAGGCGATCCGGCTTCGCATTTCTCATTCGGTCTGGGCTTCTTCTTTAACGCCTGGGCATCTTCCGTAGCAGCAGGTTCTTTCACGCAGGACGTTGACCACCGCATCATCCCTCACTGGGCTACCGCGGCGCTGATGTTCAAAAACCGCAATGTGGCTGAAACCATGCACGACCCGCGCAAGATGGCGATTGCCGGCGGTATCATCGGCATGATTGTGGTGGCCTTCCTCAACACTACCGCGTCTGCCGTTCCTCCGGCATTACAGGTTACCGCGATTAAAGTGCTGGTACCGGCGGCCAACCTGCTGGTGAACACTGTCATGCCGGTGATTTTCTGGCTGGCGGCGATTGATGCAGGGCGTCGTTCCGGTTTCTGGGCCACCATTTTTGGCGGTCTGGCGCAGATGATCATGGGTAACGCCGTACCGGGTCTGGTGCTGGGTATCCTGATCGGTAAAGGCGTCGAAGAAAGCGGCTGGAACCACGTGACCAAAGTGATGATGGCGGCGATTATCGCGCTGTTCGTCCTCAGCGGTTTCTTCCGTGGTTTCGACGTCAAACTGTTGCAGTCATTCATGCTGGACGTCCCGACATGGCTGAACGGCATTCACAATTCACTCAGCGGTAAGTAAGGGAGCATGACAATGGAAGAACAAGCCAAACGTGGTTTCTGGTACGCCGAGTGGTCGTTCCCGATTTTTGTCGGACTGCTGTCTTCAGGCGTCTTCGCCGGGACACACATGTATTACCTGTACGGCATCGGCGCATTTAACGAAGTGGCGTTTGTGTCGATGTTGCGCTCGGGCATGGACACCGGGGTGTATGGCGCAGTGGCGGCCTTCGGTGCCAGCTTCCTGTTTGCCCGCATCATCGAAGGTTCACTGGTTGGTATTCTCGATATCGGCGGCGCAATCCAGACGGGTATCGGTCTGGGCGTTCCGGCGATGCTGCTGGGTGCAGGGTTTATTTTCCCGGTGGCGAACTTCGCCGCCTCGCTGGTGACCGGTCTGATCCTCGGTTTAGCCGTCGGTTACATCATCATTCTGGCGCGTAAATTCACCATCAATCAGAGCAATTCAACCTACGGCGCTGACGTGATGATGGGCGCGGGTAATGCCTCCGGCCGCTTCCTCGGGCCGTTGATTATCCTGTCAGCGATGGCAGCCTCGATTCCGATCGGTCTGGGTTCACTGCTCGGCGCACTGGGTTTTTATCTGTGGCAGAAGCCTATCACCGGGGGGCGATCCTGGGTGCCATGATTCTGGGCGCTATCTTCCCGGTTTCATTGTAAGAACAGCAACATAGAAGAAAATCAGCAGTAAAGCGGGCGTCGGGAATATTCCTGACGCCCGGATTATGGAGAACGTCGTATGTATGACTTAATCATCCGGCAGGCATTACGCACAGACGGCAGCCTGACTGATATTGCAATTCAGGACGGCAAATTCGCCGCCATTGGCACGCTGGCAGCCGATGCCACTGCCCGCCAGACTCTCAATCTTCAGGGCAAGGTTTACGCCAGCGCAGGCTGGATCGACTCCCACGTTCACTGTTACCCCAAATCGCCGATTTATCATGACGACGCTGACCTGATTGGCGTCGCCTGTGGCGTTACCACCGTGGCGGATGCCGGCAGCACCGGCGCGAATGATGTCGACGATTTCTATCAGATAACCCGTGCGGCAAAAACCAACGTCTACGCGTTTCTGAATATCGCCCGCACCGGCATTGTCACGCAGAACGAACTGGCGGATATGACGCAGATCGACAAAGTCGGCGTGCGTGACGCCATCGCGCGAAATCCCGGTTTTATCATCGGTATTAAAGCGCGCATGAGCAGCAGCGTGGTCGGCCAGAACGGCATCAAGCCACTGGTGCGCGCCAAAGAAATTCAGCAGGAAAACGACGACCTGCCGCTGATGGTGCATATCGGTAATAACCCGCCGAATCTCGATGAGATCGCGGATTTGCTGACGTCGGGCGACATTATCACCCACTGCTACAACGGCAAACCGAACCGCATTCTCTCGCCGGAAGGTGTGCTGCGCAATTCCATTAAACGTGCGCTGAGCCGCGGCGTATTGCTGGATGTCGGTCATGGCACCGCGAGTTTCAGTTTCGACGTGGCGGAACTGGCGATTAAGCAGGGCATTTTGCCGCACACCATCAGTTCCGATATTTACTGCCGTAACCGTATGAACGGCCCGGTGCATAGCCTGGCGACCGTCATGTCGAAGTTCTTTAGCGTCGGTATGACCCTGACGCAGGTGATTGATTGCGTCACCTCACACGCCGCTGACGCGCTGCGCCTGCCGGCTAAAGGCCGCCTGGAAGCCGGCGCTGATGCCGACCTGACCCTGTTCGAGCAGCGTTTTGCGCCACAGGTGTTTGTCGATTCCGAAGGACAGTCCGTGAAGGGCGAAAGTTTGCTGGTGCCTCTGGCCGCTGTGGTCGCGGGCGTCACCCTGTTAACCGAAGAAGGGAAATCTGCTCATGTCTTCTGAACAATCGTTATATGAAAAATATGATTTAAAACAGGTTATTAACGCGTCTGGTCGTATGACGGCGCTGGGCGTTTCCACGCCGCGCGAGGAAGTCGCCGCGGTAGTGAATACCGGTCTGAATCATTACTTCGAGATGAAAGATCTGGTGAATAAAACCGGCGCTTATATCGCGAAATTGCTGAACGTAGAAAATGCTGTGGTGGTGTCCTGTGCTTCCGCCGGGATCGCGCAGTCCGTAGCGGCGGTGATCGTCAAAGACGACGCGTGGCTGCTGGAAAACCTGCACGCCGCGCCGCTGGAAATTCCACACGATATCGTGTTGCCAAAAGGCCATAACGTGAACTTTGGTGCGCCGGTCGCGACGATGGTCACCATGGGTGGCGGCAAAGTGGTGGAAGCCGGTTACGCCAATGAATGTTCCGCCGCGCAACTTGCTGCCTGCATCACCCCGCGTACCGCCGCCATCATGTACATCAAATCGCACCACTCAGTGCAGAAAAGCATACTGTCGGTTGCGGAAGCCGCTGAAGTGGCGCGCGCGCATAATCTGCCGCTGATCGTCGATGCGGCCGCAGAAGAAGACCTGACCTGCTACTACGAGATGGGCGCAGATCTGGTGATTTACAGCGGCGCAAAAGCTATCGAAGGGCCGACCAGCGGTCTGGTGCTCGGCAAAAAACAATACGTCGAATGGGTAAAACTGCAATCGGGCGGGATTGGTCGTGCGATGAAAGTCGGCAAAGAAGGCATTCTTGGCCTGACGCAGGCGATCGAAAGCTACATCACGCTGCCGAAAACCACCGGGCAGGAAATGGTCGACAAGATGACGCCATTTATCGCCAGCCTGAATGAAATCAACGGCGTCACTGGCCGCGTAGTCTGGGACAGCGCAGGACGTGATATCGCCCGCACGGAAATTACTTTCGATGAAACCGTGCTGGGCTGGAAAACCAAAGCCATCGTGGACGCCATGAAAAACGGCGATATCGCGATTTATTTCCGTGGCTACCGCGCCAACGAAGGCAAGATTGAAGTCGATGTGCGCAGCGTGACACCACCGCAACTCGCCGTCGTCGCACAACGTTTTAAACAACTTTTTAGCGGAGAGAAAGCATGAAGCTGACCCCAAATTTCTACCGTGACCGCGTGTGCCTGAATGTGCTGGCGGGCTCCAAAGACAATGCCCGTGACATCTACGAAGCGGCAGAAGGTCATGTGCTGGTCGGTGTGCTTTCCAAAAATTATCCGGATGTTGCGAGCGCGGTAGCGGACATGAAAGAGTATGCCGCTCTGATTGAAAACGCATTGTCCGTCGGTCTGGGGGCGGGCGATCCGCGTCAGTCGCTGATGGTTAGCCAGATTTCTGCGCAGGTTCAGCCGCAGCACGTCAATCAGGTCTTTACCGGCGTCGGTACCAGTCGTGGAATGCTTGGGCAAAACGACAGCGTGGTCAACGGTCTGATTTCACCGACCGGTAAACCCGGCTTTGTGAAGATCAATACCGGACCACTGAGTTCAGCTTCTGCGGATGCCATCGTGCCGGTGGAAACCGCCATCGCGCTGCTGAAAGATATGGGCGGCAGCTCGGTGAAATATTTCCCGATGGGCGGCCTGAAAACCCGCGATGAATTCGCTGCCGTGGCCCGTGCCTGTGCGGAACAGGATTTCTGGCTGGAACCGACCGGCGGTATCGATTTAGAAAACTTTGAGCCGATTATGGAAATCGCGCTGGCGGCGGGAGTGACCAAAATCATCCCGCATATCTACAGCTCAATCATCGACAGCGCATCGGGTAACACCCGTCCTGAAGATGTGAAAAACCTGCTGACCAGCGTCAAAAAGCTGCTGGGCTGAAGGATCTGACCTTTCCTGCGCGGTAAGCCGTCTGCGCGGTTAAACACCCTGCATCCCTCAGCGACTGAGCGGGTGCAGGGTTCTCTCGTTTGTCTGATATCCCAAATTCTGAGGAAATGTATGAGAAACTGGTTTCTGATTTCAGGTTTAACCTCCGCGATGCTGGCAGTGTCTGCCATGCCGCTCTATGCAGCAGAAAAAACAATGACTTCGACGACTCCTTATTTTGCTTACGTCGGCACCTACAACCCGAACGGGGAAGGTGTCTACCGCTTTAAATTCGATCCGAAAACCGGCGCGCTGAGTGATAAAACGCTCGCCAGCCAGCTGCCGAATCAGGCGCAGATGGTGCTCAGCCACGACGGCAAAACGCTGTTTATCGGCAGTGAAATTGATAATTACAACGGCGGCAAACATGGCGCTGTGGCGGCCTACCGCATTGCGCCGGAAGACGGCAGCCTCACGCTGATTAACCAGGTGGATTCGCAGGGTGCAGGGCCGGTGTATTTGTCGCTGACGCCAAAAGGTGATCATTTGCTGGTGGCGAACTACATCAGCGGCGTGGTGGCGGTGTTCCCGGTGGATGCCAGCGGAAAGCTGAGTGAAGCCAGCCACAGCCAGCAGGATTCCGGTCCGGCGGGGGCAGGCAAACCTGCAGCGGCGGCGGAAGGCAGTTTTGCCATCAGCGACCATAACGGGCCGCACGCACATATGATCGCCACCGATCCTTCCGGCAAATTTGTGTTCTCCACCGATCTCGGACTTGACCGGATCTATCAGTGGAAACTCAACAGCGAAACCGGCGTGCTGGAGGCCAACGATCCGCCGTTCATCAAGGCCTCTTCAGAAGGGGCAGGACCGCGCCATTTTGTGTTCCATCCGAACGGTAAAGTGGTTTTCCTGATCAACGAGGAATCCTCTACCCTGACCAGTTATCGCTTTGATACCACCCAAGGCACGCTGACGGAGTTGCACAGTCTGTCATCGCTGCCGGCCGGTTTCAAAGGCACCAACTTTGCGGCAGGGATTGTGCTGAGCAAAGACGGCAGGCATCTGTACGTGGCGAACCGTCTGCATAACAGCATCGCGCAGATTAATGTGACCGGCGAAGGCGCAATGACCTGGAGTGATGAAACCTGGACGCGTGGCGATTATCCACGAACGCTGACGTTGTCACCGGACGGCAAATATATTTACGCAATGAATCAACGAAGCGATAACATCACCAGATTCAAGGTTTCTGGCGAAAACGGCAAACTGTCATTCGTTGATGATTATGTGGCTGTGGGCAGTCCGTCACAGATGGTGATTGCGCCCTGATAACGTACTGCGTCTGAACTAAACCATCTGCGTGGAAACTTTACCGGTGACTGCGCAGAGGGCGTATCCGCAATAATATGGAAGAACAATGGTGAGATTTCCCAATCAACGTCTGGCGCAACTGTTTGATGCGCTGCAAACCGAAACCCTTCCTCAGGATGAACTGGCAAAACGTCTGTCCGTTTCGACGCGCACGGTGCGTGCCGATATTACTGCGCTGAATGAAATCATCGCCGATTTTGGTGCGACGTTTGTTCACAACCGTGGCAGCGGGTATCAGCTGCGGATTGACGATCAGACGCTTTTCTCAACGTTACAGCAATCGACGCAACGCAAACCGAATCCGACGCCGCGCACTGCCGCTGAGCGGGTGAAAACGTTGCTGATCCGCTTTTTGACCTCAGCTTTTTCATTGAAGCTGGAAGATCTGGCCGATGAATGGTTTGTCAGCCGGGGAACCCTGCAAAATGATATGGCTGAGGTGAGGGAGCATCTGGCTCGCTATCACCTGAATATCGAAACCAAACCGCGCTACGGTATGAAACTGTTCGGTGCAGAACTGGCGATCCGCGCCTGTCTGACCGATCTGCTGTTCCAGCTGGATGCCGAAGAACAGGCGAATCCGCTGCTGAAGGCGGAAAGTCTGGAGCCGGAAGCGCTGGTGCCGCTGACACGCTTTATGCATCAGGTGCTGACGCAGTCTTCTGTTCAGCTGACCGATGAGGGCGAGCAGTATCTGATCTTGTACTGCGCGGTGGCGATCAAACGCATTACCGGCGGTTATCCGCTGACCGATTTTGATGCAGAAGACGGAGACCCGGCGGTGAAGCAGGTTTCCGTGCGTCTGGCGGCTGAGCTCAGAAATCTGGTCGGCAAGGAAATTCCGGCCTCTGAGGAAGCTTATCTGCGGGTAAATATCGCCGCCCGCCGCGTGCAGCAAATTCTGCCGACCGACATTAATGCCGACGATGACGAAGCGCTGGTCGATTACATTCTGTCGTATATCAATTCGCACTATAACTATGATTTGCAGGGCGATAAGCAACTGCGTGCTGACCTGCTAACGCACATTAAGACCATGATTACGCGGGTGAAATATCAGATAAATATCCCGAATCCGCTGCTGAACAATATCAAACAGCATTACCCGATGGCCTATGACGTCACGCTGGCGGCGGTCTCCAGCTGGGGAAAATACACGCCCTATACGCTGAGTGAAAACGAGATTGGTTTTCTGGTGCTGCATATCGGCGTCGGGCTGGAGCGGCATTACAATATCGGTTACCAGCGGCATCCGCAGGTGATGCTGGTGTGCGACACCGGCAATTCAACCATCCGCATGATCCAGGCACAGATTAACCGTAAGTATCCGCAACTGGTGATGAAACAGGTGGTTTCGCTGCGTGATTACGAGCAGCTGGAGCATATCGACGAAGATTTTATTATTTCCAACGCCCGCATCACCGAGAAGAATAAGCCGGTGGTGGTGTTGTCGCCTTTCCCGACCGAATACCAGATGGAACAGCTCGGTAAGCTGGTGCTGGTCGATCGTACGCGCCCGTATATGCTGGAAAAATTCTTCGACGAAAAACACTTCATGATCGTCAACGAGCCGATGACGCAGGCGGAATTGTTCCGCCATGTGTGTTCACAGCTGGAAGAAGAAGGATATGTCGATCAGGCGTTTTACCCGTCGGTGGTCGAGCGTGAGGAGATTGTCTCAACCATGCTGGGCGAGGGGATTGCGCTGCCGCACTCTCTGGGACTGCTGGCGAAGAAAACCGTGGTGATTACGCTGCTCTCGCCGCAGGGCATTGCCTGGGGAGAAGGGGAAACCGCGCACGTGATTTTCCTGCTGGCGATCAGTAAGGCGGATTACGAAGAAGCGATGGCGATTTACGATTTGTTCGTGACGTTTGTGCGGGAACGGTCGATGAGCCGTTTGCTGAGCAGTGAGAATTTTGAAAGCTTCAAGGCCATTGCAATCGACTGTTTAAGCCGCATTTAGCCTGCGTCCTTGACGCCGCAGCGGCGTTCGTTCACCCGAATCACTGACTGATGTCAGCTCATCGGGATTAATGAGCCTCGTACCTGAGGCTCACCCTGCGGGCCAGCGCGAGCGCTGTTCAAATCGGTTCCTGACCGATTTGTCTCTCGCTTGCTGCAACGCCAATGACTATGGCTACGAGTGAAGGGGCTTAGTCTTCGTCAAATCCTGAATTGATCAGATTTACCACTGCCGTCAGCGCCTGTTCTTCATCGGGGCCGGTGGCTTCGATTTCGATTTTCTGACCTTTCGGGGAATCAAGCATCAGCAGCGCGATCACGCTGCTGGCTTCCGCTTCAATGCCTGTGCCGTTGCGCAGCATCACTTCTGATTTAAAGCTCTGCACCAGTTCAAACAACTTCATCGCCGGACGGGCATGCATCCCTAACCGGTTTTTGATTTCTACCGTTTGTTTTACCGTCATGATTTACGTTTTTCCAGCGTGCGATGGCGGGATTGCACGTTCTTCCCGCGGGAACGGAAATAGTCGGCCAGTTGCTCTGCGATATACACCGAACGGTGTTTACCGCCGGTACAACCAATGGCGACGGTCAGATAGCTGCGGTTGTTGGTTTCCAGCATCGGCAGCCATTGTTCAAGGTAGCTGCGGGTCTGGTAGATAAAGTTGTGCACTTCGGTATGACGGTCGAGGAACGCCGCCACGGGTTTGTCGAGGCCGGTCATCGGACGCAGTTTCGGATCCCAGTGCGGGTTCGGCAGAAAACGTACGTCGAACACGTAATCTGCATCAATCGGAATGCCGTGTTTGAAACCAAAGGATTCGAAGACCATCGTCAGTTCACGTTCGCGTTTACCCAGCAGGCGGGTACGCAGCATTTCTGCCAGTTCGTGAACGGACATTTCGGACGTGTCGATGATGAGATCAGCAGACGAACGCAGAGGCTCGAGCAAGTCGGCTTCTTCATCAATGGCACTTTCGAGGGAGAGATTTTTGCTGGAAAGCGGGTGCAGACGACGGGTGTCGCTGTAGCGGCGGATCAGCGTGTTGCGGTCGGCATCAAGGAACAACAGCTGCGGTGAGAAGCTCTCCGGCAGTTGTGACATCGCGTACTCATAAACTTCCGGGGTTTCCGGCATGTTACGCACGTCGATGCTGACGGCCGCTGACGTATTACGTTCAACGAGGGTCTGGGCAAGCTGCGGCAATAACACCACCGGCAGGTTATCCACACAGTAAAAACCCATGTCTTCCAATGCCCGTAGGGCAACCGATTTCCCGGAACCGGAACGGCCGCTGACAATCATCAGCACCATGGTGTCACTCCCCTGGCATTCAGTGTTCAGAATTCATTTTCCCGGCACCGTACCGGGAATCAGCAATTTATTCGTTTTCAGTCATTATCTGGAACAGTTCTTCATCGCTCTGCGCACCACGAAGGCGGCGACACACTGTTTTATCAGCTAATTTCTTAGCCACCAAAGATAATGTATGTAAATGGGTTTTACATTGATCTGCCGGTACCAGCAAGGCAAAAAGTAAGTCTACCGGCTGATTATCGATGGCATCAAAAGCGATCGGTTGTTCCAGCTGAATGAACACGCCGACGGCACGTAACGTATCTTCTTCCAGCTTACCGTGCGGGATGGCGATCCCGGCACCGATCCCGGTGCTGCCCATGCGTTCACGGGTCAAAATAGCGTCGAAAATCACCTGTGGCGACAAATTCAGTTGTCTGGCGGCCAGTTCGCTGATGATTTCCAGTGCGCGTTTTTTGCTGGCGCAATGAACGCCGCTTTTGGTGCATTCGGCATTAAGCACCGACGTTAATTGCATTGCTATATCGTTGATCATGTCATCTTTCACTTTTGCGCTGTTTCACCCTTAAAGCTATATCGGCTCGTTTCCCGAAGGTCACAAGCCGATGCCCGAAGGTTTGTAGCACAGGGTTGGCTACATGAATGTCAGTGCTGTTTCAGTTTGTCTTTATGTTTATTCAGCTGGCGGGCCAGTTTATCAACCAGTCCGTCAATCGCTGCGTACATATCCTGATGTTCCGAGGTGGCATGTAACTCGCCTCCATTCACATGCAAAGTCGCTTCGGCAACTTTTTGCACCTTTTCCACGCTCAACACCACATACACCTGATTAATCCTGTCGAAATACTGCTCTAGCTTGGCCAGCTTCGACGTGATGAACTCTCTCAGGGGATCCGTGATCTCAATGTGATGTCCGGTAATGTTGAGCTGCATAATGTCTTCCTTCTCTGTTGAGGTCAAACTAACTGTTTACGTTGGTTTGAGGGCGGGATGGACAAAGACTCTCGGTATTTGGCGACGGTTCGTCGTGCAACCATAATTCCCTGATCGGAAAGCAGGGTCGCTAACTTACTGTCACTGAGCGGTTTTACAGGATTCTCCGCTGCGATTAATTTCTTCACCAGCGCCCGGATGGCGGTTGACGATGCCTCGCCGCCGCTGTCTGTACTGACATGGCTGGAAAAGAAATACTTCAGTTCGAAAATGCCACGCGGGCTGTGCAGAAACTTCTGCGTCGTGACGCGTGAAATCGTCGATTCGTGCATTTCTACGGCGCTGGCGATATCGGCCAGCACCATAGGTTTCATAAATTCTTCACCCAGTTCAAAGAACGCCTGCTGCTGCTCAACGATACAGCGCGTGACTTTCAACAGCGTGTCGTTACGGCTTTCCAGGCTTTTGATTAACCATTTGGCTTCCTGCAGATTGCTGCGGATAAACTGCCCGTCGCTGTCGCTGCGTGCGGAATTCCCCATCGCGGCGTACTGCTGGTTAATCTTCAGACGCGGAATGCTGTCCGAATTGAGTTCAACCGTCCAGACTCCTGACACTTTGCGCACCAGCACATCCGGGATCACGTATTCGGATTCGCCGGTGTTGATCGACTGGCCCGGACGCGGATCAAGAGACTGGATCAGGAGCATCGCTCCTTTCAGTGTATCTTCTTTTAACCGGGTTGATCGCATAAGTGCGCGGAAATCATGGTTCGCCAGCAAATCCAGATGTTCGCTGATGATAAGACGGGCTTCGGTGATGAAAGGCGTGTCGGTCGCATACTGGGAAAGCTGGATCAGCAGGCAGTCGCGCAGGTCGCGCGCGGCCACGCCGACCGGGTCAAAACGCTGTACGCGTTTGAGCACGGCTTCCACTTCGTCCATCGTGACGTTTTCATCCCCGATGCTTTCCAGAATGTCGTCAAGAGAAACGGTGAGGTAACCGGTGTCATCGACCGCATCGACAATGGACGTCGCAATCGCCGCATCAGTATCTGAGAACGGCGTCAGCTCGACCTGCCACATCAGGTAATCCTGAAGAGTCTGGGTGGTTTCACCCTGATAAATCGGCAGCTCGTCGTCGCTGTAATCATTACCGGTGCCGGAAGGCGTGCCCGCGGTATAGATTTCATCCCAGGTCGCATCCAGCGGCAGCTCTTCGGGCATGTCTTTTTGCTCGAGCGCTTCGCGGGTATCTAACCCTTCGCTGTCGGTGGTTTCTACCGAGTCGATTTCTTCATGAAGGTCGGTTTGTTCCAGCAGAGGGTTGCTCTCCAGCGCGAGTTGGATCTCCTGTTGGAGCTCAAGCGTGGACAATTGCAACAGGCGGATGGCCTGTTGTAACTGTGGAGTCATTGCCAGTTGTTGGCTGAATCTGAGTTGCAAACCTTGCTTCATATCTTGGCTTTATTTCCGTTGATGAGTGAAAACGGCAACACTTCTGTCAGAGACGGCCTGTTTCATTTTAAGGCGAAACAGGCACGGTTCCGGCGGCACAGATCACAGACGGAATTCTTCACCAAGATAAACGCGTTTAACTTGTTCATCAGCAAGAATATCGGCTGGCGTGCCGTGGGCGATTAACTTGCCCTGACTGACGATGTAAGCGCGTTCACACACGTCGAGCGTTTCGCGAACGTTATGGTCGGTGATCAGTACGCCGAGGCCACTGTCACGCAAATGCTCAATGATTTTTTTGATGTCGATAACTGAAATCGGGTCAACACCGGCGAACGGTTCATCCAGCAGGATGAATTTAGGGTTCGCCGCCAGCGCACGGGCGATTTCAACACGACGGCGTTCACCACCGGACAGTGACTGACCGAGGTTATCGCGCAAATGAGAAATATGGAACTCTTCCATCAGTTCATTGGCACGATCGTTACGCTGTTCTTTGTTCAGATCGTCGCGGATCTGCAACACGGCCATCAGGTTATCAAACACGCTGAGGCGGCGGAAAATGGACGCTTCCTGAGGAAGATAGCCAATACCGCGACGGGCGCGGGTATGCAATGGCAACAAGCTGATGTCTTCGTCATCGACGATAATACGGCCTGCATCACGCTGCACAATGCCGACGACCATGTAAAACGTCGTAGTTTTACCGGCACCGTTTGGCCCTAATAACCCGACGATTTCGCCGGAGTTGACCATCAGGCTGACATCTTCAACGACCTTGCGGCCTTTGTAGGCTTTTGCCAGATTCTCTGCGATTAATTTAGCCATAAAAATCAGTTACTCTTTTTGGTCGGCTGGCCCGCCGCTGCAGGTGTTTTCTGTTGCAGCTGCGAAGGAACCAGAACGGTCGTCACACGGTTGCCTTTATCACTGAAGGCTTCCATTTGCTGTTTCTGCACCAGATAAGTAATACGGTCGCCTTTCACGTTGCTGTCGAGCTGTTCAAGGTAAGCATTACCGGTCAGGGTCACCAGATCGTTTTCCACTTCATAGCGGACTTTCTGCGCATGGCCTTTTACCGGCTTGCCGTTGTCCTGCATCTGATAGAAGGTCACTGGGTTACCGTAACCTTCAACCACTTCTTTGCCGGAAACGCCTTGCGGGCGAATGACGACAACTTTGTCCGCTTTAACCTGGATCGTACCCTGGTTTACCACCACATTACCGGTAAAGGTCGCGGTATTGGTGTTCACGTCCAGCGCCTGATTAGCCGAATCAATGGTAATCGGTTTGGTCGTGTCATCTTTCAGGGCGAATGCCGGAACGCTGACGGCTAACAATGAGCTGACGATGAGGAGATTACGGATTTTATTTTTTGCTTTGAATTTCATAAGAGGTCGTTACCTTTTCGATCAGCTCTGCTGTTTTATCACGCAGATTACCACGCATTTTCATGCCGTTAGATGTAAAACCTGTGCCATAAAGCGTTACTTCATCATCTGAGGCAACGTCCTGTGTCGTCAGGTTAACCCGTGCATTGTCCGTTTTGATTCTTTGCAACTGAGAAGTCTCAGGTGTCAGGCTGTCTGCCTGCACATGCCCGTAAAGATAGAGCATTTTATCCTGAGTCAGCTTGGCCTTGTCAGAATGCAGCACCCACGTCGGGACTTTGTTCTTGTCGTACATGGTCGCTACCGGATTAGTAAACCATGTCACCTGATCAGTGGTGTAATATTTCACCTGATCTGAAACCAGTTTATACGTCAGGCTACCCAGCGGATCGTACACCATCGTGACGGTGTGGGAGCTCTGGTAGGTCGGATCCTGATCGTTGACCGCCGGCTGGACGTCATCGCTGTTGTCAGACATTGACCAGCCGATCAGCACCAGAACGATGGCTGTCAGCGCCAGAATAATCCAAAGTCTTGTTTTACTCATATCGACAGCCCTTTGGCGTCCTCCAGCTTACCCTGTGCCAGTAAAATCAAATCGCACAATTCGCGTACTGCACCACGTCCGCCGGCAATTCGGGTGACATAATGCGCTTTCGGCAACAGGATGGGATGCGCGTCCTGAACGGCCACGGAAAGACCAACTTCAGCCATAACCGGCCAGTCGATCAGGTCATCACCGATGTAGGCCACTTCTTCGGCCCGCAAAGACAGTGTATCTAACAGTTCGCGGAAGGCCAAAAGCTTATCCGATTGTCCCTGGTACAAGTGGCGTATACCGAGGGTTTCAGCGCGATCTTCCAGTAATTTCGCATTGCGGCCTGTAATAATCGCGACCTCAATGTCCGAAGTCAGCAGGCAGCGGATACCGTAACCGTCGCGAACGTTAAAACTTTTCAGCTCTTCTCCCTGATTTCCCATGTAGATCAGGCCATCAGACATCACGCCATCTACATCGCAAATCAGCAGGCGGATAGCTTTCGCCCGTTCCAGCACTTGCGTGCTGACCGGACCGTAGCAAGTTTCCACCAGGGCTGCGCTATTACTCATTCAGGGGATTCCTCAATTAAACTACGCCAGCGCGCAGCATGTCGTGCATATGTAACACACCCAGCAACTGGTCACCATCAGCAACCATCACGCAGGTTATGTTTTTTTCCTGCATTAAATTCAGCGCATCCACCGCCAGAAGAGAAGGGCGGACGCGGATACCCCCGGTCGTCATGACATCGGCAATCGAGGCTTCGTTGATGTTAACGCCCATATCGAAGATGCGGCGTAAATCACCATCGGTAAAGATACCTTCGATTCGCATCAGATCGTTGCAGATAACCGTCATGCCGAGATTCTTGCGGGTGATTTCCAGCAAGGCATCACGCAAAGAAGCGTCACGGCTGACATGCGGAATTTCATCACCGGTGTGCATGATATCGCTCACGCGCAGTAAGAGCTTGCGACCCAGTGCTCCGCCCGGATGGGAAAGGGCGAAATCTTCGGGTGTGAAACCGCGAGCTTCCAGTAAAGCCACCGCCAGCGCATCGCCCATGACCAATACCGCCGTGGTGCTGCTGGTCGGTGCCAGACCCAGCGGGCAGGCTTCTTTGGGGACTTTCACGCAAAGATGCACATCAGCCGCTTTGCCCATGGTGCTTTCCGGATTAGACGTCATGCAGATAAGCGTGATGTCCAGACGTTTGAGTACCGGGATCAGCCCGAGAATTTCATGTGCTTCGCCGGAATTGGAAATCAGGATCACAACGTCCTGTTTCGACACCATGCCCAGATCACCGTGGCTGGCTTCGCCCGGATGGACAAAGAAAGCCGGTGTGCCGGTGCTGGCAAAGGTCGCTGCCATCTTGCGACCAATGTGGCCGGATTTGCCCATGCCCATCACGACGACTTTGCCGTTGCAGGCGAAGATTTTTTCGCATGCACGGGTAAAATCGCCGTTAATGTATTGATCTAACTGCTCAAGTCCTTCACGTTCTGTTTTCAGCACATCACGCCCGACGGCCTGAAAATCAAAGTCGGAGGCGAAGTTAACGTTAGCCATAGTCAGTTCCTGACAAAGTTCAGAAGGCAATGCTGTCCGGTAACAGGAACAGAACCGCCATATAGGCGATAAATCCACACAGTAACAGTGCGCCGGCGAGATGGCCGATACGGTGTTTACGCATCAGGCACAGCCCGGAAAGCACGATACTGACCGCCAGCATGACCCAGTAATCGCGATGAAACGCGTCCGGGTTGAACGAGCCTGGCGCAACCAGCGCGGGTAATCCCAGCACCAGACAGGTATTAAAAATATTCGCACCAATGATATTGCCCAGTGCGATATCATCTTCGCCCTTAATGGCACCGGCGATAAACGTCGCGAGTTCCGGCAGGCTGGTGCCGATGGCGATGACCGTCAGGCCAATCACCAGTTCGCTGACGCCAAAGTAACGGGCAATCACTGTACTGTTGTCGACAATCATGCCCGACGCCAGCGGCATGATGATAAAGCCCAGTGCCAGCCACAGAAATGCCACGGTGTTGCTGCTGTCCTGAGGAAGTTCGGACATCTGTTCGTACGTCAGCGTATCCAGCCCTTCTTTTTCGGCCGCGCGGGCGATTTTTATCACCAGCATCATAAACACGGCGGCACTGGCCAGCAGCAGAATGCCGTCAAACCGGCTGAGTTCTCCGTCACTTAGCACAAAACCACAGAGTGCTGTGACCAGTAACAATAAAGGGAGTTCGCGGCGTAATATATCAGAACGAACGGAAAGTGGATGAATCAGGGCTGCACCGCCCAAAATCAGAAGAATATTAATGATATTCGAACCAATTGCGTTTCCGACGGCCAAATCCATCTGATCATTGATGGCGGCTGTGGTAGAAACCACCAGTTCCGGGAGAGATATTCCGACGCCGACGACGGTCATGCCAATCACCAGCGGAGGTATGCCTATTGAGCGTGCCAACACTGCGGCTCCGTACACCAGACGATCGGCGGCGTAAACTAACAGTAACAAGCCGACAATCATCAGTACGATAGCGAGAAGCATGAAACATCCTTTATTGGGTATAATGCGAGGTTCGTTGCCTTTGCAGGCAGGCGATTCCTTCGTCAACATGAGCTAAGGCAACATTTTCTCTGAAAACAAGGCCTGCAGGTTCCTGTATGTTAGACGATGAAGGCTTTTAATTTAAAATGATAATTCATCGATTTTGACCGTCTGGGGCGGAAAAGTAAAACGATGGCAACTTTGGTAACGAAACCGGGGTAAGTTTTTGTAAAAATACCAAAGTTATACGACACCCCATCTGGGTCAGACGTATTCTTAGCGAAAGTATTCCGAAGGGATAAACTGAATGAGTCAAAGCGAATCGAATCTGGTTGAGATCAAGGGCATGAGCTTCGTGCGCGGCGATCGTCCCATTTTCGAAGAGATCAATATGACCGTGCCACGCGGCAAAGTCACCGCCATTATGGGGCCTTCGGGGATCGGTAAAACCACCTTGCTGCGCCTGATCGGCGGGCAGCTTGCGCCCAGTCGTGGGGAAATCTGGTTCGACGGAGACAACATTCCGACGTTGTCACGCCGTAAGCTGTACGAATCCCGCAAGAAAATGAGCATGTTGTTTCAGTCCGGTGCATTGTTTACTGACCTGACCGTGTTCGAGAATGTGGCATTTCCGTTGCGTGAGCACAGTAAATTACCGGAAGAACTGCTGCGCAGCACCGTGACCATGAAACTCGAAGCGGTAGGGTTACGCGGTGCCGGCGACCTGATGCCTGCTGAGTTGTCTGGCGGGATGGCGCGTCGTGTAGCGCTGGCGCGTGCGATTGCGCTTGATCCGGAACTCATCATGTTTGATGAGCCTTTTGTGGGTCAGGATCCGATCACTATGGGCGTGCTGGTGAAGCTTATCGATGAACTTAACCATGCGCTGGGCGTGACGTGTATCGTCGTCTCTCATGACGTACCTGAAGTACTCAGTATTGCGGATTATGCGTATATTGTGGCGGCACAGCATGTCATTGCTGAAGGTACACCAGAGGAATTGCAAAATAACCCTGATCCGCGAGTTCGCCAGTTCCTCGACGGTATTGCCGACGGACCGGTGCCTTTCCGTTTTCCTGCCGGTGATTACAAAACCGAGCTGCTCGGATAATGGAGTTCCTGATAAATGTACCTTGTTTTGAAAATAAATAGGGCCTTAGCCTCTGTCGGGCGCCGTGGAATAAACACCTGTGCGTCTTTTGGCCGTGCCGGTCTGATGCTCTTTCGGGCGTTGGTCGGTAAGCCGCAATTTGCCAAACAATGGCCGCTGCTGATCAAGCAGCTCTACAGCGTTGGCGTGCTTTCCCTGCTGATCATCCTGGTTTCCGGCCTGTTTATCGGCATGGTACTGGGCTTGCAGGGATACCTGATTTTAACCACCTACAGCGCTGAGGCCAGCCTCGGTATGATGGTGGCGCTTTCCCTGCTGCGTGAGCTGGGTCCTGTGGTGACGGCGCTGCTGTTTGCTGGTCGTGCGGGTTCAGCCCTGACCGCTGAGCTGGGGCTGATGAAGGCCACCGAGCAAATTTCCAGTCTGGAAATGATGGCTATCGATCCGCTGCGCCGCGTTGTGGCACCGCGTTTCTGGGCTGGCCTGATTTCCATGCCTCTGCTGACGGCGATTTTTGTCGCAGTCGGGATCTGGGGCGGATCGCTGGTCGGCGTGGACTGGAAAGGCATCGATAGCGGATTCTTCTGGTCAGCGATGCAAACTTCCGTAGACTGGCGGACTGACCTGCTTAACTGCTTGATTAAAAGCCTTGTTTTCGCTATCACCGTGACCTGGATTGCGTTGTTCAATGGCTATGATGCGATACCGACGTCCGAAGGGATCAGCCGGGCAACGACACGTACTGTGGTGCATTCGTCACTGGCGGTGCTGGGATTGGATTTTGTGCTGACAGCACTGATGTTTGGAAATTAAACCATGCAAACGAAAAAGAGTGAAATCTGGGTAGGCGCATTTTTGATCATCGCACTGATTGCGGTGTTATTCCTGTGCCTGAAAGTGGCCGACATCCGTTCTATCGGCTCTGACCCGACTTACCGCATTTCTGCGGACTTCGACAATATCGGCGGCCTGAAAAGCGGTTCTCCGGTCAAAGTCGGCGGTGTGGTGATTGGTCGCGTCAGCAGCATATCGCTTGATAAAAACTATTCCCCACGCGTAGAAATGGATATTGACCAGAAGTACAACCAGATCCCGAGTACCAGTACGCTGGCTATCCGCACCTCGGGTTTACTGGGCGAGCAATTCCTGGCGCTGAACATTGGTTTTGAAGACCCTGACATGGGAACGACTATCCTTAAAAACGGTGGCGTCATTCAGGACACCAAATCGGCGCTGGTTCTCGAAGACCTGATTGGCCAGTTCCTTTATAAGAGCGGCGACGGGAAAGCGGATCCGGATGCAGGGTCTGCGACCGCAGCACCCGCGGGCGATTCTGCCCCTGCGCCAGACGCTAACACGGCTCCACAACCGGCTGCTCATTAAGAACTTGCTACTACGGATTCTCCATCAAAGAGGAAATGATTATGTTTAAACGTTTAGTGATCGCCGCACTGCTGGTGGTTATGGCTCCGCTGGCCAATGCCGCGGTTGATAAAACCAACCCTTACAGCGTGATGAATGAAGCGGCGAACAAAACCTTCACCCGCCTCAAAACCGAACAGCCGAAAATCAAGCAGGATCCTAACTACCTGCGCCAGATCGTGCGTGAAGAACTGCTGCCGTACGTGCAGATCAAATACGCCGGTGCGCTGGTGTTAGGTCGCTACTATCAACAGGCGACCCCTGCACAACGTGAGGCGTATTTCGCCGCGTTCTCTGACTATCTGCAACAGGCTTATGGTCAGGCGCTGGCGATGTACAACGGCCAGAATTATACCGTACAGCCGGAACAGTCTTACGCAGATAAAGACATCATTGCTATCCGCGTGACCATTACCGATCCGAACGGTCGTCCGCCAGTACGTCTGGATTTCCAGTGGCGTAAAAACAGCCGTACCGGCGAATGGCAGGCATACGACATGATCGCCGAAGGCGTCAGTATGATTTCGACCAAGCAAAACGAATGGGCGGATATCCTGCGTCAGAAAGGGATTGATGGTCTGACTGCGCGTCTGAAACAAGCTGCTGCAGAACCGATTACCCTGGATAAAAAATGAGTGAAGCATTGCGCTGGGAATCGCAGCCGCCGCGACTGACGTTGCACGGTGAACTGGATCGCGAAACGCTGGTCCCCTTCTGGGATGCGCGCAAAAAGCTGATGTCCGGGATTACCTGTCTGGATGTTTCCGGGCTGGAGCGTGTGGATTCTTCCGGTCTGGCGCTGTTAGTGCATTTGCGTGAAGAGGCCAGCCAGCAGGGCGTTTCTCTGACGGTGGCTGGTATCACCGACAGACTGAATACTCTGATTGCGCTCTACAATCTGCAGGACATTATTCCGGCTGCCTGAGCAAATAAGCCAGCAGTTCCGGTAAGTTAGGCGGCTGAAGACGTACCGTCGCCTGACGCTCTCCAAAGCCCCTGTGCGAAACTCTTGCTCAGGGGCTTTTTCGTGGTTTAAGAATTGCGCCGATCCCTATAAGATATCGGGCTGTTATGATTCTTCAGAAGAATAGATCCCCTATGGAAACGAGTGAAATTAAAGATGTGCTGATGAACGCATTGGCACTGGACGAAGCCCACATTACTGGCGATGGCAGTCATTTTCAGGCCATTGTCGTTGGTGCGATGTTTGATGGCATGAGCCGCGTGAAAAAACAACAGACCGTTTACGCCCCGCTGATGGAATACATCGCCGACAACCGAATCCACGCACTGTCTATCAAGGCTTATACCCCTGAAGAATGGGCGCGTGACCGTAAACTGAGCGGTTTATAAGACTGCCGGAGTTCCGGCAGCTTCCTCATATCTGACCTGTCGTTTAAATGAATAGAGAGCAGTCATAATGGATAAATTTCGTGTACAGGGTGGGACTCGTCTAAGCGGCGAAGTCACTATCTCTGGTGCAAAAAATGCAGCACTTCCTATTTTGTTTGCCGCACTGCTTGCTGAAGAACCTGTTGAACTCCAGAACGTTCCTCACCTGAAAGATATCGATACCACCATCAAACTGCTGAGCCAGCTGGGCACCAAAATCGAACGTAACGGTTCGGTCTTTGTGGATGCCAGTGCGGTAAACGAGTTTTGTGCGCCGTACGATCTGGTGAAAACCATGCGTGCTTCCATCTGGGCGCTGGGTCCGCTGGTGGCGCGTTTTGGTCGTGGCGAAGTTTCCCTGCCGGGCGGTTGTGCTATCGGCGCACGTCCTGTTGACCTGCACATCACCGGTCTGGAACAACTGGGCGCAACGATCGTGCTGGAAGAAGGCTACGTGAAAGCGTCCGTAGACGGTCGGCTGAAAGGCGCACACATCGTGATGGATAAAGTCAGCGTTGGCGCGACAGTCACCATCATGAGTGCCGCCACACTGGCCGAAGGCACCACCATTATTGAAAACGCCGCACGTGAGCCGGAAATCGTTGATACTGCGAATTTCCTGAATACGCTGGGCGCGAAAATCACCGGCGCGGGCACCGACAGAATTACCATCGAAGGCGTTGCACGTCTGGGTGGCGGTGTTTATCGCGTAGTGCCTGACCGTATTGAAACCGGGACTTTCCTGGTGGCGGCGGCGATTTCCGGTGGCAAAATTGTCTGCCGTGAAGCCCGTCCTGATACGCTGGATGCCGTTCTGGCGAAACTGCGTGAAGCTGGCGCTGAAATCGAAGTGGGCGAAGACTGGATCAGTCTCGACATGCATGGCAAACGTGCCAAAGCGGTAACGTTCCGTACTGCGCCGCATCCGGGCTTCCCGACTGACATGCAGGCACAGTTCAGCCTGCTGAACCTGGTGGCTGAAGGCACAGGTGTTATCACTGAAACCATCTTCGAAAACCGTTTCATGCATATTCCTGAGCTGATCCGTATGGGCGCTCACGCTGAAATCGAAGGCAGCACTCTGATTTGTCATGGCGTTGAAAAACTGTCTGGCGCTCAGGTGATGGCGACCGATTTGCGCGCTTCCGCCAGCCTGGTTCTGGCCGGTTGTATCGCAGAAGGCGTGACCGTCGTTGACCGTATTTATCACATTGATCGTGGCTATGAGCGTATCGAAGATAAACTGCGTCAGCTGGGTGCAAAAATCGAGCGTTTTAAAGGCGAGTAATTCCTGAGCCTGACGCAATAAAAAAGCCGGAAGGGGAGACCTTTCCGGCTTTTTTTGTGTGTTCAACGGCTATCAGTGATCAGGATATTCCTGCACGGTGACCTGCAAGGTCAGCTGCTGGCCGTCCCGAATGATTTTAACTGGGATCACCGTGCCAGGGCGGACTTCCGCAACCTGATCCATCGTCTCAATCGCGGAAACAGCCGGTTTATTATTCACGTTAACAATCACATCGCGCACCTGCATACCCGCATTTGCCGCCGGACCGTTCGGGGTGACTTCATTAACCACAATCCCCTGAATGCGATCCAGTCCGCTGTTCGGCCCGTGCAGAGGCGATACCTCGCGGCCGCTGATGCCGATATAACCGCGAATGACGCGACCATCACGAATAAGCTTGCCCATCACTTTGGTGGCCAGCGCTGTCGGGATTGCAAAGCCAATGCCTTCCGGCGTCGCACCGTCATTACTCTGGTCAAATGACAGCGTATTAATCCCCATCAGCTCACCCAGTGAGTTCACCAGCGCACCGCCGGAGTTCCCCTGGTTGATTGAGGCATCGGTTTGCAGGAAGTTCTGGCGACCGGACGGGCTCAGACCGATACGACCGGTGGCACTGATAATGCCTTGTGTGACGGTCTGCCCGAGGTTATACGGGTTACCAATCGCCATCACGACATCACCGACATGCGGAGTCCGGTGTGAATTAATCGGGATCACCGGCAGATTACCGGCGTTGATTTTGAGTACAGCCAGGTCAGTCAGGCTGTCAGAACCCACCAGCAAGGCTTCAAATACGCGGCCATCTTGTAGCGCCACGATGATCTGATCGGCATTATTAATGACATGTTTGTTGGTCAGGATATAGCCATTGTCATTCATGATAACGCCGGAACCCAGCGTGCGAATGGCCAGTTCGTTTTGCGAACTGTTGCCCATGTTGCGGTTATAGACGTTCACGACGGCAGGAGCCGCGTGACGAACGCCCGAGTTATAGCTGACAGGTTCTTCGCTGGTTTGGGTGAAATTGCGTTCGAACAGCGGGTCTGTGATGTTTTTACGCAACATAGGTACCGCCGCCAGCAAAATGCCAGCAACAATCAGGCCGATAACAGCGGATCTCAATAGCTTAACAAACATGGGTGTATGGGATGCGAGATAAAAAGTGAGGGAAGAATAGCATGAGTTAATCGGACGCAGCAGCACCTGCGTCCGATTTTCAACGCTTTACGGCATGAATAAGTAGATATTCTGCCCTTTACGCACAATGCTCAGCGCAATCAGGTCCGGTTTGCTTTCCAGAATTTTGCGGAAGGCGGCAAGATTCTCAAGCGGCTCACGGTTTACGCCGATAATCACATCGTCTTTTTGCAGACCTATCTGATCAGCCGGTGTGCCTTTCTTCACGTCATCGACATGCACGCCTTTAGCATTTTTATCTGCCGGATCGCTGAGTGTCACACCCTGCAAGGCAGGATTGAGTTTCTCAATGCTGACTTCCACGGCCGGGCTTTTATCCAGCGTGACGTTCACGGTCATCGGTTTGCCATCGCGCAGCAAACCAATCTGCATCGTAACGCCCGGACCGGCGGTACCGACTTTTGCACGTAATTCTGCAAAGCTGCTCAGCTTTTTGCCCTGAAGTGTGACCAGCACGTCACCGGATTTAATCCCGGCTTTTGCTGCCGCCGAATCAGGCAGCACTTCATTGACGAATGCGCCACGCTGGCTGTCGAGTTTAAATGCCTGTGCCAGTTCCGCCGTCATTTCACTGCCGCGGATCCCCAGCAGGCCACGTTTCACTTCGCCAAATTCAATCAGCTGATGGCTGAGGTTTTTCGCCATATTCACCGGGATAGCAAAGCCGATACCAACGCTGCCACCCTGGGAAGAAATAATGGCGGTATTGATGCCAATCAGTTCACCTTTCAGGTCGAGCAGGGCACCGCCGGAGTTGCCGCGGTTAATCGAGGCATCGGTCTGAATAAAGTTTTCCAGCCCTTCAAGGTTCAGGCCGCTGCGACCGAGAGCAGACACAATACCGGACGTCACGGTCTGACCGAGCCCGAACGGGTTGCCGACGGCGACCGCAAAATCGCCCACGCGCAGATTATCTGAATCAGCCATGGTGATTTGTGTGAGATTTTTCGCATCGATCAGCTGGATGACGGCGATGTCAGACTGATCGTCTTTACCGATGAGCTTGGCTTTATATTCGCGGCCATCGTTGAGCTGAACGCTGATCTTGTCAGCGTTATTCACGACGTGATTGTTGGTGAGCACGTAGCCTTTAGCGGCATCAATAATAACGCCCGAGCCCAGACCTTCAAAAGGCTGTGGCCCTGCATTTGGCTCTGGATCTTGCTGACCAAAGAAGAATTTGTATTCCGGTGGCACATCCGCACTTGGCGGCTGCGTGCCGGAAACCTGAACGCCCACGACGGCCGGCAGCACTTTATCCAGCATCGGTGCCAGGCTTGGCAAAGGTTGTCCCTGAACTTGTGTCGGTAAAGCAGCATTCGCCATAGGCGCAGAAGCGAAAGTTAATCCAAGGCTAACAGCTAACACACTGAGCAAAAATGACTTTTTCTTCATCACGATAACTCTCTCGCTTTCTGTAAGGGACGTCAGTTATGGACAATAGAACGATGATTCACTGCACGGGAAGGGGCTTGAGAACGGCACATGCACGGAACATGTGCCGTAAATACGCCTGCATAAAGAGTATAATGCAGGCAGGAGCGTCTGTTATTTACGAACCGGACGCTCGCCACGCAACAAACCCGATGCGCCATCAGAATAATCACGCGGCATTTGTACCGGCACCTGATCGTTATCGGCTTCAGAACCGGTCAGGCGATAGTTGAACGGATTATCCTGCTCTGGCATATCAGGCAGCAGATTGTTGGAGCTCTTCGCCATATGCTGATAAAGCTGACGGTAATCTGTCGCCATGTTATCGAGCAACTCTGCGCTGCGGGCAAAATGACCCACCAGCTCCTGACGGTATTCGTCGAGTTCGGCTTTGCTTTTCTCCAGTTCGTTTTTCATGACTTGTTGATCACGTAATTTACGATTACCAAAGCGCATCGCTACCGCACCAATCGCGATACCGACCACTAATCCAATGAGTGCATACTCCCAGGTCATAATGACTCCTATTTTGACTTCGTTGTCCCGCAGGGCTTTTTCACGTAACTTTTATGACTTAACTTTTTTACACAATGGTTTTAACGTAATTGTCACACGCATTCGTCATGCAATAGCTCCACTATAACCGTTAACCTTGTCAGAGTGGAATCCTGCCGGGAAAATCGCTGCCGTCTGATGGTTTTTTAGCACACAGACAGCCGGGAAAAGCGGCGAACCTACGGCAAAAAAGCGGCTAAACGACGTGAAAAACTTAAAATTTTTTTCTCAGGGACGTTAACTAAGATGCAACCCAAATCACCACTTTTCGTTTATCAGAACGCCGTTGATGCTGGCGAGTTCCAGCCGGACGCGGTTCAGAAACAGGCTGTTGCCCAGCTCGACGCTATTTATCAGGCCTTATCTTCCCGTCCGGCGGCAGAACCTGCGACCAGCCGGGGTGGCTTGCTTGGGCGACTGTTTGGCAAAAGTGCGCCAAAAACCACGCAACGCCCGGTTCAGGGCTTATATATGTGGGGTGGCGTCGGGCGCGGCAAAACCTGGCTGATGGATTTGTTTTTCCACAGTCTGCCGGGCGAGCGCAAACTTCGTCTCCACTTTCACCGCTTTATGTTGCGCGTTCACGAAGAACTGACGCAGCTCCAGGGGCAGGAAGATCCGCTGGAAGTGATTGCCGACCGTTTCAAAGCGGAAACCGACGTGCTGTGTTTCGATGAGTTTTTTGTCTCGGATATCACCGACGCGATGCTGCTGGCGACATTGCTACAGGCGCTGTTCGCACGTGGGATCACGTTAATCGCCACGTCCAACATTCCGCCTGACTCGCTTTACCGGAACGGCCTGCAACGCGCGCGTTTCCTGCCAGCTATCGATCTGATTAAAGAATATTGCGATGTCCTGAATGTGGATGCCGGGATTGATTACCGCCTGCGTACGCTGACTCAGGCCAATTTATGGCTGACTCCGGCGGGCGGGGATACGACGGCCGCCATGCAAAGTATGCTGGGAAAACTGACCGGTAATCACAGCGGTTCGGCGGGTACTGAGGCGGTCACGCTGGAAGTGAATCACCGCCCGATGCGGGCGATTGCCGCCGTCGATGGCGTGCTGGCGATAGAATTCCATACGCTTTGTGAAGAGGCGCGCAGCCAGCTCGACTACATTGCGCTGTCAAAAATCTATCACAGCGTGCTGCTGCACAATGTGCCGGTGATGAAGGCGGACAATGAAAATTCGGCGCGACGTTTTCTGGCTCTGGTGGATGAGTTTTATGAGCGTCATGTCAAACTGGTGGTTTCTGCTGCGGCACCGATGTTTGAGATTTATCAGGGCGAACGGCTGAAATTCGAGTATCAGCGCTGCCTGTCCCGTCTGCAGGAAATGCAAAGTGAGGAATACCTCAAGCGACCGCATCTGCCGTGATTTTTAGCTGATTATATTTTGCTCGATTTGTGATATAAGAACACGCAGTACATTCTGCATGGCGAACCCTTCTGCTGTCGTGAAGGAAATCTTCCTTTTCGTCGAAAAAGGGTTCGATCTTTGCAGGAGACTTCTCTATAATCTTGCGACCCCACGTTACTACAAAGTTTTTTTCCCGAAACTTTATAAGTGCCAGCATTGGCTATTCGAAGGGGTAGGTTTGCTGGACGATGGTCGTGTGAACCTCCAATACTTATTTTATAAACCTGGGTTCTTATGTGGTTTATAAAAACATATAGGCGTTTGGGTGTTCGCCAACGTGTAACTTTAATTGGGTAAGCTTTTAATGAAAACTTTTACAGCTAAACCGGAAACCGTACAACGTGACTGGTTCGTAGTTGACGCTACCGGCAAGACCTTAGGTCGCCTGGCCACTGAACTGGCTCGCCGTCTGCGTGGCAAACATAAAGCGGAATACACTCCGCACGTTGATACTGGTGATTACATCATCGTTCTGAACGCAGAAAAAGTTGCTGTAACCGGCAACAAGCGTAACGACAAGATTTATTACCATCACACCGGCCACATCGGTGGTATCAAGCAAGCGACCTTTGAAGAGATGATCGCTCGCCGTCCTGAACGCGTGATCGAACTCGCGGTTAAAGGCATGTTGCCAAAGGGCCCGCTGGGTCGTGCAATGTACCGCAAAATGAAAGTTTACGCGGGTAACGAGCACACTCATGCGGCGCAACAACCGCAAGTTCTTGACATTTAATTCGGGATTATAGGCAATGGCTGAAAATCAATACTACGGCACTGGTCGCCGCAAAAGCTCCGCCGCTCGTGTTTTCATCAAACCGGGTAGTGGTAACATCGTAATTAACCAGCGTAGCCTGGAACAGTACTTTGGTCGTGAAACTGCCCGCATGGTAGTTCGTCAACCACTGGAACTGGTCGACATGGTTGAGAAATTCGACCTGTACATCACCGTTAAAGGTGGTGGTATCTCCGGTCAAGCTGGTGCTATCCGTCACGGTATTACCCGTGCACTGATGGAATATGACGAAAATCTTCGTGGCGAACTGCGTAAAGCTGGCTTCGTTACTCGTGATGCTCGTCAGGTTGAACGTAAGAAAGTCGGTCTGCGTAAAGCACGTCGTCGTCCTCAGTTCTCCAAACGTTAATTTTCTGCTGCTTTGCAGCTCAGTGCTTCGGCACGAAAATCAGCGTCAAAAACCCGGTGCTTCACCGGGTTTTTTTATGCCTTTTTTTCAGCAATCGCAGGGGAAATGATCTCCTGACACACAATTCCCCACGAAATCGTCTCACCGTCCACCACAGCCCGCGTAAAATCTGGTAAACTATCACACACTTTTGTGCCTATTCGCCGAGCAGTTGACGTTGCCGCGCTTCCTGGCTGGGTTCGCCTTGCCGATGGTTGTCTATGAAACTACGGGACAAAAACTGCAGGCTGGCGATAACTCGCTGTAATATTCTAGATAAACTTGGAGGTTTTCATGGCTGTCGCTGCCAACAAACGTTCGGTAATGACGCTGTTTTCCGGCCCGACCGACATTTTTAGCCATCAAGTACGTATCGTACTGGCGGAAAAAGGTGTCAGTGTCGAGATCGAGCAGGTTGAGATGGATCACCTGCCGCAGGATCTTATTGACCTCAACCCTTACCGCACCGTGCCTACGCTGGTTGATCGTGAGCTGACCCTGTTCGAATCCCGCATCATCATGGAATATCTTGATGAGCGTTTCCCGCATCCACCGCTGATGCCGGTTTATCCGGTTGCCCGTGGTGAGAGCCGTCTGATGATGCACCGCATCGAAAACGACTGGTATTCGCTGATGCGTCAAGTTGAGCAAGGTTCTGCGACTGAAGCGGACGCTGCGCGTAAGCAACTGCGTGAAGAGCTGCTGGCGATTGCGCCAATCTTCTCGTACATGCCTTACTTCAAAAGCGAAGAGTTCAGCCTGGTCGATTGCTACCTGGCTCCGCTGCTTTGGCGTTTGCCAGAGCTGGGCATTGAGCTGTCAGGTGCCGGTTCTAAAGAGCTGAAAGGCTACATGACCCGCGTCTTCGAACGTGATGCTTTCCTGGCTTCCCTGACCGAAGCAGAGCGCGAAATGCGTTTGCATACCCGAGGCTAAGGTATGGAGATGACCGACATGTCTCCGCGTCGCCCCTATCTGCTGCGGGCTTTTTATGACTGGTTGCTCGACAACCAGTTAACCCCGCATCTGGTGGTTGACGTGACGATGCCTGGCGTGATGGTGCCGATGGAGTTTGCGCGTGACGGACAAATCGTTCTGAACGTTGCGCCGCGTGCTGTCGGCAATCTCGAACTGGGTAACGATGATGTACGCTTTAACGCCCGTTTTGGCGGCGTGCCGCGTAACGTATTTGTACCGATCGCTGCCGTTCTGGCGATTTACGCCCGTGAAAACGGTGCCGGTACCATGTTCGAACCTGAACCTGCTTATGAAGCTGAAGGCGCCTTTGACGGCGACCTGAGCGCGGATGAGCCGACAGAGCCGACCATGTCAGTCATTGATGGCGATTTGCCAGATGTGGCTGAAGAAGATCCGGATGATGAGCCGCCGGCTCCGCCACGCGGTGGTCGCCCGGCATTGCGTGTTGTGAAATAACAACCCGACTCAGCCCGGTTTTACGCTTAAACCCTGCGATATTCGCGGGGTTTTTTATTGCCCTGAATTCATGGGCCTCTCATTTCGCCTGTACTGATTGCGTTCGGTTAAAAAAAACGGGGCTGCCATCGCTGGCAGCCCCGTTTTTACGACAGACCAGATCAGACTTCGAGGAAGTTCATGATGCCTTCTGCTGCCTTACGGCCTTCGGCAATCGCCGTGACGACCAGATCGGAACCGCGAACCGCATCGCCACCGGCGAAGATTTTCGGGTTGCTGGTCTGGAAGGCGTTGTCGCTGCCTTCAGGGGCTACGATACGTCCCTGCGTGTCCAGCTCGACGTCATGGGCTGCCAGCCATTCCATTTTGTGTGGGCGGAAACCAAACGCCATCACCACGGCATCCGCTTCCATCACATGTTCGGAACCCGCCACGATTTCTGCACGACGGCGGCCATGTGCATCCGGTGCGCCCAGTTCGGTACGCGCCATACGCACGCCACATACGCGGCCTGAATCGTTCAGTTCGATGCTCAGCGGTTGCAGGTTGAATTTGAAATCCACACCTTCTTCGCGCGCATTCTTCACTTCACGACGCGAGCCCGGCATGTTCTCTTCATCACGACGGTACGCACAGGTCACATGGGTTGCGCCCTGACGAATTGACGTACGCACGCAGTCCATGGCGGTATCACCACCGCCCAGCACCACGACGCGTTTCTTGTCCATCGTCACGTAAGGCTCTTCCTGGCTGTCATCATAGCCCATCAGCTGCTTGGTGTTAGCGATGAGGAACGGCAGGGCATCGTACACGCCCGGCGCATCTTCGTTCGCCAGACCACCGCGCATGGACTGATAAGTGCCAACGCCGAGGAACACAGAATCGTATTCCGCCAGCAGCGCATCAATGGTGATGTCTTTGCCGACTTCCGTATTGAGCTGGAATTCGATACCCATCTCAGTGAAGATTTCGCGACGCTTGGTCATCACTGATTTTTCCAACTTGAAGGCCGGAATACCGAAAGTCAGCAGGCCGCCGATTTCCGGATGGCGATCGTAAACCACCGCTTTCACACCGTTACGGGTCAGCACGTCGGCACAAGCCAGACCTGCCGGACCTGCACCGATGATCGCCACACGTTTGCCGGTTGGCTGCACATGAGACATATCCGGACGCCAGCCCATCTCGATGGCTTTGTCGTTGATGTAGCGCTCGATATTACCGATGGTCACCGCACCGAACTCATCGTTCAGGGTGCAGGAACCTTCGCACAGACGGTCCTGCGGGCAAACGCGTCCGCAGACTTCCGGCAGGCTGTTGGTCTGGTGCGCGAGGTCGGCGGCTTCCATGATGCGACCTTCGTTCGCCAGCTTCAGCCAGTTCGGAATGTAGTTGTGAACCGGGCATTTCCATTCGCAGTAAGGGTTACCACAGGACAGACAGCGGTCTGCCTGCGATGCAGCCTGAGTTGCTGAGAACGGCTCGTAAATTTCCACAAACTCAATTTTACGGATCTTCAGCGCTTTTTTCGGCGGATCAACACGCTGTAAGTCGACAAATTGATAAACGTTTTGACTCATCTTAACCTCTTACTGCGCTTGTACCCGCAGCTCAGCTGCGGAACGACTACGGTGACCCAACAATGCTTTGACATCACTGGACTTCGGTTTTACCAGGGCAAATTTAGGCGCCCATTCCGGCCAGTTCGCCAAAATTTCTTCACCACGGGTCGATGCGGTCAACTGTACGTGTTCGATGATCAAACCGCGCAGATGCTCTTCATGGATAGCCAGTTCGGCCACTTCCAGGACTTCAACCAGCTCCGGGTTAACACGTTTGCGGAATTCGCCGTCTTCATCAAGAACGTAAGCGAAACCACCGGTCATGCCTGCGCCGAAGTTGACGCCGGTACGACCCAGCACACACACAATACCGCCGGTCATGTATTCACAACCGTTATCGCCAATGCCTTCGACGACGGTGATCGCACCGGAGTTACGCACTGCGAAGCGTTCACCCGCACGACCCGCTGCAAACAACTTGCCGCCGGTTGCGCCGTACAGACAGGTGTTACCGATGATGCTGGCTTCGTGGCTGCGGAACGCGGAACCGATTGGCGGACGGATGGCAATGCGGCCACCGGCCATGCCTTTGCCCACGTAGTCATTCGCGTCGCCGGTCAGCATTAAATCGACGCCGCCTGCGTTCCAGACGCCGAAGCTCTGGCCCGCGGTACCATTGAAGTTAATACGCACCGGATCAGCCGCCATGCCCTGATCGCCATGTTTCTCAGCAATTGCACCTGACAACATTGCACCCACAGAGCGGTCAGTGTTGCGGATATCAAAGTAGAACGCTTTGCTCTGCTTAGAATCGATGTGCGGCGCGGCCTGTTCCAGAATGTCTTTGTTCAGCTGACCCTTGTCGAACGCCGGGTTGCTTTCGGTGCAGTACACCGCTTTGCCTTCATGCGGCGTGGCAGTCGCCAGCATCGCAGAAAGGTCGAGATTGTTTTGTTTGGCGGTGAAACCGTCCAGCTCAGTCAGCAAATCGGTGCGACCAATCAGATCCACCAGCTGGCTGACGCCCAGTTCGGCCATGATTTCACGGGTTTCCTGCGTGATGAACTTGAAGTAGTTCACTACGCGTTCTGGCAGGCCGTGATAATGGTTGCGACGCAGTTTGTCGTCCTGAGTTGCCACGCCTGTTGCGCAGTTGTTCAGGTGACAAATACGCAGGTATTTACAACCCAGCGCGACCATCGGTCCGGTACCGAAACCGAAGCTTTCTGCACCCAGAATCGCGGCCTTGATGATGTCGAGGCCCGTTTTCAGACCGCCATCCACCTGCAGACGGATTTTGTGACGCAGGCCGTTGGCGACCAGTGCCTGTTGTGTTTCCACCAGACCCAGTTCCCATGGACAACCGGCGTATTTCACCGAGGACAGCGGGCTTGCGCCGGTGCCGCCATCGTAGCCGGCAATAGTGATGAGATCCGCGTAGGCTTTCGCCACACCGACCGCAATAGTGCCGACGCCCGGCTCAGACACCAGTTTCACCGAAATCATCGCTTTCGGGTTGACCTGTTTCAGGTCGAAAATCAGCTGTGCCAGATCCTCGATAGAATAAATATCGTGGTGCGGCGGTGGAGAAATCAGGGTCACGCCCGGCACGGAATAACGCAGTTTCGCGATGTATGGCGTCACTTTGTCACCCGGCAACTGACCACCTTCGCCTGGTTTTGCACCCTGTGCGACTTTGATCTGAATAACGTCAGCATTCACCAGATACGCCGGTGTCACGCCGAAACGACCGGAAGCCACCTGTTTGATACGGGACACTTTATTAGTGCCGTAACGCGCAGGATCTTCGCCGCCTTCGCCGGAGTTCGAACGTCCGCCGATGCTGTTCATCGCTTCAGCCAGAGACTCATGCGCTTCCGGGCTTAACGCACCGATAGACATCGCTGCGGTATCGAAACGGGTATACAAACCTTCCGCCGGTTCAACCTGATCCACAGGGATTGGCTGACCTTTTGGTGTCACCTTCAGCAGGTCACGCAGTGTGGCAACCGGACGTTCGTTAACCAGTTTGGCGTACTTTTTGTAATCGTCGTAATCACCACTGTTCACTGCGGCTTGCAGGGTAGTGACCACGTCCGGGTTATAGGAGTGATATTCGCCACCGTGGACAAATTTCAGCAGGCCGCCCTGATCCAGTGTTTTGCGTTTCAGCCACGCACGTTTGGACAGGTTCAGCAAATCCTGTTCGAAATCGCTGTAACCGGCACCGCCGATACGGCTGACCACGCCGTTGAAACAGGTGTTGCACAGATCCTTCGCCAGACCGACCGCTTCAAACAGTTTTGAGCAGCGGTAAGAGGCAACGGTTGAAATGCCCATTTTGGACATGATCTTGTACAGGCCTTTGTTGATGCCGTTACGGTAGTTCAGCATCACTTCACGGTATTTCTTCTCGATAACCTGCGTATCGACCAGTTTGGCCAGCGTTTCGTAGGCCAGATATGGGTAAACCGCAGTCGCACCGAAACCAATCAGTACGGCGAAATGGTGCGGGTCGCGGGCACTGGCGGTTTCAACAATGATGTTGGCATCGCAGCGCAGGCTTTTCTCAACCAGACGCAGTTGCAGCGCGCCGACGGCCATTGGCGCAGGCAGCGGCAGACGGTTCGGCGCGATATTGCGGTCAGACAACACCAGCAGAACCGCGCCGTTACGCACTTTCTGTTCGCCTTCGTCACAGAGTTTCTGGACGAACTGCTCCATGTTTTGTTCGCTCGGATCGTAAGTCAGGTCCAGCGTTTCAGCGCGATAGTGTTTGCTGTCGAGCGTGGTGAGCTGTTTAAAGTCAGACCACAGCAGGATTGGCGATTTAAAGCTCAGACGGTGAGCCTGACCTTCGGCTTCGCAGAACACGTTCATCTCGCGGCCAATGCTGGTCGCCAGAGACATCACGTGCGCTTCACGCAGCGGATCGATTGGCGGGTTGGTGACCTGCGCAAACTGCTGACGGAAGTAGTCATATACAATACGCGGACGGCTGGAAAGCACGGCGAATGGCGTGTCGTCGCCCATTGAGCCAACGGCTTCCTGACCGTTTTCACCCAGTACACGGATGATCTGATCGAGTTCTTCGCTGCTGTAGCCGAACTGTTTCTGGAACGTTTCCAGTAACGTGTCTTCCATCTCGCGGCTGCCGACCTGATCTTCCGGCAGGTCTTCGAACGGCACCAGACGCTGAACGTTTTTCTCCATCCATTGCTTATAAGGATGGCGGCCTTTCAGGTCGTTATCGGTTTCCGCGGAGTGGTGGATCTTGCCGCTGCGGGTGTCGATCACCATCAGTTCACCCGGTCCGACGCGGCCTTTTTCGACCACTTCGTCCGGCTGATAATCCCAGATCCCGACTTCGGACGCACAGGTGATCAGCTTATCTTTGGTGATGACATAACGCGCAGGGCGCAGACCGTTACGGTCGAGGTTACAGGCGGCGTAACGGCCGTCTGACATCACGATACCGGCCGGGCCGTCCCACGGCTCCATGTGCATGGAGTTAAAGTCGAAGAACGCGCGCAGGTCGTCGTCCATATCCGGGTTTTGCTGCCAGGCTGGCGGCACCAGCAAACGCATGGCGCGCAGCAAGTCCATCCCGCCGGCCAGGAACAGCTCCAGCATGTTATCCAGCGAGCTGGAATCCGAACCGGTTTCGTTCACGAAAGGCGACGCGTCCTGCAAATCGGGGATCAGCGGCGTTTTAAATTTGTACGCGCGGGCACGCGCCCACTGGCGGTTACCGGTGATGGTGTTGATTTCGCCGTTGTGCGCCAGATAGCGGAAAGGCTGAGCCAGTTGCCAGCGCGGCACCGTGTTGGTCGAAAAACGCTGGTGGAACAAGCAGATGGCTGATTCCAGACGCAGGTCGGCCAGGTCTAAATAGAAGCGTGGCAGATCCGCAGGCATACACAGGCCTTTATAGATCGTGACCACGTTGGAGAAACTGCACACATAGAAGTCTTTATCCTGAATGCGTTTCTCAATGCGGCGGCGCGCCATATACAGGCGGCGCTCCATGTCACGCGGACGCCATCCGGCAGGCGCGTTGACAAAAATTTGTTCGATACGAGGCAGGGAGGAAAGCGCGATTTCACCGAGTACGTCCGGATTGGTCGGAACGTCACGCCAGCCCACCACGGACAGCGTCTCGTTTTGCAATTCTTCTTCTACAATGCGGCGGCTCGCCTCAGCTTCTTTTTCATCTTTGCTGAGGAACAACATGCCCACGGCGTAGTTTTTCGCCAGACGCCAGCCACGTTCTTCGGCAATCATGCGGAAGAAGCGATCAGGTTTCTGTAAATGAAGGCCACAGCCGTCGCCGGTCTTGCCGTCAGCAAGGATCGCGCCACGGTGTTGCATACGGGCCAGTGCGTGAATTGCAGTACGC
Organism: Rahnella variigena; assembly: GCF_003610915.1. Classification (NCBI taxonomy): domain Bacteria; kingdom Pseudomonadati; phylum Pseudomonadota; class Gammaproteobacteria; order Enterobacterales; family Yersiniaceae; genus Rahnella; species Rahnella variigena. The sequence continues at coordinate 1,228,653 of NZ_NSDJ01000001.1, forward strand.
ACGACCTTATGGCTAGGTTCGCCTTCTATATGGGCGATCAGGCCGAAACCACAGTTGTCCCTCTCTTGGGATTTATCGTACAACATAACGTGAACCTCCCCAGGCTCTGCGAGACTCTCACACCAATCGCGAGCGGTCTTATTCACAGAGTTTGTCCGCAATTTCGCGCACTCTTGCGGTGCGTTGATTGCCCGGACATCTCCGTCAAAGGCCTCTCGTGATGGTTCTCACAAGTGGTGGTTGACTTGTTTTAATGAGGGAGTCTTCAATTACTGCATAAATATGACGAGTTGCTCACCCGTCGAGATTGCTTCCAGCGGACTCCCAACTTAGCGAGAAAGCCCCATCAGGTCAAATGGCGAATTAACTTATATTAAAAGTGATATAAAAGAGTTTAACTCATTGATATATAAAAATTAGATTGCCTTTTTAATGGCATAATATCGGTGTGGTAAAGCGTGCAAAGTGTGAGCTGACTCACTATAGGAAAAGCTTCAGATCTCCGCACCGTGCTGGCAGGTGCTTAATTACCAGTATTTTATACTGGAAAACTCTGCGGGCATGCGGTTTGTCACTGTTTTTAACGTGACAGTAATAATGTGTCTGAGCGGGGTTTGTAATAAGAATTATTCATATTGCCGGGAATGACTTTATTTGCAGTAATAATGAATAGTTATGCCTGCGCCAAAAGCGCCGAGAGGGAAAGAATTCGGAGGATTAAAGGAAAAGATGTTAGCCACAGGGCATTTGGCGACTTTATCAGCCTGATAAAGCCGGCCGATATTAATAATATCACCCTGTAAAATAGTCAATAACTCTGCCCTTATTTCCTGCATTGCACCATGACCAGCCCTTGTTCGGTGCATCTCACAAACTTCACGCTCAATGATGACCCCGCCATCACGCCGGGGAGGTTTTGCGGTATGATTCAGGCGTCTTCGTTTTAAGGGAACCGTTATGAAGCAAATCCGGGTTTTAGCGCAGTATTATGTCGATCTGATGGTCAAGCTGGGGCTGGTGAGATTCTCACTGCTGCTGGCCTCTGCGCTGGTGGTGCTGGCGATGATTGTCCAGATGGCCGTCACCATGCTCCTGCGCGGGCAGGTGGAAAGTATCGACGTCGTTCGTTCCATCTTCTTTGGTTTGCTGATCACCCCCTGGGCAGTCTACTTCCTGTCGGTGGTGGTTGAGCAGCTCGAAGAGTCGCGTCAGCGTTTAGCGCGCCTGGTGGATAAGCTGGAAGAGATGCGCCATCGCGACCTCGAACTGAATCAGCAGCTCAAAGACAACATTACGCAGCTGAATCAGGAAATTGCCGACCGTGTGAAAGCGGAAGAAGCGCGTCTGGCAGTGGTCGATAAGCTGAAACTGGAAATGCAGCATCGTGAACAGGCACAGATCGAACTGAGCCAGCAATCTGCATTATTACGCTCTTTCCTCGATGCCTCACCAGATCTGGTGTATTACCGCAACGAAGACAAAGAATTCTCCGGCTGTAACCGGGCGATGGAATTGCTGACCGGTAAAAGCGAGAAGCAGCTGATCGGCCTCACTCCCAACGACGTTTATACTGCGGACATCGCCGAGAAAGTGGTCGAAACCGACGAGAAGGTATTCCGTCACAACGTTTCCCTGACGTACGAACAATGGCTGGTCTATCCGGACGGGCGCAAAGCCTGCTTTGAACTGCGTAAAGTACCGTTCTATGACCGTATCGGTAAACGACATGGCCTGATGGGCTTTGGTCGCGATATTACCGAGCGTAAGCGCTATCAGGACGCGTTAGAGAATGCCAGCCGTGAGAAGACTACCTTTATCTCCACGATCAGCCACGAGCTGCGTACGCCGCTTAACGGCATTGTCGGGCTGAGCCGCATTCTGCTCGATACCGAGCTGGACAAAGAACAGCACAGCTATCTGAAAACAATTCACGTCAGTGCGATCACGCTCGGCAATATCTTCAACGACATTATCGAAATGGACAAAATCGAGCGCCGCAAAGTGCAGCTCGATAATCAGCCGGTGGATTTCACGGAATTCCTGTCAGATCTGGAAAACCTCTCCGGTCTGCTGGCGCAGCCGAAAGGGCTGAAGTTTGTGATGGAACCGGATTTGCCACTGCCGCGCAGCATCACCACGGATGGCACGCGCCTGCGCCAGATCCTGTGGAACCTGATCGGCAATGCCGTCAAGTTCACCCGTGAAGGCGAAATTGTCCTGAGTGTCCATTACGAGCCGAACGATATGCTGCGTTTTGTGGTGCGCGATTCCGGGATGGGGATCCCGCAGGACGAGCAGGACAAAATTTTCGCCATGTATTATCAGGTGAAAGACCAGAACGGCGGCAAACCGGCGACCGGTACGGGCATCGGGCTGGCGGTATCCAAACGTCTGGCACAGACGATGGGCGGCGATATTACTGTCAGCAGCGTGCCGGGTCAGGGCTCCAGCTTCACGCTCACCGTGCGTGCGCCTAAACTTGATGCACCGGCAGAACAGGTGGACGAAGAAGAAGATATGCCACTCCCGGCGCTGCATGTGCTGCTGGTGGAAGATATCGAGCTGAACGTCATAGTGGCGCGTTCGGTGCTGGAGAAACTGGGCAACAGCGTAGAAGTGGCCATGAACGGGCACGACGCGCTGGAGATGTTTGATCCTGACGAATTTGATCTGGTCTTGCTGGATATTCAGCTGCCGGATATGACCGGTCTGGATATCGCCCGTAAGTTACGCACTGATTACGCCGGTAAGCATCTGCCGCCGCTGATTGCGCTGACGGCGAACGTGTTGAAAGACAAAAAAGAATATCTTGATGCAGGAATGGACGACGTGCTGAGCAAGCCGCTGTCTGTTTCCGCGCTGACTGCGATGATCCAGCAGTTTTGGGATCATCAGCCTGAAGTTTCCGTTTCAGAAAAGGAGCCTGTAGTGATGAAAGACAGCGAATCGTTGCTTGATACCGCCATGCTTGAGCAGTACATCGATCTGGTGGGCGCGAAACTGATTTATCAAAGTGCAGATATGTTTGAAAAGATGATGCCGGGTTATCTCGCGGTTCTCGATTCAAACATGACGGCGCGCGACCAAAAAGGCATTGCAGAGGAAGGGCACAAAATCAAAGGTGCTGCGGGTTCCGTTGGCCTGAAGCATTTACAGCAACTGGCGCAACAGATTCAGACCCCGACGCTGCCGGCGTGGTGGGATAACGTACAAGAATGGATTGATGAGCTGAAGGCCGAGTGGCGCAATGACATCAAAGTGTTACGCGACTGGACAGCAAACGCTGAAAAAAAATAACCCCAGCCGAGGCCGGGGTGCGCGAATACTGCGCCAACACCAGGGAAAGAGGTAACCCACGATAGTTTTTAGGGTTCGGTTTTCGCAGGTCTTGGAATTCAGTCTTAAAGTCTAATACATCCTGTAGCAATCAACATAACAAATATAAGCAGAACTGTTACAACATTCATTAAAAACTGTGATGTAGATTAGTCTTTGTCTATACAAAACATCAAGCCTTTATCGCAGGATTTTTGACAGAATACAAATGAACCCTACTGATGTTGTACTGGTGACATGCAATTTTACTTATGGAAGTGAACAATCACAGGCTGTTTAGCCAGTGATTTTGCAACATAACCGGCTATGAAACCGGTTGTCTAAAATGCAAAATCACTGGTAAATGATTGTAATTCATCGGTTATGGGTGATTTTTTCCTAAATGCTATTTTCGTGGACGAAAGAGATCTGGAATTTATTTCAAATGAAAAAATTTCACTTAGGTTACTGCATTTTTTGTCTGTGAAAAAGACGTACACACTGCTGATTTGTTATGGTTTACAGGTGGCGGATTTGGCTTAGGGGGTTCGCCTGATGTGGAATAATCGATGAGAATTTATTCACTTTCCCAATCGATATACATAAGACTTGCTTACGTATTGTTTGCAAATCTTTTCACAAACTTTTTACTTTGTCGTTTAAAAATGCATCGGCATGAAAAAAGCAGGAATTTCAGGCAGTTTTCCGGAACTCCTTGATGGTAGTGGGTAAATAGGAATTTTCCGCTCTGAATGTAAGCAAAAGTTTCATTCATATTGCTCAATTGTTAGCAGTATTAATTTGCATTTCGCTAGCCTGAACTTGCAGATTATTCTCGAGATTGATTAGATGGTCGGATGTGTTGTGGAAAGCGTTAAATGAATAAAATTACTCGAAAGGGCCTTTTGCGCAAGCCGGCCTTATGGCTGAAACGTTCGCTGATACTGTTACTCTGCTTATGGGTAGCGGGCATTCTTCTTTTTTCATTTCTGCCGGTCCCTTTGTCCGCAGTCATGGTGGAGCGGCAGGTTTCAGCCTGGCTGACCGGTGATTTTGGCTATGTCGCACATTCAGACTGGGTGCCGATGAGTGAGATTTCCTCACCAATGGCGCTTGCAGTGATGGCTGCTGAAGATCAGAAATTCCCTGAGCACTGGGGTTTTGATGTGGATGCAATCCAGTCCGTTCTGGATAAAGATGGCGGCAAAATGCGCGGTGCCTCTACGTTATCCCAGCAAACTGCCAAGAACCTGTTCCTTTGGGATGGCCGCAGTTGGGTGAGAAAAGGGCTTGAAGCGGGCCTGACCGTCGGTATTGAAACAGTGTGGACCAAACGCCGGATACTCACTGTGTATCTGAATATCGTGGAATTTGGTGACGGCGTTTTTGGTGTGGAACAGGCTTCGCAGCATTTCTTCCATAAACCGGCCAGCCGCCTTACGGCTTCTCAGGCGGCGTTGCTGGCAGCGGTGTTGCCTAATCCGCACCTGTACAAAGTGAATGCGCCTTCCGCTTATGTGCTGCGTCGTCAGCAGTGGATACTGCGCCAGATGAGCCAGCTGGGCGGCGAGTCTTTCCTGCAAGAGCATAAGCTTCATTAGCACCTGACGTTTTTGAGAAATAAAAAAGGACAGCCTGAGCTGTCCTTTTTCGTTATTGCGTTCACGCCATTATTTAACGTAAGTAAACGCCGTGGTGACGTGTTTAACACCGCTGATACCAGCCGCAATGCCTGCCGCCGATTTACCTTCTTCCTGAGTGACCAGACCCAGCAGGAAGACTTCACCATTTTCAGTGGTCACTTTCACGTTAGAGGATTTCACCGAATCGCTGGTCAGCAACTGAGAGCGAACTTTGGTGGTGATCCACGTATCCGTTGAAGCAGTGCCCATACTGACTGGCTTGCCTGTACGGATCTCGTTATACACTTCTGTCGCACCGTCTACACCCACAGCAATCTGTTTGGCGCGGGCAGCCATGTCAGGCGTCGGAGCCTGGCCGGTCAGCAGAACTTTACCCTGATAGGCAGTCGCCACAACACGGGCTTCATCTTTCAGCTGTTTGTCTTTACTGATGGCATTGGAAACACGGGCTTCCAGAGTGCTGTCATCAACCTGAGTGCCCACAGTACGCGGGTCAGTGGTCGTTTTGGTGGCCACGCCAGCCACACCAACCACGGCGGCAGCAACACAGCCTTGTAACAGAAGGGCGCTTAACAATACAGCAAAGAGAGGACTCGCCTTCATTGGATCTCCTTAATCGTCCTGGTGTGGGAACAGCGTATTATCTATCAGGTCACAGAGACAGTTAACTGTGAGCATATGCATTTCCTGAATACGGGCGCTGCGATGGGAGGGAATACGGATCTCAACATCGTGAGGCCCCAGTAAACCCGCCAGTTCACCGCCGTCATAACCCGTCAATGCGACAATTGTCATATCGCGGGTCACCGCTGCTTCAACGGCTTTGACAATATCACGGCTGTTGCCGCGGGTAGAAATAGCCAGCAGAACATCACCCGCCTGACCTAAGGCGCGCACCTGTTTGGCATAGATTTCTTCATGCAGTCGATCGTTAGCAATCGCGGTCAGCACAATGTTATCTGCACATAGTGAGATTGCAGGAAGGCTCGGACGTTCAGTTTCAAAACGATTAATCAGACTGGCGGAAAAATGCTGAGCATTCGCCGCAGAGGTGCCGTTGCCGCAGCACAGAATTTTATTGCCGTTGAGCAGCGATTGCACCAGCGTCATCGCGGCGCGTGAAATCGCGTCAGGCAAGGCTTCTGCCGCTGCAATCTGAGTTTGAATACTTTCTGTAAAGCAGACTTTGATTCTATCCAGCACGGGTTTTCGTCCAGTCAGTCGTCGTAATATTTATTCCGCATTGAATGCATCACGCAGCCATTCTACCTGGCTGCCGGTGATGGCAAAAACATCAAAACGGCAAGATGATGTGTCAAAGCTTGCATTCTTTCCTGCAAGCCAGAAAGACGCCGCGCGTAACAGGCGCTGCTGTTTTTGAACGGTCACGCTGGCCGCCGCACCGCCAAAATCAGCGTTACGCCGGTAGCGGACTTCTACAAACACCCAGGTTTGCTGGTCACGCATGATCAGGTCAATCTCACCTGCACGGCAGGCCACGTTGGCCGCCACGAAGATTAACCCGGCTCTTTCAAGATAACGACGGGCAAAGGCTTCGTACTTATCGCCGCATGCCCGCGTTTTAGATAAAAAAGATTTCATCAGTACGTCCTTGTACTTGTTATGGCTGAACGATCCCGTCTCAGCGGCGCGGCCGGGTTTCTCTTATGAAGAAACCGGCACCAGCGAGCCCTGACGGTATTGCAGCCAAGGCAGTTTGCGATGGATAACACAATTCTCATTGGCGCTCAGGTCGCCGGTGCTGCCGGAAACCTGGAAGCCAGGCAGGGTGCGCATCTGCGAGAAATGATTTGCCAGACTCCAGGCATCAATCCCCATCGCGTAGAGGCGAACCAGCGAATAGTCATTACCAAATTTAGCGGTGGCCTGCTGCATCAGCGCCGGGTTACCGCCCGCCAGCAATGGAATATCGCTGAACTGCACGCCTTCCATTTCCAGACGATAGTCCGGGCCGGCACCTGCCTGATAGCTGCGGGAACTTGCATAAACGGAAGGATGTACGCGACCATTTACGGCGAGATCGAGCATCGGTTTAATCAGCGTCAGTTCGCTCTGCGTGGCCACAACGTAAACGGAATCCACTGCACCGCCTGAACTGCCCTGAGTAATTTGCGCATCGGTCGGCGGAGCCGGGATAGTGATCCCGCCAATCGTCACGCCCTGTGCTTGTGCCGGTGCGGCAGCATTACTGGCGATGACCGGCGTACCGGTCAGGCGGATACCGCTGCCGATAGAAGAACGCAATTCACTGCCTGAGCCGAGGCCTTGTTTCAGAACGGTGCCGCCGCCCAGCTTCTGCCATTCGTTAGCAAAAGCCTGCGCGATACGGTCACCAAAGTTGCCACGTGGAACCAGCAACAGTGGCAACCGTTTTTGCTCCGCCCACATATGGCGCGCAGCATCCTGTGCCTCGTCTTCCGGCGAGAGCGCAAAGTAACAGATATTCGGGCTGTTTTTCTCAGTTTCTGGCTGATTAAGCGCTAAAACATTCAGCGGAGTCTGATCTGAAGAGAGTTCGTTGACCTGATCTTTGAGCAGCGGGCCGATAACCAGTGTGGCACCATCCTGCTGAGCCTGTGTCAGAAGCGCCGCCAGCGGCTGGCCGTTGGTGTCATACACTTTCACCTGCGCATTGCTGCTGGCAACAGGCGCTGGCGCAGCTGGGGTTGCAGCCGGCTGAGCCTGAGCGGGATCGGTTTGCGGCTGGCTGGCATCCGGTGCAGAAGTACTCACCGCCGCGTTCGGGTCTGCCGGTGGTTGTGTCTGTGCATTCGGATCAGCAGGCGCTGTTTGCGGCGCTGGCTGGCTTAACTGACCGTTCATTGCCGCGTTGAAACCTTGCGAAATCGCATTCCCGTAAACCTGCGCCGGACCGCTCATCGGCAGGAAAAGCGCAATTTTGCCGGTAGAGGCTGGCTGGAAGCTCAGCACATTATTCAGCTGAGTCGGCAGGGTTTTCGCTGCCGGATTTACCGGATAACGACGCTGCCAGTCTTTGATCCCGGCTTTCAGCAGATCAGGATCCTGCTTGTTACTCTGCCAGACGCTCAGTAAATCCAGCCATCCCTGCAACGTGTTTTCATCAGCATTAATCACAATGCTGTTGACGTCCTGCGCGGACATTTGCGTCAGCGCGGTCCAGGTCTCGTCAATGTTGTCCTGATGCAGTTTGCCCTGCAACAGCGGTTCCTGTGCAATATATGCGCGGATCAACCCGAGACTGGTCCGTCCCTGGCTGGCATCAATTTGCGCCTGGTAGTAACGCGCTTTCTGATCGTTGGTCAGATTGGTCGGGTCTATCTTACTCAGGCTGGTGGCCGCGGCCTGAACGTTTTTCTGCGCGACCTGCACTTCAGCGCTGGTCAGTTGTAGCTCGAGAGTTTGTGCGGCGGTCAGATTTTGCGGCACTTTAGCCAGTTGTTCAGCGGCCTGCGGCACTTTGCCTTCACGTATCAGGGCACGCACTGCAAGCAATTGCCAGTCAGCCTTGTTATCATCACCGCTTTGCTGTGCCTGTTGCAGAAAATAGTCAGAGCTGCCGGACGCTGCACCCTGGACACTTTCTGTCGGCGCCTGTGGTGCCTGACCGGAACAGCTGGCGAGAAGCATAGCCACGATAATGGCAGGGAGTAAACGTCCCGAACGGGTACGAAAGGTCATTGAGGAAGGCATTCAGTTTCCAGTGATGTTTTTTCAAGATGCTCAATATTAAATCGGCAATCCGGATGAAACAATGAATCAAGACGATCAAGCAGATATTTCTGCCTCAACGCTGTATATCGTACCGACGCCAATTGGCAATTTAGGGGATATTACCCAACGCGCGCTGGCCGTACTGAACAGTGTAGATTTGATTGCCGCAGAAGACACCCGCCATACCGGATTGCTGCTGCAACATTTCGCGATCACCGCCAAAATGTTCCCGCTGCACGATCATAATGAACAGCAGAAAGCCGAGCATTTGCTGTCAAAGTTGCAGGAAGGCCAGACCATTGCGCTGGTGTCCGATGCCGGTACGCCACTTATCAACGATCCCGGTTACCACCTGGTGCGTCGTTGTCGTGAGGCAGGTATCCGTGTGGTGCCGTTACCGGGTGCCTGTGCGGCGATCACCGCATTATGTGCCGCAGGTTTGCCTTCTGACCGTTTCTGTTACGAAGGATTTCTGCCGGCCAAAACCAAATCACGTAAAGATACGTTACAGGCATTAATCGAAGAGCCGCGCACGTTGATTTTCTACGAATCGACTCACCGTCTGATCGACAGTTTACAGGATATGGTGGAAGTGTGGGGGCCGCAGCGTTATGTGGTGCTGGCGCGCGAACTGACTAAAACCTGGGAAAATATTCACGGTGCGCCTGTGGGCGAACTGCTGGCCTGGGTACAGGAAGTTGAAACGCGCAGACGCGGTGAAATGGTGCTGATTGTTGAAGGCCATAAACTCGATACCGAAGCGTTACCGGCGGAAGCCTTACGCACACTGGCGTTACTGCAAAAAGAACTGCCACTGAAAAAAGCCGCCGCGCTGGCCGCGGAAATCCACGGCGTGAAAAAGAATGCGTTGTATAAATACGCGCTTGATGAGCAAGAGGGTGACAAATAGGGCGTAATACCCTATTATCCGCCGCGGAGTTGACCAGACAGTCGCCGCTTCTTTGCCGTCCCTTTCGGGGGAGACAGAAGGAGGGGAGGAAAGTCCGGGCTCCATAGGGCAGGGTGCCAGGTAACGCCTGGGAAGCGCGAGCTTACGACAAGTGCAACAGAGAGCAAACCGCCGATGGCCCGCGCAAGTGGGATCAGGTAAGGGTGAAAGGGTGCGGTAAGAGCGCACCGCGCGGCTGGCAACAGTTCGTGGCATGGTAAACTCCACCCGGAGCAAGGCCAAATAGGGGTTCACATGGTACGGCCCGTACTGAACCCGGGTAGGCTGCTTGAGCCAGTGAGCGATTGCTGGCCTAGACGAATGACTGTCCACGACAGAACCCGGCTTAACGGTCAACTCCCTCGTCAAAAGAAAGCCCGCGTAGTTAACACTACGCGGGCTTTCGTCTTTTTCCCGTCATCATTTGGGATACACCCACTTCTCTTTTGTTCTCTTCAGGACATTTTTTGTAACCGGTACCTGCCATTCTTCAAAATCACTTTATAATCGCCGAAAACTCTCTGATCAGCACTGGCATAGACTGTTTTTCCGTTATACCTCACCATCACTTTTTCCTGACCGGCTATTTCAGTCACCAGCATAATTTTGGGTACGGAAATTGTCGAAACACTGACGTCGGCAGCTTGCCTGTATGAAACATCGGAAGATGAAAGCAGCTTCGCCGCGTCCATTGCCTGTCCCTGATATATCAACTCAAAATGCAAATGTGGCCCCGTGCTGCGTCCGGTATTACCTGAAAAAGCGAGGATATCGCCACGTTCTATCTTCTGTCCGGCGATAACGTTAAGTCTGGTCAGATGCAGGTAGCGGCTTCTCCACCCCTGCGGATGGCTTACTACCACGTAATTACCGGCGGTGGGATGATACATCGCTTCCACGACAATCCCTTTTTCCGTGGCGAATACCGGTGTTAACGGCGGGGCGGCAAAATCAGTGCCTTCATGCCGGGAGAAACGATGCATGATGGGATGCCAGCGCAGACTGAATGCGGAAGTGACCCGCAAAGGAATATTCATTGGTGAGAGAAAATGCGGGTAGCGAATTGATGGGGATCCAGTTTTCAGCTTACTTGCTTCTGATGTTATCTCCTTTCTGGCCGTAAGTAGCGTCGTCGGAGAAAAATGATCATTATTTACCTCCACATCGGAACGCGTAGCATGAATCAATGCCAGCGTGACTGCGGCATCGCCAGCAGCCTGTGCAAACAACGGAATGAGCAGCAGGAAAGGCAGTATCCGGTGCATAGTTTAAAGTTGCTCAATAAAAAATATCACCAGTCCGGCCATGCAGATTGAAGGGCCGAAGGGGATGTAATGCTTTTCTGAGGTGGGATTATCTTTTTCCAGCGAACGGCGCTGGTTCAGCAGTGTACAGAGCAGATACACCATCATTCCTGAGGCCGCCGACCCGATAATCAGTTCCGGGATTTTTTCCATTCCCAGCCAGGCGGTGATTGCAGCTAACAGTTTGACATCGCCATAGCCCAGCCCTTCACGCCCGCGCAGTTTCTCATAGGCCGCCATCACGACATAAAGTAATAGCCATGCGGCCACCGCGCCACAAATAGCAGAGCGGGGTTCGATATCGGTGATACCTGATACTGAACAGAGTAAACCACTCCATAGCAGTAAAGAAACCAGACTGTCTGGCAAAATCAGATGCTGAAAATCAATCACCGACAAGCTGTAGAGCAGACAGAAATAGAGAAAGAAACTGCAAATCTGAACTTCTGTGAACTGCGGCAGAGCAATAATTGCCAGGCCGGTAAAGACGATTGCGCACAGAATTTCGGAAATTAAATACTGTGCAGAAATTGCACTTTCGCAATGGCGACATTTTCCCTTCAGGCATAACCAGCTCAGAACCGGAATATTGTCACGCTTCAAAACCCGCGCACCACATGCCGGGCAATGTGAAGGGGGCCACCAGAGGCTGACGTTGACAGCATCGGGTTCAGTACTACATTGTGCAAAAAGCATTAACGGCAACCGGTAAATCAAAACATTAATAAAGCTGCCAATAAACAGGCCGAAAATTAATGCCATGGTGGGATAAAACCACTGATAAAATAGAGTCATAATAATCTCTTGCTATTTAAGTTATTATTTATCGCGGTGTGACGTCAGTATGTAATTCCATAAAGTCCGTGGCTGTGTCAGGCCCTCCCGTTGGCGTATAGACCCTAAGACGTGAAGAAAATAACTGAGTGCCTTTGGTGTCACATATATAGGCATTATTAGATGTCGGTGGTTTATCAAACATTTCCTCAAACCTGAATCCTTTTCTACCCTCAGGAAGGGAGTACCTATTCTGTTGCTTAATAATTGTTTTTAAAAAATAATCCGGGTATTCAAAATTTAACAAATCGGTATAGTCATCTATTGAATTTTCACCTTTCACCCCGTTCATACACATGAAAATATCTCCTCCACGTGCCCATCCCAATGCGTCATACCAAAGACTTGTCCATTTCAAACCTCCTCCAATACGTGTATGAATCGCAGCAACCTCAGTAACAGGAACAGATTCATTCTCATATTGGTTCAGTAATCCTATGCCCATGAAACCATTAAAGGCAGCAGGGTTTCCGGTTGAGACAAATGCTGGAGCGGGATAATGGCTCTGGTTGTTACCCTCAGGCCCTTTATAATAGGTGAAGTTTTCGCCGTCATTACTTTTTAATGTCCAGGCAGTGAGTACCTGATGCATACCCGACGTTCCTTCCAGTAATATCGCCTCCACATGGATCAGTGACATATGTCGGTGCGGAAGGTAAACCACTAATTCATGCCCGTCGCCACCTGTACCGATATTACTGGTAGAACCTTCGGGACCTGCAGAAGCGCGTGGAAAAACCAGGGTGCCAACCCACAGGCTCTTATTTTGTTTTGTCGCAACATCAAGAAGTTCATCGTATAAAGAAAGTGTGCGGGAGCCTGAGGTCATGCCAGGCTTACATTTGTAACGCTGTTCTTTAAGTGTCGCCGGCGTCCCGGAACAGGCGGTAATCGCCGGGAACGGATCTTTTTTTATATAAGGTTTCGCATTGAAAATGGGCAATCCCCAGTCGCCTTCCTTACCTCCGCTGACCCAACTGTATTTATCACCTGACGTATAGGGGAGATAATGTTGTGAAAAATCATAATTGTCATCGGTGATTTCTGGCAATCGTGATGCAGGGATTTGCATGTCATCTGATTCGATATACATAATATTGACAGCGATCGGAGAGGAACTTTTTTCATCGTAATAATAAGAATTGCCACTCACTGCATAACCAAAAAAATTGGCAACAGGCAATGCCAGCGGCATGTCCAGGGGGTGTGCGGCTCCGCCACCACCATCAGCTTCAGTAAATTTGAAAACGCCACCCTGAGGTATCGTTGCAGAGAATGCACTGATCGGCAGCAAACAGAGTGTTGCGAAAATAAGCGTTATTTTTCTCATGGTATAATCCTTTAAAAAGAGCCGCTTGAACCCATTTTCCCAAGGGTGTCCGACAGAGCGAAAAGGGCAGCAAAAACCCAAATTACACATCCTCCCAGTATCAACGTGGAGAGTGACTTCAATACCCCGGATAACCTTTTTATATATTCCTGAACATGTTCACGGGATTTAGCCGAGACGGAACTCAGTACTTCATTAAACGATGGTAATTCGGCGTACAAACTAATATTCAGCAGCGTTTCAGGTCCAAATAATCCGGTGTTCAGCGCTTCACCGTAACCGAGTCCGGTCGCCATGTTCTCGCGCATAATGTTTATATGGTGCTTTAACCATCGGTTAGAGTTTAATAAAGTAATCCCGAGGCCATCATTTAAAGGGATGCCATTTTTCAACATTAGTGCCAGATTGTTTAAAAAAATAGATCCCACAATTTGTTTATACGTTGAGAAAGGCAGTATCCGGTCGAGCACCTGATTTCTAAGTTTGCCGCTAACGTTTGAGATGACCATCTTTATAAAAAAAACGATTGCTGAAATAACAATGAGTATATAAATCCACAAGCCCGCGACTAAAGCATTTCCGAATGAATACAATGATTGTGTGATCCCCGGCCATTTGCTGACAGGAACCACACCTTCAAAAGCAGGGAATACTTTCATTGAGTACCCCGCAATAACAATAAGAGACAAAATTATCATAATGACCGGAAAAAGCACTGCCGAGATGAGTTTACTCTTCAATTCGCTGTTATAGTTTATGACATTAACTAACGTCATAAATCCATCAGCAAGGCTTCCGCTTTGCTCGGCTGCATTAATTACACTCAGTTCACTCTGCGGAACAAGGCCTTTAAACATTACGGCGATAGAAGCCCCTGTAAGACCAGCTTTCATATTGTTAGTTAATACGCCAATATTCTTCGAAAAAGCTGAACCCAGGAGGTTTTTTCCCTCGACTTGAAGTTTGACCAATGAGTCGTAAAGCGGCAGTTCTGTGCTTATCATGTCAGCACAGAACTTATAAAGAAAAAGCCTTTGTTTTTTACCGAACTTTGCCATGGATAATCTCTCTGTTATCTTTATCTACATCGCCAAATTCCATATTGAACCATGTCGCACACACCCGACCTCGCAGAACCTCAGCAAATACTTTTTCTTTTATTTCAAATCCTTCGCTCATTCCTGGTGCCGAAAGGCGTTTCTCCCGCCACAAGGTATAAACCTGCAACCACTCTTGCTTAGATATTGCAGCCAGTTCATCGTAGGTTGGTCGCATATATTCCATCACCAGTTGCCTGCCACTGATGCCGGTATATTTACATCTCTCGCAGCCATCCTCATATTGCTCGTACAGAGACATCAGTTCCCCACCGAATGATATATCGACAGGGCGATGACAATGGGTGCAAATAACGGGGACAAGTTTTTGACATTGCAGTCCGGCAATGAATCCTGGCGTGGAAAGCTTATCGCTGGTGATACCCATGGCAGATAAGCGTTGTAATAAGGAGACAATATTCCCCGCATGAACTGTGGTGAAACAATAGTGACCACTTTCCACAGCTCCGGCCAGAGCGTTGGCAGATATGGTGTCGCGGATTTCGCCGACCATCAGAACATCTGGATCACGTCGCAATGCTGATTTGATGGCTGAATGGAAGCCGCCTCCTTCAACACTGACCACTGAGCTTTGTTTCGCTCCGTATATCTGATATTCGACAGGATCCTCAACCGTGAGAAAGCACCCTTTGTTGCCATAACGATTGATTTGTAACCACTCCATCAGGTTCTTCAATGTTGTGGATTTCCCCGACCCCGTGGTTCCTGCAATAAAATAGGCACCATAAGGGTTGCTGAGGATCTTTTTGAGATCGTCTAATTCTTCGTTCGATATGCCCAGTTTATTAAGATTGGCGACTGCACTTTTTGACAATCCGGAAGGAATAATTCGCAGCACGGCATGATAACAATCGTTCGTTTCGCCAAAAATCGGAAAGTGCGCGTAGCGGAACCGAAAACTTAACGCATTGAGTGTGTAGAGAATATTGGCACTTTGCGGAATAGTGCGGTTCCAGGTGGTATCGCGGGTACTGGCTTGTACGTTGTACAGGACGAATACCAGCTCATCACATTTGCTGGCAGGCATCTGCATCATGGGCAACAGCATACCGTTAACCCGAACCTCCAGCTGCGCAAGAATATCATTGCGTGTGATGTGAAGGTCACTGGCCCCCATATTCACGGCTTCAATCAGTATGGCTTCGAGCTCTTTCTGCGTTTCACTAATATCCAGCGCGACACGACTCAGTTTCTGCAAAGAAACCAGTTCATAGATTTTGAAATACACGGCCTCGGTGACCCCACCGATCCCGGCAATCTTATGATGATGGATATCATTCATCTTACGAACTTCATACTGCAGAATATGCAGCTCTTCGATTAATGAACGCTGAGAAACGAGATACTCTTGCGTACCCGAGCGGGCAATCAGCATACGATCTTCAATTTCAGCAAAAATCCATTCGCCACTGTGAATGGAATCCTCCGTAAGCCGTATGAAATCCAGGATCACCGGGAGACTTCCCTTACAAATGACTGTTGCGCGTTACTGCCCTGATGGACAGCATAGCGCTTACCGTTCGCCGTAAAAATTTCGCCAATACGTACAAATACGGTTTTTGAACCTACAGCCACCGCGGCTTGGGTGATGCCCGCAATCTGCGATAACATCATAACTCTGGGCTCTGCGGCGGCAGGTAACGGTGTGGGTTGAATATCTTTGTCCGCAGATTCATTATTCATATTGAGGATTGGCCCTTGTGTCAGCTCGGCCGCCTCACTTTTTATTTTCGCCATTTCGAGGCGCAACTTGGCGAGTGTCAGCTGCTGTGAAAGCTGATGCTCGGCCTGATTAAACGCTACGTCATCTTCCATCAACCTCGATATATGCTCCTGAATGGGCGCAGGAAGTCCCCCGGCATTCTCGCCAGTGGCTTGAATGTCATCGGCAAAACTGCCAGAAGAAAACAAAGTCATCAGTGCAGTTATTATTAATTTCCTGTTTTGCATACCATAACTCCTGTAATTTTATTATCCTTAACGCTGTCTATTTTTTGGATGATGAAAGCATCCCTGAAAGCTTGTCTCTCTAACAGGCTGGCGGTGTACAATAGCGCCATATAGTTTTTAGACTGTTTAGGGATTTCCATTTCCCAACTCAGTACATTAATCCCATAATTTTTCCCCCTCCCTTTTGCTGCTATTTTATTTTCGATAGCCTGTACAGCAGAGCCTGGTGGCGAGACAATCTTCACGATTTTTCTGGGGTCAGATACTGAGTTATAAGAATAAAGATAGTTCAGCACATCACCGCAAGAGGGCGGATAAATATCCTTTTTATTCTTGTATGCAGACAATATCGGGTTGTTATCCAGTCCTGATTTAATTCCTGCGAAATCAATGGAAGTATCTGAAAAACTGGCAGTATAAACGTTATCAAAAAATATTTTCTGTGCGAGCGTAAACACGCTACCTTTTTTTAATTGATAGCTGAACGAACAATTTTTCGCATCGCAGGTATAGACTTCATTGACATAATTAAAATCAGACAGAATACGCTGACTTTTGGAAATCTCTGCAGCTAATGTTGTAAATTTGGAAATGCTCCCGCCTGACAAATTACTCAAATAGAATTTATCAACCGTACTTATGTCATTAGCTAACTGCTGCGCTTCGCGACGTTTTATCTCATCTCGTTGTTGCGCGGGTTCATAAGCAAAAAAATACCAGCCTGCAATACCGCCGGCAATGAGGAGTAATAGCACTCCGATGGCAATTCCAGCTTTGATTCTGCGGGAAACAGGCCGGGAATTTTTGCGTAATTTAAGTCCCTTTATCATATCGTCATCCAGAAATTATACTGTACAAAAATATTGAAGATGCAATGAGCAGAATTAATACGCCACAGGCAACACCCGACCAGAACAGCCTTTGTCTTCTTTTATAAATTAGTTGATTTTCTTTGCATGATTCAGCAATGCAGTCCAGTTGTGCCGGCGTGATTTCCGATACCTGTAGTCGTGAGTATTTCGATGTGGGTAAGGTTTCCACGATTTCAGTAAAAAAATTTTCTGTAATGACGCAGTCACTTCCACTAATGATGATGCCATCCATAATCATTAACAGATAAATTTTATGATCACCTGCATCGAAATGATAAATACCATCGCCGTAAAGGTTTCGGAGATGAACTGCAAAAGATTCACAGCCCGGTGCTGTCTTTAAAGAATAGCCAATCAGTTCATTTGTATTAGCTTCATCCTGTACGCGGTAAACATACATGCGGTGACTTCGACGTATATTCACCATCCATCTCATATAACCGGCATCCATATTGTCGTGACCGGATGGTTCCCAGATTAACCCTGTCAATATATTATTACGTGACAATGTATTTAACATGATAGCCATCTCAATAAATTAACGATTTAAAGGCGCACGGTAATAGTCAATTCCTACGACCATGACAACGGTATGTTCATTGTCCTCAGTACTTTGTCCATAACCCAACATCTGGTACTGTTTATTTTTACTCAGTTCGTTCATTTCATATTTTGCAACCATGAGTAAACTGCCAGGATTAACCGCCGTGGAGTTAAACATTTCCGTCGTTGTCACATTAGGTAACTGAACGGTATCAAATACATCTATCGAGTTTAACTGGCTCTTGGTAAATCCACTGGTGACTTCCACACGGCCATCCGTCATGACACGCGGAGTGATAATAAAACTGGTGCCGGTGATTATTTCAGCTGTTTCGATCTCGACATCTTCATCACCGCTGTCTTTATTCACCGTCCGTGTACGTCCGGAGACATAGTGCTGAGAATTGGTCATATTGAGCGGGATTGGGGTGTTATTCCGTGTTACAAATGAACCACTCTGCAGCACTTTGCTCCCGGTAAGTGAATACAGTGCGTTCAGTTTAGCGTCGATGCTCAGTGCGCGATCAGCTCCGCCCGCGATGGTCATGCCCCCTCCCAGCATATCCATTATTGCTGTATCGATTATGACGCTGCTGCCCCCATCAACGTAAGACATATTCAGGCCGGCACCATATTCTTCCATTTTTTCTTTATTAAGAGTGAAGATTTTGTAAGTCACGACGAATTGACGGTTATTATCATCCTGGTATTTTTTTAATACATCACTCAATACCTTATATTCTGACGGGCGACCGGTGAGCGTAACAATTGAGGCATCTTTAAATATGCTGTACATGCCGCTTGAAACATATTTTTCTGCCATGTTCTCAACGTCATCCCAAAAAGAGGATTCAAATTTAGTTTCAGATTTCCCTGCCAGGCCACCACTGCTGACTGCGTCATTGGATAAATCCAGGCTGGCTTCGAATTTGTTATTTTCGCCGTAAAAATCAAGCTTAATAGCATAAACACTGAACGCATCAATCTTAAGAATATTATTCTCATCCAGATAGGTTTTAACATCATAAAGGGCAGAGACATAGCGCATAAACTCCTCAAAGGTGCCAGTGAAATTAATGCTATGTGCTTCAACATTGACTTTTCCGGCATCGGCACCTTTTACACCCGGGATGTCTAAATTAATCCTATGGCTGACTCCTGTTTGTGCCAATAAAACATCCAGAACGGTGTTCAGGTCTGTAGGTTCATAAGAGTTTATGGCGACTTTTTTAGCAAGCAAGTGCTGACGTGTTGAGCTGTAGTCAACTTTTTTTCCTAAATAAGCTGTGTCATATTTAATATACGGTTTGACCTTCATTTCATCTGCGGACGTCGCACCCGGCAAGGCATCTTTAACATTACTGCGTGAAAAGTGTTTATTAAAACTTCCCGCGCAGCCCTGCAAAAGAAGAGTCAATATCATAAATCCAATTTTGGTTTTCATATCCCTATCCTGAACTTTTCAGTTACATATCATCAATAATTAGTACACGATTCTTCTGATAGTTTTTTATAATCAACCCATAGTTTTCAGAAGAAAATAGCTTGCCTAGCTCTGTCAGTACTTCGTCATCATCTTTACCGGCGAGAATGATGTGGCTATAAATTAAATAATCATTTTTGCTCTGCCAGAGAAGCTTATATCCCAGACTTTCTGCCCATTTTTTAATTCCCTGACTCAAAAGTTCACCACTATTGAGTGTCAGAGGGAATGTCAATGGAACCGGTGCGGGCGACAACATCGTTGTAGTAGTAGGTGAAGTAGCGGCTTTCTCTCCACCAGAGAAAGGATTGTGTGGTGTCTCTGGCGAGATATTTGCGGGAACGGGCGTCAGGTTTAAGTCCGCATTAACCGCTGCCTGAGCAAATTGCCCGAGGGACAGTAATAAAGTAATAAACTATCCCAGTAATCTAATTTTCATTTTCTTCATCCTGAAATTTTCAAAAATATACTTACAACCCGTTGGCGATATTCAATCAATTTGGCGGCATGGGTATGGAATCATTTAACTCTGGTTGTTTTATCGAACTACACCATGAGGTCAGTACAACGGAAAGTGAACTCGGGTTAATAACGCTAACACCTTGCCCTGTCACATTGTCAAAAACACCGCTGGTTGCACTGATCACCCAGTAATCACCGTTGGCATCATCATTAATAAAATTCACTTGCACGGCGACGCCACTTAAATGATCCAATACACCTGTAGTGGTTCTCCGGTTATTTTCACTATTGGAAAAGTCGGTGAAGTCTCCACCGTCTTCATCTTCGCCTTCTGATGTTTCCAGCTTACCCACATCAGCCGCTATAGAAGAAATGGCGGCAGCCATTCTTGGGTAAAGCTGTCGCGGCACTTTCTGCGGATCAGCGGGATCGGGCGGAGCCTGAGGGCAAGTTTGTACGGGAAGCTTGATGTGGCCTGGTTCATCAGTGACTTTTTTATTGTAATTATCCGGGTCATTAACAATGACATCATTAGTACCGGTGTCCTTTTTATTGCCAAAGGATTGGTAGGAAACCACCGGGCTGGTCATTAATGCGACGACATTCCCTTTTTCCGGGTCAAATGCCTCACCTTCAAAAATGACATTGGCCATCAACGTACCTGTGACTATCTGATTATTCGCGTTTTTAGCCGTCAGATGCATCACGCCCTCATCCTGATTGCGTCCTGAGCCGTTCTCTGTCTCGAGGCAATGTGCCATCAAATTCTCTTTGTAGTTCCAACATAATTTTTTTGCACCCACTGAACCATCGGCTTTCAGATACTTCCCGACTCCAGCCTCAAAACTAAACCGTATGCCAAGTTGCTCTATATTATTAGGAATATCCTGTATATAAGTACCCAGGCTACCGAAAGGAACTGCATTATCAGTGGGTGATGCACCATTGATCTTGAGTAAATTCCAGCCCTTGCCATAATTTTCGGCTGTGCTGCTTTTAGCTGAGGAGCGGTAAATCATTTCGCCATGGGAATAGACCAGTCCATAATGAGAAAATGATTCGCTAAACGCTGAAGAGAAATTTTCTATTGAGAACTTATCAATATCCTTCTTTTCACTATGTCCGGGGTTATAAGCCACAATAAAATCAATACGATTGATCGTATGTGTGATGTCATCGCCGACTAAATCAACCCTTTCAAGGACTACATTGCGATCAGCGTTGCCTCCTGGTTGATTACAAGGAATATATTCTTTGAAGAAAGTGGCATCCGCAGTTCTGCCAGCAGGACTTCCGCATGCCTTACTGGTAAAATAGCCGCGAGACTGGCTGTTATCCCACTGCATGTAATAATCAGTATTCAATGTGTCTGTAATTTTCATGTTTGATGTGCGCTGGCTGTAGGTTTTATTTTTTTGATCGCCAGATGTTACATAATTTTTATTGTAAAGTGGGTTTTCGAGAGTTCCAGCGTCAGCTTCACCATCTTTATCTTCATCAACATAAATATAATCTTCATTTGCAAACTTCAATACACCATAGATTTCGCTCACAATAATATTAGTCAGATTTTCCCGAGCAATCGCTTCAATCTGTTTTCTTTTATACACAGTAAAAGTAGCGAGGATAATCCCCATAATCCCCATGACGATAATCATTTCTAAAAGTGTGAAGCCTTTGTTATTACTCGTCGCGGACATTTTACTTACCATGTGGTTCTGTATATAAACTAACTCCTCCAAAAAAGAGGAGGAGTTAGTTATTGATAAATTAACGGCTACCCAGGATCACTGCGTTTGTGCTGCTATTTGCACAAACCATAGAGTAATCAGCAGTCGTCAGATCAGCAGGTGGAGTTGTTGGTACGTCGAGGCTTTTCAGAATACCCACCATGTTTGTAGTCACTGGACGTGTTGAGAGGGCAGGAGAAGCAAGACTCGTTGGAGCAGCAGGTGATGCCCCTGCTGCTGCAGAACTGATTTCAACATATTCCCAATCAGCAGCAACCTGGCTTACAAAAGCACGGCACTCTTGCATATCAAGCCCATTCACGGATACATAGAAACCTTTCAAAGGCGCTCCAGTAGTAGTGGATGTTGCTACGCCGCGGATTTCGAAATAGTCACCAGAAATACCATTTCGGGCTTCGCCATTCGAAATTTTACCCAACTTATAGAGTGTAGAAAGAATATCGCCTGTAGCATCAGTCTTCAGTGCGTTTTCATTCGCAAAACCTAAAGCAGCTGCGCCACCTACTGGATAAACCCCATCTTTCCCAAACGCATCGACGACGGATACATGGATGGTATTGGTGTTATCACTCAGGTCGGTAATATCCTGAGTGAAGAACGCACGTTGAGCCAACACAACTACACCGGCTGCAATAATACCGATAATGCCCAGAACTATGATGATTTCCAGTAAGGTAACACCACGCTGTTTTTTAAGTTCCTGATACTGATTTGCTTTACGCTTTAATGCAGTAATTGCATTTTTCATACCTTAATCCTTAGGCTTGAAATAAATTTTATAAATCACGTAGTAATACGATCCCGCTGGGATAGAGCAAGATTCTTATAAATAAGAAATATATAGACTAACGTCTTAATGTTATTACTAACGTTTTAAAGGCAGTAGTTCATGGCCATTCCCTTTATAAAAAATCAATCCCGTTAACCAGCGCTGGAAATCATAGAGCAAAAAAAAGAATGCGTACATATAATAAATCGGATCAAACGAATTAAATGCAATCTATATGAGCTGTTGGGGTGTGTTAATATTATGATCATTTTGATGAATATTATAAATATAGTCATTGCCTGACTTGTAAATATAAATTTGAGTGATCATTCTGGGTTGGCTTTTCTATGAGGTAATGAAGGTTTTGTACAGGATTATCAATAATATAGGTGGGTTTAAATTCGATCTCTCAACCCGTTTTTTCGAGTGATTCTATCGGGTAACGACTGCTGTGAGATGCGTCATTTATTACGGATTTTCGTAACTCTTTTTACGAAATAATGTTATTTAAGCATTTAAAAACGCCGGGCAGATTACCCTGCGCGGCGTTTTATTTTCCCCGTATTCCTGAAACGTCACACAGGCATATCAATTAGCAGTGCGCGTAACGGTGTAATGGCGGAAACCGTCAGACTGTTTTCCTGAAGGATAAATGCGCCATCACCACAGGCCAGTTTTTGTAGCTCGCGGCTGGCCGAACCCTGTGCATCTATCTGTCCGTGAATCGATTGCAAATAGGCGCGAGGTCCGCGCACTGGCAGCGTGATTTGCTCACCCGCCCCTAAATCAAGGTGATGGATCCACACGTTTTGCCGCAGTTGCAGGCTGCCCTTTTCACCGTCCGGTGAGGCCAGCAGAAAATGCGTGGTGTCCTGCAGCGTCATTTTCTGGGTGAGTGCATTTTCATGCTCGGGACAAGCATCCAGCCACAACTGCATCCGCGTTAGCGGCTGACTGGCACTGGTGTTCAGTTCGCTGTAACTGACATTGGGCTGTGCCGATAATAATGCCGCTTCACCGGCTTGCGCCCGGATGCTGTTGCCTGCGCTGTCGCGATATTCCGCTGCGCCCTGCAGGATGATATTCAGAACATCAACTCGCGGATAGGTACGTGGCTGGAAACTGGCACCCGGCGCCAGCACTTCCTGATTCAGGACGCGCAGTGACGCATAGCCCATGAGCTTCGGATCAAAGTAGTGGCCAAAGGAAAATGTATACCGTGCCTGGAGCCAGCCAAAGTCAGCGGTACCGCACTCTTTTGCCGTTCTGCTGGTGATCATGGCGGTCGCCTCTCTTAAAAATTTCGATGTATAAATGGTAAGCGTCTGGACGTGTGATTGTTAGCCAGTTAATCTGGTCGCTATATTCAAATTTCCTGAAAGAGAAAAGAATGGCTAAGGATCGCGCACTCACACTGGAAGCCTTACGGGTCATGGATGCCATTGACCGCCGGGGCAGTTTTGCAGCTGCCGCCGACGAGCTGGGCCGCGTCCCGTCTGCATTGAGCTATACCATGCAGAAGCTGGAAGAGGAGCTGGATGTGGTGCTGTTTGACCGTTCAGGTCATCGGACAAAATTCACCAACGTAGGCCGGATGCTGCTCGAACGCGGACGTGTGTTACTGGAAGCAGCCGATAAGCTGACCGTCGATGCCGAAGCCTTAGCGCGCGGCTGGGAAACCCACATCACTATCGTGTGTGAGGCTTTATCGCCGGCTGCGCAATTGTTCCCGCTGATTGAAAAGCTGGCGCTGAAAGCCAATACGCAGGTGTCATTGATAACGGAAGTGCTGGC
Source organism: Rahnella variigena (assembly GCF_003610915.1). Classification (NCBI taxonomy): domain Bacteria; kingdom Pseudomonadati; phylum Pseudomonadota; class Gammaproteobacteria; order Enterobacterales; family Yersiniaceae; genus Rahnella; species Rahnella variigena. Next base: position 1,252,484 of record NZ_NSDJ01000001.1, read on the forward strand.
CGGTGCGTGGGAGCGTCTCGAGCAGGGGCGTGCGGATATCGTCATCGCGCCCGATATGCATTTCCGCTCTTCCACCGAAATTAACAGCCGCAAGCTCTACAAACTGGTCAGCGTGTATGTTGCTGCGCCGGACCATCCCATCCATCTGGAAGCTGAGCCTTTATCTGACGTCAGCCGGGTGAAATACCGTGGCATTGCCGTGGCGGATACCGCCCGTGAGCGTCCGGTGCTCACCGTTCAGTTGCTGGATAAACAGCAGCGCCTGACCGTCAGTACCATTGAAGAGAAACGCAAAGCGTTGCTGGCAGGATTAGGCGTGGCGACGATGCCTTATCCAATGGTCGAGAAAGATATCGAGGAAGGGCGTCTGCGGGTGGTCAGTGCGGAATATAACCGCGAGACGGACATCATCATGGCGTGGCGCCGTGACAGCATGGGCGAGGCAAAAGCCTGGTTCCTGCGTGAAATTCCAAAGTTACTGGCGACGCGGGAAGTAAAGTAAACTGTCCTTCCCCTTATGAAAGGGGAAGGCGCAGAACTCAATCAAAAACGCGTATCGCGGCCGTGTTCAGACTCTAAATCCTGTGCCGGTCCGGTCGAGATAATGCCGTAAGGGTTGATGGTTGCGTGACTGCGGTAATAGTGATTACGGATATGGGCAAAATCCACCGTGTCACGAATGCCCGGCATCTGATAGATATCGCGCAGGAAACCGTACAGATTCGGGTAATCGCTGATCCGGTAGCGGTCACACTTGAAGTGCGTAACGTACACCGGATCAAACCGCACCAGCGTGGTCCACAAACGGAGATCGGCTTCAGTCAGCTGATTTCCGGTGAGATAACGGTGCTTACTCAGCAGTTCTTCGGCCCGTTCCAGCGCGGCAAAAACACCGTCAACCGCTTCATCGTAAGCGTCCTGAGACGTCGCAAAACCCGCCTTATACACACCATTGTTGATCTGCGGATAGACCCACTCATTAATCTCATCAATCGCCGGACGTAACGCCCCGGGATAATAATCTCCGGCTTTTGCGCCCGCAGCATCAAACGCGCTGTTGAACATGCGGATGATATCGGCGGATTCATTGCTGACGATGGTTTGCTGTTTTTTATCCCACAGGATCGGCACGGTAACGCGACCCGTATAATCATTCTGCGCCCGCAGATAGATCTCATAGGCGTAGTTGAGATGATACAAATCATCGCCGGTTGCCGCCGGGAAATCAGTGCCGAAAGTCCAGCCATGTTCCAGCATCAGCGGATGCACGACAGAAACCGGAATAAACTCTTCCAGCCCTTTCAGCGTACGCATCAATAATGTGCGGTGCGCCCACGGACAGGCCAGTGAAACATACAAATGGTAGCGGTCACGCTCAGCGGCAAAACCGCCCACGCCGTGCTCGCCCGGCGAGCCATCCGGCGTTATCCAGTTGCGAAACTGTGCTGCTGAACGTTTGAAATGACCGCCGGTCGACTTGGTGTCGTACCAGGTGTCCTGCCAAACGCCATTGACGAGTTGTCCCATATTTCCTCCTTCCCCGTCATCCTTCGAGCCGTAACCCGAATGATTCAGGCGAGATTTACAGATAACTAATAAAAAAGGGCGAGGTGATAAATCACATCGCCCTGCAGGTCACTCTTTTGTCTTATTTAATTATAGCGTGGATGTTGCTCCCTGGTGCCGGGGCAATTACCAGTTTTTCTTGATCAGGCGGTCGATGCTGAATGCGCCCGGGCCGGAAGCAAACAGTACGAAGAAACCACCGGCAATGGACAGGTTTTTCATGAACATCATCTGGTTCACGCCCTGTGCGAAATCAGTGTGGAAAATCAGTGCAGTCAGAATGGTGAAGATTGCAGTGATCAGCGCCGTAGTACGGGTGAAGAAACCAAACAGAATCGCCAGACCGCCGCCGAATTCAAGCAGGATAGTCAGTGGCAGGAAGAAGCTTGGCACGCCCATAGACGTCATGTAACCCGCAGTCGCGGTGTAACCGTTGATTTTGCCCCAGCCTGCAACGATGAACAGGATTGGCATCAGAATACGGGCAACCAGCAAAGCAGTGTCTTGTAACTTATTCATTTTCTACTCCAGATTAATATGCCCAAGGCGGGCTAAAATGTTACCGGTCCGGTCAGAAAATGTTTCATGCCGTTACCGCATCAGTTGATGACGAGATAATAAGTCGGATGGTTACGCTTTGTTAGCAAGTAAAACTGTTGGAATGCTTCAAATAAATTGAACAGCTGAGAGATTGTTATTCAAAAAGAAAAGGGCTGATTGTTTTCCAATCAGCCCTTTTAACAGAAGGAGGTTGAGGCTATTTGTTGCCGATAGTTTTACGGAACAACCTGACGGTGCCCCAGATGCCAAAAGCACGCCGTGACCAGCGGACAACCGCACTGGGATGGCGGATACCATAAACAGCCAGCAGGCTTGAGCCCACGACCAGATATTTACGCATATCCACCAGTTTTACCCAGTAATGATCTACTTTCGCGGTGGCCTCCAGCCAGTCAGAACCGGCCTGAGAAAGCTCGCCACGCTGACGCTCAATTTTGCGCAGCAGTCTGACTTTTTCGATAGCGCGGTCCGGAATACTCATTGCTCATCATCCTTTTCCAGCAGGGCGCGATCAACGTCCAGTTGCTTGCGGGTGAGGCTGAGCAGCGTGGAGCGTTTGGCTTTCGCCAGCGTCATTGCGCCAAGGATCACTGCCAGAAGCAGCAATACGCCCGTCGTCGTGGCTATCGCCGTAAGACGATAGGCCGGATCGATGGCCCAGAATAAAACCACCAGCAAACTCATAAGACCAAAAGCGGTAAGTATCAGGGTAATGCCGACCATGAGCAGTAATTGGAAAATATTGGCCTTTTCCTCTTCCAGCTCGATAACGGCCAGTCTGACACGTGATTCAACAATGCTCACCATAACAGTAGCGATGCGTGAAACGATGTCAAACACCCCTTTTCCTGGTCCTTGTGGTGCAGGTTTAATTGGCTCGGCCATAATTAGCGGCGGGCTAACAGAACGCCGATGACAACGCCGACTGCGGCACCAATACCAACGCCAGTCCAGGGTTTTTCATGTACGTAATCGTCGGCTTTACCGGCAATTTCTTTAGTCTGATAGGCAATCTTATCGCCCGTATCGCTCAGACGTTCGCGGGTATCTTTAAGCAGGGATTCTGCTTTGCCACGCAGTTTATCGAGTTCAGCTTTCGGCTTATCGGTAGAGGTCTGAAGAACTTCTTCCAGCGTATCTGCCAATGACTTGAGTTCAGCGCGCAGTTGTTCTGATGTATTACTAGCCATGTGTAAGTCACTCCATACGTTAACTGATTCGAACTTTTAACATAGCGGATATTCAGGTTATCGCAAATACGAATTATCTGTTAACACCCACAGAAACCCTGAAAAATCCGCTATATCGCGGTAAATCGAACTACGGAAATCGACTCTGGCAGAAAGGATTACTTCGCCTCAGCTTCTTTCAGTTCAGACTTCGCTTCGTCCAGTTTATGCTGTTTTTTGGTGACTTTGTCGTGATCGCCTTTCGCCTGAGCTTCTTTCAGCTCCTGTTCACGTTCTGCGACTTTTTCACGTTTTTCTTCAATTTTTTTCTGCTTTTCAGCTTGCAGACCGGCTTCGGTGCAATGTTCTTTATTCTCGCGCAGCGCTTTTTCCAGTCCGTCTACACGGTTCTGATTGTTGTGCGCACGAGCTTCGTCGATTTGCTTCTGGATTTCGTTTTGCTTAGTGGCGCAGGTTTCTGGCTGCGATGCCGCAAAGCTGGCCGTGGTGAACAACAGGGCAGGGGCGAAAACGAGGGCGGTTAATGTCAGTTTCATCTTGTAGCTTCCTTTTAATGATTAAGTGAGTGTGGCACTTAATTTCCCAAATGATTAGTTGAGTGAATAACTCGCTTTGAATGATATCACCGCCGAATGAGCGGCGATATCAGATGAATCCCCTTTTGTCGCTAAGGGAATTACCCAAATTTCAGACGGTCGCGATCCAGTTTATGGATCCACGCTTTTGCGGTCGGCTGTTCGTAGTACTGAATCATAAATCCCGGCGGCAGAATATCCTGCAAGGCTTCTTCTGCCAGTTTGCGCTCAGATGAAGAATCAAGCTGAACCACCAGCCCGTCATTGAGCGGCGTAATACTTTTGATATGGATGCCCCGCTGACTGAGGCTCTGGTAAACATAAAATCCGTCAGGCAGTGACGTCCCGGTTCTGGCCGGGCGAATTTGCAGTGCGCTGGCAGGCACCGGCAGGTGCCATAATGCCAGTCCGAACATGGCCACAATCGCGACCAGCATCAGCATCCCCGGCCAGATGAATGACCGGCTTTTCAGCCTCTGGCTCATGATGCGCTCTTACCTTTGTTCTGACGATCTGCATGTTTTTTGCGCCACAACACGACGATTGATCCCACCAGTCCGCCGATTAACAACAGCACTGGTAACAGCATCAGGCAATTCATGACCTGATCCTCATACTTGAGGAACAGCGGCGTTTTACCGAGGAAATATCCGAGCGAGGTAAGGATCAGGATCCACAACAAGCCGCTGACCCAGTTGAAAAACTGAAAACGACTGTTGCTCAGTCCTGACAGGCCGGCAATCGTTGGCAAGAGTGTCCGGACAAAGGCCAGAAAACGGCCAACTAACAGCGCCGAAAGGCCGTGTTTATGGAAAAGAGCATGCGCGCGTTCGTGATAATGCACGGGGAGATGTGCCAGCCAGCTTTGTACTATTCGCGTATTCCCCAGCCATTTTCCCTGCGCGTAACTGAGCCAGCAACCCAGGCTCGCCGCACTGGTGAGCAGGAACAACGTTAACGGGAAATTCATCGCGTCTTTGGCTATCAGAACACCGACCAGGATCAGCAGGCTGTCACCGGGCAAAAAAGCCGCAGGAAGCAGGCCGTTTTCCAAAAAAATGATCATGAATAAAATCAGGTACAGCGCCCAGACCAGTGAAGGGTCTGCGAGGGTTTTATAATCCTGTTGCCAGAGGGCATCGATGAGCGAGGTGATAATTTCCATCTGTCTTGTGAAACTCCATCATTTTCAGTGAGTCAGCAAAAGCATCAGCGGAGAAATTGTCTCGACGCTGCCTGCCTGGCTGATAGGGGAGCCAAATCCCTGGCGGGTTCTTTGTTCTGATGCCGTTGTTTCAGATCCAATTAATTTTAATGGCATTGTATTTACGCGTCATTTTGCTTTCTGAAACGCAGCTCAAACGGGTAAAAAAAGTGGTCTAACTGTAACAAAATACCAATAGCTCAGACAGGTAAATATAGCGCGTTGAGGCCGATCATTTAAGTCTGAAGCGCGTTTGGGAAAGGGTTTTACATTGGCTGACACTACTCGACAGTGTCTGACAGGTTCTGCGGGCGAGAGAGGAGAAAGTGTAAAACGGCAGGTTGGGGGAATTAACCTGCCTTAAAGGGAATTATTTGGTGTTAAGCGCAGGAGGATCGAGATGCACGACCGGGTTTTCTGAGTACAGATAACGGTCTACGTTGAACTCGAAATCATCACTTGTGGCGCGGAAAAGCATTTGCTTGGTGTTTTCCAGATGCTGCCACATCGCCAGTTTTGCTGCGTGCGGATCACGGCGGATCAGCGCTTTCAGGATCAGGTCATGATCTTCGCACCAGCTTTCAATCGACTTCTCATCGATATGCTCATGCAGTTTGCGCCAGTAAGGATTGTGTAACCGCTGGCTCCACATCTTCTCAACAATGGTCGCCAGTGCGCTGTTTTGCGTCGCCTGTGCAACCTGCACGTGGAATTTTAAATCCCACTCGGAATCACGGAAACGGTCTTCCTGCCGCGCATGTTCCTGAATCTCCATCAGACGCATGATGTCCTGTTTCGTCACCTGAGTCGCGGCGAATTCAGCGATGTTACTTTCTATCAGCTGACGTGCCTGTAAAAGCTCAAACGGACCGGAGGTTCCAAACTCACTACCACAATCCGGCACCACCAGATGGCGCTGCTGGTTTGACATGACATGAATGCCCGACCCTTTACGCACTTCCACGTAACCTTCAACTTCGAGCATGATAATCGCTTCACGCACCACGGTGCGGCTGACATCCATTTCATCGGAAATCAGACGTTCGGCCGGTAACTTCTCACCAACCGGGTACAAACCTGTTTCGATGCGTTCCTTGAGCGTAGCAGCCAGTTGTTGGTATAGACGTCTGGTGTCTGTGGATTCCATATGAGTGCTCTTTAAAGTAGTGAAACCTGTAAGAAGTAAGTGTCGGACAGACCTGTGAACTTATTATACAAGTGCCAGTATACGATTTACGAAAGGCTGTTGCACCGTGCATTGGGCAGAAAGGCTTTGGAGAAATGTCAGAAAATAGCAAAGCCCGGTAAAAGCATTACCGGGCTTTAATACGATGGATCAGGCTTTTGCGGTTTTGAGCTGAGCCGGAGCCACTTCTGCTGCTGAGCGGTTTTGCAGAACAGTCCAGATGATGATTGCACCGAGCAGGTCAAAGACCGCGAGCGCTGCAAACAGCGGGCTGAAACCAATGGTATCGGCCAGCGCACCCACCACCAGAGCAAACATGGTACTTGCCATCCAGGCCGCCATCCCGGTCAGGCCGTTGGCTGTCGCCACTTCATTACGACCGAACACGTCAGAAGACAATGTGATCAGCGCACCGGACAGTGACTGGTGAGCAAAGCCACCGATACACAGTAAAGCGATGGCTGCGTAAGGGCTGGTGAACAGGCCGATCATGCCAGGGCCAATCATCAGAACCGCACCCATGGTGACCACCATTTTACGGGAAACGATCAGGTTAACTTTGAAGTATTTCTGGAATAACGGTGGCAGATAGCCGCCCAGGATACAGCCGAGGTCAGCAAACAGCATCGGCATCCAGGCAAACATCGCGATTTCTTTCAGGTTGAAGCCATACACTTTGAACATGAACAGCGGGATCCAGGCATTGAATGTCCCCCAGGCGGGTTCAGCCAGGAAACGTGGCAGCGCGATGCCCCAGAACTGACGGTTACGCAGGATCTGCATGGCAGACATTTTCTTGCCGTTGTCAGTCTGATGCTGTGCTTCCTGACCTTCCAGAATGTAATCACGTTCTTCTGTGCTGAGTTTCTTCTGATCTTTAGGATGCTTATAAAACACCAGCCAGCCCAGTGCCCAGACCAGACTTAACGCGCCGGTAATGATGAAGGCCAGCTGCCAGCTGTGCATCACGATACACCAGACGACCAGTGGTGGCGCAATCATCCCGCCGATAGAGGAACCGACGTTGAAGTAACCGACGGCAATTGAACGCTCTTTGGCCGGGAACCATTCGCTGCTGGCTTTCAGACCGGCAGGGATCATGGCGGCTTCGGCCATACCGACCGCACCACGGGCGATAGCCAGGCCACCCCAGCTGCTTGCCAGCGCCGTTGCCATACAGAAGATGGCCCACATGATAGCGAACATCGCGTAACCGACTTTGGTGCCCATTACGTCGAGCACGTAACCCGCCACCGGCTGCATCAGGGTATAACAGGCGGAATAGGCGGCGATAATGTAAGAATATTGCTGTGTGCTGATGTTCAACTGGCTCATCAGCGTAGGTGCTGCGGCGGCAATAGCGTTACGTGTCAGATAACCCAGTATCGTGCCGCAGGTAACCAGCGCGATCATGTACCAGCGTAACCCTTTAATCTTAGCCATTTAACTCTCTCCCAGTAAATAATCCGGCGATGACAGCGACAGGCTGTCAGGGCGTTTTTCGCACCACCTGAATAAGCGTGGGGTTCTGGCTTTCCTTAACGTTTTCCGGGTACCACGCCGCCAGAAGATTTCACTGGGAGCTGCCCGATGCTTGACGCACTGCTTTATTGTTATTTGTGCGTTTGGATCCGATGAACGTCCTGGACACCAGAAAGAATGCTTCGCCATGGTCTGATTGAGCCCGGGAAGTGATTTGCCCGGGCAACAGCGAAAGGACGTGGCAGGTAATCTCTGACGCTCTTGTCCGGGCGAAGCAAAGATAACTTGTCATACAGATTTAAAATTTGAATGACATCACAAAACCACATTTATATTGTGTGGTTACTTAACTTTTTTAACTACAGAGTTATTTACTTGATTTTACAATGAAAAGTGCATTTAACATGATGCGCTTCACATTTTTCAGAAAGTGATTAACAAAGATAACGAAATTATCGAAACGTAATTGGTGTAACAACTTTACCGAATGATCACATTTAATCTGAACAGTTAATGAACAGGATTGTTTTTCCAAAATGACTGATAAGTTGTCGGTAAGTGTAAAAATGCATTAACAAAGCCCTGAGAAGCAGGCTTCTGGCGCGATATGAAGCGCAGGCGGTAAATGAGTAAGGGGCAAAACGCTGTTTTGTCATATCTGGTACGAATTAACTTGTCATACAGATTTAAAGTTTGAGTGACATCACAAAATGACACTCTGATTGTGAGGATAATAGGTCACAGCGGTTTATAGCTTTAACGCTATTATTTTACAGAGAGTTAGTGGGTTTTTATAGTCTCGGATCGCCCGCTTCGGCAGGGTTAACCCCCTAAAAAGAGCTGGACGACAATCTAAATTGGTGTGATAACTTCGCACCATTGAGTGATAACTCTACAGAATTCATGATGAGGAACCTAAGATGGCGCAGTTTTTAACGGAAGACTTCCTTCTCGACACAGAATTCGCACGTCGCCTGTATCACGACTATGCGAAAGATGAGCCAATTTTCGACTACCACTGCCATTTGCCGCCTGAGCTGATTGCACAGGACTACAAATTTAAAAACCTGTATGACATTTGGCTGAAAGGCGATCACTACAAATGGCGCGCGATGCGTACCAACGGTGTGCCTGAGCGTATGTGTACAGGTGATGCCAGCGATCGCGAGAAATTTGACGCCTGGGCTGCAACGGTTCCTCACACTATCGGTAACCCGCTTTACCACTGGACGCACCTTGAATTGCGCCGTCCGTTTGGTATCACCGGTAAACTGCTTTCCCCGTCTACTGCGGGCGAAATCTGGGAACGCGGTAACGAACTGCTGGCGCAGGATGACTTCTCTGCCCGCGGCATCATGAAACAGATGAACGTGAAAATGGTCGGCACTACCGATGACCCGATCGATTCTCTGGAACATCATAAAGCGGTGGCACAAGATCCCAGCTTTGATGTCAAAGTGCTGCCAAGCTGGCGCCCGGACAAAGCTTTCAACATTGAAGCGGACACGTTCGTCGATTACATGAAGAAACTGGAAGCGGCGGCAGATGTCTCCATTACCCGTTTCAGCGATCTGCGTGATGCCCTGAAAAAGCGTATGGATCACTTTGCGGCGCACGGTTGCAAAGTCTCTGACCATGCGCTGGACGTGGTCGTTTACGGCGAAGCGGATGACGCGACGCTGGACGGTATTTTGTCCCGTCGTCTGAACGGTGAAACGCCGACAGCGCAAGAAATTGCTCAGTTCAAAACCGGTGTTCTGCTGTATCTGGCTTCTGAATATCAGCGTCGTGAATGGGTACAGCAGTATCACATTGGCGCGCTGCGCAATAACAACACCCGTATGTTCCAGCTGATTGGCGCAGATGTCGGTTTCGACTCCATTAACGACCAGCCGCTGGCAGAACCGCTGTCAAAACTGCTGGGCGCGCAGGGTCTGGCCGGTGGCCTGCCTAAAACCATTCTGTACTGTCTGAACCCGCGTGATAACGAAGTGATCGGCACCATGGTCGGTAACTTCCAGGGCGAAGGGATGCCGGGCAAAATGCAATTCGGTTCCGGCTGGTGGTTTAACGATCAGAAAGACGGCATGCAACGTCAGATGACACAGCTTGCCAACCTGGGCTTACTGAGCCGCTTTGTCGGCATGCTGACCGACAGCCGCAGCTTCCTGTCCTATACGCGTCATGAATATTTCCGTCGCATCCTGTGCCAGATGATCGGTCGCTGGGTGGAAGATGGCGAAGCACCGGCAGACATCGAACTGCTGGGCAATATGGTGAAAAACATCTGCTTCGACAACGCCAAACAGTATTTCCAGATCGAACTGAACTGATCTGCATGAACTAAGCAGTCATCACTAAACAGTAACGGAGCGCAGATCCCTGCGCTCCTGAAACAAAATCATAAATAACAAATAATTATCCCAACAAAGAACGACGGCCACGGGGCAATTTTTCCGCCCTCAAAGACCGGAGTCTGAGCAAATTAAGGTGAATGTGAGATGCAAAGGTTAAATCGCCGTGACTTCCCTGGCCGTCAGCACCCGGACAAAATTATTCAATTTGGTGAAGGTAACTTCTTACGTGCGTTTGTTGACTGGCAAATCGACCTGCTGAATGAACATACTGATCTCGATGCCGGTATCGTAGTGGTGCGCCCGATTGATACTGATTTTCCGCCTTCACTGAGCACTCAGGATGGTCTGTATACGACCATCATCAGCGGTCTGAACGAGCAGGGTGAAACGGTGCGTGATACCCGCATCATCCGTTCTGTTAACCGTGAAATTAATATCTACCATCAGTTTGATGAATATCTGGCGCTGGCCCGCGACCCGAATATCCGCTTCGTGTTCTCCAACACCACCGAAGCCGGTATCAGCTATGTCGAGAGCGATCGTCTGGAAGACGCGCCTCCGGCAAGTTTCCCGGCCAAGCTGACCCGTTTGCTGTTCGAACGTTTCACGCATTTCTCCGGTGCGGCTGATAAAGGCTGGGTTCTGCTGCCTTGCGAACTGATCGACTACAACGGCGAGGCATTGCAGGAACTGGTGCTGCGTTACGCGCAACAATGGGCGCTTCCGGCGGCATTCACCCAGTGGCTGGAAAACAGCAATACATTCTGCTCAACGCTGGTTGACCGTATCGTCACCGGTTATCCGCGCAGTGAGGTCGACAGCCTGCAGGAAGAACTGGGCTATCAGGACAGCTTCTTTGACAGCGCGGAGCACTTCTACCTGTTCGTGATCCAGGGGCCAAAAAGTTTGGCTCAGGAACTGCGTCTGGACAAACTGCCGCTGAACATCCGTCTGGTTGATGACATCAAACCGTACAAAGAACGCAAAGTGGCAATCCTCAACGGCGCGCACACCGCGCTGGTGCCGGTAGCCTTCCTGGCAGGACTGAATACTGTGGGCGAGTCGATGAATGACGCGCAAATCAGCCGCTTCGTCGAACTGGCGATCGCCGAGGAAATCTCGCCGGTGCTGGACCTGCCGCAGGATGAACTGACGTCGTTTGCGCAGGCGGTGCTCAGTCGTTTCCGCAATCCGTTCATTCAGCATCAGTTGCTGTCGATTGCCCTGAATGGCATGACCAAATACCGCACCCGTATTTTGCCGCAACTGCTGGCGAGCCAGGCGAAGAATCAGCTTCTGCCTCCGCGTCTGACCTTTGCACTGGCGGCGTTGCTGGCGTTTTACCGTGGTGAGCGTAACGGAGAAGTTTATCCGCTGCAGGACGATGCACACTGGCTGAGCCGTTTCTCCGGCCTGTGGAGTGATGTGCGTAACGGCAGCCTGCCGTTAATCGGGCTGGTCGAAACTGTGCTGGCTGATGAAGAACACTGGGGACGTGACCTGAATACCGTGCCGGGTCTGACGGCGAAAGTGACCGAGCAATTGCAGGCGATTGATGATCGCGGCATGCGTGATGCGTTGGCGGCTTACAGCTAAGAGAGCAACTATGCAAAGTATCATTCAAATTCATACCGCTGATAATGTCGCTGTGGCCTTGCGCGATATCGACGCGGGCGAGCAGGTTGAAGCGGGCGGGTATTCCGTTGTTCTGGCTCAGCCTGTGGCGCGTGGTCACAAGTTTGCCCTGCGCCCGATTGCGGCCGGGGAAAACATTGTTAAATACGGTTTGCCGATCGGGCATGCGCTGGCGGACATCGGGGCGGGTGTGCATATTCACTCGCAAAATGGCAAAACCAATCTCAGCGATCTGGACGAATACCAGTATCAGCCTGATTTCGCCACTGTACCTGAACAGATGGCGGATCGTGATGTGCAAATCTACCGCCGTAAAAACGGTCAGGTCGGGATCCGTAATGAACTGTGGCTGATCCCGACCGTTGGTTGCGTCAACGGGATCGCCCGTCAGATCCAGACACGTTTCCTGAAAGAAACCAATGATGCGGAAGGCACCGACGGTGTTTACCTGTTTACGCATCCGTTTGGTTGCTCGCAACTGGGTGATGACCATGTGAACACCCGCACCATGCTGCAAAACATGGTGCGCCACCCGAATGCGGGCGCAGTGCTGGTGATCGGCCTCGGTTGTGAAAACAATCAGGTGGATGTATTCCGTGAAACGCTTGGCGACGTTGACGAAGAGCGTGTGCGTTTCATGACGCTGCAAAAATTCGACGACGAAGTGGAAGCAGGACTGGAACGTCTGCGCGAGCTGTATGCCGTGATGCGTGACGATAAACGCGAGCCGGGCAAACTCAGCGAGCTGAAATTTGGCCTGGAATGCGGCGGTTCTGACGGCTTGTCAGGCATCACCGCTAACCCGCTGCTGGGGCGTTTCTCTGATTACGTGATCGCCAACGGCGGGACTTCCGTGCTGACAGAAGTGCCTGAAATGTTTGGTGCGGAACGCATTCTGATGAGCCGTTGCCGCGATGAAGGCACGTTTGAGAAAACCGTTCACATGGTGAATGATTTCAAACAGTACTTCATCGAACATAATCAGCCAATTTACGAGAATCCGTCTCCGGGCAACAAAGCAGGTGGTATCACCACGCTGGAAGAAAAATCGCTGGGCTGTACGCAGAAAGCCGGTCAGAGCCCGGTGATGGACGTGCTGAAATACGGCGAACGTCTCACCACGCCGGGGCTGAACCTGCTGAGTGCGCCGGGTAACGATGCCGTCGCCACCAGTGCGCTGGCGGGTGCCGGTTGCCATATGGTGCTGTTCAGTACCGGCCGCGGTACGCCATACGGTGGTTTTGTGCCGACGGTGAAACTGGCAACCAACAGCGAACTGGCGGCGAAAAAACCGCACTGGATCGATTTCGATGCCGGACAACTGATCCACGATGTAAGTATGGATCAGCTGCTGGGTGAATTTGTGGATCTGATCGTGGCGATCGCCGATGGCCGCAAAGCCAAAAACGAACTCAATGATTTCCGTGAATTAGCCATCTTTAAAAGCGGTGTCACATTGTAACCGCTCAGGTTTATCGTTAGGATGAAACGGCGTTTCAGTTATGAAGCGCCGTTTGCTTTTGCAGCGCAAGACCTCCACGTATGAGACTCCTGACAAATGACGTATTACTGGTTTGCCCAGTCAATTGGTGTTGTGGCCTTCGTGGTCGGCATCACGATGTTTTTCAACCGCAGCGACCGTCGCTTCAAACAACAGCTTTCTGCCTACAGCGCCATTATCGGCGTGCATTTCCTGATGATGGGCGCAGCTCCCGCAGGCATGAGCGCCTTACTGAATTCCCTGCGCACGCTGATTTCACTGCGCACCCGTAACCAGTGGATCATGGTAGTTTTCATTGTGCTCACGCTGGTGTTAGGGCTTAGCCGCGCCCATCACTGGGTAGAATTATTGCCGGTCGGCGCGACAGTAGTCAGTACCTGGGCGCTGTTTCGCACCAGCGGGCTGACCACGCGCTGCATTATGTGGTGCTCAACCTGCTGCTGGGTAGTGCACAACATCTGGCTCGGTTCGATTGGCGGATCGCTTATCGAAGGCAGTTTTCTGGTCATGAACGGCTTTAACATCATCCGCTTCCGCCGCCTGCAACTGCGCGGTATCGACCCGTTCGAGGTCGAGAAGAAGATAGTTCAGAAGATGGATGAAAATAAAGCAGCGGAGTGAGATATCACTCCGCCAGAAGCGGATTTACTCGTCTAGTTTCAGCGGCGGTAACTGACCAAAAATGCTCAGCAGGCCTTCGCCCCAGCCTTTGCGGATCATGTCGAAATACGGGTGCGTTTCGGTGATGCGGTGCTGTTGCGCGGCACTGAAGCTGTCGGTCGGATAGGTCATCACATCCAGCGGCAGGCCGACGGAAAGATTACTGCGCAGCGTCGAATCCATCGAAATCAGCGCACATTGCATCGCCTGATCCAGCGCGGTGTCGTAGCTCAGCACCCGATCGATAATCGGCTTGCCGTACTTACTTTCACCAATCTGGAAATACGGCGTGTCGTGTGTGGCTTCGATGAAATTCCCCTGCGGATAAATGTGGAACAGCCGCAGGCCTTCGCCCTTAATCTGGCCACCGAGCAGCAGGTTGCAGCTGAAATCCGTGTTGCCGCCCTGATTCGCGCCGCTGTCCCGTGCAATCACTTCACGTACCGTTTCACCCAGCAGGCTGGCGGCATCGTACAGCGACTTCACGTTCAGCAGGTTTTCCCGCTCATCGTCTAAGCAGCGGCGATGCAGCAGGCTGATAATGCTTTGTGTGGTCGCCAGATTTCCGGCGCTCTGGATCACCAGCACGCGTTCATCACTTTGATGAAAAACATGCAGTTTACGGAAGGTGGAAATATGGTCGACTCCGGCATTGGTGCGTGAGTCTGACACAAACACCAGGCCTGAGGACAAGCGCATGGCCACACAGTAAGTCATAAAAATTTTCCTCAGGCGTCAGGTTTATTGTGGTACGTCGAGCATGGCAACGGCCGCGACAGTGCGCATGTCTTCGCTTCCTCCACCCAACCGGATACCACGGACCGGGCATGCATCAAGATAATCTATGCCGATAGCCAGTTTCAAATGCTGATTCGGTTTACAGGTGTTATTGGTGACATCAAAGCTCTGCCAGCGGTCATCCAGCCAGGCTTCCGCCCAGGCGTGCATGGCCACGTGTGTCGAATCTTCCGAATAAAGATAGCCGCTGACATAGCGCGCCGGAATGCCCAGACTGCGGCAACAGGCGAGGAACACGTGGGTGTGATCCTGACACACGCCGGTTTGTGCCGAAAACGCCTGAGAGGCGCTGTCTTTGACCGTGGTAGTGCCGGGGTTATAGGGCATTTTCAGCAGCAGTTCGCCCATCAGACTGCACAGACTTTCGTGCTGCGCCTGCGGACGGTAATAACGGCTGGCGAAATCGCGGATCGCGCCGTCAGCCAGCGTCAGCGGGCTGGTGCGTAAAAATACCAGCGGCGAAAGATGCCCGCAGTTGTCATCCTCCGTATTGTCTTCAATCTCGACCACGCCGTTGGCGACGATGGTGATCGCCTGATGCGGCTGATCCAGTGTCAGGACATGCAACACATTGCCGTAGGCATCCAGCGTGCGGGTGGCATATTCCGGTAACGTCAGATCCCATGACAAAATCTTCTGATGGCTGGAATCCTGCGGCGTAAGGCGCAGGTATTGCGTGCTGTGTTTAACCTGCTGCGCATAGCTGTAATGCGTCTGATGCGTGACATTCAGTTTCATTATTGAGCCTCCAGATAGGTTTGATGAATGCTCTCAGCGATGGCATTGGTCTGGTCAAGGAATTGCATTAACCAGGGACTGAGGCCCATCTCAACAATTTCTTCCATTTCGGTGAAACGCAGCTGAGCGTGAAGGGTATGAACCCGGCGGCGGGGCAGATTACCCGCCGTGCCGCCGATTTCCTCCAGCTGTTCGGCCATAATTTCGATGCACGAAAGCAGTGAACGCGGTAACTCGCGGCGCAACACCAGCAGTTCGGCGATATGCTTCTGGCTGAGTTGTTGCTTGTATAACGTGTGGAACGCTTCGCGGGCGCTGACGGCACGCAGTAATGTGTCCATCCGGTAGTATTCGCGCACCGGATCTTCATCGGCATTCAGCAACTGATTTTTGGCATCAAGCAGGCGCGCGGTGCTGTCTGCGCGTTCCAGCATGGTGCCGAGGCGGATAAAGTTCATCGCATCACTGCGCAGTAAGGTACCGAACATCGCGCCGCGAAACAGATGTGAGCGCTCCTTAACCCAGTCGAAGAAAGAGTCTGCACCGGCAGAACCGACGCCCTGACGGCGGATCAGTTTCATCTCAATCCAGGTGGCATTGATGCTTTCCCAGACTTCAGACGACAGGCTGCCGCGCACGGCATGCGCATTGTTCCAGGCCATTTGCAGGCAACTGAAAATGCTGCTGTGGTTGAAACTGTCCAGTGCGAAAAAGTTGAGCAGATTGCTCATCGATTCCTGCGGATAGTGCTCACTGAATAACGTGCGGGTGCCGGTCATGGTCAGCGGTACCAGCAGATCATTGTTTTCATCGCGGGCGTTGACGTCTCGGATCGACATCATCGACAGCTTGTTGGTCACGTCCAGCAGGCGTGCGATATTTTCGGCGCGTTCCAGATAACGCGCCATCCAGTACAGTTCGCTGGCTGTTCTGCTTAGCATGCGTCATCCTCCGTTGGATTTTCTTCCAGCACCCAGGTGTCCTTGGTGCCGCCGCCCTGTGATGAGTTCACCACCAGCGAGCCTTCTGCCAGCGCCACGCGGGTTAAGCCGCCCGGTACCAGACGGATTTCCGCGCCGGTCAGGGCAAAAGGCCGCAGGTCGATATGTCGCGGTGCCAGTCCGTTGCCGACAAACGTCGGGCAGGTGGAAAGCGCCAGTGTTTCCTGAGCGATGTAGTTTTCCGGGCGGGTACGCAGCAAATCGCGGAAGCGTTCAATTTCCGCTTTGCTGGCGGTCGGGCCAATCAGCATGCCGTAACCGCCTGCGCCATGAACCTCCTTCACCACCATTTTTTCCAGATTCGCCAGCACGAAAGACAGATCGCTTTCCTTGCGGCATTGCCAGGTCGGCACGTTATTGAGGATCGGATTTTCCGCCAGATAGTAGCGGATCATCTCCGGCACATACGGGTAGATCGATTTGTCATCGGCTACGCCGGTGCCGATCGCATTCGCCAGCACCACGCCACCGGACCGATAAACTGAAAGCAGGCCGGGAACGCCGAGCATGGAATCGGCGCGGAACGCCAGCGGATCGAGGAAGGCATCGTCGATACGCCGGTAAATCACGTCAATTTTGCAGGGGCCGGCGGTGGTGCGCATAAACACCGCGCCGTCTTTCACGAACAAATCGACGCTTTCCACCAGTTCAACGCCCATTTGCTGGGCGAGGAAACTGTGCTCGAAATAGGCACTGTTAAAGCGGCCTGGCGTCAGTACAACAACGGTCGGATCGTTGACCGGCGTGCTTTCGCGCAGGGTTTGCAGTAAGTGAGAAGGGTAACGGGACACCGGCGCAATACGTTGTTCGGCAAACAGTTCGGGGTATAACCGCATCATCATCTTGCGGTTTTCCATCATGTACGACACGCCGGACGGCGTACGCAGGTTGTCTTCCAGCACGTAATATTTGCCATCGCCGCCGCGCACCATATCCGTTCCGGCAATGTGGGCGTAAGTATCGCGATGAAGATCAATGCCCTGCATGCACGGCTGATACTGATCGTTGGCCAGCACCTGTTCCGCCGGGACGATCCCTGCTTTGAGGATCTTCTGGTCGTGGTAAATATCATGCAGAAAAGCATTCAGCGCCTGAACCCGCTGGCAGATCCCGCGATCGAGCATTTGCCATTCGCTGGCCGGAATAATACGCGGCACGCTGTCGAACGGGATCAGCCGTTCCGCACCATCATCTTCGCCGTAAACGTTAAAGGTAATTCCCACCCGATGGAACAACAGCGCAGCTTCCTCTTTTTTGCGCTGGACTGCCTGTTGATCAGCTTGCTGCAACCACTGCCAGTAGGCCTGATAATGGCTACGGTGCTTGCCATCCGCCATTAACATCTCATCAAAAAAGGGTGAATCGGAAAGGTCAATCTTGATCATCATCACCTCACAAACTGGACAGGCTGCAATTGAATCGTTCAATAACAATGAAGATCAGGCATAAAGTGTGCCAGCGTGCAAAACGGGCTGAAAATCGGGGGAAAACAGACGGGACTGCTTAATTATAGAGCGTGAAAGGGTTTCTTTGCCTGAAAATGGGGCAAAAAAAACCAGCCCGCAGGCTGGTCTGGTGCATGGCTGGCGCGAATTAACGGCGGACGGCGATGGCTTCGATTTCGATTTTTACGTCTTTTGGCAGACGGGCAACTTCAACGCAGGAACGCGCCGGGAACGGAGCGTTGTGTTCAGTGAAGAACGCTTCGTACGTGGCGTTAACGGTGGCGAAGTCATTCAGATCTTTCACGAAAACGGTAGTTTTGACGATGTCTGAAACTTTCAGGCCAGCGGCTTCAACGATCGCCTGCACGTTTTGCAGTGACTGACGTGCCTGCGCAGCGATGTCGTCGGCGACAGCGCCGGTTTTAGGATCCACAGGGATCTGGCCGGAAGTGATGATCATGCTGCCCAGATCCACGCCCTGAACGTAAGGACCGATAGCGGCAGGGGCGTTTTCAGTGCTGATTTCGCGGGACATAATGTCTCCTGATTTGAGTTAAGGTGAATAAAAAATTATCCCTCAGTATAAAGGGTTAATCATTGTTCAGCACCACCTGATGCTCAAACTCTTTCTCGCAGTATTTGCATTTCAGGTGCACTCCGTCCGCACGCTGCTTGACTGCAAAGCTGGAATCCACCGGTTCAAAACGGCTGATGCAGTTGCCGTTCGGGCAGCGCAGCACGCCGACAATACGGTCCGGCAGCGTCGGCATCAGCTTCTTCACCACGTCGTAATTGTCGATGCGGTTCACCGTCGCACGCGGGGCATATACCGCCAGCTGATTAACCTGTTCGTCGGTCAGGAAGGTGTTTTCGATTTTGATGATGTCTTTACGGCCGAGTTCGCCGGACGGCAGGTTCAGGCCGACGGTCACACGTTGTTCAGTCTGGGTAAACTTGAACAGAGACAGCAATTTAAACCCGACCTGTGCCGGAATATGGTCGATAACGGTACCGCATTTGATCGCTTCAACCTGAAGTTTATTGTCGTGCGTCATAAAGTTTTCTCCTCAAGTTTACTGTGCAGTGTCTGCGTTCAGAACCAGCGCCAGCAAAGCCTGACGCGCAAAAATCCCGTTTCCGGCCTGCTGGAAATACCAGGCGTATGGCGTCTTATCCACATCCGGCGTGATTTCATCGATACGCGGCAGCGGATGCAGTACTTTCAGGTGCGGCTGAGCATTCGTCAGGTCGGCAGCGCGCAGCACAAACTGGGCTTTCACATTGGCATATTCCGACGGATCCAGACGCTCTTTCTGTACGCGGGTCATGTACAGGATGTCGATTTCAGAAACCACTTCATCAATGCTGCTGTGCAGGCTGTATTCGATGCCTTTCTCTTCCAGCAGGCTCAGGATATAGCCCGGCATTGCCAGCGCATCCGGGGCGATAAAGTAGAAGCGGTTACCGTTAAATTTCGCCAGCGCCTGTGCCAGAGAATGCACCGTGCGGCCATATTTCAGGTCACCGACCATGGCGATTTTTATGTTGTCGAGACGTCCCTGCGTTTCCTGAATGGTGAACAAATCCAGCAGGGTTTGCGTCGGATGCTGGTTCGCACCGTCCCCGGCGTTGAGCACCGGAATACCGCCGGAGAATTCGGTTGCGAGACGTGCCGCGCCTTCCTGCGGGTGACGCATCACAATCGCATCGACATACGTGCTGATGACCGAAATGGTGTCGGCCAGCGTCTCGCCTTTTTTACCCAGCGACGTGTTGCTGCTGTCGGAGAAACCGACCACCGAGGCACCCAGACGATGCATTGAGGTTTCAAACGACAGGCGGGTGCGGGTTGAGGCTTCGAAGAAACAACTGGCGATCACTTTGTGTTTCAGCAATTCAGGCTGCGGGTTGGCTTTCAGGCTGGCAGCTGTATCGAGAACCAGCTCCAGCTCTTCGCGACTGAGATCGTTGATCGAAATGATGTCTTTCTGATACAGCGGATTGGCCATAGTCATTCTCCTGTTCTTTACGCGTAAAAAGTGGGGCACTCAAATTCCGGACAAAAAAAAGCCCCTCAATGAGGGGCTTTCAATAAAACGGTAATACCACGGAAGAACAACGGCAGCGGGCTGCCTGATGGCACGGCGTTTGGTCGATCATCTGAGCACAAAACGTGGCGATTGTTCATGGGTTCTCCCGGCAAATTGTGGCGCATTATAGGCGGCTCACTGACGGCGTCAAGCGGAAAAATGGCCTAGGGCAAACGGTTGCTGCTGTGGTTTTCCTTTATCGCCAGTATCCGCCTGATTGTCCTGCAAACTCTGTCCAGTGCTGTCGTTTCCCGTGGTGCTACCAGCACGGAAGTGCTCGACGCGATCACCCCGAGTACCTCCGGCAAACGGTGCTGATCGATAATCCGTCCCACGGCGCGGCCATAGCCCGACATGACATGGACCACCACAAACTGAGGGTTGTGATCCACATCGGTGACCATTTCGCTTACTGACCTCAGGGCATCAGGAACAAGCTGAGACTGCTCATTCAGGGCATAAATCTTTTTGCCTTTGGCATTCTGCACCTTCATCACACCCAGCGTTTTCAGTAATTGTGAAATGGTGGACTGGCCGATATTCCGGTATCCCGCCCGCTGGAATTCCTGCCGCAATTCTTCCTGTGATGAAAAACTCCGGCTGGCAATCAGCTGATGGCAGAGGATCAGTTGCTGGTGTTCTTTTTCAAGTGCAGACAACGTTCTTTTCATGGTTATATTCCCGGTAAATAAAAGGACGTCAACATGGCAAAAAAATCATTTTCTACAAAGACTTAAATCAAAGAACCGAGACTTAACGCTAACATCAGTAATACCAGTAATATCCCCAGTAAAGGTGCGACCCATTTCAGCCAGCGGACATAAGGCACCCGCGCGATGGCCAGACCCCCCATCACCACGGCGGAGGTCGGTGTGACCAGATTGACCAGGCCGGATGCGGACTGATACGCAGTGACCACCAGTTCACGGCCGATATGCGCGAAATCGGCCAGCGGCGCCATAATCGGCATGGTCATCACCGCCAGACCGGAAGAAGAGGGCACCAGAAAGGACAGCACTACTTCGAGCAGGAACATGACGTTGATGAAGATCACGTTGGATAATCCGGAAACGATGCCTTCGGCGCTGTGCAAAATAGTGTGGGTAATCATTCCGTTGTCCATGATCACCACAATGCCACGGGCAATACCGATGATCAGCGCCACGCCGAGCAGGTCGCGTGCGCCATCGATAAAGGTGGAAGTCAGCTCCTCTTCACTCATCCGCGCAACCAGCCCCACCAGGATCGCCGCAGCCAGGAAAACGCCGGAGATTTCCCCCATCCACCAGCCTTTTACCGATACGCCATAAATCATCACCACAAAAGCCAGTGCGAAGATCAGCAGGATGATTTTGCGCACGCCGGTAAAGGGCAGCAGTTCATCGCTGCGGTTTCCGAGAAAGTGGGCGCGGTTGCTTTCCTGCTGATCCGCCACGATGGAGAGTGAGGGATCGCGGCGCACTTTACGGGCATAGCGCATTACCCAGATCACGCAGATCAGCCAGCCGACGATCAGGATCGCCACGCGCAGGCCGATCCCGCTGGTGAAGGGGATCCCGGCGGCGTTGGCGGCAATTACCGTCGCAAAAGGATTGATCGTCGAACCGAGCGTGCCGATGCCTGCACCGAGCAGCACGGTAGCCGCAGCCACCAGCGGATCGAAACGTGCCGCCATCATCACCGGCACCAGCAGGGTATAAAACGGCAATGACTCTTCGGCCATGCCGTAAATGGTGCCTCCGGCGGCGAACAGTGCCATCAGAATGGGGATCATCCACTCTTCTTTGCCCTTCAGCCGGACGGTAACCCGCTCTATTCCGGCGTCGATGGCTCCGGTTTTGGTCACGATGCCCAGAAAACCGCCGATGATCAGAATAAATAAGGCGACATCAATCGCGCCGGCCTGACCGGTGGTGTGGTTGTACAGGCCATCAATGGGCGCGAGGAAAATATCCACCAGCCCCTGCGGATTGCCGGTCACGGCGTGATAGGTGCCTGAGACGGGGACTTCTTTACCCAGTCCGGCATTCATCGCCATGTCGTACTGACCGGCGGGGATAATCCAGCTCAGGCCTGCAACCAGCGCGATAAGCACAAATAAAATGGTGTAGGCAGAAGGGAATTTGAATGTACGCATAAACGTAATCCTTAAAGAAGGCGTGAAGGCAAAACGCCTTCACGCAAGGGGCTTAGTCGTCGCCAAGCGTGGCGACCATGACCGCTTTTATGGTGTGCATACGGTTTTCGGCTTCATCAAAAACGATGGAATGCGGGGACTCAAAAACGTCATCCGTCACTTCCAGCCCTTTCATGCCGTAAGCGATTTCCAGCTCCTTTCCGAGCGTGGTTTCTTCGTTATGGAAAGCGGGCAGGCAGTGCATAAATTTGACGTCAGGATTGCCGGTGGCGTTAAGCACCGCGGCGTTAACCTGATACGGGGTCATCAGGCTGATACGTTCTGCCCAGGCGGTTTTGGCTTCGCCCATCGACACCCAGACATCGGTATAAAGAAAATCGACGCCCTGTACACCTTCATCAACGTGTTCTGTCAGCAGGATCCTTGCGCCGGTAGTGCGGGCAATATCGCGGCAGACAGCGACCAGCGTCTCTTCCGGCCAGAAGGATTTTGGCGCGACCAGACGGATGTCCATCCCCATTTTCGCCGCGCCGACCATCAGGGAATTCCCCATATTGTTTCGGGCATCGCCCAGATAAGCGAAGCTGATCTGACTGAGTTCTTTGCCCGGCGAGTGTTCAAGCATGGTCATCAGGTCGGCCAGGATTTGGGTCGGATGAAACTCATCGGTCAGCCCGTTCCATACCGGTACGCCGGAGAATTCCGCCAGCTCTTCCACAATCTTCTGCGCAAACCCCCGGTATTCGATGCCGTCGTACATTCTGCCCAGCACACGCGCGGTATCTTTCATCGACTCCTTGTGTCCGATCTGGCTGCCGCCAGGGCCGAGATAGGTCACGTGTGCGCCCTGATCAAACGCGGCGACTTCAAACGCACAGCGGGTGCGGGTGGAGGTTTTCTCAAAAATCAGCGCAATATTTTTTCCGCGCAGGCAGGGGCGTTCCTGTCCTGTTTTCTTATCGTTTTTCAGCGCCAGCGCCAGGGTGATCAGTTGCTGAATTTCTTCCGGCGTGAAATCAAGAAGCTTAAGGAAATGACGGTTTTTCAATGTAGTAGTCATAAAATCATCCTGAAATAATGAAATGGGAGCGGGTTATTCCGCGCGGATACAGGTGCCTTTCAGGCCGGCCAGAATGGCTTCGCCATCCTCCAGTGCGCCGATCCCCGCCAGCCCGTGACAGGCATCGACAAACTGGCAGGCGGCATTGACTTTCGGCCCCATGGATCCGGCATCGAAGGTCATAGCAGCGAGATCCCGCGGCGTGATGTGATGCAGCGGCCGCTGCTCAGGCGTGCCCCAGCCGAGGTACACCGCATCGGCATCGGTCAGGATCAACAGCGCGTCGGCCTGTAACTGACGCGCCAGCAGCGCCGCCGAGAGGTCTTTGTCGATGACGGCTTCCACGCCCTTCAGCCCGTCATTGGTCTGATGAACCGGCACGCCGCCGCCGCCATTGCAGATGACCAGATAGTGCTGATCCAGCAAGGCCCGGATAGCATCAATCTCGAGGATGCGCTGTGGTTGAGGGGAAGCGACCACGCGGCGAAAATGCTGCCCGTCGGCTTTCATCGCCCAGCCTTTTTCGGCAGCCAGATTTTCCGATTGCGCCTGCGTATAAACCGGGCCGATGTATTTCGTCGGGTTATCAAAGGCCGGATCGAGCAGGCTGACTTCCACCTGCGTCAGCAGGGTGCAGACGCGACTTTCCGGCAGACAATTTTTCAGCGCCTGTTGCAGCAGATAGCCGATCATCCCCTGAGTTTGTGCTACCAGAATATCGAGCGGGTAGGGCGCGACTGCTGGATAGGCGCTGTTTTGCAGCGCCAGTAATCCGACCTGCGGGCCGTTGCCGTGTACCAGCACAACCCGCCATTTCTGGCATAGCGCAGCCAGCGTTTTTGCCGCCACACAGATGTTTTTGCGTTGAAGTTCGGCCTCTAGCGGTTCGCCACGGCGCAGTAATGCGTTGCCGCCCAGAGCGACAACCAGAACAGGTTTGTTCATGAAATTTCCCCGGAGTCAGTGATCAGATGTCGTCGCGTTCTAGCGGGCAGCTCATGCAGCGCGCGCCACCGCGGCCTCTTCCCAGTTCATCGCCCGGAATGGGGAGAACGGTGATCCCGGCTTTATCGTATTTTTCGTTAGTCCAGGTGTTGCGCTCGTAGCCGATCACCACGCCGGGGCGCACGGTCAGGACGTTATTGGCATCGTTCCATTGTTCGCGTTCGGCCTCGAAACTGTCGCCGCCGGTGGTGATGAGTTTGATGTCATCAATGCCCAGCGCCTTACCGATTGCCCGCACGAACTGCGGTTCTTCGGTGCGGCGCAGGCCGCCGTGGCCGTCATCGGTCAGCGTCCAGCACTGGGTGGTGTCGCGGACGACTTCCGGGTAGACGGAGAAGGTGTCGAAGTCGATATGGGTCATGACGGTATCGAGGTGCATGCAGGAGCGATGTTTGGGTAATTCCAGTGCAATCACTTTGGTGGCTTGCTGATGTTTGAACAGCGAACGGGCGAGGAACTCCACACCCTGCGGCGTCGTACGTTCGGATAAGCCAATTAATACCGCGCCACGACCAATGACTAATACATCACCGCCTTCCAGTGTCGCGTGGTCATAATTAAATTCATCATCGCCAAAGTAAGTAATAAATTCGTTATCGGCAAAGTGCGGATGCCAGCGATATATGGCCCGCAGATTATTGGTTTCCCGTTTACGCGCCTCTTTTGCCATCGGATTCACCGATACGCCGTTATATATCCAGCAGGAAGTGTCGCGGGTAAATAAATGATTGGGTAATGGCTTAATCACAAAGTCATTTAACTGATGTGTATCCGTGACCATATTATGAAAAGTATCGGGGATTTCGCTGTAAGTTAATCCGCCGCTCATGAACCGGGCCGTTTGCCGGTGGGGTAAATCTGCCAGCCAGCCGCGGATTTCTTCGGCAAATTGTGGCCCCAGCCGGTAATCCGAGATTTGCCGGCTGAACAGCCAGTCTTTGGCCTCGCGGTTGTCGAGGGTTTCAGTCAGCAGGTCAGTCAGCAATAAAACTTCCACGCCTTGCTGGCGCAAGGTCTGGCTGAAAATGTCATGTTCTTTCCCGGCCCGCTCAACAGACAGCACATCATCGAATAATAATTCCTGACAGTTGGAGGGGGTCAGTCGCTGCAAACTTAAATTTGGCCGGTGAAGCATCACGCTGCGAAGTTGGCCTATTTCGGATCCTACATAATGCCGTTTCATATTTATCCCTTTTAAAAGACGAAATAATGTTCCGGTCAATTTCAGCTAAATTTCAGCTGAATTTCAGATAAAGAAATCCCGTGGAGAATAAAACGCGTTATTCAGCCTGGAAGGAAGTGCGCCCGGAACGGAGTGAATAATATTCCGCGCAGGCATTTAATATGTGACTTCGATCGCATCAGAATAAAACCATGGTGATGGTTACCTGTTGATTGATAAACATCATTGTTTTATTTATTAGCATATTCAGTAAAGTGAATAATCACCGGAATATGAGAGTAATTATTTCTTCTGACAGTGAGTGACCGTATGAGATAATATTTATTCAATCCTAATTCACTAAAAAATAAAGGGTTTATTCTGAGCTTGCATAGAATGGCTTTTTTTGTGATTAAAGATTTATAACTTCTCAAAAATCCTAAATAACTATTATCTGTTTTCGCTGCTTTGGATTTAATTAAATATGTGACCGGCGGGTGAGTTTTTAGAAATAGTCCGTAAGACCAACAGGATGAAAGCGGCATACTGAATATGTTCTCAGTGTTTATGCAATCTGACTGCATAACCATTGTTTCCCGGCTGCGGGTGGCGTTAAGCCGCAAAAATATTTCCCATGAAGTTAAAATCTTGATCCCGCTCTGGCAACCGGACAGCAAACAGGATTAGTATTTATGAAACACTGTTTCACTCATGCATTACAAACCCGAGGTTATGATGATCACAGGAAACATCCACGCGCTGCATCTCGTTCCTTATCTGCCCGCTGAATTGCGCGAGGCCATTGAATACGTTAAGCAACACATCACGGCGGACACGCCGCTGGGCAAACACGATATCCGTGGCGACGATGTGTTTGTGCTGATTTCCAATGATTCCACCGCGCCGCAGGCCGACCGCCGTGCCGAATTCCACGCCCGTAATCTGGATATCCAGATTGTGCTGAACGGCACCGAAGGCATGACATTCAGTAACTTACCGGCAGGTTATGTGGATACTGACTGGCTGGAAGATAAAGACATTGCGTTTCTGGCCGCCGGTGAGCAGGAAAAAACCATGATCATGCAGACCGGCGATTTTGTGGTGTTCTATCCGGGTGAAGTGCATAAACCGCTGTGCGCGGTGGGCGAACCGGCCCATGTGCGCAAAGCGGTGGTAAAAATGAACGTCAGCGCATTGTCCGCTTAATGCTTATCGTGTAGCGCTTTGTGCGTTTGATCAGCTTCATCCGCCAGCGGCGCAGTCTGCCGAGGCGTTCCGGGGCTTTAAGTTTGTGTTTGATCCACACCACCTGCCACGGCTGGAGTCGCATCTGGCCGTTAAACGCTTCCCCGCTAATCAGATCTTTCCCTTCCACTGCCAGTTTCAGTACCTGCGAATGATCGCTGATATTGAATACGCAGCTGATCCGATCCTCCGTTTTGGGATCATAACGTTCCATCGCAAACAGCGATTTGCCCAGATCAAACACCCGTTGCCCCGCCTGTGGCGAAAATGCCGGATGTTCGCGGCGGTGCTTAATCAGCGCCTGTAAACCGTAAAAAACGCGGGCACTCAGACTGTCCTTTTTCTCCAGTTCTGCCTCAACTTTTCCCAGCTCCAGCTTTTTACGGTTAATACGGCGGTTGATGCCGGACTGATGCATACCGTCAAGATCGTTCTCGCTGCCCAGCAGGCTGTGGATATAAATCGCCGGTACGCCGATAAACGACAGCAACAGCGCCTGTGCGGCGAGAAATTTGCGGGCTTTCAGTCCGGTATCGTCATCCGGTTCGGTCAGCGCGCTGAGGTAATTGATGTTCAGTTCATAAGGCGAATGCGTGCCATCACCGTTGTCTTTATAAGAGATGCGGCCTTCTTTACGCAGGGTTTCCTGCGCCATGTATTTGCGTTCGTCATCGCTGAGGAAGGTTTCTGTCGGACGCAGACCGATGCCGTCGTGACTGGCTAAAAAGTTGAAATAGGTGGTGTCAGGATAACGTGCTTCGGCATTCAGGCTTTGCGCCCACTGGGTGAGCGTGGTGGTATCCTGGCGTAAAAAGGCGTGCAGCGTGAGCGGCGGCAGCGGGAACTGATACACCATGTGTGCCTCATCGCCTTCACCGAAATAACTGATATTTTCGTGATGCGGCACGTTGGTTTCGGTGATGATCCGCGTGCCGGGGATCACTTCATCAAGGATGGTTCGCCAGACTTTGATGATGTTATGCGCCTGCGGCATGTGAATGCAGCGCGTCCCGGCCTCCTTCCAGATATACCCAATCGCATCGAGGCGGATCGACTGCCCGCCACTGGCGGCGTACTGCAACAGTACATCAATGCTTTCCAGCAGAACCTGCGGATTTTTGAAATTGATATCCACCTGATCTTCACTGAACGTGGTCCACAGGTATAACTCATTGCCGTCGGCTTTGATAAACGGCGTCAGCAGCGGCGAGGCGCGGGGGCGCACAACGCGGCTGTAATCCAGCTCGGGATTCGAGGCAATAAAGTAATCTTTGTAATAAGGATCGTCATGCAGATAGCCTTTCATCCATTCGCTTGAGCGGGAGATATGGTTAATCACGCAGTCAAACATCAGGTTGAAATTCGCGGAAAGGTGATGAATATCCGACCATCCGCCGAGATGTTCGTCGATACGGCGGTAGTCGATGACGCTGAAGCCGTCGTCGGAGCTGTACGGATACATCGGCAGAATATGGATGTCGCTGATAATCTCGCGCAGATAGGTATTGGCGAAGTGATTCAGCGTCGCCAGCGGCGGTTGTTCACCGTGACGTATATTGTCGCCGTAAGTAATCAGATAAATGTTGGTGCCATCCACCCAATCGGTGGTGCGGTGCTTGCCGTAATTCCATTTGTCGGCGAGATGCAGGATTTTTTTCAGCAGGTCGGCGATGTGTTCCCTGGGGTAAATCCTGCTTAACAGGCTTTCCAGCCGCAGGACATACTCAAGATTAACTGAGCTCATATCGGTTCCTTCTTACTGCGTTTCTGTTTTTCTATTGAACAGGTTAAAACCAAAGCGCTTTAAAAAGGGTAGTTGAAAATGAGGTCTTCTGACGGGAACGGGCGGGATAAAGTGCAAAACGTTGTAAATATTGCGACGTGCAGAAAGTTCATCCTTACTGCACGTCGGGGATAAATCAGGCGTTGCCGAGCGTAGCGACCATCACCGCTTTGATGGTGTGCAGACGGTTTTCCGCCTGATCAAACACCACGCTGTGGCTGGACTCAAAGACGTCATCCGTGACTTCCATGCCGCCTTGCAGGCCGTATTCTTCCGCCATTTGCTTGCCGAGCGTGGTCTGGTCGTCATGGAATGCAGGCAGACAATGCAGGAATTTCACCTGCGGATTGCCGGTCAGTGCCA
This sequence comes from Rahnella variigena, assembly GCF_003610915.1. NCBI lineage: Bacteria > Pseudomonadati > Pseudomonadota > Gammaproteobacteria > Enterobacterales > Yersiniaceae > Rahnella > Rahnella variigena. Next base: position 1,281,228 of record NZ_NSDJ01000001.1, read on the forward strand.
GCATTGCGCTGTTGACCTGATAAGCGCGCAGCAAATTAATGCGCTCTTTCCAGACTTCTTTCGGCTCGCCCATGGAAACCCACACGTCGGTATACAGGAAATCAGCGTCTTTCACGCCGGCTGCAATATCTTCGGTCAGGGTGATATTGCCGCCATTTTCTTGTGCCAGATGCGTGCAGGTGGCGACCAGTTCGGCTTCCGGCCAGCAGGCTGAAGGCGCGACCAGACGCAAATCCAGACCGCATAACGCGGCGGCTTCCAGCAGTGAATTGCCCATATTGTTACGGGTGTCGCCCAGATACGCCAGACGCATACCTTGCAGCGGCTGGCCCGGTAAATGCTCCTGCATGGTCAGCAGATCAGCCAGCAACTGGGTCGGATGGAATTCATTGGTTAAGCCATTCCAGACTGGCACACCGGCGTATTGCGCCAGAATTTCGACTTTATCCTGACCGAAACCACGATACTGAATACCGTCATACATGCGGCCGAGGACGCGGGCGGTATCTTTCATCGATTCTTTATGGCCGATCTGGCTGCCACTTGGGCCGAGATAGGTGACTTTCGCTCCCTGATCATAAGCGGCAACTTCGAAAGAGCATCGGGTGCGGGTTGAGTCTTTTTCGAAGATGAGCGCGATGTTTTTGCCTTGCAGACTGGCTTTTTCGGTGCCGTTCTTTTTAGCGGCTTTTAATTCTGCGGAGAGTTTCAGCAGTGACGAAATCTCTGACGGGGTAAAATCCAGTAACCTGAGAAAATGACGTTTACTCAACAAACTCATGATGTCGCTCCATAGCGCGTAAGCATTTCGGATTGAATTAAAATTCAATTTAACTGGATGAATATGCAATTACAACCCCGCCGAGAAAACTTTCTCTTTAATAGTGGAGACGCGCCCTGCGGTGTGTGAAAATAGCGTACAAACGTCACATTGATTGAGGACAGAGATATGGCAAACCGTGAATTGCTGGAAGAACAACGTGAAGAGACTCGCTTAATCATCGAAGAACTGCTGGATGATGGCAGTGATCCTGACGCGCTTTACACTATCGAACACCACTTATCTTCAGAAAAGTTTGAAGTTCTGGAGAAAGCCGCAGTCGAAGCGTTCAAGCTGGGTTACGAAGTGACTGACCCTGAAGAACTGGAAGTAGAAGACGGTTCTGTTGTGATGTGCTGTGACGTGATCAGCGAAATCGCGCTGAAAGCGGAACTGATCGACGCTCAGGTTGAACAGCTGATGAACCTGGCTGAAGCCAACGGCGTTAACTACGACGGCTGGGGCACTTACTTCGAAGGCGATGACGACGAAGAAGGTGAAGAAGGCGAAGACGAAGATTTCGTTGATGAAGATGATGACGGGAAACGTCATTAATCTGGCTCCCTCCCCTGCGAAGGGGAGGGCTGGGGTGGGGTATTGATGATAACTCAACATTTGATGTTGTCAGCTAAACCCCCTCCCGACCTCCCCCTTCGCAGGGGGAGGAGTTAATTAAAGCACTTCCCCGTTGCTCTCAATCACTTTCTGATACCAGCCGAAGCTCTCTTTTTTCGAGCGAGCCATGGTGCCGGTGCCATCGTCATTTTTATCCACGTGGATAAAGCCATAGCGTTTGCTGTACTGACCGGTGGTAAACGACACGCAGTCGATGCAGCCCCACGGCGTATAACCCATCAGATCCACACCATCTTCCAGCACCGCTTTTTTCATCTGCTCGATATGTGCTTTCAGATAAGCGATACGGTAATCGTCGTGAATGACGCCGTCATCACCCGCTTTGTCGATAGCACCAAAGCCATTCTCGACAATAAACAACGGCTTCTGATACCGCTCGTACAAAATATTCAGGGTGTAACGTAGCCCGACGGGATCAATCTGCCAGCCCCAGTCAGACGCTTTCACGTGCGGATTTGGCACGCTGCCAGCAAAGCCTGACAAGCCATTATCATCACTCGGATTGTGCGCTGAAATCGCGTTGCTCATGTAATAGCTCAGGCCGATGTAATCCGCGCAGCCGTCGCGCAGCGCCTGCAAATCGCCGTCTTCCATTTTGATGTTGAAGCCGCGACGTTCCCACTCTTTCAGCGCATACGCCGGGTAATAACCACGCATATGGACGTCGCTGAACAGGAAGCGTTCATGCATCGCCTCAACGGAATACATTACGTCGTCCGGATGGCAGGAAAACGGATACAGCGGCACCATGGCGATCATGCAGCCAATCTGGAAATCAGGGTTGATTTCATGACCGAGCCTGACCACTTTGGCGCTGGCAACGAACTGATGATGCAGCACCTGATACATCGTTTCTTCCGGATTTTCCTCCCCGGTAAATACCACGCCGGAGCAGCAATAACCGAACAACGGATATTTCCAGTTACGCTGGTTATTGATCTCGTTGAAGGTCATCCAGTATTTCACTTTGCCTTTGTAGCGTTCCATTACGACCTGGCTGAAACGTACAAAGAAATCCACTACCTGACGGTTTTTCCAGCCACCGTATTCCTTCACCAGATGCCACGGCATTTCGAAGTGGGAAAGGGTGATCACCGGCTCGATATTGTGTTTGAGCAGTTCATCAAACATGTCGTCATAGAATTGCAGACCGGCTTCATTTGGCTGTAATTCGTCACCGTTCGGGAAGATGCGCGTCCAGGCAATCGAGGTACGGAAACATTTGAAGCCCATTTCTGCGAACAGAGCGATGTCTTCTTTGTAGTGCGAATAAAAATCGACTGCTTCGTGATTCGGATAGCTGTAGCCGTCAAGCACGCCGTCGGTCATTACACGGTCAACGCCGTGCGCGCCGCCGGAAAGGACATCACAGATGCTGATGCCTTTGCCGCCTTTGTTCCAGCCGCCTTCCACCTGATGCGCCGCGACTGCGCCGCCCCATAAGAAATCTTTCGGTAACTGATGACTCATTTGATTCTCCCTGGATACTTATTGAGGGCAGATTGCTTCTGCCCTGTAGATCGTAATGTCAGATTTAATTCATTTCTGCCTGAGTGGCACGTCGGGTTTCTGCCTGAACTTTTTTGGTCGCGGCAACGTCGGGTTCATCTTTAAATCCGACCAGCCAGGTAAACAGCGCACCGAGCACAAAGGCGACGGTAATCGACAGCAGGAAACCGAGGAACTGCGGCATGTGGCCTTCTTTGAAGAACACCGGCAGTACGGCGATACCCGGCAGACAGTAGCTCCATGACACGGCGTTAAAGGAACCGGCGATCGCACCGCCGATACCGCCTGCGACACAGCTGCACAGGAATGGTTTTTTCAGGCGCAGCGCCACACCGTAAATTGCAGGTTCAGTGATACCAAACAGGCCGGTGACGCCAGCGGACAGCGAGATACCTTTCATTTCGCGGCTGCGGGTTTTCAGGTACACGCCAAACATACTGCCGGTCATCGCGAAGACCGCGGAAGCCTGCAGACCGGTAAAGGTGTCATAACCCAGCGTAGCGTAGTTGCCGACGGTGACCGGCGTAATACCCCAGTGAACGCCCAGCGTTACCAGAGGCTGCCAGAATGCACCTACCACGAAACCGGCAATGGTCGGGCTGAGGTGATAAAGCGTGTTGTATACGCCGCCAATCGCGCCACCAATCAGGTTTCCGACCGGGCCAAACACCAGCAGCGTCATCGGAACCATAATCGCGATACAGAACATCGGTGTGAACAGATTGCGGATAACTACCGGCAGCACTTTATTAAAGAAGTGCTCGATATACGACATTGCCCAGACCATCAGAATGATCGGGATAACAGACGCGGTATAGCTCAGGTATTTCACCGGAATGCCGAGGAAATCGAGCGTCGGCGCGGAAACCGGAATACCGACTACATTCTGCAGGATATTCGCCATATCAGGATTGCTGACCGCTTCACGCATCAGCTGTTGCATGGCCGGATCGGCGGAGTTGATCGACGTAATCTTAAACGCCGTCACCATATTCATGTAATCCGGGCTGATCAGCGCGCAGGCCGTAATCACTGCGGTAAACGGATTGACGTTGAATTTTTTGGCTGCGGTAAACGCAATCATCACCGGCAGGAAGGTAAACGCTGTCCAGGACACAAAGTTGAGAATACGGTAGGTGCCGCTGTTCGCGTCCATAATGCCGACGGCAGCGAGGAAGGAGATAATTCCCTGCAAAATACCGCACGCCGCAAGCTGATAAAGGAACGGTGTAAAGATGCTGGAGATAACATCCATCACGCGGCTGACGATGCCCACATTGGGCGCGGAAACCGGTGCGTTTTCGTCAATCTCAATCAGTTTCAGAACCTGTTTATAGGCGTCGCTCACATGGTTGCCGATCACTACCTGCATCTGGCCGCCGGCTTCGATAACTGTAATCACGCCTTTCACGCGTTTTAATTCTTCTTTATCGACGGCGTTATTATCTTTCAGAACAAAGCGTAAACGGGTGGCACAATGTGTGATGCTAATCACATTATTATCGCCGCCAATATATTTAACAATATCCTGAGCTGTCTGAGCGTAATCAATAGCCATTATTTATTATTCTCCTGCGGGTATACAGAGGTGAGCTTTTTTGTTTTTTTACTCGTTGGCAGGAGTGTAGCAAAAGAAAGGGTATTGTCACGATATAACAAAAAACAATTCGGGTGATTTGTTACATCTTAAAAACACCCTGTTTTTTCATTGCGCTGAGTCACGTTTTATTAAAGGTAATTTCTTTCCGATGGTTTCAATAATATAAAGTACGGGGATCTGAGTGGTAATATTATATTGACCTTCGAGCACGATTTGCGGCATGTGGTAGGAGATGTTGAGGTCTGCCATCCGCGCCAGCGTTGAGGTTTCGCTGTTGGTCAGGCTGATGATCTTGCAGTTATGCTGGCTGAACTGCGTGGCAAAACGCAGGACTTCTTCCGTTTCACCGGAGACAGAGAGAATAATGGCGATAGCATCTTTATACATATCGCTGTTGATCGGAAAATAAGGGTCGTCAATAAAGGTGCTGAATTTCCCGACATTAGAGAAAAAGCGTGCGCTGTATTTTCCGAGTGAACCGGATGTTCCTACGCCAACAAATATAATACGCTGGGCATTCGCTATTTGTTTTGCCGCTTCATCTAATAACTCATCGAACTCGCTGTTATTAATACTTTTGAAATAGCTGATGATCTCGCTAATTCCAAATGAAACAGGTGGCTTTTCTTCATGTTCTAAAAACAGTTTAAAACGGATACGAAACTCAGAGTAACCGTCGCAATCCATTTTCTTGCAAAAGCGCAGAACGGTTGTCGTTGAGACGCCCGCCGCATCAGCCAGTTCACGAATGGTCATGTACATGACCTTATCGCCATTTTTGACGATGTAGTTATAGACCGTCAGTTCCAGTTCGTTTAACGCTGAAATGGCTTTGTGTGTGAACATGTGATGCCTGTTTGCAAAGAGCTGATAAAGAAAGAAACGGTGTCAGAGATGTTTTAACATCGTCACTTCACAGTCGACATGGCCGGTATTGCCCATTGCGCCGTCAATGTGTTGAAAACCCAGACGCTCATACAGCGCGATAGCCTGTGTAAGACTGGCGGTGGTTTCCAGATAGCAGCGGGCAAAACCCTGTGAGCGCGCATGTTCAATGGCCTGAAGCGCCAGACGTTTCGCCAGCCCCTGACCGCGCAGGGAAGGCATGAAATACATCTTCTGTAATTCACACAAATCGTGTTCAGCGCCTGAGAGCGGAGCAACACCGCCGCCACCGGCGACCACACCATCCAGTTCCACCACCCAGTAAGCACAACGCGGCTGGCTGTAGCTTTCATACAGATGATCTAAATTCGGATCAGCGACGGTATAGCCTTTATCGGCAGTCAGGCCAAATTCGGCTGAAACGTGGCGGATTACGTTAGCGATGGCGGCATTATCTTCGGGACGGATCGGGCGCACCAGCACGCTGACAGGAAAGGTGGTCGTCATGTTGCTCACTTAGTTCCCACAATGAATAATCAAACAGACCGTTTTAATACCATCTTAGGGCGTGCAGATGCAACGCCGCAGGCGTGTCCCGCTGATTTTACTTATCTCAAATGAGAATTTTTTTCATTGGCAGAGCCAATAATTCGTTGCCTGCAAGGTCAGGGGCGTGATTAAATCTTCGACGTTATATATCGTGCTACGCAACCTTCTTTTTTAAGAAGGGTGTTTCTCATTCCTTTCAGGACGAAAGATAAAAATGTCAGATAATAATCACTACAACGATAACCTGCATCAGGTGCGTTTTCATGGCAAGGGCGGGGAATATTTCGCAATATGGCTGGTTAATGCATTATTAACCATCATTACTCTGGGGATTTATTCTGCCTGGGCGACCGTTCGTCGTCGCCGTTATTTTTTAGGTAATACCGAAATTAACGGAGATCGTTTTGACTATCACGCAAAGCCCATTCAAATATTGAAAGGGCGTCTGCTGGTGATCGGCGGCATTATTGTTTTCTATATTCTGGCGGCGATACTCCCTCAGTTAGCATTGTTGATTGCGCTGGCTTTTCTGGCGTTACTGCCGTGGGTAGTGATCCGCAGCTGGCGCTATAACGCGATCATGACCAGCTTCCGCGGTGTGCGTTTCAACTATCACTGCAAAGTGGGGCGTGCTTACTGGACAATGTATCTGTGCCCGATTTTATTAATGCTGGCGTTGTATATTCCGATTACTGCCGTGGTGTTGATTGCAGTTCAGATGGCCAGTATTAGCGCCATATTAATAAGCGTCATAATAGTTGTCGTGGCCTTGGTTCCGGGCGTTGCGGCGGTTCAGGGTATTATCAGCGCGATGACGCATGACTTGTACATCAATAATCACTTTTTCGGAAATACTGCTTTCCGCGCAGAGCTGAAAAAGTCGACCTTTATTAAGTACAGCTTATTAGCCATCGTATTATTCCTGCCTTTCCTGATTGTGGCGTTCTGGCTGATGGGCTCGTTCTTCACCACGATGTACCAGATGGTTGCGATGGGGGCGATGTCTGATGATATGGCCGGTGCAATGCTGTTAAGTAACTTGTTCAGCTTCCTCATGGCTTTCGTCGTGCTGATCGTCGGTGCATTGGTTGTGGCCAGTTATCAGGTGGTCGCCGTACGTAATTATGTCTTAAATCAGACGCACATCGGTGAGCGTGTAAAACTGCGTTCATCCATGAAAACCGCTTCTTATCTGGGACTGCTTTTCACCAATGCGCTGATTGTGGTCTTCTCGCTGGGTCTGGCAACGCCAGTGGCGCATGTCCGCGCTGCGCGATATATGGCGGAGCGCACTGCGGTGGTAGGCGATCTGTCCTTGCCTGACGTTAATGCTCATCATGATGCGGCCAATACAGCGGTAGCAGAAGAAGTCGTGCAGGCATTTGATCTCGGCATCGGTATGTAAAACATGATCATCGAAGGCTTTTATCAGCCTGCGGGACGGGCAGCACGTGAGGCTGCCCGCCTTTTTTTGGACGACGATCAGCGTCTGACTCTTGATGCGCCACCTGCAATTCAGGTTTTTTCTCTGCGCGATATTGAGGTTTCTGATGCGCTGGGTTCCATTCCTCTTTTTGTGACTTTTCCCGACGGTGGCCGTTTTGTGCCTGCTGATGACAGTGCGTTCCGGCGCTGGCTGCGGCAGCATCGCAGGCCGGGCTGGATATACCGCATGGAAAGCCATAAACGCGGCGTGCTTCTCACACTGGCAGCGACCTGCGTGCTGGTGGCCTTTTATATCTGGGGCGTGCTGCCGTGGACAAGCAATGTCATTGCGCAGCGAATTCCGACGACGATAGAACAAAATCTCGGGCGTCATACGCTGGCACTTTTGAGAGCCAGTGATTTCCGGGATTCGGCGTTGCCTGAGGAAAAACAGATAGCCCTTCAGCGGCTTTTTCAGCAACTGACGCCGCCTTCATTACGCCATGACCGTACGCCGGTCAGACTGAAATTGATGAATATCCCGGACCTCGCCAACGCGTTTATGCTGGCAGATGGCACGCTGATCCTCAGCGATAAACTGGTGGCATTGAGCCCCGGAGATGACGCACTGGCGGGTGTGATGTTGCACGAAATGGGTCATCACGCTTACCGGCATCCGATGCGCATGCTGGTGCGATCTTCGCTGGTATCACTGACGTTGTTGTGGATGACCGGCGATGTCAGCGGGATCGGGGATACGTTATTACAGACTGCATCGCTGGCGAATGAATTGCAGTTTTCGCGCGGGATGGAGCGTGAGGCGGATGACTGGGCGATTGTTGAAATGAAGCGGGAAGGGCGCTCGCTTGCGCAAATGGCTGAGATTTACCGTCGTTTGTCCGCAGAGGCGCAGAATGAGAAAGCGAATAAATATCTACCTGACTGGCTGAGTACGCATCCGGCTATGGCGTCGCGAATAGAGCATATCATGGAGGCTGAGAGGGAGTAGGTGTTGTTAGCAAAGGTGTCTGACGGGCTCTGCTAAAAGAACCCGTCAGACGTTAAAGCTTATTCGTAGGTTATGGTAAAGTTCGCCACCGCATTGGCTGGACCAGGTGCAATATCATCGGCAGTTTGTATATATGCCGCCGTCAGGGGAATGTCTAAGGCCCCTTGTTGGGTGGTTGTGGCAACAAATAATTTTTTGTCAAATTCAACCGGCGTATTATTCATTTTCAGCTGAATCCCTACGCCTTCCGCCCCGCCTTTGGTCAAATCAATAATACCGTTTCCCTGAGTAGAGGTGGCATCGAAGCTGATATTCACCGTGGTGTCTGCCAGGCATTGCAGAGGGATCTTGATATTTACCGGTGTGAGCGTTGAATTTTTACCGGTAAAATCTTCTTTTTTGGCAGTGCCCATCGGGACCGGAATAGCACTTGAACCGGTGATATCACACGATCTCCTTTTCACGAATATATCACCCATTTGTATTGTAAAATACTTATGGATTCCAGTACTGTCCTCAATTTGTACAGGGGCAAATATCCCCTGAGTTACGTTGCCGGGGACGATTTCCCCTGTATTAATAAATTCAACCCTGACCGTATTAATATAATAAGGGGTTTTGCCGTCCCCCTGAATGATTACATTCGAACCATCTGAGGTTACCATCTGGTCATTCACATAAACTCGGAGTCCTACTCCCTGGACACCACTGTTACTGGTTCTTGAATTAATGATGGAATACTGTGCAGTATTTATTGGTATGCTCCTTTTATATTCACCGGCGCAGGATTCAGTTATCTTAAGGTTCAGGTTGTAATTTTTGGTTGCTAAAACCCCGCCCACCGGAACGCTCTCATTTGCGATAACCTCGTCGTTTACCATCAGTACCACTGGGTTAGGTACAAAATCACAGGTGCCCAGCGCCATGGCGTTATTCACGCCACCGATCAATAACAGTAATCCCAGCAGTAACCGGAGACCTGGCTTGACAGCGCCGATTTTTATTAAAATATTGCTCAAATTCTTCATGTTACTTCCTCATGCCTTAGTGGCATTGCGCCGTAATTTGTTTGATCAGCGCAGACGGGTCACTGGCATTACTGCCAGCCAGCGTGTAAGCGCCTTTACACTGCTCGTTGCTGCCGTTGCCCCATTTCGCCATGATGTTGCCGGTTTCCGGCAGGCCGGTCAGGTACACTTCGCCGTTGTCACTGACAATGCCGGTGACGGTGCTGTCTTTATCCAGCAGGCTGACGGTGGCACCAAATGGCACCGGTTTACCCATGAACAACATTTGCACTAAAGCACGCTGACCGACGCGGGTTTTGAAGTCCGCACGCACTACCGCGCCGCGGGTTGGGATCACCGTCTGGGTGTTCATGTCCATATCCACATCATCAGCAAAGCTTTCGGTTTCCAGCGTCACGCTGTTTTTACGGTATGGCTGGGCATACGGCACGACCGCATAGCCACGCCAGTCGGTGTGCACGCCGCTGTTGTTTTCGACATCAACGTCATCGGCTCCCGGCGCTTTCACCAGCGCGATGGTATCGCCCAGCGGTTGTGACAGCGTGATGCCGTTTTCGTGGATCAGTACGCCGCCCTGAATGCCGTAGCTCCACTGGCGGGTATCCTGGTCATAGCTGTAACCGAGGCTGCCTTCGCCGGAGCCGCCTTTGTAATCCATGCTGGCATTACCGGACGCACCGCTGCCCTGATTTTCATATCCCTGCTGTGCGGAATAACTCAGGTTTTTATCATCCAGCAAGGTGCCGCTGATACCGGCCTGCTGAACGGTAGAACCATGACGTTTGGTGCTCATGTTGTAGGTTGCCCAGGTGCCGGATGGCCCCATGAACTTATCGAGCGGCACCGACATGTTGAAGGCAAACACCTGATCTGCCTCGGTCATGCCCGGGTTTTTCGAGTAGTTGTAGTTAAAGCCGTAGGAGATGCCGTAAATGCTGGTGTTGTAACCGAGCTGTAACAGCTTCTCTTTACCGTCGCCGCCCCAGTAATCCTGCTGGCTGCCGCTGACATAAATCGACCCGTAGTCGCCGATTGACTGGTTGACGGATAACTGCATTTTGCTGCGCTGATTGTGCGAGCGGTTATAGTTGTCGAAATCGTTGTCGGTGTCTTTCTGGTAATCCTGCACGTCACTGAAGGCGTAGTAGCCTTCGGTAGAGTAACGGTAACCGGCGATTTGCAGGTTAGTGTCCGTTGCCTCAAAGTTCTTGGCATACATCGCCCGGTAGGACTGACCTTTTTTGGTGCCCAGCGCATCATCAAACTCGCTGGTGGCTTGGGTGGCATCAAATGACACAGCACCCACGGAACCTAAGTCAAAACCAACGCCGACGTTAGCCGCACGATAGTTTTCGGCATACTGCACGCCACCGTAGACGGTGGTGCGCGCCGTCAGACCGTAAATATTGGACAGCTGAATAAAGTTCGGGGTCTGAGTATCGTCATTACCTGAACGATATTTACCCAGGGCCAGGTTGTATTTGAAGCGGCCTTCACGTTGCAAAATCGGCACTGAACTGGTGGCGATGTTGAATTTGGTGGTAGAGCCGTCAGATTCCGTTACCGTCACTTCCATATCGCCGCCGTTACCGGAAGGATAGAGATCCGTGATGGCGAACGGCCCCGGCGAAACGTTGGACTGGTAGATCACATAGCCATTCTGTTTGATAGTGACCTGTGCATTAGACTTGGCAATGCCTCGCACTGTCGGCGCAAACTGGCTCATGGAATCCGGCAGCATCTGGTCGTCGGAGGCCAGTTGCGCACCGGTAAACTGGATGCTATCAAACACGTCGGCGGGCGTGGAATATTCGCCCAGCGTCAGTTGCCCGCCCTGCAGGAAACGCACGTCTCGCTGCACATAGGTATTTATTGATTCGAACTTGCTGGTGCTGGTGTCTTCGCCGCCGTGCGAGCCGTCATCTTGCTGATTGCTGTAGGTCGAATAGTTACGCAGACGCCACGCGCCGAGGTTCGCCCCGCTGCGCAGGTTAACGAAGTTACTCTTTGACTGACCGCTGTCGTCGCGCTGCGTGGTAGAGCCGGAATAGCTGTAATTGAGCATAAAGGCGGCGATACCGTTATCCCAGCGCTTCGGGTCAACCGAGTTGCGCGGGCGCATATTTACACCGATTTGCGGTACGGTAATGTCATAACGCTTGCGGTTTATATCAAGATTTTCAGTGGCCTGCGGCACATAGGCACTCAGTGGCTTGGTCAGCTGTGCATCAGGTGCAACGGCTTTCAGATCCGGAAATGCGTCCAGCTTGACGCCGTATTCCGCCATCTCCGCCGGGGTGATTGCCCCGTAGAGTTTACCGGGTGCATCCGGCAGGCTGACAAACTCAACGTTACGTGAGTCGACCTGCTGGTTATTCAGGTAGATATCCACCTGATAAGTGCCGGGCATCTGCCCGCCCTTTTCAGCGAAATAATCCAGATTGACGTTTTCCATATCGCCGCCATCACCGACGGCTTTAAGCATTTCCGCGTTAAACGTTTCTGCAGAAAAAGCCAACCCGGGAAGAGATAACAATATGAAAAAGGATAAGGGTTTTAATAAAAAAGAGCGGGCAGCAGCGTTACCGTTAAATGCGCCGCTCTTTCTTTTATCACCTTTTCTTCTGGTGTTGTCTTTGTCCTGACGATTTTTAATATTGTTATTTTCCATAATAAACAGACATTCCCGATTTTAATTTTTCAACTTAATTAAATTGATGCTTTGGCTTTTTCTGTTAATCCGCCGAAGTCATTAATAGCCTGCCAGACGATGCTGTTTCCCATCGGAATATTGTCAATTTTTAGCGAGGATTTTGGTGGCACCATATAACCTTCTTTTAACTCTTTGCCATTGATGCTGATTTTAGTCATGTTGACGTAATAAGGCGTCGGGTTACTGGCAGTGATTGCGCTGCCTGAGCGTGTGAAAGTCAGTTGCTGATACGCTTTGGCAATCGCGTCTTTATTGTTCAATGCCGTCGGGCGATAGATCAGTTTGATGCGGGTATTGATAGAGAACTGCAGGGAATTCTTTTCTTTAGATGCAGGAGGAATAGCCAGCGTGTTGATCCAGTAAACAGACTCTTTGTCCTGCGCTAATGACGACGAAGTTTGGGTAATACGCACGGCATTATCCTGACCTGGTTCGATGCGGAACAGAGGCGGAGTGATAATAAAAGGTACCTTCTCACCTGCTTTGTCAGAACTTACCCAGGAGCGAATAAGATAAACATTAGAGTCTTCGGTATTTTTAACAGAGAGTGAAGCCTCTTTCATATTGCCGTTATAGATAACGCGGGTGGCACCGACAGAAAAACCAGCAAATGAAGGTGCAGATAATGCGATCAGCAATAAAGATAAAATGGACTTTTTATAAAATGACATAATTAACCTTAATAGTTGAAGGTAATGATCTCACTGTAATTTTGATGGAATTAGATGAAATGGCTGAGGGTTACCTCAGCCATTTTATTAAAAAACACACGTATTACAGAGGATATTACTCGTAAGACATAGTGAAAGTTACTGGCACATCAATAGTACCTGCAACAGCAGCACTTTCAGTGGTGGTTTTAGTTAAACCAACCAGGTAGTTCAGGGTATTTGTTGCACCAGGAACGATTTCTTGAGCACCACCAAATTCTTTTGGTGTAATTACAGTGTTGGTTGCAGCATCGGAAATCACAATACCCACGTAACGTGCAGTTGAGTTACCAACAAATACATTTGGGGTAATGCCAGAAGTTTTGCCATCAAGCTTAATTTTAGCAACAGACAAACCTTCCGGGCAGCCAGCCAGCGTGATGCTGAATGGTCGCTGCAAGCCTGCTGAAGTACCACCAGCAGCCATATTATTTAATGATGATGCAGCGTAGCTATCAAAAGTCACTGGCACGACAGTGCTGCTTGCAGCAACTGAACAAGAGCTTGCGCTCACTTCACCGGTGAAGTTCAGGGAACCATCATCTGCCTGAGCAGCTGAAACACCCAGACCCAACATAACAACTACAGCAGCACTTAATTTTTTCATATTCATGATCGGTTTAATCCTTTTAACCAAATTCTATTAACTTGGTGTTTAATTTTCAGCAAGCTAATAAATCGGGAAATATTAGTTGTAAGACAGAACAAAAGTAGTTGTTGCGTTGAATGCACCACCGGTAACGTCTGTAGAGGTAGACATTGCTGCCGCTTCCAGATTAATGGTCGCAACGCCGGTTTCAGCATTGATCGGTGCAGCTGCAGAAGCAGAATGCATTGGGATCAGGTCGCCGCCTTTGTTGTAAATCGCAATACCCAGGCCGCTTGCCGTTGAATCGGAAGCCAGTGCCAGCAACTGGTTGTTAGTTGCATCAGATGCACCGTTCGCAGTAAACATTACGCCAGTCTGAGAAATAGGGCATTCAGTCAGGTTCAGGACGATGTCTTTTTTCTCTGAAATTGCGCCAACTTCTGCAAAGCTTTCAGCGGACAGGGTATCAAATGGCACGTCAGTGGTGCTGCTTGCATCAACTGTGCATGAAGTTGCAATAAGAGTACCAGTAACATTCAAAGTACCAGTATCACCAGCGTTTGCGCCCATTGCTGCAACCATACCGGCAGCCAGTACACTCATTTTAAAAAACGAAGTCATTTTCATTACTATTCCTTTATTTTAACAAACACGCTCTTCATAAGAGCGGGTGGTGGATGATAAAGAGATTTTATAAGCCGGTACCCCTTATCGTTGGAGCGCATTATTCCTAGTTGTCGTATGAATCACCATGGCATTCACTGAATGTACTATTCAGTAAACTTAAGAATGGATATATCTGTATGAATCATGGTGGATTTATACGATATTTTTATTTTTGAAAAAATACGGCGGATTTCAATTTAAGTTAGTTAAAGGTATAGTTTAGTAAAGTGTATTTAATACCTGATATATCCCTTTGTTTGTTGTTATTAGTTTTATCCTTAAGAGACTATTAATAATGAATCCCCATCTTTTACTCATCAAATTATAAGAAATTTAAGTACAGGTAAGGAGACCAAAATTGAGTATCTTGACTATGATAGATGGTGAGGATGCGAACTCACGCATTTCACCAGAGATCAGAGGACTGGACAGCATGAAAGAAAACACGCTCACCGATCGTTTTAAGATGGTGAAGAATTTTGATCTCAATCTTTTAACCACCTTTGAGGCAGTTTTTATTCATCGCAGTGGGACGAAAGCCGCGGATGCACTGGGCATCACCCCTTCAGCTGTCAGCCAGGCTCTGGGGCGTTTACGTATTCATTATAATGATGCGTTGTTTATCAGGGACGGAAAGGCGCTGGCGCCGACCACCGTCGCGATTGGTATACATGAAGGGCTGGCTGAAGCTTATGACAATATGATTGCCAAGCTGCAGAATATTTCGTTTGATTCTCTGCCGACCCGACTTGTGGTTCACTGCTCGCCATACATCTCTATGTTTACGATTAACGTAATGCGTAAGGTGCTGGACGAAATTGCACCCGACTGTGAGATAGTGCACAGCATCAGCGGCAATTCGATTGCTGAAGCGGAAGATGCGCTGATTTTCCGTAAGGCTGACATTATTTTCGATATACATCCTCACGTAAGTCACTCTCGTGTCAGTCAGCATATTTCCAGTGAAATACCGGTGATGATTTGCCGGAAATCTCATCCGCGCCTGAACGGTAGCCTGACACGAGAGCAGGCCGCGGAGGAAAGCCATATTTTTGTAGATTCCGAGAGTGCCAGTCTTTTGTCTAACCGGTTGGATGTGAATGCTCTGCTGCAACTTGACAGGAAATGTCGGTTTATCAGCCCTTCGCTGCTTTCTATTATTTCGATGGTTGAATCATCCGATATGCTGGCTTTTGTTACGGAACGTTTCTATCAAAAAATGAAAGACTCTTTTGATATTCAAAGGCTCGAGATGGAAGTGACGTTGCCTTCTCAGCCGATCTATATGATTTATAATAAAGCTGCACTCAATAACCAGTTTTTCTCCACGCTGGTGAGAAAGATGACAGATATCTTTATGCAGGAGTTTCAGAACAATACCCCGCGTTAATCAGGTTGTTGCAGAAATAAAAAATGCCAGTCAGGTTTCCCTGACTGGCATTTGTTTATATAAGGTTTAACGCTTATATCAGGCTAAGATTACAGCGCCGCGATCGTGGCTTTCTGTTCTGCCAGTTTCACTTTTGCATCACCGCAGGCAGCAAGACGTTCGCGCTCTTTAGCGACAACGGCTTCAGGCGCACGCGCCACAAAACCTTCGTTAGACAGTTTGCCTTCGATGGACGCAATCTCGCCATCCAGCTTCACCATCTCTTTGTCCAGACGCGCCAGCTCGGCATCTTTATCAATCAGACCGGCCATCGGGATCAGCAGCTCTGCGCCTTCCACCAGTTTGGTGACAGACACCGGGCCTTTGTCGCCGGCAGGCAGAACGGTGATGGATCCCAGACGCGCCAGAGACTTAATGAAGCTCAGGTTCTGTTCCACACGACGCTGTGCATCGGCACTTGCGCCGCGCAACAGCAGTTCCAGCGGTTTGGCCGGAGACAGGTTCATCTCGGCACGCACATTACGGATAGCGATGATCGCCTGCTTGATCCACTCGAGATCGGCCAGCGCCAGTTCGTCTGCTTTCGCTGCATCAAACTCAGGGAAAGGTTGCAGCATAATCGTTTCTGCTGTGATGCCTTTCAGCGATTTCACGCGTTGCCAGATGGTTTCGGTGATGAACGGAATGATCGGATGCGCAAGACGCAGCAGACCTTCCAGCACTTCTACCAGCGTATGGCGGGTGCCGCGCAGTTGCGCTTCGTTGCCACCGTTCATGACCGGCTTGGTCAGCTCCAGATACCAGTCGCAGAACTGGTTCCAGGTGAATTCATACAGAATGCTGGCAGCCAGATCGAAGCGGTAGTTATCCATCGCTTCACGGTACGATTTCACCGTGCGGTTATATTCCGCGAGGATCCAGCGGTCAGCCAGTGACAGCTCAAGTTCGCCGCCGTTGAGGCCACAATCCTGATCTTCGGTGTTCATCAGCACGAAGCGGCTGGCGTTCCACAGTTTGTTACAGAAGTTGCGGTAGCCTTCAAGACGCTTCATATCCCAGTTGATGTCACGACCGGTAGACGCCAGCGCGGCCAGCGTGAAGCGCAGGGCATCGGTGCCGTGCGGTTCGATGCCGTTCGGGAATTGCTTCTCGGTGCGCTTGCGGATTTTCTCTGCCAGCTGCGGCTGCATCATGTTGCCGGTACGTTTTTCCAGCAGGTCTTCCAGCGAGATACCGTCGATCATATCCAGCGGATCGATAACGTTGCCTTTGGACTTGGACATTTTCTGCCCTTCGTCGTCGCGGATAAGACCGGTCATGTAAACGGTGTTAAACGGAACCTGTGGCTTGCCGTTTTCGTCTTTCACGAAGTGCATGGTCATCATGATCATGCGCGCGATCCAGAAGAAGATAATATCGAAGCCGCTGACGACCACGCTTGAAGGGTGGAATGCTTTCAGGTCAGGCGTCTGTTCTGGCCAGCCCAGCGTGGAGAATGTCCACAGACCGGAAGAGAACCAGGTGTCGAGCACGTCTTCATCCTGAGTCAGCACAACGTCTGCGCCCAGATTATTTTCACTGCGCACTTCCGCTTCGTCACGGCCAACAAACACGTTGCCTTCGGCGTCATACCACGCAGGAATGCGGTGTCCCCACCACAGCTGACGAGAAATACACCAGTCCTGAATGTCACGCATCCAGCTGAAATACATGTTTTCGTACTGTTTAGGTACGAACTGGATTTCACCTTGCTCAACGGCTTCTACAGCGACTTTTGCCAGCGGCGCAGTACGCACGTACCACTGATCAGTCAGCATCGGCTCGATTACTACGCCCCCACGGTCGCCGTAAGGAACGGTCAGATCGTGAGGTTTGATTTCTTCCAGCAGGCCGGCTTCGTCAAATGCAGCGACCACGGCTTTACGCGCAGCAAAGCGCTCCAGGCCACGGAACTGCTCAGGAATATCGCTGGCACATGCATCGCTTTCTTCGCCGTTAGTATCAAATACTTCAGCGGTCTGGCGGATATCGCCATCGAAAGTCAGGATGTTGATCATCGGCAGGCCGTGACGTTTACCGACTTCATAGTCGTTAAAGTCATGCGCAGGGGTGATCTTCACGCAGCCGGTGCCTTTTTCCATGTCGGCGTGTTCATCGCCAACAATCGGAATACGACGTCCCACCAGCGGCAGAATGATCTCTTTGCCGATCAGATCTTTATAACGTGGGTCTTCCGGGTTAACCGCCACGCCGGTATCACCGAGCACGGTTTCCGGACGGGTAGTGGCGACCACCAGATAATCTTTGCCTTCAGCGGTTTTCGCGCCGTCAGCCAGCGGATAACGCAGGTGCCACATGGACCCTTTGGATTCGCGGTTTTCGACTTCCAGATCAGAGATAGCGGTACGCAGTTTCGGATCCCAGTTCACCAGGCGTTTGCCGCGGTAAATCAGATCTTCTTTGTACAGACGTACAAAGACTTCGCGCACGGCGTTGGAAAGGCCTTCATCCATGGTGAAGCGCTCGCGCTCCCAGTCCACGGAATCGCCCAGACGGCGCATCTGACGGGTGATCGTGCCGCCGGATTCTGCTTTCCACTCCCAGATTTTGTCGATGAATGCATCACGGCCATAGTCGTGACGGGTTTTGCCTTCTTCAGCCGCGATTTTACGCTCAACCACCATCTGCGTTGCGATACCCGCATGGTCGGTACCCGCCTGCCACAGCGTATTTTTACCCTGCATGCGCTGATAGCGGATCATGGCGTCCATGATGGTTTGCTGGAAAGCATGACCCATGTGCAAGCTGCCGGTAACGTTCGGCGGCGGGATCATGATGGCAAAGCTTTCTTTACTGGTATCACCATGCGGCTTGAAATAGCCCTGTTGTTCCCAGTGCTCGTAAAGCGGCTGCTCGATGTCTTGCGGGTTATATGTCTTATCCATTTCGCTTCGTATTTTCGTCGGTCGATGTGGTGACTGAGGGCGGCGTGGCCGTCGTCAAAGAGAAACCCACGCTGCGATAGGCTTTGTAGCGTTCGCGCGCAAGCTGTTTAAGGGAATCTTCGTAAGGAACGAAGTCTACCACTTCATGGAAAGCAGTAGCAAAATCTGCAAATTCTGGCATCAGGCTGATCAGCAGGTCGCGCGGCGCATTGCCGCGTTTGCCCGGCCAGCATAACTCGACCGGGGCACCAAAGCGCGGGCCTTCTCCGGCCAGATTGTGCGGGACAAAGTGACTGGGATCGCGCTGCCAGAGCGCTTCATCCAGACGCTCGGCCTGTTTCTGATCTTCACAGGCCAGCAGAACACGTTTGCCCATCCGGTAACGTTCAGCGGCGACCAGACAGGCCAGCGCTTCGTGTGAGCTAAGCTCGCCACTGGCGTCGGGCGCATCGAGAAGAAAGAAGGTTGCCTGTTTCATGATGAGTTCACTGTGCTGCTGAGAAAAAAACAGGGGCGCAACTGGTGCGCCCGCCTGTAAGAGGCCTGGCGAACCAGATCCTGATACCGAAGATTATAACTTATTTAGCCGGGGAATCACTCATCGCCATCAAGCCCTGCGCGGTTCAGCAGGAACTGTGACAGCAGCGCAACCGGACGGCCGGTCGCCCCTTTATTCTTACCTGAACGCCATGCGGTACCGGCGATGTCCAGATGTGCCCAGCTGTATTTACGGGTAAAGCGCGACAGGAAGCAACCGGCGGTGATAGCACCACCCGGACGGCCACCGATGTTCGCCATATCCGCAAAGTTGGAATCCAGCTGGTCCTGATATTCATCAGCCAGCGGCAGACGCCATGCGCGGTCGCCCGCCTGTTCGGATGCACCGATCAGCTCGTGCGCCAGCGGATTGTGATTCGACAGCAAACCGGTGATGTGATGGCCAAGGGCAATCACGCACGCGCCGGTCAGCGTAGCAACGTCAATCACCAGCTCAGGATCGAAACGTTCAACGTAGGTCAGCGCATCGCACAGCACCAGACGGCCTTCGGCGTCAGTATTGAGCACTTCTACCGTCTGGCCTGACATGGTGGTCAGGATATCGCCCGGACGGAACGCCTGACCGCCAGGCATGTTTTCACAGCCTGCCAGCACGCCAATTACGTTCAGCGGCAGATTCAGTTCAGCCACCACACGCATCGCACCGTAAACGGCCGCAGCACCACACATGTCATACTTCATTTCATCCATATCAGCCGCTGGCTTAATGGAAATACCGCCGGAATCGAAGGTCAGACCTTTACCGACGAGCACGATAGGCTTAGCGTCCGGATTAGGATTTCCTTTATATTCCATCACCGACATCAGTGATTCGTTTTTCGAACCCTGACCTACCGCCAGATACGCATTCATCCCCAGCTCTTTCATCTGCTGTTCGCCGATTACGCGGGTAGTAATGTTGGTGCTGAACGCATCTGCCAGCTGACGGGCCTGTGACGCCAGATAAGCGGCGTTACAAATGTTTGGTGGCATATTGCCGAGATCTTTCGCCGCTTTGATACCGGCTGAAACCGCCAGACCGTGCTGAATGGCGCGCTCACCGCTGGTCAGTTCACGGCGGGTTGGCACGTTGAAGACCATTTTACGCAGCGGACGGCGCGGTTCGGTTTTATTGCTTTTCAGCTGATCGAAGGTATAAAGCGATTCTTTCGAGGTTTCGACGGCCTGACGCACTTTCCAGTAAGTATTACGTCCTTTCACGTGCAGCTCGGTGAGGAAGCAAACCGCTTCCATTGAACCGGTGTCGTTGAGGGTGTTAATAGTTTTCTGGATCACCTGTTTGTACTGGCGCTCATCCAGCTCGCGCTCTTTGCCGCAACCAATCAGCAAAATGCGTTCTGAAAGAATATTCGGTACATGATGCAGCAAGAGGGTCTGGCCCACTTTGCCTTCAAGTTCGCCACGGCGGAGCAGGGCGCTGATGTAGCCATCACTGATTTTATCGAGTTGTTCGGCAATCGGTGACAGGCGGCGCGGTTCGAAAACGCCGACTACAATACAGGCACTGCGTTGTTTTTCCGGGCTACCGCTTTTTACGCTGAACTCCATGCACTCTCCTGAATCTTAAAGACAAGGGCGGGAGGTACGGCTAGAATGAGTCGCCGGAGACACTCTCCCGTCATTGTGTTAACGACCTGTGTTAACCTAAACGGCGTTAGTTTTTATTTTGGCGGCTATAAGCAAGTTCCTATAGGACACCCCAATTCTCGGTGTTGTAATACTATTTTAGCTGCGAAGGTTGCCATATGATGAGAATAAATGACGGATTAGCGATGAAACTAGCGATTTTCCTTCAAAAAGACAAGTTTTCACAGGCGTATTAAGCGTGATCATCATTAGATATCTGGTTAGGGAAACCTTCAAGAGCCAATTTGCCATTCTGTTCATTTTGCTTCTTATCTTCTTCTGTCAGAAGCTGGTAAGAGTGCTCGGAGCAGCGGTGGATGGCGATATCCCAACAAATTTAGTCCTCTCTCTTCTGGGCCTTGGCGTTCCGGAAATGGCGCAGCTTATTCTGCCGCTCAGCCTGTTCCTTGGCCTGCTGATGACGCTCGGTAAACTTTATACCGACAGTGAAATCACGGTCATGCATGCCTGTGGTCTCGGAAAACGCTCACTGGTCATCGCTGCAATGGTTCTGGCGCTATTTACGTCAATCTTTGCTGGCGCCAACGCTATCTGGTTGAGTCCATGGTCGTCCAAACATCAGGATGAAGTGCTGGCGGAGGCGAAAGCCAACCCTAGCATGGCCGCGATGGTCGAAGGCCAGTTCCAGCAGGCACAAAACGGCAATGCGGTTCTGTTCGTCGGCAGCGTAAAAGGCAAAGAATTCCATAACGTCTTCCTGGCTCAGCTGCGTCCGAACGGTAATCAGCGTCCTTCTGTCGTTGTGGCAGATAAAGGGCACATGCTGCAGCGTGCTGACGGCTCACAACAGGTGATGCTGGACAAAGGCACGCGTTATGAAGGCACCGCATTGTTGCGTGATTTCCGTGTCACGGACTTTACCGATTATCTGGCGGTTATCGGCCATCAGACCGTGCAGCTTGACCCGAATCAGTCTGATCAGATGTCCATGACGCAACTCTGGAACTCTAACGAACCGGAAGCCAGCGCAGAGCTGAACTGGCGTTTAACGCTGATCGTTTCCGTGTTTATTATGGCGTTGCTGGTGGTTCCGCTCAGCGTGGTTAACCCGCGTCAGGGCCGCGTTCTGAGCATGCTGCCGGCTATCCTGCTGTATCTGATTTTCTTCCTGCTGCAAACCTCGCTGCGCTCTAACGGCGCGAAAGGCAAGCTGGATCCGTTCCTCTGGATGTGGGGAACGAACCTGCTCTACTTTGCACTGGCATTGGTGCTTAATGCGTGGGATACCTTGCCGGTTCGCAAGATCCGGGCGCGTCTGAGAGGAGTTGCCTGATGTTTGGCGTATTAGACCGTTACATTGGTCGCACTATTTTCAACACCATCATGATGACGTTGTTCATGCTGGTGTCACTCTCCGGCATCATCAAATTTGTCGATCAGCTGCGTAAAGTCGGGCAGGGCGGATATTCTGCCGCCGGTGCCGGTTTATACACATTGCTCAGCGTGCCAAAAGATATCGAGATTTTCTTCCCGATGGCGGCGCTGCTGGGCGCATTGCTTGGCCTCGGTACACTGGCAACACGCAGTGAACTGGTGGTCATGCAGGCTTCCGGTTTTACCCGTATGCAGATTGCTGCTTCCGTAATGAAAACGGCGATCCCATTGGTGCTTCTGACCATGGCGATTGGTGAATGGGTTGCGCCGCAGGGCGAACAAATGGCCCGTAACTACCGTGCGCAGCAGATGTACGGCGGTTCATTACTTTCCACGCAAAACGGTTTGTGGGCGAAAGACGGTCACGACTTTATCTATATTGAACGTGTGGCAGGTGAGAAAGAGCTGACAGGCGTCAACATCTATCATTTCAATGATCAGAACAAATTGCAGTCAGTCCGTTATGCCTCTTCGGCAACGTTTGACGGCGGTGAGTGGAAACTCTCTCAGGTAGATGAATCTGACCTGACGGACAATCTGCAGATCACCGGTTCTCAGACCCTGACCGGTGTCTGGAAAACTAACCTGACGCCGGATAAGCTGGGCGTAGTTGCGCTCGACCCGGATGCGTTGTCGATCAGCGGCCTGCACAACTACGTGAAATATCTCAAGCAGAGCGGACAGGAAGCAAAACGTTATCAGCTGAATATGTGGAGCAAAATCTTCTCGCCACTGTCTGTTGCGGTGATGATGCTGATGGCGTTGTCGTTCATCTTCGGACCTCTGCGCAGCGTGCCGATGGGCGTGCGTGTGGTGACCGGGATTTGCTTCGGTTTCCTGTTCTACGTACTTGACCAGATCTTCGGCCCGTTAAGCCTGGTTTACAACATTCCGCCGATACTGGGCGCACTGTTACCAAGCGGATTGTTCTTCGTCATCAGCATGTTCTTACTGCTGAAAAAACGATAACTCCGCAGCGCAGATAAACAAAAAGCAGGCTTTATAAGCCTGCTTTTTTTACGTCTGAAGATTGTCAGCCGGAGCGTCAGATCTCGTTATTACGCACCAGATCGGCGACCAGATCGTTCACGCCATCACTCATGTTCTTAAACTTGGTCAGTTCGCTGCGGGTGACCACCACGAACACGCCAACACCGCGCTGCGGCACCATCGCGACATACGTGATAAAGCCGCCGCCACCGCCGGTTTTCTGAATGATGCGCGGCAGCAACGGCGTTGGCGCCATCGTTACCCAGCCCATTCCCAGTGAGTCCGCCATGCCCGGCACATCCATCCCTTTGAGAGACACCAGATCTGAACGTTTGTAATACATCTTCTGCGCCATATCGGCGGTTGTGGTGCGCTGTCCGAGGAACTGACGCATCCAGCGGCCCATATCGGCAGGCGTTGAATAAAGGCCGCCACTGCCCGCTGCTGCAATGGTGTTGATGCACGGACTCGGACGCAGGCCTTCCATCAGGCGCGAACACTGGCTGGCATTTGGCGTCAGCGTGGTATCGATCATGCCCAGCGGCTTGGTGATTTGATCGCGCAGCAGTTGTGTATAAGGCTGATTAGCGGCTTTTGACAGCGCATCGGAAAGCAGGTCAAAGGCCAGATTGGAGTAAGACGCGCGTGCGCCCGGCGGCACGGTGAGTTTTGCGACGCTCAGCCAGGTCCAGCGATCGCTTTTCGTCGGCCAGGTAAAGACGGCACGATGCGCCGCACCGCCCGGCTGCTCACGCGGCAGGCCGCTGGTATGCGTAGCCAGATTCAGCAGCGTAATCGGATTTGTGCCGCTGTAAGCCGGCACGCGCGCACCGGCCGGAGCATATTTACGCAGCGGGTCATTAATGCTGACTTTTCCCTGCTGCGCCATTTTCACCAGCACTTCGCTGGTAATGAGCTTAGTCAGCGAGGCGATACGCACCACGGAGTCTTCACGCGGACGTAAATCGGAGCCCGGTTTTGTTTCCCCGAAGCTGCGGAAAACCTGCTGATTATTATCAACGACCACCAGCGCCATTCCCATTGCGCCACTGCCGTAAAAGATGTGTTCTGCATGGTCATCCACGACCTGCGACGCCAGACGCGCAGTAGTCTGCGCGTGGCTCCATAAAGGCGTACTGGCGAAGGCCAGCGCGAGGAGCGAAAGTGAGAGTTTTTTCAACAAGCTGGTATCCATCAACAGGGCAAGATCTATTCGTGATTTGTATACTAATGCGAAGTTTGAAAAACGGCACCGGAAAAACGCGGGCAAAACGAAGATTTTTGTCAGCAAATCCTCACCGAGTTGCGGTGTATGACTGTTTTTTCAACACTTAAACCGAACAACACGGGATAACTATTGCGTGACCCGCTGGGCTGGGTATAATGCCCACGTTTTCCGCATACTACTTTCAGTGCCGAAGTGGCGAAATCGGTAGACGCAGTTGATTCAAAATCAACCGCCGCAAGGTGTGCCGGTTCGAGTCCGGCCTTCGGCACCATTAGTATGAAAATTAAGACACCCACAGAGGTGTCTTTTTTTATGCCTAAATATCATCGAACTTAAAACTCGCGATTTGCTGGCGCCTATCAAAGCGGTAGAGAAGTCAGGTCGTCTTTAGGTATCTTCTCGTCTTCAGCAGCGTACGACAGCAATCATGCGTTATGCCGTACAAAGCGGTTTAAGCGACTACAACCCCCACAGGAAATGGCTGGAGCCGTCGCTACAGAAAAACGGCAACATCGTCCCGCTTTAGAACTTAGCCGTACTCCTGAACTACTTCACCGTATCGACACCTACACCGGCAGACCGCTCACTCGTTTAGCTATAGAGATGACGCTGCTGGTATTTATCCGTTCAAGTGAACTGCGCTTCGCCCGTTGGTCAGAGATCAATTTTGAAACATCAATGTGGACGATACCGGCAGATCGCGAACCACTGGAAGGCGTTAAGCACTCTCACCGTGGGTCAAAGATGCGCACACCACATCTGGTACCCTTATCTCGGCAGGCTCTTGAAGTTCTTGAGAAAATAAAACGGTTAAATGGTAATCGCGATTTAATTTTCGTTGGCGATCACGATCCCCGTAAACCGATGAGTGAAAACACGGTTAACAATCCGCTCAGGGTGATGGGTTATGACACGAAAGTTGAGGTTTGCGGCCATGGATTCAGGACTATGGCATGTAGTTCTGACCTGCTCCCCGTGATTGAGTCAGGGATGTGGTCTAAGGATGCCGTAGAGAGACAGATGAGTCACCAGGAACGTAACTCTGTGCGTGCGGCTTATATCCATAAGGCCGAGCACCTAGGGGAGCGCAGGCTGATGGTGCAGTGGTGGGCTGATTATCTGGATGTGAATCGAAAGAAGAGGGTTAGTCCGTTCGATTTTGCTAAAGTAAATAAGTAAATGTGTCTGGGTAGCGGTAGCTGCCCGGACACATTTAATTGAATTGGAACATTAACTTGTATGGGCAAAAAAGATGAAGCTTCTTAATACATACGACGATAAAGATGAAGCAGAAGATGCATTAACTAAAATATCTGGAGAGAAGAGATTAGCTAGCGAGCGCGATAGCACAATCGTTATTTATAATCTCTTTGGTACGCCATCATGGGGGAATTTCTATAAACTAGGTATGTATAGCCTTCCTGAACTGCAGGGAATGTTGGAACTACGTAAAGCAGGGCAACCTATTGATATAGCGAAATATAATGAATACATTAAAACGCTCAGCTACGTTGCTCGTACATTTGATTTATCCATTCCAAAACATTGGTTGTGAAAAAGGCCGGTTAACCGGCCCTATTATTTGAATCTAAAAATGCATGTTTCATGTGTCTATAATGTGATTGATGTAATGTTAAAATTTAACAAAATTATTCTCATAGGAAAACAATGGCATCATTAGCTTGGTGATGAACATCTAGTCGTATATTAGACGATAATCTGTTTTCATTAAAGTTTATGTCGAAGGGGAACCAGGCTGGGTCATTAATAATAGCAGTCATACTTTTGCTTGAGTTTCCTTGAGCTCTCACTGATACTTCAGTCAGCCAGGAAACAACATTATCATGATTAATCGGAATTGATTTGCGCAAGTGGTATGTGCCTGATTTAGGGTTAGATAACAATTCTAGATTTATTAAGGTTCGAACAACAAATTGCATACAACGCTTGATAGTTGAAGTATCCCCATAGCTTTCAGTAATGCGTTGCTCTAATTGATTGTAAATGAACAGACCTTCATGCTTGGTCATTCTACCAATTTGTACTACGATATTATAAAAGAAGGGGTATTTAACAAGTATCATTCCCCAATGAATAGCTATATTTATTTCGCTGTGTTCAATGAGCAATTTACAGGCGTCGGAATGAAATGCTTTGGGTACCGATTTCGATTCTGAATCCCAAATACCAAAAAGAAGATTTCTGGTTTTATCTTGTGCTACTTTGCTGTCAAAACTAGGGGCAAGCAAACTATCAATTTTATTTTTTAATGCCAGCCCGTGAATCCCATTCGCCGACCAGGATGCGGTTTGAACAAGCCAATCCATCTCTAAATGTCGATTGAATCCAATAATGGGTTTCATGAGTAAGGATTCCTTTTGAAAACGACTATTGAGTTTCCTTGCTGCAAGTATTCAAATGTTGATACATCAAGTGTATTCAAGTTGATATCAATTTGAAATGGGAAGAACACTTGATCAGCTAATACTTCATCAAGACTAATGCTGACTTTGTTCAATGAAATCATAGCAGCTGTAGTTAACCAATTTGCGATATGGTTGCTAACTTTTTCTTGAATTGGAACGATCGAATATGATGTTAGTTTATTACTTCTATCTATCAACCCTAACTCAATCATAGTCCTTAAAACAGCACTTAGCGCTCTACTGGTTGCTTGTGTCTCGCCATATAACATACTCATTCGGCGAAATACTTGAGAAAAGGTAAATGCGTCATTTAGCCTGGCTTGTCGGCCGATAAAACGAGCGACTTCAGCAAAGAAAGGTTTTTTTGCAATTAACATTCCCCAGTGAATAGGCAATGAAAATGCATCAATCTCTTGATGTAATTGAATGCTTGTCTCAAAAAAAACATCTTTATTTTTTGGTCGCATCCAAATTGAGGTTAATAAATTTCGAGCTTTGCGCCGATTTTCTTTAGTTGCTATATACGCACCAAGAAATACTTCCAAGTTTTTATTTAATTGCACGCTATCTGTTTCGCTAGCAACCCAGCGGAGCGTTTGTTCAAGCCACTCTTTCTCGACATGGCGGCAGAAACCTGGAGTTTTAACCATAACTAACTACTTTTTGTTAACAATAACGAAAGGCACTATTGCCTCATGGAGGCTGATTCCTCCATGCCCCACAACGACATCACCTTTACTTTTAAAGGCTTTATCAGAGCAGGCTAGCAAAGGGTATGTCCCTTTTGGCAGCCCCATCTCAGGACCGCGCCATACTATCACAGAATCTTGATAGTTTGCAGCAGAGCTTTCTCGCAAACTAGGGTCATGATAAATTCGTACTCGTTCCCCCCGAGTCTCAGCTTTTACTCCTTCATTGATATATCCCATACCGATAGCCTCTTGGTTTCCGTGGTCCGAAGTAATTATAACTTCAAACCCATTATCAAGTAGGTCCGAAATTTTCTCTTTGAATTTCCATTCGGTCAACCAGCTATCAACTACTACATTTAAACCAGCCATTCCCATTTTCATGCCATGCATCTGCTCATCGATAAAGTTTATGACAAAACCGGCAATTTTAACTGGTAGTGACCCAACTAGTGATTGCCATTCATCGACTGGATAGTTCTCAATTTTTTTTGCATACTTAATTTCTCGTTTGTTTAAGCCTTTATTAAGCCAATAGTTAAACCAAAGTTGTTCTTCTTTATTTGTAGTCAGTAGCGATTCACTAAAGAAAAATGGACGTTTTCCTGAAAATAAGGCTTGTCGTGAAATTGACGTTATCGTCGGCACCCAAGCAAAACAAGAATGCTCTTCTATTGAAATGTTTTCGAATATTTGTAATTGCTTACGTATTAATGGCCATTGGCGGGCGCCCATACCATCCAAAACTAGTAAGCAAACTTTATTCCCAGAGTCTATCCTGCGTGATATCCAGTCAGGAACTTTATGCAACATAGATGGGTAACGAACAGTTGGTAT
The DNA here is from genome assembly GCF_003610915.1 of Rahnella variigena. NCBI lineage: Bacteria > Pseudomonadati > Pseudomonadota > Gammaproteobacteria > Enterobacterales > Yersiniaceae > Rahnella > Rahnella variigena. The sequence continues at coordinate 1,309,451 of NZ_NSDJ01000001.1, forward strand.
GGTTTGTATTTTTATATAGTTGATTTGCAACCAATGTTGAAATAATTCATCTGCATCAGTATTAATATTTTTAATTTCATCAAACAAAACTTCAACTTCAGGGAATTTTTTATTTTGATAAAAAAGGGCATTCATGATACCAAGAGAACGTGACTGCTCAAGCCAGAAATCCGCATTTATACTTTCTTCTGAGTATTGGCTGAATATTTTTTTTGCATTATTAAGTAGGTGTAGTATTCGTTCTTTTTCTGTTATTTTGGGTTCTTTTAGTACAGCAAATGATGCCCAGTGTTCAGGAGGTAAGTTTTTTATCGCGACTGGTTTTATAATGCCTTCAGCAAACAGATTATCAATAAAAACGCGAACATCACCATCACCAAAAGGAACAATTAGCTGAGTGTTTTGTCGAGATGCAATGTAGATAGGACTCTTTTCTTCATCTTGTAAGTATATTTTCCATTGTTTTTGAAGAAAATCAAAAAAATAAGCTTTATTGGAAATCAGTCGATTGATATTCCATAAACCAAAACTAGGCACTAAACTCAGTAGATGAATTAGTCTCGCTTCAATTTGCACTGGCATTTCAATGCCAATATAATGCTTTCTAATCAATAATCTAACAAGATCCGTACTGGATTGGATTATCTCAGGTGCAATTCTATATATATGGCGCAATAAGAAATCTATACTGGACTGTTGGCTGAGCCTACCCGGAGCAAATAATTTCAGCGCATCCATGACTGACTGATATAACGTGGCTGGTAGTAGTCTTAGTATGTCTGAATCAATATCCTGGAAAAATTCTGATAGATGAAAATCAATCTCTTTTGACTCATGTTGAATATCATGAGGTATAAAAATATCACGCTCAACCGTCAGCCGAATCAGGAAAGATATTTTATTCTCACCACTACGCCATGTTTCATAGGCCAGACGTAATGCTAATGGGTCATCATCATCAAAAATGAACGCATTTTTTTCTTGAAGTGAGGTTGCTATAACAGGCTCATATAGTAGTCCATCTGGATCGTTTATGATGTATACAAAATCCCCATCCAAATTTACTTTATGAATAACGTCATCCTGCCAGGTCATATTCATCCTTTAATTTCAATAATGGTGTGTAAAACCATGTCAGGAATCACCCTGCGTTTTTTATCTATACCCTCGAGCCACAGAGCATATTCACTACTTAATTGACGCAAGCGAAATTGGCGAACCTCTGGTAATCCAACTCGTTCTATTGCTTTTTTTCTTGCATTAAATGAGTATTCACCTTTTTCAAACTGGTTATCTAAATCGGTCTGGTTGGCTGTCAACATGCTTTCGAAGATAGCTTTTCCTTCCTCTTGTGCGGCCTTATGCATAAGAGCATAGATCGACTGATGTAAAGAAGAATCGACTGCTAAGTCTTGAGGTAAAATATCAAATTCTTTACTACAGACAGCATCCCAGACTCTTTGGGATGCTGTTGCGTAATATTGACCGTTGGGCTTGATATAGACTGGCATATATTGGCAGCGTCGCTCATGGCCAGCCACAAGGCGGATACTCCATAATGCCCAATAACCATTCGCTCCGGCTGGTAGTGACTTAACAGCAACACTGGGGATGGGTTGTGCTTCACTCCAAACAGGTAATTGACTACACAGCCCTTTTATCTTGGGGTTTTCGAGCGTTAGATGCGTGAAACTTGGCTGTTGCTGGGCGATTTTCCCAATAAAGGTTATTCCACTCCATGTTGCTCCATCTGGCCAAGTTAGAGTATGGCTCCCATCAATTTCGTCAGTAAAATCAGCTGTATGCTGCATACTACGTTGCCAGCGCAAGTAACTAGAGACCATGCTCTGTACCCAATAGGGAAGTGGGTGATTCAAGGCTTGGCGATAGTCCTCAGCGGATAAGGGATCTCCGCCACCAAACAGTGCATCCTGTTGCCGCTTGTCCACAGCACCATCTCTTAAGGTGTCCAAGGCTTTAGCTAACTCCTGATCCATTAAAGCAGGATCAGTGATAGATTTGATAAACAACTCATCAAACAGATGATTAGCAGCAGAGGAATCCAATACATCGCTGGTCTTATCAACGCCGAACTCGTCGAGGATAATCTGTAACTTCGCTTCGAGCACTTCGCGAACTCTGTGCTCAACGGTATCTTCGAGCACAAAGTTCAGTGCGCGAACGATATGCTGTTGGCCGATACGATCGACGCGGCCAATACGCTGTTCCATGCGCATCGGATTCCATGGCATATCGTAATTAACAATCACATGGCAGAACTGAAGGTTTAGACCTTCTCCGCCGGCATCAGTTGAAATCAGAATGCGAGTATCACTGGCGAAAGCAGCTTGTACCTTTTTACGCTCTGACAGATCCATTGAGCCGTTGAGACTAACGACACTGATGCCTCGTTCAACAAAGAACTGCGCCAACATTTCTTGGGTCGGCACAAACTCTGTAAACACCAGCATCTTAAGATATGGATCTCCCTCTTCTTGCTGCAGGCGGTAGAGCCAATCGAGCAAGGCTTCGGCTTTGGCATCATTTTCGGCACTTACACATTGCTCCGCTAACGCTAGCAAACGGCGCACTTCGTTTTTTTCATTCTCCAACGAGGTTTGGCACTGAGCTAATAATTCGTCCAGCTGGGTTTGACCATCCAGATCCGCCCACTCATCGGCAAACGCCAAAGGTAATTCTTCTTCTGCCCGCTTATTTTCTAGTACTTTTAGCCGACGGGCGAGGGTTCGTGAGATGGCCGCACTACTAGAACTCACCAAACGCTGCATTAGTATCATCAAAAAGCCAATAGCATTTTGTTGCTTGGCTTGCGCCTGGTTGTAGCCTTCTTTAATGTACTCAGTCACCTCTTCATAAAGGTGACGCTGTAATCCATGCTGGGCTTGCCAGGCAACGGCAACCATTTCTGTTTGCCGAGGACAAAAAAGTGGCTTACCTTCACCATCGATGGCGATCCGTTTTTCAGTACGCACCACAAATGGCTGGACCCGTTCTTGTGTGACCGAGCTTACATCCGGAAAGGCTTCGGCATCAAGCAGTGCCATCAAACGGTGGAAAGCATCACTTTTGCCTTGATGTGGTGTAGCGGATAATAACAAAAAATAGGGAGCTGCTTCGGCCAAACCTTGACCTAGCTTGTAACGGGCGACCTGGTCGGTGCTACCGCCGAGTCGATGGGCTTCATCAATGACGATAAGATCCCAACCAGCAGCTAGCAGGTCATCAAAACGCAGCTTGTTGTACTCATTAAGTTGTTTGAGTGACCATCCTTTGCGGCTTTCAATGGGCTTGATACTGTCGACAGGGCAGACAACCTGATCATAACGTGACCAGATATTGTCATGTTCATTCTGTGGTTTTTGTTCACCGGGCAGCATCAACTGGAATGACTCGTTAAAGTGAGTCTGCATTTCGCTTACCCACTGACTAACCAACCCTTTAGGTGCACAAACTAAAATTCGCTTTGCCAGTCCGCGCAGCTTCAATTCACGCATGACCAGTCCAGCCTCGATGGTTTTGCCCAGACCTACTTCATCCGCAAACAGATAGCGCACCTGTTTTTTGCTCATCGCCTTGGTGAGCGCCTTCAGCTGGTGCGGCAAAGGAATGACATTCGATTCTATTGGTGCCAGGAGGGTATCCTCCCGCTGGACATTGGCAATTTTGGCTGCAGTGGCCAGGTAGCATAACGCATCAGCCGTCATGATGGTCTGTACTGGCTGGTTATGGAGATCAGTGTCTAATACCTTGAGTACTACATCCTGTTGCTGCAGCCAGACACGGTAAAACTGCTGACCCCATAGGCCAGCAGTATCAATCACTTTGACATATTGCTGATGGGCCTGACTCCAGGCCCAGTCTCCTACCTGCCACATGATTTATCACCACTCATCATCGCTATCGATTTGGCTCAATGTTGCTGCTTGATCGTAATACATCAGCAGAATAGGATCTTCTTCCAGTACATTACTTGGCAATTTATCGGCCACGGCAATCAATGCAAGATACTCCTGCTGTTCCCAAAGTTTCTTAAAGCCGATGCGTACTGCTTCGATGCGGAAAAGCTTGAGCTTTTTCTTAGCTGCTTTGTATTCTTCAAACTCCTTAAGCAGCGATTTTTCGCGCAGCTTTTCCAGGTCTCCTGTCTTATTTGGATCAGGTATATACCAGCGGTCCTTTGCTTTGGCGACTAATGCAGGATGTTTTTTCGGCAGATTGCGAAGTTCTTTCCAATTACTAGAGAGGTAAGTGTGGATCTGTTGTGGAACATCATCTTTCCCATCAAAGCAGAGAAAATTTTGGTTAAGTAATTCACGTAGATCTAGCATTACTTCATTTTTACTCCACCCACTCAGCTGTTGCATGAAGTACGGGTTTAAATCAGAAAATCCCTGTGGCTTATCTCTTAATTGTTGGCGAAGCCAATCAATAGCAGAAGTTTCATCTTTAACAAAAAGTGACACTTGCCCCATTGCTCCATATATAACTTTGTTCTTATCATATTCTGCTGCTTGTTCTGGGAGGAAAAACATCCCGTCTCGCTCTGAAAAACGTTGAACGAGCCCAATTTGAAATTCTTTACTATCTAAAGGAGGTAATTGATGACCTTTTCTTACATAATAGGAAATAACTTGATCGAAAATGATTCTAGGATCTCGTTCTGGCACTCTAATTAATGTTTGACCTTGTTTTTTTATAATTGGAAGATATTTTAAATGAGTGCGGGTGAAATCCCAAACACCTTCTTCAGTTGCTGCCTCAATAGCAAAGCGTTTTTCGAAACCATTGCTTGGTTTATAAGCAGAGATTACAAGATCTTGCTTTACTGCAGTTGGAGTAGTATATGCATTGATACTTCCTTGTTTTTTATCAAGAGCAGATACATTTGCAACAATAAATCCTGCATCGGTTAAAGCAGTTTGTATGTTATTCCAAACTGAGGACTTTGTATTAGAAAATTCAACAGTCATCCATCGGCCTGGCTTTAATAACTCATAGGCTCTCCTAAAACATTTTGTCATCAGAACTCTGTATTCATTAATCCCTTTACTTTGGGTTGAGTTCTCAATTGCTTCGTCAATATTGTTAGTACAAACACCAAGCCATGATTCCCATAAAAAATTCATTTCAGAGTAATTTATATTTGCACCGAATGGAGGATCAATAAAAATATAATCTAAACTATTGTTTTCCATTTCGATTGATGTCGTAGAGGATGCCGAAATTACAGTATTGCCAAAAGCACCCACATTCAAAGCCGTGGAGTTAGAACGACTTTTAATCTGCGAAAATATTGATACTTCACTATGAATTGATGGGTTATAGAGTGTTCCACTTCTATCTTTTCCTACCCATCCGCCTCTATTATTGCCTTTCATTGCTGCAAAATAATTTGACATTAAGGGAGCGCAAAGAAGAGATGATTTAAACATCATGGATGTAAGCATAAAGTAAAAGGGATTGCTCATTGCCAGTTCCCAAAAACGTGAGAAGACTAAGAGGTTTCTTCTTGTAAAATAATGATGAACCCGAGTCATCCCTGCTGAATCATTTCTACGAGACTCTTTTCCTTCTGGCATTCTTGCAGTAGGATATTTTATGATTGTATCAAGTTCATCGATCTTATCAATTAGTTCAATGTCAGCTCTGTCTGGTTTCTTATCAAATCTCTTTCCATCAATGGAATAATTGATCAATGTAGGTACAATCTTTGCTTGCTTAGATGTTACGTTCATCTTCTTATCAAAGACTGTGTTAAATGAACGGGCCATAATTTTTTTGCTCAAAAGAATTGAGCAATGTGGACATGGAAATTCTTCTTTAACCTTATCAGCTTGCGGGTCTACTGATTCATTCCAAAAAATGACCTCTTTCGCACATTCAGGGCAGATAAAAACATCTGACCAAATTGTATAATTTATTTTAGCTATGCGGCCATCTGTGTGCTTTGTTTCATACATCCAACCAAGTTCATTCTCCACTATATTTATAGAGTTCATAACTTCATTATGAAATTCATCAATGTCTATAGGTGTGTTGTAATTGTACGAAATAAAAGTGGCTGCTGTTGATAAATCATTGAGAATAGTTTTTCGAACTCCAAGTTTAGAGAATGGTTTCCATGTTTTTTTCCCATTTTCGTCAAATGCTTCCTCCAATATAGAACCATCAGCATTAACCTGGAAACCTAGAGAAACAACAACTTCCCGGTCCCCACACATGTGTGCTGCGACTGCAGTCATCCCAGTCCCACAAAAACCGTCGAAAACTATATCTCCAGGACTGGTATAATGAAGGATATAACGCATAATTGCCTTATGCGGTACCTTGGTGTGGTAGGAATGAGCATTGTAAATTGGATCATTTTTTCCTTCACTGACATCTGCCGCAAAAGGCTCTCGGTGATATTCATCAATACATTTTGATTTTTGTGACTCCCATTCTGCAACAAAATCCTTAATCCAAGGATTTGGGCATGCAGTGTAATAAGGAGGATCACTTAGATTTAATATATCCTTATCATTACCAATGGGAAAACCTTCTATTTTGCGAAATTCTGGGTCCTTGAGCTTTTCCGCCAGCAATGCCAAAAAATATTCGCGGCGTTCCTGATCGTTAGGAAAAGTTTTTCCTAAGCAGGTCACTGGGCCTGCTATTTTTACCTGCTGTGAGCTATCGCTGGAGAATAAACTGTCTTGTTGCATCGTGCTTCCTATATCGGGTACGGCCTATGTCATACCCGCAATTATAAATTAATCTATAATGATACGAATTTTATTGAGGTCTTTACCCTGACAGAGCTTGTCGAGTAGCCGATTAAAGCGCTCAGCTATTTCATCACGGCTCTGAGGAAGACCTTGGCCGAGGGCATTAATAAGTTCGGCTGAGTTAATCCGTAGCTCTTCCAACCCTGCTAACACTAGATTTACCGCTTGCACAAAGGTGGAGTCCAATAGTTCGGGCAACTGGCCTTTCTGAATAAAGTCATGAATTAACTGTGCCTGATTGGGTTTGAGCAGACCGAGGTTAATAAACGGATCATCGAGTAGACTATTCAGGTTACTAAGCCAATCGCTTTGTAAACTGTCTAGCCGTTGTTCCAGATTATTTAATTGTTCACTGGCCGGAGCCTTGCTGCTTTCTTGACGAGCATTGAATTCTACCGGATTGGCATTCATTGCCAGCTGTTTGGGATCTATGGGCTTAGCTGTTTGTAATTGTGCCGCATCTTTACGCCAATCAGCCAGCTGTTGGGCAGGGAGCAAGGTGATGCCACTCAATATATCCAGTTCTGCAAGGCGTTCGTCGCTTAGCAGTTTGGATTTAGTTTTCTCTTCTCTGCTGTCGAGACGCGCTCGAATATAGAGTTCAATATAGTGCTTGGCATACTCCGTTTTTAGCCCAGTCAAAACAGCGATCTGCGTTGCTTTGAAGTGTTCATCACATCGTAATGAAGGATCCGCGAAACCTTGTCTTAGCCCATCTCGAGCCAATTTTACTTGTTCTTGCCACATGTGCTGCTCAGGTAGTACCAACTGAGCCTCTTTTAGGTAAGTACATAATGGGGTCAGATCGTTGACTGCCGCTTTGAGTTGCACAAAATTTCGCCATGCGTGAAGCATTTGCTGGAAACAGGCAATTTCTGAAGCCGTCACCTTGAGGTTTTTAAGCTTGCCTGGTTTGTCATAGCGCTGGATTGTTTCCAAAAAGTTTTTAAGCTCAGCTAGTTGTGTTGACAGTGTTTGCTCTTCACTTTCTTCCAGAACTAATTGTCCCCATAACGGCAAACGTTCTTTGACACTTTGCTGCCCTTTGACTAGTTCGTTAATCAGCAATTCTGTGCGCTTTAACATTTCGCGTACGATGCTATCGTCACCTTGCTGGATCGTGGTAGCTAAACCGTCATTCATGTCCAACAGAGTAAGTAGGGCTTTTAATGCGGTGACATTAAAATCCTTGGGCGATTGGATATGTTTAAAGTCTTTCAGTACATCAAATGCAATGGATTTGAATTTGACGACATCACTGGCAGTCAGGGTATGGCCGACCACTACTAATTCAAGCTCGCCGCTATAAACCAAACAGGCGATCAGGACTAACAGCCATTCCGGTTCTAGTCGGAAGCTTTCTGGCTTAAAATAGAGTCGGGAATTGATTGCCTCCAGCAGTTCTGCCTGATTGGCCACCTGGCCCTGTGGCTTGCTTTGCAAAACAGCTAAAACCGCCTGGGCATAGCGTGATTGTAGCGGAGAAATTTTATCGCCATCCAATAATTCAAGTGCGTCAAGGACGGCATTAGCTCGCTTGGTCGTAGCGCCACCGGAGACAACACTTAACGCATCTTTGGCTGCGCTTTCTATGTTTTCATAGGTGATCCACTGACTAAAAGTAGGATACTCGGGTGCTAATGAAACAAAGTGATTAGCCAAGATATGACTGGCAACGGATTCAAAAATATCCTTGAGGCTGCCAATTTGGCTATCGCCGAGCCCAGAAATGTTGCGGACAGAGGTACCTTTGAGCCAGTCCATCATTGGCTTGCTTTGCCCATTGTATTGAGCAATGTAGGCATCTTTGAAATGGCTCTTTAGCCAAGTCTGCATCTCTCTCAGATAACCATCCGCTTTAAGTTTGTAGACATTCTTGGCGTTACCTGTAGCAGAAGCATGTAAATCGATAGCAGCTGCATAGTAGTTCAGGCTGCGATCAAATTCACCGTCAGCATTTTGCAGAATAAATAGCACTTCATCGCTGCGGATGTGCTCTTTTTTCTGTTTTGGCGGGTTGTATGGCTGTATGAAGTACATGTAATAATCGAGCGGCGGCTTGGCTGTTTCTCGTTCATTAGGCGAGCCTAAGAACATCCATCCTGGACGATTAACATTTCGATCCAACCATTTCAGCTCGTGCCGCCACATCTGAATATTAGGTTGCTGCATATCAGTTTCTTCCAGGATCTGCAGCATAGCTTCACGATAGGCACCGTTACGACTATCATCCGTAAGCAAGGGAATCTTGTTTTCGATATAAGCATCAAAGTCTTCAGTCTTTTTCAAATCCAAAAAGAACTGATCGTTTGCCTTGTTCTTTGAAAAGAACTGACCATTGACGGTTTTTCGGATCTTCGTCAGTACAGCAACAATCTGAGTTTCAAGGTTTTTACTCTTTTCACCAGACAACTGCTCGATACCCGGCAGATAGAGACAGAGTGAATCACGCAATTCAGCAGCGGTTGCTCCCATCTCGTTATAAACATCGCCAACAGTCAAACGATGGATTGCCAAACCGGCTACTAGGCGTTTGGCAAAGTCTACTTCGGTCGCGTTTGGATAGGCTTGGTCAATACGTGTAAACAGGGTTTCACCGACATCAATGACCTGGCCGACATCAGGGTTGGTCTTGGCGCTGGGATCGCTTCTGAGTTCATCCCAGTAGGTGTCATATGAAAATACACCCGGCTTATCAATGGGAACTTGCTGATCCATTAAAGCTTGCATCTGTCGTGAGAGGCTGCGCAATACCTGACGTTGTTCGATACCTGCGCCATGTACTCGCTCAAAAGTATTAATGTAGTCAGGATGAACAGGGAACATCCGAACAAATTCGTCGAGCCGTTCATTCATACGATCAAAACAAGGCGTGAATTGTTGTAGATACTCACGGATCCAATGTAATTGCTGGGCATCTTTCTTGAGTAGGCGTTCAGCGACTACATATTTGATATCGTCACGAGTGATCAATACCTGTTCTGCACGGTCACGAATGCGTTTGACTTCTTGCGTTGCAAAAGCGAGCTGAGTGCTGTCGAAAATGGCTTCTTGAACGCCGCAAATAAAACGAAAACGTGTGCCATCGATCACCTCTCCCATGACGCGCATCATGGCCATATCCAACGGAAGCTGCTGCTGGTTGCGAGAGCGGAGGTAGTCGAGGATTTCATCGCAAATTAAAAGCAAACCTTGATCTGGATAACGTTGATGAAATAGTGCCATCATCTCTTCAAAGTAGGGCTTGTGATTGGATGAAATTTCTTCCATTGCTGGAAATTGGTAATCAATCCCCATCTCTGCCAAGCTAGATGTCAGGTTGTCTGTGACAATATCCGCAAAAGCTTTTTTGCTAGCTCCAACCTCAAAGCGGATAACTTTAAATTTTCCGGCAATTTTGCCAGCAGCCTGGCGAACTTTGTCATTAGTAATGAATTTTGCAAGTTCAGGGAACTCAGCAACTGCTGAGACCACTGACATCAGGTGTGATTTACCTGAGCCGTAGTTACCGACAACCCAGAGAGATTTATTATCAACTGATTCTTCAAACTGCAACTGTGGAATGATGATGTCCGCCAGTTTTAGTGCCATCTTGTCCGAGATAACATAAGACGCCACCAACTGCTGAGCTTTGTGCTGTTCAGCAGACTCCTTGAGTTTGATGATAGTTGTGACGGGCTCAAATTGAATGAGCTCTCCGTACTTTTTCATTTATATTCCCTCTGCTCAACAAAATGAATGATCGGCAGATTTGCCAGCTCATTCGCTGTGTAAGATTGATAATCGGCCCTTCCCGGAACTGAAAAGGTTAAAAATTGTTCTGTAATCTGCCCTGGCCAGATAGCGATGATAGGCTTGATTCGCGCTAGCTCTTGTAGCTGGCGCAAAGGATCTAGTTCCAAAGATGGTTCAAATAGAGCTTGAATCCTGTCAATCCATACTACTTCAGACGCTATGCAATTTAGCATTTGAGTGAGGATATCTGGAGCCTTACTGGATCGATCACCACGTGATAGCGGTAGCAAGTGTTCACATAGCTGTTCAGATAGCTCGAGCAACGTTATCTCTTCTGACAGCTGAGAAGGCAATATGCCTTGTTCAGTTGAGTTGACGATTAGCACTAGCGAGCTAGCTTGGTCACACAATCTCAAAAGGGCTGAGTTGGTTTGATTAAGCAGATCGTAAGTCGAGGATACGATTGTAGTATGGATGTTTTGACCAATCATTTGTCTGGCTTAATTACGTGAACTTATGGGCATATTCTAGCGAGTTAGCAACTGTTTGTCTCAATCGTGAAAACATCACACCAGTTAGGCATTTAATCCGATAGCCACTGGCGATTACATCCATGACAAAATCCATTGACTACGTCTGGTGATGACCAGCACGTAGTACTAGAGGCAGATGCTGGGTTTACAGACCGATACGGCGTCATTTGCATTTTAAACGCAGCCCGCTGAGGTGATTAAGACGATAAACCAGCTTGTAGCTAATATGAAAAACCTCACTGTGCAGAAGTTGCTTTATGCTCCGATAGTTCTTTGTAGTGTCTGGCTGGTTAACGTCCAGGGTATAAGCAGTTCTAATAAGGTAAAGAATTAAGTTCCTTACACAAAGGAGCATCATACCTTTGGTGGTTCCAGAGAAATAAGCAAATGTGTCATATCCTTCAAGGACTCATCGCCATTGTGTTTCAGGCCGAACAGCAAGTCTTCTTGGCGCGGCTGGCCGAAGACAATACGGTAGAGTGCAAGTTCTCGCTTGAGCCGCTTAAACTTAATGCTCTCTTTGCTGTACGGCAGCATGGGAACCCGGCGCTCGACGCGAGAGGTTCCTTCTTCAAAAATCCAGTAGGGAATCAAATCCGACTGTCCTGCTTTGCGCTGACTTGCCGCAAGTGCGAAGAGCTGTGTCCATGGATCTGCACTTTCTGCCAGCGAATGAAGTGCACTCAAACCATAATGCTCGGCAATATTCTTCCTGACCGCATGGCCCTTATAACGATGTACTCGTCCTTCACGCTGCTCCATATCGACTGGGTTTGACGGAAGATTCCAGTGCATCACCGCGTGGCACCAGGTGTGAAAATCGAGTCCCTCTTGCCCGATTGAAGTGGAAGCCAATACAAAGGGGGGAAAGGGGGAGTTAAACGCATCTTTTACCGACTCTGCATGTGCGACGGCTTGATCCTTGTCGTCCCGCAGTTGGCCGTAGCGTAAGGCAAAGCGGCACCGTGTGTACAAATCGCTCCAAGTATAATTACCGCCTTTCGTCTTGAGCTCATCAACGTTCAATTGCGTGGTTCGCAGTGAAACCACGGCCTGAATACGGGATGCAATAGCCGCCAGTTGCGCTTCGGCGGATTCATGCTGCAACCCCATCGACTCCAGCAGCGTATGAACATACTCATCCAGCATGGCCTGAATGTTGCCATCGATGCCATAACGCAGCGTCAGCCGCCAGTAAGTGTCATCCCCTGTGCCACGTAGTAGTGAAATACTCTCTGCCTGGTTGTAGAGCGAACGAAATCCAGAGGCGATTTGCGCTGCTGCGGACAATATGTCAGCCGAATCGGTTGCTAGGCCTGAGTCGATACGGCTGAGCGCCCGGAGGGCACATGTACCGGGGCTGGCAAGCGCGAAGTCGCAGAGAACCTTTGCCAGATCGTCAGGACGTGGGCCGAGGGATATCTTACCATTTGCCACCCCGGCAAACTGGTCGATATGTTCCTGGAAGTTTTCGGCAGGTTCATTTTGGGATGGTCCGGTGTACCAGTCATGTTCGCCCAGCCACCAGTCTGGAGTTTCGGTACGGGCATCCAGTAACGCCGGGGCTGCCCAGTACCAGCGTTCGTCCGCACGAGACCCCGGCCCGCCATTGGGCAGTGTCTCAAGCAGCGCTTCACATTTCACCGTTGCAATTGCTCTCACGGACTTTACACTCAGCGCCTCGTCGGGTTTTTGGCGGGCAATTTCAAGCGGATCGATATAACGGGCAAGTGTCGGTGACGGTAGCATCCAGGCGATAACAGGCATTCCGGTGAGGCGGCCATCTTTTGATGATTTTGCAAAGTTGAGCAGCGGTTTTACTTTTTTCTTGAACTGGCTGTGCAGAATCTGGGGAGCAGCACCAACCATTCGTCGTTCAGCTTCATAAGAGCAGACAGTGGCAATCGCATTAGGTACTGCGCTCCAAGCGGAAAAGACCAGCGTTTTGGTCAGACTGTCTTTGTTGGCATATACCCCATTTGGTATCGTGTAGGGCAGTGAAGGTGGCATCCACAAAAGCTGCCACATACCTTTATCCAGCGTATCCTCAAACAGCATCCGCATTCGTGGGTTTGCAGCATCTAACGGCTGGTAGCGTTCCAGCTTTGCCTTCGTCAGCAGGTGAGGTTTTGCTGATTTAACGAGTTTACGCAACGTATCTGAAGGAGATTTCAGTGCCCTATCTATAAGGGTACGTAATTCGTAATGTTTTAGGAAATTGAAAAGATAAGGCATCGATTTCCAGTATTCGAGGACATCGCGAGCTTGCACTTCCATGGCTACGCCATCAACGGCAACTGCGTGATAAAGATCTGTGGGCGTAATGATTGCTGGTTGCAAGACTTCCTTCGTCATCGCATCTAGCTTTTGTGTCATCGTTACCCGTTCGGTACGGCACATAACCTGTAATAAAGCGTGCTCCAGTGCATTTTTGGTCTCCGCTGCGTTTTCCGATGCGTGCAACGCGGTACGGTGATCGAGTAAGTGCTGCTGAATATCTTTGATTTGACTGTCATCGTTATACAAAAACTGTAATGTACGGATAAAGTCGGCGTAATGGTTATCCTCTTCGCTTTCCTGATCGAGGGTAAACATTTTATACGGGGTCGCCGAGAGTAAGAGCACACGTACGTTCGGCTGTTCAAAGAGTGCTTTTGCCAGCAGTGCGGCTTCATCATCACCATCGAGTAGGGCTTTAAACCGCTGAAACTCATCAAGGATAACTAGATCGGGTGCCAACGCAGATTAGCACACTGAAGCCAGTTTGCTTCTGAGTTTGCCGATCAGTGTGTAGCGCAATTCAGAATAATGCGTCTCGCTATCGTCATCGGCGAAATATTCGCACCCCTCCTTGAGCTGGTCATACAGTTCGGCATCGTCTAACACCTTGCGACGAAAATCTTTTGCCAGTTCCCTGTCAATGTCGGCGACAGAAAGCTGGTTAACTGCGGAACACCAGCCAGGTCGGCTTGCTGTTGCCTGGAGCAGGTTAAGCAGACCCATGCGTAAACGTTCACGACGCTCGCCTTTAGCCAGCGGCAAATCGTACAAAATGCGATACAGGATCGCGCGCTCTTCTTTATGACCTCCACGACTGCGGGTGTGATCGAGGGCTGTGTTCGGCGTCAGGCTGATAAAATTAATTCTGTTTTTGCGCAGAGACCGTACCTGTTTTGGCAGGAATGTTAGTCGCGTTGAGTGCGAAAACTGCGTTTCATTACTGACATTTAGGCGCTTGATATTCTGCGCTGCGATGGCCGCATTTGAACAGATATAAATAATGTCGATACGGTCGACTTTATCCTGCAAATGTTCAATGGCTTTGGCGATGATGCCCCGAGCAACCATCGTTTTTCCCAGACCCACTTCATCGGCTACCAAAAAGCGATTTTGCTGTCTATCACCGTAAAATTTCTGAAAAACATAATTCACAGTGCGTTGCTGAAAATCTTTCAATCCCGTTAGTGGGGCGATAATACAGGGGGGCTTATCGGTCATTTCGTCCTCCCATCGCTGATTCAAATACGGCCCATAGGGCAAGAAAATCTTGCGGAATCATATCGCTTTGCCCTTTGCGCATATTGCTTATCAGCGCGGAGATATCGGTTAAACGTTTGGGCTCACGGCTATAGATACGTGTTAGCTCTTCCAGAACAGCAAAATCTTCCCCATTGGCAAGCCCTGTAAAGAAATTGCCATTACCAAAGGTGTTTTCGTCAAAGAAGGCCTGCTGCCCCGTCTCGCCTATCAACATCGATAGATAACGCAGAAAATCCTGTTTCTGCATGCTGCTTTTTAAAATCATTGCGTGGCGATCAGGTGGCAAAGCGTCAATCGGCAAATTGAGGACGAATCTGACAGATACATCCGGATGCGATGTTTTAAGCGAAAACGCTGTCAGCCTGCTAATGGCCTGGATTGAAAACTCACCGAGTGATCTTTTATTCCCATCTGCTGGGGCTAACGGTCCTAATGCGAAGCGGACATCGTCCTCCGTGAGATCCAGTACTGCAGCCAGAGCCCTGTAAACTTTGGCTGAAGTCATCGCTCCAAGGTAGTCAGCGGTATCATCAAGCAGTTGCTCTTGATGGAGTTGCAAAGTGAATTCCAGAATTAAGCTTTCAGCTGGACTGAGCCCAATTCGGCGGGCCAGGCTATCTAATGCCTGCTGAAATTCAGTAGGCTTCGCCATCGGGATTTGTCGTTCAAGCTCCGCATGACGCAAACGTAATACCCCCAGAATCGATTGTTGTAACTGATGATTGAACTCCTCATCTTCATATTTAGTCAGGTTCAGATATCCAGCCAGAGGCTGATTGTTAAATCCGTGCTGAGTCATGAATTGCTTATGCGCACCTAACCGGAAAAAAAGACGTAATATCCACAGTTGCAGAGTGTTATCACGTTCGAATGATTGAATAAGTTCAGCATTTTGAGTTTTTTGCATATTAGTCCCCTTTAAAAATCTTATTTTCTCCATCGGCGTGACAAGTTGTGTCGCAACTATTCTATTTAATTTTATTTAATATATGAGCATGGTGAGACACACTCTGTCGCAGGCTTGTGTTATGGGGGGGGGAGATAAGGTGAATGGCGCGGATTACGGGGATGCTTACAGGAGTATCTCCCCCCTGACTTCTCCGCGATATTGGCGTAACCAGCGTTTTGATGTTGAAAGGCCTATATTCATCATTTCAGCAGTCTGGGTCACCGGGTACTTGTGCTGCAGAACCAAAATGACACATTCCTGTTTGAACTCATGGGTAAACGTTTTATTTCGCATTTTCACCTTGGTAGAGTTACTCATTATATCTCTAACAAAGTGTCCAGAAAGATTAGACCATTACAGTGTGAAAATTTTAGGAATTACCATATTGATCTCTCCCACTAAAATATTATTATTAAAATTACAGGTGCTAAGAAAAGTTGCTAAGAGGTCAGCAGCCTTGAGATGGAACCTCTCAGAAAAAAGTTGCGGCAGTCTCTTAAAGATTTGAGACTTAAATGGAGAAATAGCATGACACAGAAGAAAAGCACATCCAATCAGATTGATGACTACTTTAAAGCTATGAGCGAAGGCACACTGGGTGAAAGGAAGACATATTTGCAACTTTTTGCCGAACTTACCTCAACGCATAAATCGGTCAGCCGAAAGGACATCATTCGAGGCCTGGTTAAAAAGCTTGAAATGGAGAAGGACGTAACAAAGGCCGATATTTATCGCAATATACTTGAACAGATGCATGAAACTCGGGATAACGACTAGCTAAGCAGGCATAATTTTCAATGTATAAGAGAAAAAATACCGGACGAGAAAGTTACTAAATCCACTGAGTAAAAAACTTTTCAAGACTACATTAAGCATTCAATATTTATGCTGATATTAATAAGGAATTCTATTATATACCTCTGTCATTGTAGACTGAAGATTCTATATTAAAATGATGAGTACGCCATTTAGTGGGGTGGGGCTCGAGTTTATGAATATACCGTTGCTCCTTCGTAAATTTATTAGCCCAACTATCATACTTCGCTACATGCAATTTAAAAAGTGTGAAAAAAACTCATACATTGTTCCGTACAATGTATGAGTAAGCCAAGTGGCCAATACCAGGGAATCAAAAACACTATAATAAATAGTGAGTTAGTAAATTTCCTGAACCGGGATGAACTTATTGATTACAAGTGTCTGACCGAAATTTAAGTTCTAGAATTGTTGCATGTGAATGAGCTTAATTCTGTATTCCAGTAAAGTGCTTACTTTATATTTCTGCATAGCTGACCTTAAATGAGAGCTAACTGTTTTAGGTGTTATGCCCGTTATTGTACTTATCTCATTATGGCTTAGACCTTTCCTGAGCAGATCAGAGACTTTACGTTCCTTATTTATTAAGGCTAAATTTTCAGTTCTTACAAAAAGATTATTCCTAATTAAAGGCGAACCAAACATAACCATTTTAAAGATGTTTAAAATCTGATCTAATCCTGTGTCAGGGGCAATAAAAAGTGCATTTTCATACCCTCTTATGCCTCTCACAACTTCTGACATTGAAAAAGTACAGAAAACGATCACTGCTCCTCCTCTATCAAGCGAAGGGCTACGTTCAGGTAACTTTTCAAATATGCTCCTGGAAGATAAGACGACAATATCAGCTTGAAAATAATCGTTATATCTTGACTCATGTCGATTAATGAGCCTTACATTTACTACATGAGAATGATATATATCATCTAAAAGTTTTTGCAAGCCAACCTTAAAGTAATAATCCTTGCAGTAAATAGAAAAAAGTGAATTTCCATATGACAACATATTCAAAGTCCATATTAATAGCAACAGCTCTAGCGAATTGCAATTGAATATCTTAAGCAATCGCTAATAAAAAAACTTAAAGATCGTTATCCTTTTTACCAACAGGAACTAACTAAAGCAACTCGTCAAAGCTGTAAGGAGAAATGACATAATGAGCATAATCCTAATATCGAAAACGAAATAGTGGCTTCTCTTTAAATTAACAAACCAAATAAAATAGGAATATTCATACTGCACGTTGTGCCCAATTAGGATTGAAGCGATATAAACTAGGATTTTTCACATGCAGCAAGAAATAATAACATAAGTGATTAATCATAATCATAAATCACTAATTGCTAGCAACGATAGATACAATCATATTGATAGAAATTAACATTTTAAACGCCTTGATAATTTAAAATGAATAATCAATTCATTCCAAAGAATGCCCCGTTGTGGACGTTTCATCATGGTTGAAGTGAAGACGTTACTCACCCCACGGTGGGCGGAATAAGATATGCAAAAAGACAATTAAGTATAGAGTTCACTGACATCTTCCATTTCGCGTTGTTAGATTCCTGATATAAATCATGGTGACTAACTCAATTAAAGCCATCGAGAGTATCGATATGTGAAAGCTTTACTCTGTACTCTAACAAAGTCTTAACTTTAAATTTGGTCATGGCTGATCTTAAATGTAAACTCACAGTCTTTGGGTTAATGCCTGTAAATTGACTAATATCATATTGATTTAGTCCTTTACTCAATAGTGAAGACACACGCATTTCATTACAGGTCAAGGGGGCCAAACCCGTCTTTGTAAACAAAGATTTTTTTGCTCCTTCCGTGCCAAACACTAGCACACAAAAAATCTGAGCTAACTTCTCCAGTTTGACATCCATCGGAATACACGAAACGAGATCGTATCCTGTAATACCGGTGAGTATGTGTGTCATTGAGTCAGAACAAAATATTATTGCAGCGTGATTCTTTTTTTTCTTAAGAATTTGTTCAGGTATTTTCTCATATATAGCCTTAGAAGACAGAACTATGATGTCAACGACAAAATAGTCAGCGAGCTCTAATTCGAATGGAATGCAATTATTAACAGGCAATTTAACGGATGAACATATGTCCTTAAAGATTTCTTGTAATCCTATTTTAAAAAAACGATCTTCACAATGAATAGAAAATAAACAACTCCCAATTACAAACATAATCAGACCTAGTTATTGAATTTAATCTTGATATAAAATAAAATATCCGCAGCATGGCTAAAATGCATATCGTAATTAAAAAAAACACTTTAACCATCATGCATATAGAATATTTCCCATATCATTAATGAACGCCAAAAGGGAATGCTAAGTATTTCTATCTCAGAATTTTACATTACTGTTCCTGACAGGATAGTAGTGAGTGATGTTTATCATGACACTGTTTAACTAAACAGCAGTCTAACAACATCAAAGATAAAAACTTAATCCACTATTGATAACGATTTATAAATCTTTAAGATTACTGAGCCCTGCCTGCCTTACAGAACTCCGCACGTATTTATATTATTAACGCATTGTTAGTCATAAATTTAAAATCAATGTAATAATATTTCATTATCGTGTAAATTAATGTTTATGTTGGCGTTATGTATCTTGATGTGAGGAATAAGATATGTAAATTAATGAATTTTTGTACACTTAAAGTAGTTGGATGTAATTGGACATGGTTTTTTATATTCTCCGGGAAAAAGGCTGGTATTCATTCAGACTCAAAGAAACATTATATTCATGAAGTCAGAGCAAGCTGAGATATTCCATGATGTAGTAGTTATCACTGTGCAAGCTTCAATAAAATTAGCGTATTAATAACCAGACATCACTGCGTTTTCTGCCCGGCTGCGGCCACCGAAGCCTCAGGGTTTATATCCAAACCCCATCCGGGGCATGGATTTTGTTTTTATGCGTTGTTTGACAGGCGACGACTGCGCCTGTTGACAGTTATAAAACCTTACACCCGCGAATGCCTGGGAATATGTGTGGGAAAGGATCAGCATTGGGCAGCAGTGGACAGAAGTGGCTGGGATGCTGACAACCACGCGCTCAGGCTCTTTTTACCGTATTTGCAGAGAATCGATACATAATGTTGCTAGGTTATTGATAAGAATAAGTAATGCCTATCAATGATTTTGCAGTACCACTCTTTAAGTCTTTGGATGTATCACGGACGTAACTAAATCCTAAAGTAAGTGCCATCGGAAGGTTTTTGTCAGAACCCACAACACCGCCGCTGTTGCCAATAAAATACTTAGTCTGGCCGGGGATATCTTTTGCTGAGCCATCAGGACCGAAAGAAAGCTGGGTTCCGGAAGAATTCGTTAATGTGAAACCTATACCCGAAGCTGTTGAATCAGAGGTTAAGGAGGTGATAGTGCTTCGATTAGCAGGATTATTTAAATCTGAAACTGAGTAATACAGTGCGATGCTTGGATCGCAAACAAGCGAGAATGTTACCTGCTGAGTATTTATTAATTGTGATGCAGCCGAATTGAGTAAAGAAGACATGGCCACAGCCCCCATGTCAACAGAAGCTGTCACGACATTTGGGGTACAAGTTCTAATTGAAGCTCTTACATTTGCGCTACCTGTACTGATATGAATAATTTCCTGGAGGGTATTTGTTTCATCGTAACATTCGAAACGGAACATTTCTTGCCCCGGAATTAAGGTATAGCCATCATTAGGGCGGTCTGAACCTTTCCAAATATACGAACCATAAGTAGTAGGTATTCCATTATAAACGCGTGCACCATTATCATAATTACCACTCCAGACAGTAGTTCTGACTGTTTGTCCGTAAGTTATCATCGCTGCATTAGATGACACATTATAAAAGGGAATTAGTGCAAACCCCGGTGCGCCAGTATCAAACAAATACATAACACTAGAACCTGCACTTGAATAAGTCTGACCTAAATAGCTTGCAACTGGAACGTAATCAACCCTTCTAAGGCTATAATTAATTGTATTGTTCGAACATATTTTTACCTGCCTGCCTATCCCCGAACCAGCTAAGACAGTAGCAAATGCCATGCTATCCGCAGCATTATTAATAACAATGTCCCCAGAAGTATAATTCCTCGAGTAATAAGACTCAACTACAGCAAGACCTTCTTTAGGAAAACAAATTAAGGTTAATACTATAAAAAAAGGGAACAAGTAAGTGCTTTTGTTCATGATTCATCCTTATAATCAACTATTAAAATTATTCATATGTATTTTTTTAAGTATTGAGTCATCATCGTCGACTACAAAAACCCAAAAATTACATTTCTTCAATTTGCAAAATTTACTTACATTGACTTTCCCTTCAGGAATTAAAGTTATTCTGCTATCTAATTTCTCAGTGCTCGGATATTTTATATTGATAGTCAAAACGAAATTGGAATGATTTCTTAACCAAAAAACGTCATTACCTTCCTTTACCAAGGCAAGGAGCGCAGGATCAAATTTTGAGAGATTATCATGTCTGTAAATCAAATTAAAATGTGACCTCAGTGCCAATGATATTGTACTGAAATCCTTCATTTTCTTTGAGTTGGGTATAAATGCAATAGTCAGTGAATATAGTTGGTCGGCTTTAATATTTTCTATTTTATCTGGGATCAGCATCTGTATATTAGATGTGTTCTTAGCAAGTAAAAATAAAGGAGGGGTTACGACAAAGCGACCTTCATCGTTTCCAGAAATATTGGTTTTGACTAAATAATCATTTTCATTGTCATTGATGATTTTTATAGGCAAACTTTTGGTATTTTGAGTAATTATAAAACGGGTTCCGACGACAGAAACACCTGCCAGAGAGTCCGCACTCAATATAATCAGAGACAATATTAAGATAAAAACTATTCTAGTCATAGGAGATTTCAAATGATGTGACGCCCGTGACTTTTCCGGGAGACATTTCGCCAGATGTTTTAACATAGGCAGCGTAGAAACTTAGTTTATTAATATCCGATGAATGAGTTAAATTAAAGCTACTAAAATTATTCCTGATGTCCAGGTTAGTTATATTCATGTCATATAATCCAATGGCTACACCATTTGCTTCACCCTCTGCACCAGAATTAATCTGAAGCAAATTAGGCATTTTCTCATCGCTAGCTCCAGTAAATCTCACGTTGACTGTGTTAATTTCTAAAGGACAATTTTCAATTATTATATTAAATGGTGTGAGACCAAAAGGGACTCCTAAATTCTTACCATTTAAGAGTCCAGTCGTCATGTTAACAACGGAGTTATTGCTCCCGGAAGAAAGAGAGCAAGTTGATGAGCTCAACTTTGCACTGATATTTATAGTTATCTGCTCAGCACTACCTGGAAAACAGGTAAAAATAAAACCCAGACAAATTAAAAATTGTTTAATCATAATACATATCCAGGAAAAGTACTGATGACGCGTCACCAGCTGCAACAGGGACTGCGACCGCTCTGTATTGCAAGAAGAATTTTAAAGTATATTTTTCGGTCGTTACAGGTGAACCCAGGGCTAACTTGGTATTCAAAGGAATTCGGTTACCTTTGTCATCTAATATTTCAATAGCAAGCCCTTGCGCAAGAGGTTCCGACATATCTGGCTGGCCCTTAATCTTTAGCAACGTCGGATCCAGTTCATTGGCCTCACCTGTAAATTGGTAAGAAATGTTGCTCGAAGTACCCAGGCAGTCTAAACCAATGTCTATCTCTTCCTTATTACTCACATTCCCTGGCGCTTTGAAGGCAGATGTATTCAAGTCAGAAAAAACAACATTCTTGGTGAGGTCTTCACTATTTACATTACAATTTTGATCTCTCAAGGCGCCATTGATACTCACCATCACATCAGCAGCGTAACTGCGTAGGTGTATAGCGTTGATCAGAACAAACAAGAACATATACTGGAAAAATTTAAGTTTCAATGCACATTCTCCTCAATGACATTCGACCTGAGTTCTATTTATTGTTCTGGATTTAAAATTCTCGTCATAATGTATTACAAATTTACAAGTGTCCTCATCATCCCATTTTACTTTATAGGTGGCATTGTTACTGACTCCAGTCAGATATACTGTTCCATCATCATTGGCAATAGCGAATGAGTTATTTCCTTCTTCGCTCACGATTGTTCCAAATCGTATAGGTTTGTTTTTATATTTAACCGAAACTAAGAAGTTATAGCCTCTTTTAACATCAAAAACTACTTTCGAGACAGCGCCTCGCGTTGGCGCCACTTTGATAACTCTGCCTTCTACATCAAAGTCATCACCAAATGTTAAAGGATCCAATTCAACATCATTATAATGATATGGCGATGCATAGGGGATAAGAGCATACCCATGCTTATCTATAGTAATGTTTTCTCCTGCCCGGTTAATTCTTGCTCCGCTAGCACCAGCAGCTTCAACCAGGATCGCAGTGTCATTCGCTTGTTGAGAGAAAACAATACCATTTTCATGTGCTAAAATAGAACCGCTAACTCCGTAATCTGCTTGTTTTGTTACAGGGGAGAATGTTAAACCTGATTTAAATCTTGCATAATCAGACCTATAATTAGCGGAAAGATATGTTGTATTGTTATCATGTTCTCTGTTAATACTTTGATTTATATTATAATCCATTCTATTGTCTAACGCAGTACCATACAAGCTTGTATTATTATTGTATGTTCCATCCTGTTTGTTATAAGTATAGCTATTGGAAATATATGCAATGTTGTTCCGCCCGCGACCGGAAAGGGGTATGGTAAAAGATACAAAAAACAAATTATTTTTTGTTTTATTGTACTCATATTTATTAAAACTTAAGGACAGCATCATGTTATTGAGTTTGTTAAAGGTTTTATTCCAACCTGCTTGAATGTTTTTCGATGTACCGCCGTTCCAATAATCCGTAGTATTACCCCATAGAGATAACTGCCCAAAATTGTTTAGATTTTGGGATATATTCCACTGATATGAAGCTTTCCTTGCACCGGAATAATTATAGTTCACTGACTCTCCAGTAAGCGGGTCAATATACTGGTTGTTATTTTTTTGAACCGCTTCATTAAGTGAGTAATAATTAGATGTTGAATATCTATAGCCGGTTATCTGTATATTTGTTCCAATATCCTGGAAAGACTTTGAGTACAACACTCTATAGGATTGTCCAACTTCTTTGTCATGCGCATCCTCAGTGTAATACGAATTGATGGCATCAAATGATAGCGCACCAATCCCACCTAAATCTTTTGCTAAACCGAGTCCTAAGGATCGATAATTTCCTGATAACTGAGTACCACCATAAATTGTAGTTTCATGCGGCAAGCCAAATGAAGCAGAACCTTGAAAAAATGATGCTTTCCTGGCAGCCTGGAGATCAAGTTCGCCTGCTGTAGCAGAATAATTATATAGTCCCGTTTTTAACAAATTAGGCAATGTAGAGTAGGGAATTATAAAATTTTTAACAGTACCGTCTGCAGCAATGAGTTCTACCTGATAATCACCACTGCTACCTACCGGGTTCAAATCCTTAATATCGTAGGGGCCTGCATCAACATAAGTTTGGTATACAATTACACCATTTTGTCTAATTGTTAACTTAGAGCGGCTATCTGCTATACCTTTAATCGGAGGTGAATACCCTCTTTCACTTTCCGGACGCATTTCTTCAGATGTAGCCAGTGTAACACCAGTATAGGTAAGTGAATCAAATAAATTAGATCCTAATGAATTTTGACCTATGATTAGATTGCTTTTAAGCCCCTGAATAGCTCTGCTCGCAAAGACGTTATTTATCTTTTTTTCATTGTGATGACTTACACCGTAATGACTCTGATTCCAGTAGATATTACCATTAAAACGCCATGCTCCGTAGTTCAGCTTATTATTAAAGCTAAAATAAGACGATGAAAAATTGGAGTTATTTGTGTTTTTTGAGTTACTCCCGGTAAAGTCATAATTACTAATAAATACGGGAATACCATCATCCCAGTCTCTTACATCAGCCAGGCTAGAGCGTGTGGCATCAAGATATATTTGAGGTATAGATATTCTCAGAAGCAGCTTCGACATCTCGACCTGATACGATGAGCCACTAACATTTTTTTGTAAGTCTATGCATTTACTATTATCTCCAATAGCTCGCAATTTCTTTTTTAGACTATCGTTAAATGGCATAAGGTCAACTAACTCAGATGTGAAGCACGGTTCAACTTTTTTTTCCTTAGAATTCACTTCGACAAAACGAATTTTACTGTTCTTGATGAATTTGTCGCCTACATAAACATCAAAATAATAAACGCCAGGTGTAACGTTATTATTTTTAGATATAAATGATAAGTCATGCAGAGAAGCTACATCACTACCTAAGAACAATGGATTGAAATAATCCTCAGCATGTACCTGAGCTATGCGTACAAAAAGCAAAGCAAATGTAATAAATCTTAAGGAATACATTTCTAGATCCAATCGTTTATTTTTTAAAATTAAGACTATAACTTGCAAGTATTATTATTGACTTGCACTCCATAATCGTTGATGAAACTATATTTTATTTCTGATCCTGATGATTTTATAGCAATGCTTACATTGCCAAATGGGGCAATGGTTTCCGCCTTAGAAACTTCTTTGTTATTGATGCTAACATTGACCATATTTACGTAGTATGGTGATGTGTTTTTAATTTGTAATGTTTTACCGTTGAGCTGGCAAGCGAGCGTTTTTGCAGCATCGCTCGCTTCGCTATTCAAATCATTTGGCCTTATGAATAATTTTATTTTTGTTGTAATTGAAACCAATAGCGAGTTATTAAGCTCTTGTTCCTCTTTACTTAAAGATGGGATCACTTTAGCATTGAAATAAAAAAGTTCCTCTCTGTCATTGGGTAATTTATTTTTATCACCAGCATAAACAATACGTAATACGCTGTCAGTATTTGCATTTAACACAAATAGTGGTGGAGTTACGATAAAGTCATCGACTTTATTTCCCTGCTTATCGGTAACCCAGGATTGGACGAGGAAATTATTTTTCTTATCGTTATTAAATATTTTTATCGCAGTTTGACTTTTATCTGCCGGGTATATTAAACGAGTAGCCCCTAACGAGACCCCTTCGGCGAAAGCAGGAGGCATAATAAAAGTTAAAATGAGTAAAATTAATAAATTAAATTTCAAGGTTTTCCCCTGGGATTATTCAATTATTAGCTGGTCTCGAGTACCAGCTAATATTATTATTTAGTTATAGGTAAGCATGAAATTTGCTACGGACTGAACTTTGCCAGCACCGACTACGGCTGCAGTGGAAACATAGTCCGCTGCAAAATTAATAGTCGATGTAGCGCCTTCGTTCAATGCTACTGGTGCGGTTTGTCCAGTACCTAGAGCTAAGGCTTCATTATTTGGCCCATAAATCTGCAACCCGACATTTGTTGCAGCGCCAGCGCCTGCATTATTTGCCAGAAGGTTAGGTGAAGTCGCATCAGCTTGTCCTGTGAAACTTACGCTAACATTTTTATATGTCGTCGTGTCGCAATCCTGCAAGGAAATGGTGAATGGTTTACGTGCATTAGCTACCTGGTCTTTAGCAGTAAATACGCTTGATCTCACAGTATCCAGATTAACAATTTTATTTGTGTCGTCACTGGCAACAGAACATGCGCCTTTAGTAATTTCTCCATTAAAAGTTACCTGGCCGCCAGTTGTTGTAACCGGATCAACTTCACCCTCAGCATAAGCAGCTGATGCTGAAATTAAAAAACCGAAAGCAAAAGCAGGTAGTAACACATTCTTCATTTTCATAAAATCTTCCTTGCTGTAATTACCAATGTTAAGTGTTGAGAACGCTAACCCCGGCAGAAAAGTATTTCAGACATACCGGGAAGCGGAGCAAGTTTAAGGGTATCAATTCTCCAGAATCAAGCTGGTATTAATTCCCCTGTCATCCTTCACTGATGATATTTGTGGGTATAATCCTAAAAATATCATCTTTTGCAAATTAAGATTTTCCTCGATTTGGATTTTAAAAATATATTCAGATCAATAATTTTTCGTACAGTAAACATCCAGCGGTTAGGAGTAATCGCAATTTTCATGGTTTCTTAAGTTATATAATTATTTATAACAACCTGTCTCACCTCATAAAACGTCAGAAATTAATTGTCAAAAACATTTATAAATAACGTTTTGTCATCTTTTTTCCCCCTCAATACTGCCTTATCACCTTTATGAAGCTATGAGTTGGGTGACATCATCCACATGCTGACCGAAATCATGTCTATGGAACTGCTAAAGCCACCTTTTACAACTGATTGACTGTATCCAGAGGATGGAAATCGCTGATTTTATAAATGCTAAAGCCCGTGAGGATGAGAACTGTCATCTGAGGCAGTTTTCCCAAAGCGAAGACTGGTAGTTCAGGCACATAATCGGAGGTTTGGTAGGACTCAGGCTGCTGTCACATAAATGTAATATGTCCGAATGATAGTAAAATTTGAAACTTGCCGATTTTTCACGTCAAAAAATCATTCGCAACTTCAAAATAACCCACTCAGGGGAGAGGGATGTTATTTACGTTTCTGTGAACTATCCCGTTAACTAAGAAATCAGTCGCGGTTATATCTGTATTTACACAAAGCCAAGGGGGGGGGAAGTGGCAGACAGATGTAATCGCTATTCTGCTATCACAAGGTTTAGAGTGCCCGAAGCTGTAAACCACCATAGAGATAATAATCTAAATATAGAAATGCACAGACGGGCAGGGGACGTTGACAATTAATCAGACTGGATTTATTAACGCTAAATATAGATTAAACACTCGTTTCATGCCCATCAGTATCCTCCTCTTATTTTTTATAAGGTTTAGCAAACCAAACCAATAAAGTGAGTGTAAGAAAAACATAAGACGAAACAGAGAATATTTCATTCGCAGAAATCAGCAGTGATTGCTGAGTAATGGTCTGATTAATGTATTCCAGCCCCTGAGCAGTGCTTAATCCTGCCGTTTTTAAACTGCTGATATAATGCTCAAAAACAGGATTGGCAGAATTAATATTTTCTGTTAACTGGGCGTGATGCACCGATTCTCTCCGGCTCCATAACGTCATCGTCAAAGATGTCCCTACAGAACCTGACAGAGTGCGCAAGAAATTACTCAGGCTTGTAGCACTAGCCAATTTATCGTAAGAAAGTCCTGCTAAAGATATCGTTGTTAAAGGCAGAAAGAAGCACGCAACCGCGAACCCTTGTATCAACTGCGGCCAAATAATTGACGTAAAATCGATCGTCGGCGTGAAAGTAACAGAACGCCAATGATAGCATATGAAATAGACCGTAAAGCTGAATGTAACCAGCAGTCTCATGTCTATGTTCTTATTGTAGCGACCAATGAGTGGAGCGATGATCAGTGGCATTATGCCTATCGGTGCGTAAGCTAAACCAGCCCAAACTGAAGTATAGCCATATACACTCTGTAAAAGTTGAGGCATCAAAACAATAGCACCGGAATAGATAAGATAGGCACAAACAATACACAAAATGGCGATGCTAAAATTCAGGGATTTGAAAAGACTTAAGTCAACCAAGGGGTTTTTATCTTTTATTTCATGCAGCACGAATAAGGGCAAAGTCACAACGCAAATTATTGTGAGCGTCACAATCGTGGAGGAGCTAAACCAGTCAAGGTCTTTGCCTTTATCCAGCATTATTTGCAGAGACCCCACTCCCAATACCAGCAGGCTTAGTCCGATCAGATTGAGTTTCACTGGCTGAGTGGCAGTTTCCCGACCCTTCAGTAAGAAAGAACAAACTAAAACTACCGCGATACCCATAGGGACATTAATAAAAAAGATCCATCCCCAATGGTAATTATCGCAAATATAGCCCCCGAGAATAGGGCCAAAAATCGGGGCGATGATAACGGTCATAGACCAGATAGCTAAAGCGTAGGTGCGTTTCTCCGGGGGATAATTGCGCAAGAGCAGGCTTTGAGATAACGGAATGAGGGGGCCTGCGACTAATCCCTGAATGATACGAAAGAAAATCAGCATATCGAGACTGGAGGCCACTCCGCAACAAAACGATGTCATGAAAAAGAGTGTGACAGACATTAAAAAAAGACGTCGTTCTCCTAAACGCAACGAAAGTCGCCCCGTGACAGGAATCGAAATAGCATTCGCCACACCAAAAGATGTAATAACCCAGGTTCCTTCATCGGAAGAAGCGCCCAATGACCCGGAAATCGTTTGGATCGCCACATTCGTTATTGTTGAGTCGAGCATTTGCATAAAAGTCGCCATTGCCAGCGCAATAGTGACAAAAATTAGGGTGCTGCCTTTCAGCGGCGGGAGTACTGATGATGAACACGCCATTATTGTGCCCCGTTTCGCGCAATAATCCCGGTGATCACACTTTCAATTCCCCGTGTTTCGACCACAAGCGCCTTACTGCTTAAGGCGGGGGTTGAAATAACATGTTTTGAAAGTGTTTCATCACCCACCTCATTTTGACCGCTGGAATAGAGCTTCGCCGTCGTGGAGAGACCAATTCGCAAGGGATGTTCAAGCAGTTGCGCTGGATTGAGTGCGACCCGCACTGGTACGCGCTGAACGACTTTAATCCAGTTACCTGTGGCATTTTGCGCAGGCAGGAGGGAGAAACTACCTCCAGTTCCCATATTTATCCCGGTGACATGTCCTTCATATGGGACTTCATCTCCGTAAATATCACTGATAATGGTCACTTTCTGGCCTAAAGAAACGCCGCTAAGCTGGGTTTCTTTGAAGTTTGCATTAACCCACATTTGTTCAACAGGAATGACTGACATCAACGTTTGCCCGACAGAAACAGTCTGACCAACCTGCACATTTCTTTCTGCGATATACCCTGTCACCGGGCTGCGGATCACCGTACGTTGCAAAGTGATCCATGCCTCTCGAACGGCATCTGCGGCCTGCAGAACCTGCGGTTGTTCATTAATGGGCGTATCAAGCAACAATGCTTTGCTGGCTTTATATTGCTGAATGGCTGCATCTAATGCTGCTTTTTGGGAGGACACCTTATTTCGATAATGTTCAAGCGCCATTCTGGCAATCAATGCATCACGGCTCAGTCCGGTTTGACGCTCGTAATCAGTTACCGCCTGGCTGTACGCAATTTTTGCCTGCCTGACATCTGCTTCAAGCTGGTCATTCTGAAAGGCAAGCTGTTGCGTTTGCCGGACAACATACGCCAGGTTATGTTTAGATTTTTTATAAGCGAGTTGTGCATCGGTATCATCAAGAACCGCCAGCACATCACCTTCCTTTACAAATTCGGTGTCAGTATGGTTAACCGTAATGACACTTCCATTAATGAGCGCTGATACCGGATTTATGTTTCCTGCTACATAAGCATCATCCGTGGTTTGCACGTTTCCCAGTAAGAGATATCTATATGCTAAGGTCACGATGGAAATTGTTATAATCATAATAATAATGCTAGTGATGACTATTTTTTTATTCTTAAAATCTATTTTCACGGATATATCCACAATTATTTCTTGATGTCGACGCTGTCAGACATCAATGACAAAAAGGCAGAACTCAGTAAAGAGTTTAACTTCCTGATAACTTGGGTTTAAGCTGCACGTTCTGGAACTATTAGATAATAGAAAGGCATGGTATTTATAGAAGAATGATTCGTATTCTTTGTAGAATTTTTCTTACGTATGTAATCGATGGCCGAAATAATTAATCTAAAATTAACAATATTAAAACAATATATTGCTGAATGCGTATAGCTCTCATCTTTAACTATGTCCTCATTTATATTGCGTTTATATTCACTCCCGTAATAAATGTTAGAATGTATTTCATGTGGCAACCTCACTAATTAATATTTAACGACTCGCATATTTCAATTGTAAATGTCGTTATATGTATCTCTCATATTTTCTCGGACACAGGAAATTTGAAGGAATTGATGTTTAATTTTTGTTAAATCAAAGGATGATGATTTAATAATGAAGGCAATAATCGTAGACGACCACCCTATCGCACTCATCGCGATAAGAAATTTGCTTAATGCAAATGGAATAGACATTTTGGCAGAACTGGATGAAGGGGGAAACGTCGTCAATAAAGTCGAAACGCTAAAACCCGATCTTCTTATCATTGATGTCGACATCCCTGTACTAAGCGGTATCGAAGTGCTGGAACAATTACGTAAGCGTCGTTATTCAGGGGCTATTATCGTCATTTCGGCTAAAAATGAAGTCTTTTATGGACAGCGCAGTGCAGAATTAGGCGCAAATGGATTTGTCAGTAAAAAAGAAGGACTTAATAATATTATGTCTGCAATTGAAGCTGCCAATAATGGTTACAGTTATTTCCCTTTCACGCTGAGTCGTTTTTATGGCGAGACAACAAGTGAACAAGGCAAACTGGATTCACTTTCCATGCAGGAAGTAAAAGTTTTCAGATATATGATTAACGGTACTGATTATACCAGTATCGCCAGTAAAATGAACATTAGCAATAAAACAGTTTGTACCTATAAAAGACGTTTGTTAGAAAAGCTTAACTGTAATTCTTTGATGGATCTTTTTAGTTTTGCGCAAAGAAATAAGCTTGGATAAACTCATGAAGATTTTTGCGTTTATACTTTTAATTGTGCTATTCCCTGTAAATGCGGCCACGGTAAAGAATATTGAAATTAAAAATAGTTTTATTAATAATTTTGAGAGGGTCAAATTAAGTAAGGATGAAATACGCCTGATTGCCCGTAAACAGAGTCTGGTTATTGGTACATGGACGCCTGAGATTTCACCCGTTGTGTACGATAGCGTTGACCATTATTACAGAGGAATTAATGCTGATTATCTGGCGTTAATGCAAAAGAGCCTGGGTGTTAAGATCACTATTACACTGTATAGCAGCGAGGCCGAAGCACTTGAAGAACTCAGAAAAAACCACGTCGATATGCTCCTTACCCCATTGACGCGTAAAGCCTATGAAGAGGATGATTTACTGCATAGCTCGGCTTTAGTCAGAACCTATCCGACGCTCGTGACATCCTTAAAAAAC
This sequence comes from Rahnella variigena, assembly GCF_003610915.1. Classification (NCBI taxonomy): domain Bacteria; kingdom Pseudomonadati; phylum Pseudomonadota; class Gammaproteobacteria; order Enterobacterales; family Yersiniaceae; genus Rahnella; species Rahnella variigena. Next base: position 1,340,874 of record NZ_NSDJ01000001.1, read on the forward strand.
GCGATGCAGCCTTTATCAACAGATAAAACGGTCACAATTGCATGCTCTGAATCATGCCCTCCTGCCGGGAGTATCAAAGCTGACTTCCCTAATGCAGTGATTAAATATTATGATACTGATTATCTCGCCATGTCATCAGTATCAGATAATGAAAATACTTACTTTATTGGTGATAACATCTCCACCGGTAATTATATTTCTAAGTTTTTTCCTCAGTCACTCTCAGTGATACGTTACTTTCTTCAGTCAGATCTGGATAATCACTTCATTTTTAATTCTGAACAAATCATACTCTGTGAAACTATCAATAACTTTATTCATGCAATATCAAATGAAACAAATATTCAGATTACTCAAAACTGGCTAGACAGAGGGAATCTCTCTTTTTTAAATAAGCCAATTTCATTAACTGGCCGAGAGAAGAAATGGCTTAAGAAACATAAAAAAATACGTGTGCTTGTCAACCCATACTATCCTCCTTTTACAATCACCAATCACGAGAATGAAATTCGCGGCATTATGGGTGATATCTTGAATCTTATCCAGATACAAACCGGTCTGGAATTTGAACCGGTATTTACTAATTCAAATGCTGAAATGATTAAGATAATGCTTAAAGGGGAGTGGGATCTGATCCCCGCCGCCACTTATAGCAGTGAAAGGGTAGATCATATTTCATTCAGTGATCCTTTTATGAAAGTCCCTTTTGTCCTGGTAACGAAACTAAAACGAGCAGTGGATACTTCGCTCAAAGATATTACTCAGGTCGCAATACCTTCTCACTTTACCATTGACCGTCAACTCAGGGATAAGTACCCACAGGTAAAATGGATCTTAGTAGAAAACACCAGCATTGCTATGAATATGGTGAATAAAGGTGAGGTTGATGCAGCAGTGACAACTCAATTATCAGCACGCTATATCATCGATCACTATTATCCTAATGCATTAAATTATATGCGCCTCTCCGATATGCCGCTTGCACCAATCAGTTTTGCCTTATCCAAAAGCGATCCTGAATTGAAATCCATTTTAAACAAAGCTCTTATGTCGATTCCACCGCGAGAGATACTTCAGTTGACTGAAAAATGGTCAAAGATGCCTAAAGTTCAGATTGAAACCTGGAACCTATACAGCAAGCAATTTTATCTCGTTATCGCGTTAGCCGGAACACTGATTATAAGTAGCCTGATTTGGGGAATTTATCTGTTAAGTGAAGTACGTAAACGTAAAGAGTCCGAGCGTCAGTTGGAAATTCAGCTTCAGCTGAAAGAATCTCTTTCCAGCGCACTTGAAGAGGAAAAAAATAAAGCGATTCTTGCAACGGAAGCAAAAAGTCAGTTTCTCGCCACGATGACACATGAATTGCGCACTCCTGTCAGCTCCATTGTGGGTTTCTTAGAGTTACTGGACGGTCATAAACTCGATGATCAACAACATCGGGAAGCTATTTCACAGGTATATTCCACAGCGCAATCATTGTTAGGGTTGATCGGCGAAATACTTGATGTTGATAAAGTGGCGTCAGGTAAATATCAGATTCACTACCAAAGAACCGATGTTAATAAACTGATTCTTGAAATATGCCGCTCTTTTGAGGGGATTACACAGAAAAAAAATCTTTCATTAAATGTTAATATTACTCTTCCCAATGATATACAGATACTCGTTGACCCTCAGGCACTCAGGCAGATTGTGAATAATCTCATCAGTAATGCTTTGAAGTTTACTGATAAGGGTGGGGTTCAGGTGTGTGTGCATCAGCATAGGTTTAGCGACTATCAAACCGGAATTCAGATCCTTGTCAGTGATACCGGATGCGGTATTTCCCAGGACGAACAGGCGACACTTTTTACGCGTTACTCCCAGGCCAGGTCCGGACGTTTGCAAACCGGGTCTGGCTTAGGGCTGGCGATATGCAAAGAGCTCGTTTCGCTGATGCATGGCACACTCATGATGGATAGCCAGCCCGGCAGCGGAACGACTCTTACCCTCAACTTACCTGTGGAAATATGTGCGCCACAGCCAGACATTTCCGCAGTACCTCAAAGTGAGCCTTTAGCTCTCGCCCCTCTCTCTATTCTGATAGCAGATGACCATCCAGCTAACCGCCTGCTGCTCAGGAGGCAATTACAAAATATCGGTTATGAGGTGCATGAAGCCAGTGACGGGGATGTGGCAGAGAAAATGCTAGGGAGAATGCATTTCGATTTGTTGATTACTGACATTAATATGCCGGGCAAAGATGGAATTACACTTTCTAAAGACATACGAAAAAGCCATCCCACTTTACAAATTTGGGGACTGACGGCAAATGCTCAGGAGCACATGCGAGAGAAATGTTTGCAAAGCGGCATGAATCTCTGTCTTTTTAAACCCGTTTCCCTGGGAACTCTGACCAATGAACTCAATAAGCTTGCGCGGGGGCGTCCGGTTACACCTGCGATTTCTCATCTCAATGTGGATGTACTTAATCGCAACACTGGCGGACAAAAGGATCTGCTCAATGAGCTGATTCAGGTTTTCTATCGTGAAGCTAAGAAGGATCTGGCTGAAGCTGAGAAGGCAATCACAGTGGGCTCTTTCAGCAAGTTCAGGCAGGCCATGCATCGCCTTCATGGTGCTTCTCAGCTTCTCGAAATAGCAGAACTTAAAACAATTCTTGTCCCTGTTGAAGCCATGGATGAGATTGAGTTGACGAATGAATATTGTCTGTCAGTGCTGAAATCAGTCAGAAGCATTTTGCAGGACGTCAGTGAAGAGATCACCATTATTTGTCCGGCAGACATTCAAGAACTGCCAGACAGATAATAATAGTGATATTTCAAATCATTTGGTTAAATCTATAAGCTGGCTTTCCACCACAATTCCATCTTCTGCGCTTTTCAACATCAGATTGGCTTCGTAGTATTTGCCAGTGTTGAGCAGATGGGTGGTCTCGGCAACGGCATGGCGTGTTTGCTGTAATGGCATCAGATACTGATTTTGCACCACGCTCATGCCAGCTAAACGCAGCGTGTCGACGGCTCCTTTTGGATCGCCCTCAGAGATTTTCTCGTTTGCCTTTTTAATGGCGGCCTCTTTTTCCGGTGAGGCAACGAAGTTCTCTGAAATCGAAAAATTAGAATTAATGATAATATACTGATCGTTAATCATCTTCGCATTATGATCCATCTTGGTGAACTTGCTCCAGTCTGTGCTGGTATCAGAGAGCAAGGTCGTCGCGTTAGCGATAAAGTTTTCGGCTGTTCCAGTATGCCCCTGAAATATGGCGACTCTGGCCAATTGTATATCGCGCATCGCATCAAATCCCTGTCCGGCCATGTGCAATACCTCTCCGGCTTCGCGTTGAACCTTTTTAACTGAAGTGGTTTCCGTTTTAGCATCGGCAGTATTTTCTGACGCCCAAACTGGAGTCGCGGTCATCACGGTAGCTATCATGCTGGCTAATAATAAGTTTTTCATAATAATATCCTTTCAATAAGTTGTTTCTGGAAAACATTTATAGAATAGGGTTTACATTGCATGATGGTAATAGGACCGCCACCTTTATTGTGAGAGATATGACTTACACTTGTCATCCCTGTTTAGTATGGATTACAGATGTGAGATTGAGATGATAATGACGGGATGTTTATCCTATGTATTTTGATGAAAACAAAGAATAGATTGTCACAACAAATTCTTTATTGAAAAAATTATTATATCTTTATCTTTATCAGGCAGAGAAAATTGAATAATACCAATGAAAAAATAGCTCATCTTTCCTGGTGCGCGCTGATAGCTCTTTACATCAACAATCACAGACATCCATCACAGGATGCCGCACAAGAAGACCTTTTTTTACGTCGCTGGCTAACAAATGCCCAACACCAAAAAAGGTTTCCCAAAGAAGTGGCGGGATCACTCAATGACATTATCTGCTATAGCAGGCAGTTAAGTCGGAAGGTGAGAATAAAAGAATATTTGCTGGATATATGGAACAGTTATTCAAGGTCAGAAGAGGACCCGCTGTCGTTATGAAACTGTCGTTATGAAGCTGCCCTCAGCATCAATATATTATTTTACGGTATCCACCCGACAAGAGGCATCATGCGTGTTGGAAAAATTTTACTTTTAACTCTCACTTCTTTCATGTTGCCGCAGTCCCTGGGCTCAACTATAGCTACGGGAAATACGGTTCCGCCAAAGATGGTTACATATGAAGAGTTTATTTTCCTGGAGTCAGATGATGTGTTTCCAATGACAATTTTGGAAACTGAAAATGACAAGGTTGTCCAAAGTTATAAATTAATTAGTTCCCATAAAGTGAGGCGTTTTTTATTGCGTCTATTATCGGGAAAATAACGTATTGATTATAATTTATTTATTGCAGAATTTGAATTGTAAACAGGTAACAGAAGTCACTGACTGTGGCGCGGTTTTATTTATCGTCTGTCAGGTCATAGTCTCCATGACATAAACGCTATCGAATTCCCCCGGCACCGTTCAATCTTTGATTTGGTCATTTATTGGCGTTGCTTATATTTTTAAATAAAAAACTTTTAATGGTTTATAAAGTGAGCGAGCATATGAAAGTTACACAATCGAATAAAGATGACGTTTATGCGTCAGCAGAGTTAGCATCATCATTACCCACTTCAGTTTTTCCAATAGCAGAGTGTGAGCCTCGCAATATATTTAATGCGATTCGTGATGAATTATTACTTGATGGTAATTCACGTCAGAACCTTGCGACTTTTTGTCAGACCTGGGTTGATGATGAAATCCGGGAACTTATGGATTTGTCCATCGATAAAAATATGATCGATAAAGATGAATATCCGCAAACTGCTGAAATTGAAGCTCGTTGCGTGCGAATGCTGGCGGACCTGTGGAATTCCCCCATGCCGACAACCACCCTGGGTTGTTCCACCATTGGTTCTTCAGAAGCGGCAATGCTTGGCGGGTTGGCATTGAAGTGGCAGTGGCGCAAGAAGCGCGCTCTGCAGGGGCTTCCTTCTGACAAACCAAATCTGATATGTGGCCCGGTTCAAATCTGCTGGCATAAATTTGCCCGCTATTTCGACGTTGAACTGCGTGAGATTCCATTGGAAGGCGATCGTCTTATCATGTCGCCGGAAGAGGTACTTAAGCGTGTGGATGAAAATACTATCGGTGTGATCCCTACGCTTGGCGTGACATTTACCTGCCAGTACGAGCCGGTGAAAGCAGTAAGCGATGCTCTTGATAAACTTCAGCTGCAGACCGGGCAGGACATCCCCATGCATATTGACGGCGCCAGCGGCGGTTTTCTGGCGCCATTCTGTGCCCCGGAACTGGAGTGGGATTTCCGTTTACCACGAGTTAAATCCATCAACGCATCAGGACATAAATTTGGTCTGGCTCCGCTTGGCGCTGGCTGGGTGATATGGCGCGAGTCGTCAGATCTGCCTGAAGAGCTAATTTTCAACGTTAATTATCTGGGCGGAAACATGCCGACCTTTGCGCTTAACTTTTCACGCCCTGGCGGTCAGATCGTTGCGCAGTACTACAACTTCTTGCGTCTGGGACGAGAAGGGTACGCAAAAATCCATAATGCCTGTTACGCCACAGCCCAGCATCTGGCGGCAGAAATCGGCAAGCTTGGGCCGTTTGAGATCATTTTCGATGGCGACAGCCAAAAAGGTATCCCTGCACTGGCCTGGACGCTGAAAGAGGGTGCTTACCTTGGCGGTTACACGCTCTACGATCTGGCTGAGAAGCTGCGCGTGCGTGGCTGGCAGGTGCCGGCTTACTCCATGCCGTCCCACCGAGAAGATTTGGTGGTTCAGCGCATTCTGGTCCGTCACGGTGTGAGCTACGACCTGGGCTGCCTGCTCATTGAAGATATGAAACGTGCGCTGAATGACTTCATGAGTCACCCGCTCAGCCAGCCTTCCAGCGCATCACGCACGGGCGGCTTTAATCACGCATAAACGCGTGACTTCTCTTGTTCCGGGGTGACCCGACAGCCCCCCCCTAAATTTCAGATTAAAACTTACTGAGAAGACTCTGCGCTTCCTTCAGGAGATCAGTTATGGCGAGCACAATAAAAAGCGCCGCACCTAAACAATTATCGTTGTTGGGCTTTTTTGCTATAACGGCGTCGATGGTGATGGCCGTTTATGAATACCCCACGTTTGCAACCTCGGGTTTTTCCCTTATTTTCTTTCTGCTGTTAGGCGGCCTGCTGTGGTTTATTCCCGTCGGTCTTTGTGCGGCCGAAATGGCGACGGTGGAAGGGTGGCAGGAGGGGGGCGTTTTCACCTGGGTTTCTAAAACGCTCGGTGAAAAATGGGGATTTGCGGCTATTTCGTTCGGTTATTTGCAAATCGCGATTGGGTTTATCCCCATGCTCTATTTTGTGCTGGGTGCGCTCTCTTACATCCTCAAATGGCCGGAGCTAAACAACGATCCGATAGTAAAAACGGTAGCGGCGCTGGTGATCCTCTGGGGTCTGGCTTTAACGCAGTTCGGCGGCACCAGGAATACGGCACGTATTGCAAAAATCGGTTTTTTTGCAGGTATCCTGCTGCCTGCATTAATTTTGGTTGTTTTGGCGCTTAGCTATTTGCATTCCGGTGCGCCGGTCGCTATCAAAATGAGCATGTCGACTTTCTTCCCGGACTTTACCCAGATGGGTACCTTAGTGGTATTCGTGGCGTTTATCCTGAGTTACATGGGTGTTGAAGCTTCTGCAACCCATGTCAACGAAATGAAGAATCCGGGTCGGGACTATCCGCTCGCGATGCTGTTGTTAATGGTTGCGGCCATCTTCCTGAGTTCTATCGGCGGGTTGTCTATCGCTGCAGTGATCCCTCACAGTGATATTAATCTTTCGGCAGGTGTAATGCAGACTTTCACCGTGCTAATTAATCACTTTGGCAGCGGTTTTGAGTGGGCTATCCGTGTTATTGCCGCGTTGTTGATGTTGGGAGTATTGGCTGAAATTGCTGCCTGGATTGTCGGGCCATCTCGTGGAATGCTGGTGACGGCGCAAAAAGGCATATTGCCCGCGAGTTTCGCCAAAATTAATAAGAACGGTGTACCCGTCGTTCTGGTGATTTCCCAGTTAATCATCACTTCTGTGGCTCTGATTGTTCTGACCAATACAGGCGGCGGCAATAATATGTCATTCCTGATTGCGCTGGCATTAACCGTTGTTATTTATCTGTGTAGCTATTTCCTGCTCTTCCTCGGATATATCAATCTGGTGCGCAAGCAGTCGAAAAACAAGCGAACCTTTAATATTCCTGGTGGAAAAACGGTAAAACTTAGCGTTGCGATGGTCGGTTTACTGATTTCAATGATTGCCTTTGTGGTCTCGTTCTGTCCGCCTTCTGGTCTGCCGGGCGGGGAGGCGAACCACCTGTACGCGGGTCTGCTGATCGTCAGCTTCCTGGTAGTGGTGTCGATTCCGTTCATTATCTATGCATTGCATGATAAGCGTGGTAAGGCATGTAATTTAACACTTGAACCTATCACTACAGATTCAGCGCCTGAAGGACATTTCTTCATTCATCCGCGCGCGCGTTCGAAACATCATATCTTTGTAGGTGATAAAAAAATGCATTGATTGGAAACAAACAGACCAGTATGACTGGTCTGTTTACTTGTTTCGTGTCTGACCTACTTTATCGCTTCTTTCAGGATCTCATTTATAAAAGTTTGCCTGACAGCTTAATAAAGAAAAATACATCACTCAGGCTGTTAATACCTCTAAATAAATCACCGGCTGAAATGCTTTCCCTGAAGCATGACTTCACCCCGATCTTGTCCCCCACATTATTTCTAAACAACCCCAAAAAATGCCGCGCCTCCACCAGCGCATGCCGGTACAAAAACACCCTGATTATTATGTTCTGCTCCAGCCTGGCCAGCCGGATGATTTCCGCAATCACCTCTATATAGCTTTGTGCCCTGACGTCAAAATAATCGCTGCGATGCGTGATGGAATCGGCATTTACCTTATAAGTGTAATCTTTGCTGTCGGATAAACAGAATCGACCATTGGCCGCTGCAAGGTGAATGGTCCAGAGAATATCTTTGTGGCTTTTGCCGGACTGAAAGGAGAGGGAATGCTGGCGGATATAAGATGACCTGATGATCTGCAGCCACAGATAGTGTGGCCATTCGCGATGCGTCACGCAGTGGCGTATCCAGTCATGGCCGGATAGGTTTTTTCCGTAGGGCTGTTTGACATGCACAGCCGTTTTGGATGAAGAGGACCCCGTGCGCCAGGCATTGAAGATCATCACATCGGCCTGAGTGTTTATCGCGTCCTGCCAGCGTTCATAAATGAATCCGTCTTTAACGTCGTCGTCTGCATCAAGAAATATCACCCATTCGCCGCGATGGATATCCAGAGCGGCATTGCGTGCTGCATAGACGCCCTGATTTTCCTGCTCAATGAGGATGAACCGGTTGTCGCAGACATCCCGGATAAGATTGCCGGTAGCATCAGTGGAACCGTCATTAACGATAATGAGTTCAATAACGACACGGGTTTCCCTAAGGATCTTGCTGATGAGGTGACCGATGGTCTCTGCGGCGTTATAGACAGGAATGATGATGCTGACATCAATCCGTTCAGTTTGAATTTCTGAAATGAGCGTCATTCGTCATCATGCCTTTTGACCGGGATTTCTCTTCTTTCCCTGATTTCCGATTGAATATCGTAAATGCATTCCTCGAAAGCTCTTTATCCTGAGAAAATATCCGTTCGATGAAGTTTCTTTTTTTATTGCATCGGGTGCATTTTTTCATTTTCATCTCGTATTCGCATTATTCTTCATTTGGTATTTTCGCGGCGTAACAAATCCCGGCTGCAAAATGAGCCGCTAATAATATAAGAGTTTTAATCCATGTTCAGGAACGCCAAGGATAACCAGAGCTGGCAGGAAAAAGATAATCGTTTTGATAGATCAATAAGTAAGAACTGATCGTTAATACCGATCGACTTGCTGAGCTGGTTAACGACTTCATCGTTGCTGGCCGTCCGTCTTCCCGCAGACTGACTTCATGCACCCTGAAGCCAGCCCTTTGTGGCGCGATGACTTTGCCGGATTGCCGCCGGTTTACATCATCATGGCGGAATACGATCCGTTATGTGACGAAGGCGAGGCGCTGTACTCCCGGCTGACTGAGCAGGGTGTTGAATGTAATGCTCAGCGCTATCTGGGTGTCATTCATGGATTTTTCCAGCTCGGTGGGATCAGCAAGACAGCGCGAAATGTCATGCGGGATATCGCCGCGCACGTCAGTTCATCGGATAAGCCGTAATTTTTTTCATACGCATCAGGCTGCTGTTGGCCTGCTCGCATAATTCAAAGAGCACAGGGATCAGATGCGCTGATGCTTTCAGGTAGCCGCTGACCTGTGCAATCCCCTCCGGTGGGATTATCTCGCAGTTCTCCAGTCCTTCGCTCAAACACAACAACCCCTGGCATAGTCCGCCGGCGGACTCCGATGCCAGCGCGCTGAGATCATAAAGCTGCGCTTCCCCGAAGTGGCTGAGATCCAACCCTTCAATCAGTGAACGAAAAACGGTGACAGAGTTTGCGGTGAAGGCCGTGCTGTTTTCAGTATTAGTCATGAAGATCATTCCATTGTCAGTGAGTCGAGGCCCCCTTTACTGGCGGGGTGATTGCCGCTGCCAGAGAACTGTATGCCTGTTCATGCTGCAAAGAAATAACCTGTTTATATTTACAGTAGTTTGTTGTCGGAACTGGAAGATGTCTCGCAAAATTCGCACAGAGAATCGGGGATATTCACCACCAGAACGATATCCATGAGATAAAAATTGAAATTGGTTAATTAATAACAGTATTTTCCGGATATTATTCTGGCGATTTTGAATTAACTCAAATTCAATGTAATAATATTAAGTGGTTGTCACGTAATGTCATTATCACGCTGGCATGATTTACTTATTGATGCTATTTTTAGGATGTAATTGTTATTAAATATTTCAATGTTTTGTTCCGGCAAGTTTACAATTGCTCGTATTTTTATCATGTTGTTCTGTATTTAATCACTAAAACATAAAAAATTTCTTATAGTTACATATCACAATACTATTGTTTACTAATTGCTCCCTATATATAATTTTCTTATAAGGAACTTTCTGAATTTTCACTTTGTCCCCCGTCATACCTATGTTAATTATTTATACGCGGCGCAAGACCGCACACACATCACATAAATAATAAAGACAGGGTAATAATGAGCAATTTAAAAGCGTCAATCTTAATTGGCGGCGTCGTGCTGTCGGCATTATCTACCAGCGCCCGGGCCGAGATTACTGTTTTAGATAAAAATCCTCAGAGTAATGCTTTGCTGGCGCCATTAAGCTTGCAGGTCGGTGGCAGCATCCGTCCTGAGTGGATTTTCAATAACGGTCCGGAGCCTGGCTATTATAAAAATGGTCACGATGGCGGCACCCGTTTCCGCTTCCGTGGTGATTATAAACTGACGCAAGACACCTCAGTCATCGCATACTACGAGCTGGGTGTGGACATGGCTAACCTGCTGGGCATGAATGGTCACTATCCGGAAGGTGGTCAGCGTGATACTCAGCGTCAGTTATATGCAGGCTTTAAAGATGATCGCTACGGAACATTAACCTACGGCCACCAGTACGGTATTTATTATTCTGTCGTCGGGATTAAAAGTGACGTATGGGATAACGATGGTCATGCGGGCGGTACCGGTATTGGCATTAACGGCAGCTACGATGGTGCAAATAAGCCTAAAAACAGCATTAAATATACCAACGACTTTGGTCCTGTGACGTTATATGCCAACTACTTATTACCTGAAGATGAAATTCAGGCGGGCGAGGATCAGCACTATCGCCGTAATAATGGTGGTGGTTTAGGCTTCGATTATAAACTCACCAAAGATTTGGTCTGGAGTGCGGCGTATAGCCTGACTGACGCCACGGTGAAAGATAACCAATATAACGAAAAAGATTATCACCAGCAGTTGTCTGGTACCGCATTGACCTGGCAGCCAAACAACTGGTACATCGTCGGCACCGGCAGCTATTACAAAGATTTCGTGCCGAGCACCCGTGAAAATCCTGTTGAACATTATTTTGCTGGCAGCGGTTACGGCGTGGAAGGGTTCGTTGGTTATACCTTTAATTTCGACAAACCGTTCCTGAAATCTATCCAGCCATACGTTGCAGCCGATTCCCTGCAACTGAAAGGCGGCGAAGAATATCACGCGAACCACGTCTATCTGGGCGCGGGTACCACCATCGGTTACGGTTTGTCTGTTTACGTGGAGCGCACATTAGCGCACACCACCGACGACGAAGCAGACGCCACCTGGGTTACCGTCTTCTACGATTTCTAATTCACACGCCTCGTGGTTTATCAGGCCAGCGCAGTTGCGCTGGCTTTTTTACGTCTGTGAATCTGCTTAGTGCGTGAGTGTTTCCGTCATTTCTATAGCCACCACGTCGTCATCGCTAAATGGCATTTCCAGCGTCTGATAAAGCACTTCCAGCCGTTCACACAGAATATATCCCAGCAGGTCTTTCGCCTGCGGATTATCCAGCGACACAATGGCATAAGACAACGCACGACAGTGATCGACGATCTCTTCCAGTTCCAGCGGGGTATTGTCGTAAAGGTTAGGCATGTTGAGTACTCCAGAAAATAGTGAGTTTGCTACCACTGGAGACGCTAACCTCGGGGTGGTAGCTCAAACAGCGTTAGCGTTACCGGTTTTCTGGATCCGGTGCTTCGTGAGAAGCCACTGTCTGAGCCACCATAATTGGGGTGAGTGCAGACCGTACCACATTGGCTCTATTTTCATAGAGTTGTAGGTACCAGAAAATGACAGAACGCTAATTCTGACTGCGGGTTTTGCCGCTGTGGGGAGAGTCTAATACGTGGGAATTTATACAGTGAGAGGAATTTTTAGGCAGTTTTCAGTTTTGCGAGATGTCTTGGAAAAGGGATGAAACTGAACGTGTAAATACGTTATTTACTGAGTCTTTCGAGAGGAAGAGTGGCCAAACTATTCAAAAATTAAATGCATAAGTTGTAAGCAATTAAGAACCCATTATACTTCCAACCTATTGATTCACTTAACAGGTATCAGTAGATGATGGACGAAGAGATGTGTGTCGTTCTTGCGGAGAGTGATGACTCCAAATGGGATGACAAAACTGGCGAGCGATATCATTTTCCTAAGCAGTATCAAAAGTCACTCACCCCTGGAATGCGTTTTGTGTATTACAAAGGGAGGCTAAAGCCAGGGAACAAAGAGTATTCGTCAAAGCGCTTGTCAGATGCACCGCACTATTTTGGGATCGGGCGAATAAGCGAGATCAGACCGGATGAAGCCGGTCATCTATATGCAGTACTGACAGAGTTTCAACCGTTTGAACAGGCTGTTCTGGCTAAAAATGACGGTGTTTATTATGAAGAAATTCCCGAGCAGCAAAAATCTAATTACTGGCGTTTTAGCGTTCGCCCCATTTCAGGGGAAGTCTTTGCTGATATTGCTGTTGCGTCTGCGCTAACTGAATCACGCTTTATTATGGACGACATCGAGAGTGAAGAAATCCTTCAAGAAGATGCAACCGATGAGGAATCTCTGGTTTCATATGAGGAAGGGAAGAAAACTTCGAAGTTCGTTACAAAGTATGAAAGAAACCCAAAGTTGAAGAAGCTGGCAAAAAGTATACATGGCACTACCTGCTTCGCTTGTGGCTTCAACTTCGGTGATTTTTACGGGGAATATGCAAAGGACTTTATTCATATTCATCACGTTGTACCTGTTTCAGAATTTGGGATGTCTAAGATTGTAAACCCCAAAACAGATCTCGTTCCCGTCTGCGCTAACTGCCATGGGATCATACATCGCAAAAAAGATCGTACGCTCTCGATTGATGAGCTGAAAGATATGATTGCCGCGAGTAAGAAAACGCCCTAACAAGGGCGTTTTAACCTTTCCTGAAATCACCCCTAAAAAATCCTTCCCATCTCCAGTTGTCCCATCAGTAGCGCGTTATCACTGTAATCCACCGGGACGGCGACGACGGCGGGGCCTTGTACGTCCATGGCGGCGCGGAGGGTGCTTTCCAGCGTTTCGGCGGAGGTGACGGCGAATCCTTTGGCGCCGAAGGCGTCGGCGTAAGCTTTGAAATCGATCGGGCCGAACTGGATGCCGGAGGTGCGCTGGTATTTTTTCTCTTCCTGAATCGCCACCATGTTGTAGGCCTCATCGACCCAGATGATGTGCAGCAGGTTGACGCCCAGACGGACGGCGGTTTCCAGTTCCATGCTTGATTGCATAAAGCCACCGTCGCCGGATACGGAAACCACTTTTCGGCCAGGATCGACCAGCGCGGCGCCGATTGCCCATGGCAGTGCGACGCCCATGGTTTGCTGACCGTTGGAAATCAGCACCTGACGGGCGCGGAAGCTGTAAAGGTAGCGGGCGATCCAGATGTGGAAACTGCCCATATCGACGCACAGGGTGACGTCGCTGTTGACGATGTCCTGCATCGCACGCACCAGACGCAGCGGGTGGATCGCAAACTGGTTCAGGCTTCGGCCTTTCTGGGCCAGCAGTTCACGTTGCTGGCGGCGATCCTCAAGGATCTCGACAGCAGAGGCGCTCAGATCGATGCGTTGCGGGATCTGTTCGGTCAGCAGATCCAATGTGTCGGCGATGTCGCCCACCAGCTCAACGTCCGGCAGATAGTCGCTGTCGGTTTCGGCGGGCATCACGTCGATATGTACCAGTTCGGCGGTGCCGTTACTCCATTGCGCCGGTTCATACTCGACCGGGCTGTAACCGATGGTGATCACCAGATCTGCATTGCGAAGCAGGCGGTCACCGGCCTGATTGTTGAACAGACCGACGCGTCCGGCGAAGCGGTGGAAGGAAGCCTGATCGATAACGCCCGCCGCCTGATAGGTGCTGGTGACCGGCAGATCGCTTTTGTGCAGCAGACGTCGGATCGCTTCGGCGTTACGTGGCTGGCTGGCCATCAGGCCGAGCAGCAGCACCGGATTTTTGGCCTGTTTCAGTAACTGTGCGACCTGCAATATCGCGTCGTGCGGCGCGCTGCCCAGTACCGGCGGTTGCGAGGTGAGTAATTTACCGCTGGTCGGTTCATTGACGATATCCATCGGCAGGCTGATAAATGCCGCACCCGGACGCCCGAACTCGGCGGCGCGAAAACCGTTCGCCAGCACTTCGGCCAGCGCAGAAGGCGAGGTGACTTCGGCGGAATACTTGGTGACCGGGCGGAACATCGCCACGGTGTCCATGGTCTGGTGCACCTGTTTGACGTGGTCGGCGCGTTTAACGGCACCGCCGAGTGCGACCAGCGGATCGCCTTCGGATGTCGCGGTGGCGACGCCGGTGATCAGGTTCGAGCAGCCGGGGCCGGAGGTGACCAGCGCGACGCCTGCTTTACCTGTCAGGCGGCCAACGGCACCGGCCATAAAGGCGGCGTTGGCTTCGTGGCGTACCGGAATAGTTTTGATGGGGGAATCGACCAGCGAATCAAATACGCGGTCGATTTTTGCGCCGGGAATGCCGAAGACGTGTTTGACACCCTGTGCTTCAAGCTGCGCGACGACCAGATCCGCACCACATTTCCAGTCGGTTTTACTGTCTGAGTTTTTCATGGTTTTCATCCTTCTTTCTGCGGTCTGTTAACTTTCAACCGACTGAATCGCATCATTTAAATCATCAGGGCATAAGTTGGCGTGCAGGAAATCGCTGTCCTGCGGAAAGTCGATCAATAGCTTTTCGACCGTGCCGAAGGTCAGCACGCCGCGCTCAACCTGATAATCCAGCACATGGCCACCGCTGCTGCGTTCCTGATTGATAAAATGCTCGTGATAGCCCGCCACGTTAATGCCCTGCATATAGGCCGGTGTCAGAAATCCAATCAGCACGCCCTGGCTGTGTTCGATATGAAACGTCGGCTGGGCTTCGATGGCTTCCAGCATCGGTTTATACGGGCGGTGCTGTTCCGGCACGGTACGGGTCTCGACGCGGCTGAACTCGCCATCAATGCGCAGGGCGCAGAAGGTGTTCTGGCTGGCGACGACGTCGTCGATCACCTTATGGATTTGCTCGCGGGTATGCGGGTGGTCAATCACGTATTCATCAGTCGGGTTAAAGAATGTCATGACGGCGAACGGTGTTTTTTGTTCAGGAAGGGCGCGCCGGGCGCTGCCGTCGCCGCGTAACTGGAAGATGTTGCTGTTGAACGCGATCAGTTCGCCGTCGAGATGGTTGAAGGTACCGAGACCAAAATCGCCGTGTTCCAGCAGGTCTGCCATGGTGGTGTCGCCTTCATACACACCGCTCAGCAGGGCGCTCATCAGCGACGACTGATACAAAACGCGGTCAGGATGCTGATGTTTAAACGCTGTTGCGGTGCGGGCAATGTCCGCCACGCAGGAGCAGGATTCGGAATGGTTTTTCATGCAGGGGTCTCCATCGAATAATTAACTTTGCTAACTAAAAGGTTGACCCCATTCCGCCCTGAGTTCCAATATGAGGAGGTGTTCACTTTGAGACGTTTTTGATATGGAACTTCGTCACCTGCGCTATTTTGTCGCGGTAGCAGAGACGGGACACTTCACCCGTGCTGCCGAACAGCTTGGGATCTCCCAGCCTCCGCTGAGCCAGCAAATCCAGCGGCTCGAACATGAAATCGGTACCCCTTTACTCAAACGCCTGACCCGTGGCGTCGAGCTGACCGAAGCCGGAAAAGTGCTGTACGACGACGCACAAACCATCATCAAACTGACCGATGCCGCCCTTGAGCGCACCCGCGCCGTTGCGCGTGGTATGAACGGTACGCTGCGACTCGGCTTTGCCACGTCGACAGCGTTTAACCCGCAGGTTTTTGCGTTGCTGCATCGCTTTCGGGATAAATATCCGGGCATGGTTCTCGAACCGCTGGAAAAGGATATGGCGGGGCTGATGACGGCTATGAGCGAGGGCGCGCTGGATGCGGCGTTTATCCGTCTGCCATGCGAGCGCAGCAAAGAGTTCAGTTTTAAGGTGCTGGATATCGAGGAAATGATGGTGGCGCTGCCCAAAACCCATCCGCTCAGTCAGGGAAAGGAAGTCCGGCTGTCGGCGCTGCGCCACGATACGCTGATCACCTTCCCGCGAGATTTATCGCCGGGGCTTTATGATGCCGTCACGCATGCGTGTGAAGAGGCTGGATTTTCGCCGCGCTACGGGCAGCAGTGTCCGCAGATTACCTCGGCGCTGAGTATGGTGGCGACAGGATTTGGTTACGCGCTGATACCGGCGTCGCTGAGTAAGATTGATGAAGCCAATGTGAGGTGTCTGCCCCTGGCAGGGCAGACATTAACAACGCAGATCGCGCTCGCCTGGCGCAGAACGGATAACTGCAAGGCGGCGCTGCATCTGGTGGGATTGTTGTCGGTTAAACCACAATAATCACAGACACGCGGCGGTTCTGAGCGCGTCCGGCCTGGGTTTTATTGCTGGCGACAGGTTTGCTCTGGCCCAGTCCACGGGTATGGATATTGGCGCGCGGCATTCCGGCATCGGCAAAGGCGGCGGCGACGGTGTCAGCGCGGCGCAGCGACAGATCGTTGTTGTACGCCGGATCACCGTAGTTATCGGTATGGCCGTCGAGATTGACCTTGTTCAGGCCGACGTGCAGAAGTTCGCCCGCCAGTTTTTCTACTGACTGCTTACTTTCGGCGGAAAGCTTATCCTGATTATTGCCAAACAGAACTTTGGCATCCAGTCCCAGTTCCCAGCCCGCATCGGTTTGCGAGAAACCGTTCTTTTGCAGCACGGCGATTTGTTCCGGTGTTAATCCCGCAGGTTTACTCTGACAGGCGGCCAGCAGCACAATGCACAGCCCCATTGCGGCGAACTGATACCAGGATTTGAACGTATTGCAGGTCTTCATAGTCATTAATTCCTTTTAGTGTTTCATCGCGACAGGAAGCGGCATGCCTGAAGACACATGCCAGCAGCTGCCGGATATTCTTTTAGAGCGATACATGGCCTCATCGGCCTTTTCGAGAATTTCTTTCGCACTGTTTGCCTGTGAAGGCGAAAGCGCAATGCCGATGCTGAGTGACACATCCAGCGTTTTGTTGTTGAGCAAAATGACCGGCGTTTTCATGATCTCGACAATCCGCTCGGCGAACGCCACCGCTTCCGCGGTAGAGATCATCGGTTCAAGCAGAATGGCAAATTCATCGCCGCCCAGACGGGCCAGCACATCCCCCTTACGCAGAGTTTTTGCCAGTCTTTCGCCAATCACCATCAGCACCCGGTCGCCGGCGGCGTGCCCGAGTGAGTCATTGATTTCCTTAAAATTATCAACATCGATGAACAGCAACGCCAGCGATAGCGGTGCGCGCACCGGATTGAAACACTGATTAAGGGTATCAATGAAAAACGCGCGATTATGCAGACCGGTCAGGCCGTCGTGCAACGCTTTTTTTGTCAGCGAAACGTTCTCGTTCCTCATATGATTTTCCCAGGCTTCCAGCTCGGTCAGCAGGCTGTTGAAGTCCTGGCTCAGTGTATGCAGCTCGACTATTGGCGCGGAAGGAACGCGCAGACTAAACGACCGGTTAGCACTGACTTCATGGGTGACATGCGTAATGTGGCCGAGGGCATCGACAATGCCTTTTTGCATCCGGCGGGAAAAATACAGCGCGACCAGCGCGGTCAGCACCAGACAACCGAGCAGGCTCAGGATAGTTTCCGCCAGGAAGCCAATCAGACTGCTGCCGTTACCCTCAAGCCAGATGGTGCCGATGACCGAGCCGGAATGCACCACCGGTACGGTCACAGGGTCCGGAAACGCCACATGGCCGACGAACTGACCCAGTTTGTCCCAGTTGCTGTTGATCGGGCGTTGCCACTCGGTGAATGTCGCGCCCGCCGGCGTCAGAATTTTAGCCTGCGTGAAATCGCCACGTCTGGCGATAAATTCCAGCGAGTCATGCGCCGCCGAAGGGTCATTAAAGACCAGTGCCGCTTCCGTGGTGTAACCGATGGCGCGCGCAGTCAGTTGCA